>NZ_DASUSQ010000076.1:0-65170 GCF_036375055.1 Umezawaea sp.
CGGGGGGGGTGGGCGCCCCCGCGCCCGCCCACCACGGGCCCCACCCCATCCCCCAGCGCGCCCGAGGTCCCCACATGCCCTACCCGCTCGCTCCAGCTCACCACACCCCACCGGCCCCGCCCCGATCCAGCGCAGCCGACTCGAACACCCTGGCTTCTTCCCCACACCGCAACACCTCCCCAACACCCAGCCACCACACCCCGCCTCCCGCACCACACACGACACCGGCCGCGTCCCGACCCGCCGCCACCCACCCGAACACCCGGACCTCTTCCCCGACACCCCGTCACCACACCCCACCCCCCGCGCGACACACGACACCCGCCCCACCCCGAGCCAGCGCCGCCGACCCGACCATCCGGGCCTCCCCCTCACGCCACCGCACATCCCCGACACCCGGCCACCGGTGCGGCACCGCAGCGCCGAAGTCCCCACCACACCACCGTTCTCGGGCCGCCCTGTCGACCGTGTGCGTCCTCTTGACCGTGCGCGCCCTGCCGTCCGACCGATCCCGGCGTGGTCCCGTGTCCGAACCGCTCCCCACCCACCCCGAGGTGCTCACGTGACCTCCACCCCGCTCGCCACCGATCCCGCGGTGGTCGACCGGCTCGCCGACCACCGCACCCCGCACCTGATCGGCGTCCGCCACCACTCCCCGACCCTGGCCGCCCTGATGCCCGCCATGCTGGAGGCCGCGGACCCCGAGGTGCTGCTGGTCGAACTCCCGGAGGAGCTGGGCACCTGGCTGCCCCACCTGGCCGACCCCGGCCTCACGGCGCCGGTGGCGCTGTCCGGCGCGGCCCGCGACGGTGGCGGCCTGGCGTTCTACCCGTTCGCCGACTTCTCCCCCGAACTGGCGGCGGTGCGCTGGGCCCAGCGCAACGGTGTCGAGGTCCGCCCCTGCGACCTGCCCCTGGCGTTGCGCGGCGAGGGCCACGGCAGGGGTGAGGCGGGCCCGGCGCCGTTGACGGACGCGCTGCGCCGCACCATCACCGGCCGCGACGGCGAGGACCTGTGGGACCGGCTCGTGGAGGCCGCCGCGCCCGGTCAGACCGCCGAGGCCGTGCGGCGCGCGGCGCTGCTGGTCGGCTGGGCCCTGCGCAGCGACGCGGCGAGCACGGCCGTCGACCCGTTCGACCTGCGCCGCGAGGCCTGGATGCGGCACGCGGTCGCGCTCGCGGCGGGGCGGCGGTGCACCGCGGTGGTCGGGTCGTTCCACGCCGCCGCGCTGCTGGACGGTCCGGGCGGCGACCCGCGGGAGGAGGTGCCGTCGGGCGACGGCGTGGTCACCTCGCTGGTGCCGTACGGGTTCGAACTGCTGGACGAGCGGTCCGGCTACCCGGCGGGCATCCGCGACCCCGAGTGGCAGCAGGCGGTGTTCGAGGCCGACGGCGACCCGGCGGCCGTGGAGGCCGCCGCCGCGGCGGCGATCGTGCGGATCTGTTCGCGGGTCAGGGAACTGGGCCACCCGGCGGGGCCCGGTGAGGCGCGCGAGACGCTGCGGCTGGCCATCGACCTCGCGCGGCTGCGCGGGCTGCCCGCTCCCGGCCGGGGCGAGGTCGTGGAGGCGGTCCAGACCGTGCTGACCCACGCCGAACCGCTGGGCCGCGGCCGGGTGGTGGCCCGTGCGGCGGGTGACGTCCTGGTGGGGCACCGGACCGGCGTGCTGGCGCCCGGCACCCCGCGCTCGGGTCTGGCGCCCGCCGTGGAGTCGCTGCTGGCCGATCTCCGGCTGCCCGGTCCGGGCAGCCGCGAACCGGCGGTGCTCCGACTCGACCCGCTGCGGTCCGCTTTGGACGCACGCCGGGAAGTCGCGCTGCGCCGGCTGTCCGTCCTCGGTGTGACGTACGCCGAGTCGACCGCGACCACGGGTGTCGGCGGCGGTGACGCGCTCACCACCCGCTGGACCGCCGCCTGGACGCCGTCGACCGCCGCCACCCTGCCGGTCGCGGGCCTCTGGGGCGCGACCCTGCCGCTGGCCGCGTACGGCAGGCTGCGGGCGCGCCGGGCCGAACGGGAGCGCAAGGGCGGCCACACACCGGAGGACGTGCTGACCGATCTCGCGGCGGCGGGCGCGTGCGGGCTGCCGGAGCTGGTCGACGACCTGCTCGCCGACGCCGCGACGGTCCTGCCCGCCTCCGGCACCCTGCCGGACCTGCTGGCCGCGCTCGACCTGCTCGACCGCCTGCGCGCGGGCCACCTGCCCGGCACGCCCGGCACCGTCCTGGACGCGCACCCCCTGCTGGCCCAGGAACTGGAGACCGCGGCGGTCGGCCAGCTCGACGGCCTGGCGGGCTCCGAGGACGTCGCGGACGCGCACGCCCTGGTCGAGCTGGGCCAGCGCCACGACCAGCACGGCACCGGTCTGCGCCTGGCGGCGACCCTGAAGCGGCTGGCCGACGACGCCTCGCCGCTGATCGCGGGAGCGGCGGGCGCCGCGCGCGTCCTGCTCGACCTCGTCCCGCCGGAGGTGCTGGGCGAACGCGTGGCGTCGTGGATCGACAGCGCCACCACGCCCGAGCGCCGCGGCGTCCTGCGCCACGGCCTGACGGGCGTGCTGGCGGCCGCGGCCCCGCTCCTGGAGACCCCGGAGACCCTGGCCCCGCTGCTGGACCGCGTGGAACACCTGGGCGACCGCGACTTCCTCGACCGGCTGCCCGCGCTGCGCGGCGCCTTCACCTCCATCGGCCCCACCGCGCGGGCCCGTGTCCTCGCGGTGGTCGAGGAGCGCACGGGCGGCAGGGTCGAGGCGGCGAACACCCCCGACCCCGAGCTGCTGGCGATGTGGCTGAACGCCGAGCACGCCGCCCTGGTCTCACTGCGCGAGCACGGGCTGGACCGTCCGGAAAGGACCGCTCCGGTGGCGGGAACGCCCGCGCCCACGGCGCACTCCACCGTGGACGAAGCCGAGCCGGGGACGCTCCCGGTCGCCATCCGCTGGCAGCTGGTGCTGGGCGCGCGGGGCGACCGGCCGAAGGGCGGTGCCCGGTACGCGGCGGCCCTGGACGAGCTGTACGGCCAGGACCGGGGCGAGGGCGCGCTGCGCGGCGACGCGGGTGCCGACCGCTCCGATCCGTTCCCCGACGTGCGGGAGTGGTCCGAGGAACTGCGCGAGCTGTTCGGCGACCACGTCCGCGAGGAGGTCCTGGCCGCCGCGGCGGAGGGCGGCAGGCTGGAGGCGGCGCTGGAGATCGACCCCGCCTCGGTGCGCCCGTCCGTCGAACTCCTCCGCAGCGTCCTGTCGCTGGCGGGTGGCCTGTCCGAGGCGTCGCTGGCCCGACTGCGACCGCTGGTGGCCAGGCTCGTCCGGGAGCTGACCGCGCAGCTCGCCAACCGCGTGCGTCCGGCGCTGACCGGGATGCAGCTGCCGACCCCGACCCGCAGACCGGGAGGGAAGCTGGACCTCCCGCGCACCCTGCGGGCCAACCTCGCCACGGCCCGCCGCGGCGCCGACGGCCGGGTCGTGGTGGTGCCGGAGAAGCCGGTGTTCCGCACGCGGGGCCGCAAGTCGAGCGACTGGCGGCTGGTGCTGGTGGTGGACGTGTCCGGCTCGATGGAGGCGTCCACGGTGTGGTCGGCGCTCACCGCGGCGGTGTTCGCCGGGGTGCCGTCGCTGTCGACGCACTTCCTGGCGTTCTCCACCGAGGTCGTCGACCTGACCGACCGGGTGTCCGACCCGCTGTCGCTGCTGCTGGAGGTGCGGGTCGGCGGTGGCACGCACATCGCGGGCGCGCTGCGGCACGCCCGGTCCCTCGTGACCGTTCCGGAAAGGACGATGGTGGTGCTGGTCAGCGACTTCGAGGAGGGCGGTCCGCTGGCGCCGCTCGTCGCGCAGGTGCGGGAGCTGGTGACCTCGGGCGTGACGGTGCTGGGCTGCGCGAGCCTGGACGACGCGGGCAACGCCCGCTACTCGACGTCGGTCGCGGGCTCGCTGGTCGCGGCCGGGATGCCGGTGGCGGCGCTCAGCCCGCAGGCGCTGGCCCGCTGGGTGGGCGAGAAGGTGCGCGGATGATCCCCGTCGCTCCCGCGGTCGTGGCGGACGTGCTCGACGCGCTCCCGCCCCGCCTGCGCAAACGGGTCGACACGGCGCTGGACCGCGCGGCGGGGTGGGAGGTCGCCGTCGACGGCGACACGGCCACCGCCGTGCTGGACGCCGACACGACGCTCACCTGGACCCTGCACGGTGGTGTCCTCACGTCGGCGGCCGACCTGGCGTGCAGCTGCCTGCTCGCGCCGAAGTGCCTGCACCGCGGCATCGCCGTCGCGGCGGCCGAGGTCTCCGACGCGGTCGAGGAGGCGCCCGCGGCCCCCGTCGCCGAGGCCGTCGTCACCGAGGCGGCGGTGGAGGTGCGCGAGGACGAGCGCGTGGCCGCGACCGCGCTGTGGCAGGCGTGCTCGACGGTGCTGCGCGGCGGCGCGACCGGCAGCGGCGCGGTCGTGCGGGCCGAACTCCTGCGCGCGGTGCACACCGCCCGCGTGGCGGGTCTGCACCGCGCGTCGGCGGGCGGTCTGCGCATCGCCGCCGCGCTCGCCGCGGCCCGCGCGGGCGACTCGTCGTTCGACCGCGAGGTGCTCACCGCCGAACTGGTCGACCTCCTGCTGCTGTGCCACGACCTGCGCGCGGGCACGGGCACGGCCGCCCCGGCCGAGCTGCGCGGAACCGCCCGCCGCGAGTACTCGCCGGTGGGCGCGCTGCGCCTGTACGGCCTGTGCACCGAGACGGTCCTGACCACCTCCGGCTACAGCGGGGTCGTCACGCACCTCGTGGACGAGTCGGGGGTGCTGTGGACCGTCCCGGCGATCATGCCGGGCGGGTCGGAGCGGATCGCCGCGGCCGCGAGCGGGGCCGTGGCGATCGGCGAGTCCGGTCTCACCCAGCGCGACCTGGGCAGAGGGGGTCTCCTGCTGTCCGGCGGCACGGCGTCACCGGACCGCAGGCTGGGCGCGGGGAAGGCCGTGCGGGCGGTGGCCGCGTCCGGCGCGCCGTGGACGAGCCCGCCGCTGGCGGGGCTGTGGGCGCAGCCGCTGGTCGAGCAGGTGGCCCGCGCGTTCCACGCCGACACCAGACCCGCGACCCACCGGCCCGCGGGCGCCGACCTGGTGTTCCTCGACGGCACCGTGCAGGGTGCGGCCGGTGGCGCGCTGCGGGTGGCGGCCGGGGGTGCCCACCTCGACCTCGTCGGCGAGGGCGGCAGGGCGCGGGAGAACCTGCGGGTGCTCGCGGGCGCGGGCGGTCTGCGGCTGCGGGTCGTCGCCCGGCTCCTCCCCGACCGGCCGGGCACGGCCGTCGCGCTGGCGGTCTCGGGCGAGGACCTGGCACTCCCCTCGGAGCTGGGCCACCACGTCGACCTTGGCCTTGACCGGATCCAGCGCTCGCACGTGGCGGGCGACGGCACCAGGGAACTGCCCCCGCGACCGGCCCCGACCGGCCGGGTCCCGCAGCCGGTCCGGCCGCTGGAGAACGTGCTGCACCGGGTCGCCCTCGGCGGCCGGGCCGTCGCCGCCATCACGTCGGCGAACCGCGACGTGGCGGCCCTGACCCGCACCGGCCTGACCACCACGGCGGGCCTGCTGGCCGACCTCGCGGACGCGTCCCGGGACCGGGAACGCGATACGTTCGGCCGCGTCGTCCGCGACGCGGGCGACACCTTCCCCTACTGCTGGCTGCGCGCGGGGGTCCACGTCCGCGAGTTCACCCGAGCCGCCGCCCACCACGCCTGGCTGGAGGTGGTCGGCTCGGGCTGATCCAGGGCACGTGAGCAGGGCGAACAGCCGTTGTCCCTGCTCACGCGCCCGGCCGAGCACCCGGCGCGCGCGATCGGGACCGGCGGGCCGGGTCAGTGGTGACCGGCCCCGGTCGGCTCACGTCCGCCGTCGCCGCACCCCGCCGACCACCAGCCGCCTGGTCCCCGAACGCGGCGGAACCAGCCGACCAGGTCAGAAGTGACCGGCCCGGCCGGCTCACGTCCGCCCTCGCCGACCACCAGCCGGCCGGTCCCGAACGCGGCGGAACCGACCGACCAGGTCAGGTCAGAAGTGGTCGGCCTCGGTCAGCTCGCGCTCGAACGCGTCCGCCTTCGCCACCACGAGCTGGAGCGGTCGGTCGAACTCCTCCAGGACGCTCAGGTCCTCCAGGGGCACGGTGTGCTTGAGCAGCGCCACGCCGTCGACCACCGCGGCCCCGCCGACGAGCGCCTCGCCCGCCAGGTCCAGCAGCCGCCGCAGGTCGATCTTGTCGGCCCGGCCCACCGGCGAGGAGATCTCCAGCCAGGCCGCGCCGTCGGCGTCGGGCACGTGGTGCACCGACACCTGCTGGTCGCGGTCGCCGTCCAGGTCGAGGCGGAAGCGCAACCAGCTGTCCGTCTCCTCCAGGACCTCGTACCGCAGCCGCACAAAGTTGATCACTTCGGTCCAGGTGGTCACCGTGTTTGTCGCCTCTCGCCCTGACCGGTCCTCACGTGGGCGAAAGCATCTCACGGCGGCCCGGCGGGAGCCCGGTACTCCGCGAAGGTCGGCCGGTCGGACCGTTCGCCACCGTGGGCGAGACGGCTGTCACGGTGCGCGCACGATCCCGGCGGATCGGCGTTCCACCGGCATGTCTACCCGCTGTGGATCGTGCTCCGCGAGACGATCCAACCGCCTGGAGCGCACGGCTCCCCGGTGACTAGGGTGGTCCGGGTCCGTGCTGAGCCCGCGCACTGGACGACCAAGAAACTCGGGAGGCCCTCACCGTGTCCGGCGATTCGTTCGTCCACCTGCACGTCCACACCGAGTACTCGATGCTCGACGGCGCGGCGAAGGTGGCCCCGCTGTTCGAGGAGGCTCAGCGGCTGGGCATGCCCGCGGTGGGCATGACGGACCACGGCAACATGTACGGGGCCGACGAGTTCTACCAGACCGCCACGAAGTTCGGGATCAAGCCGATCATCGGCATCGAGGCCTACGTGGCGCCGCACAACCGCCTGCACAAGAAGCCGGTGTTCTGGGGCGACCCCGGCCAGCGCAGCGACGACCTCGCCGGTGCGGGCGCGTACACCCACATGACGATGCTCGCGGGCAACGCGACGGGCCTGCGGAACCTGTTCAAGCTGCACACGCGGGCCAGCATGGAGGGCTACTACCGCAAGCCCCGGATGGACCGCGAGCTGATCGCCGAGCACGCCGAGGGCATCATCGCGACGACCGGCTGCCCGTCCGGCGAGGTCCAGACCCGGCTGCGGCTCGGTCACGAGGCCGAGGCGATCCAGGCGGCCTCCGACTACCGCGACATCTTCGGCGCCGAGAACTTCTACCTCGAACTCATGGACCACGGCCTGAGCATCGAGCGCCGGGTCCGCGAGGGCCTGCTCATGATCGGCAAGAAGCTCGGCATCCCGCCGCTCGCGACCAACGACAGCCACTACGTGACCAAGGAGCAGGCGAGCACGCACGAGGCGCTGCTCTGCGTGCAGTCCGGCAAGATGCTGTCCGACCCGGCGCGGTTCAAGTTCGACGGCGACGGCTACTACCTGAAGTCGGCCCAGGACATGCGCGAGCTCTGGGACGCCGAGGTGCCGGGCGCGACGGACTCGACCCTGGTCATCGCCGAGCGCGTCGAGTCGTACGAGGACGTCTGGGCCCACCACGACCGCATCCCGAACTTCGACGTCCCCGAGGGCGAGACGCAGGAGTCGTGGTTCCGCCACGAGGTCATGCAGGGGCTGCACCGCCGCTTCCCGAACGGCATCCCGGACGGCTACGTCGAGCGCGCGGAGTTCGAGCTCAAGGTCATCATCGACAAGGGCTTCCCGGCGTACTTCCTGATCGTCGGCGACCTCATCCGCCACGCCCGTGACATCGGCATCCGCGTCGGTCCCGGCCGTGGCTCCGCCGCGGGCGCGCTGGTCGCGTACGCGATGGGCATCACGAACATCGACCCGATCCCCCACGGTCTGCTGTTCGAGCGGTTCCTGAACCCCGAGCGCACGGCCATGCCCGACATCGACATCGACTTCGACGACCGCCGTCGGGGCGAGATGATCAGGTACGCCTCCGACAAGTACGGCAACGACCGGGTCGCCCAGGTGATCACCTTCGGCACCATCAAGACGAAGGCGGCGCTCAAGGACTCGGCGCGCGTGCACTTCGGCCAGCCGGGCTTCGGCATCGCCGACCGCATCTCCAAGGCGCTGCCGCCGCCGATCATGGCGAAGGACATCCCGCTCTACGGCATCGTCGACAAGAGCCACCCCCGCTACGGGGAGGCCGCCGAGGTCAGGGCGCTGGTCGAGACCGACGAGCAGGTCAAGACGATCTTCGACACGGCTCGCGGCCTGGAGGGCCTGATCCGCAACGCGGGCGTCCACGCCTGCGCGGTGATCATGTCGCGCGACCCGCTGTCGGACTCCGTGCCGCTGTGGATGCGCGACGACGGCTCGATCATCACGGGCTGGGACTACCCGTCCTGCGAGAACATCGGCCTGTTGAAGATGGACTTCCTCGGCCTGCGCAACCTGACGGTCATGGGCGACGCCATCGACAACATCGAGGCGAACCGCGGCAAGGAGACGATCCCGGACTTCGACAACCTGCCGCTGGACGACCCCGAGACCTACGCGCTGCTCAGCCGCGGTGACACGCTCGGCGTGTTCCAGCTGGACGGCGGGCCCATGCGCGACCTGCTGCGCCGGATGCAGCCGACGTCGTTCGAGGACATCGTCGCGGTCGGCGCGCTGTACCGCCCCGGTCCGATGGGCATGAACGCGCACAACGACTACGCGGACCGCAAGAACGGGCGGCAGGAGGTGACGCCGATCCACCCGGAGCTGGCGGAGCCCCTGAAGGACATCCTGGGCGAGACCTACGGTCTGATCGTCTACCAGGAACAGATCATGTTCATCGCCCAGAAGGTCGCGAACTACTCGATGGGCCGCGCGGACGTGCTCCGCAAGGCGATGGGCAAGAAGAAGGCCGAGGTGCTGGCCAAGGAGTTCGAGGGCTTCCGCGACGGCATGCGGAACCACGAGCTGAAGTTCTCCGACGAGGCCATCAAGGCCCTGTGGGACACGATCCTCCCGTTCGCGGGCTACGCGTTCAACAAGTCGCACGCCGCCGCGTACGGCCTGATCTCGTACTGGACCGCCTACCTCAAGGCGAACTTCCGCGCGGAGTACATGGCCGCGCTGCTCACCTCGGTGGCGGACAACAAGGACAAGTCGGCCGTCTACCTCGCCGAGTGCCGTCGCCTGGGCATCCAGGTGCTGCCGCCGGACGTCAACGAGTCCGCGCTGCGCTTCGGTGCGGTCGGCACGGACATCCGCTTCGGCCTGGGCGCCATCCGCAACGTCGGCGCGAACGTGGTCGACTCGATCGTCGCCACGAGGCAGAAGCGCGGCTCCTACACGTCGTTCACGGACTTCATGGACAAGTCCGAACTGGTGGTGTGCAACAAGAGGGTCATCGAGTCGCTGATCAAGGCGGGCGCGTTCGACTCGTTCGACCACACGCGCCTGTCGCTGATCCAGGTGCACGAGGACGCGGTCGACATCGTCGTCCCGATCAAGCGCAAGGAGGCGGACGGCCAGTTCGACCTCTTCGGCGGTGGTGACGACGACGGCGAGAAGGACGACGACAGCTCGGCGCTGGCGCACCTGAAGATCGGCACCGAGGAGTGGCCGCGCAAGCAGATGCTCTCCCTGGAGAAGGAGATGCTGGGCCTGTACGTCTCGGCCCACCCGCTGGACGGCACCGAGCGGATCCTGCGCAAGTACGCGCCGCGCCCGATCGCCGTCGTGCTGGACGACCCGCCCAAGGAGGGCGAGCTGATCGTCTCCGGGATGATCTCCGCGATGGAGCGCCGGGTCAACAAGAACGGCGAGCCGTGGGCGATCGTCACCATCGAGGACCTCGACGCGGCCGTGGAGGTCCTGTTCTTCCCGAAGTCGTACTCGGTCCTCTACGGCGACCTGGAACTCGACTCGGCGGTGTGCGTGAAGGGCCGCGTCAACTGGCGCGAGGACAAGATGTCCATCTTCGGCAGCGACGTCGTGCCGCTGGACATCTCCGACGCCGAGAACAACCCCGGCGTGGCCCCGCCGATCGTCCTGGGCCTGAGCACCAAGACCCTGACGCCGGAACTGGTCGAGGAGCTGAAGCAGACGCTCGCCTCGCACACGGGCGACGTGCCGGTGCACCTCAACGTGCAGCGTCGGGACAGGACGAAGGAGCTGTACGTGGTGGACAACTTCCGCGTGGCCACCACGCCGTCCTTCTTCGGTGACCTCAAGACGCTGCCGGGTGTCCTGATCGAACGCTAGGTCCCGACCGTCCGAAGGCGCCCCACCCGCTCCGGGTAGGGCGCCTTCGTCGTTCTCGGACGATCAGCGGCGTGGGTCACATCGACCGAAAACAGTTGCGCCCCCGGTTTGAGTTACATAGACTCAAACTATGTTCACCAGGGCAGAGGCACTAGACCGAGTGGAGCGGGCCGGATCAGCGGCCGACCTCTTCGGGCCTCCCACCACCGATCCGGCGCGGCGCGGGGAGGCCAAGCGGCTGTACCGGGCGCTGGCCTCCGTCCTGCACCCGGACGTGACCGGCGCGGGGGACGCGCGGGCGCACGCGGCCTCCGCGGAACTGACCAGGATGCACCACGAGTGGACGCACGGCACGACCGTCGAACTGCGCACCGCGACGGGCACCTACCGGATCGGCGAACCGTTCGCCGTCGGCAGCGTGGCCAACGTCTACGAGACCGACGGCCCGCACGTGGTCAAGGTGGTGCGCAACCCGGCGCTGAACCCGCTGCTGCACGGCGAGTGGGACGCGCTGCGGGCGTTGGAGCGGTTCACCAACCGGCACCGCTGGCTCCAGCCCTACTACCCGCGGCTGCTCGACACCTCCGGCGACGTCGGCCGGGGCGAGCGGGCCTTCACGGTGCTCGACCCGCTCGTCGACGGGTTCGTGACGCTCGCCGACGTGCGACGCGCGTTCCCTCGCGGCCTGGACGGGCGCGACTACGCGTGGATGCACCGCAGGCTGCTCAGGGCGTTGGCGGGCGCGCACCGGATCGGCCTGGTGCACGGGGCCGTGACCGCCGAGAACGTGCTGGTGCACCCCGAGAAGCACGGGATCGTGCTGGCCGGGTGGTCGTTCGCCGTCGAGAGCGGCCAGCGGCTCCTCGCGACCAGCAAGACCATCTCCTACCCGCCGGAAGTTCTCGCGAACGAACCGGTCACGACCGCCACCGACGTCCACATGGCACACACGCTGATGCTGGACCTGCTGGCACCGAACGAGAAGCGGCAGATCACCTTCGCCCGCGGGTGCACCCAGGACCTCCCGTCCCGACGGCCGGACGCCGTCGACCTGCTGGACGAGTACGACGAGCTGCTCGACGACCTCTACGGCGAGCGGGTCTTCCGCCCGTTCGCCCTCCCCGACACGACAGGAGCATGACCATGGGACACGGCAGGTGGGACGACAACGCCTACGCGGCGGCCAAGACCTTCCGCGCGGCGAAGGGGATCGCCGACTTCGGCTACACCGCGGCGACGAAGGGCAAGCCCTCGTCGAGCTGGAAGGCCGCCCCCTCGATGGACCCGCTGGGCGTGGTGGCCCGCGAGTGCCGCGACTCACCCGACCACGCCGACTCGACGCCGATCGCGGTGCTGTTCGACGTGACCGGCTCGATGGGCAGCGTGCCGAAGATCATGCAGGGCAAGCTCGGCAAGCTCCACGGCCTGTTGCAGCGCAAGGGCTACCTCGCCGACCCGCAGCTGATGTTCGGCGGGATCGGTGACGCCGACAGCGACCGCGTGCCGCTCCAGGTCGGCCAGTTCGAGTCGGACAACCGGATGGACGAGCAGCTCCGCGACATCTTCCTGGAGGGCAACGGCGGCGGGCAGAAGAGCGAGTCCTACGAGCTGGCCGCGTACTTCGTGGCCCGGCACGTGGTGACCGACGCGTGGCAGAAGCGCGGACGCAAGGGCTACCTGTTCCTCATCGGCGACGAGCTGAACAAGCCCCGGCTGGAGGCCCGCCACATCCGCCGGATCATCGGCGACGACATCGCCCAGGACATCGACCCCGTGTCGGTGTACCGGGAGCTGGCCCGCAAGTGGAACGTGTACTTCATCCTGCCCAACCAGTCGTCGTACTACAACGACGACGCCATCGGCGAGCACTGGCGCCAGATCCTCGGCCAGAACTTCCTCAAGCTGGACGACCCCGGCGCGGTGTGCGAGCTGATCGCGGCGACGATCGGCGTGGAGGAGCGCGTGGTCGACCTGGACCAGGCGCTGGTGGACCTGGCCGAGATCGGCTCGGTCGCCGAGAGCCAGGCGGTCGGCAAGGCGCTGGTCGCGGTCGGCGCGAACGCGAGGTCGCTGACGAGGTCGGCGGCCCCGCTGGGCATCGACGGCCCCGACGACGTGGCTCTGAGCTGACGTGAGCACCGGGGAGCACGTGGTCGTCGTCGGGTTGGGGTTCGGCGACGAGGGCAAGGGAGCGGTGGTCGACGCGCTGTGCGCGGACGGCTCGGTGTCGGCGGTGGTGCGGTTCAACGGGGGCGCGCAGGCGGCGCACAACGTCGTCGTCGGCGACCGGCACCACACGTTCAGCCAGTTCGGGTCCGGCACGCTCGCGGGTGTGCCGACCTGGCTGTCCCGCCACGTGCTGGTGGAGCCGATCGCGCTGGCGGCGGAGTCGCGGGAGCTGGCGGCGCTCGGCGTCGCCGACCCGCTGGGGCTGGTGTCGGTCGATGCCTGCGCCCTGCTCACGACCCCGTTCCACGTGGCCGCGAACCGGGCGAGGGAGGACGCCAGGGGCGCGGACCGGCACGGGTCGTGCGGCAAGGGCATCGGCGAGACGGCGTGGTACGCGCTGCTCGCCGAGCGGGGGGCCGGGCCGGGCGACGTGGTGGAGGGCCAGGAGGTGCCGGGCGTGCCCGGCCCGGCACCGACGGTCGGCGACTGCGCGAACCCGGTGGCGCTGCGGCGCAAGCTCGACGTGCTCGCCCGGTGCTACGAGCCGCTGGTCGGGGACGGCATCCGGGTGGACGACCTGGTGGCGCTCTACCGGGCGTTCGCGGAGGCCGTGCGGATCACGACCGGTGACGAGGCGGGTCGGCTCGCCGACGCCGGACGGCTGGTCTTCGAGGGGGCGCAGGGGGTGCTCCTCGACGAGACGCACGGCTTCCACCCGCACACGACGTGGTCCACCGTCACGCCGCGCAACGCCCGCGCGCTGCTCGGCGGCCGGGACGCGCGGGTGCTGGGCGTGACGCGGACCTACCAGACGCGGCACGGCGCGGGTCCGCTGCCGACCGAGGACCGCGGTGTCCTGGACCGCTTCACCGAGCGCCACAACGGCGCCGGCGAGTACCAGGGCGCGTGGCGGGCCGGGCACCTGGACGCCGTGCTGCTGCGGTACGCCGTGGCCGCGTGCGGCGGCGTCGACGGCCTGGCCGTGACGCACCTGGACGCGCGGGACCTGCTGGCCGCCACCTCCTACCGGACCGGCGCGGGCAGCGTCACGGAGCTGCTGCCCCGCCCGGACCTGACGGGGTTCGTGGCGGGCTGCGAGCCGGTCCTGGAGCCGCTGGCCGATCCGGTGGGGTTCCTGGGGGACCTGCTCGGGGTGCCGGTGCTCGTCACCGGCTCGGGCGCCGACCGGGCGGACTACGCCGTGCGGGCCCCGGCCCGCCGCTGAGGTGCGGGAGAATCCCACCATGATCGAGTCGACGCTGGTCTCGGTGGACGTGGTCGTGCTGCGCTTCGACCCGGATGCGCGCGCGGTGCTGCTGGGGGTAGCACCGCGCGCGCTGGCCCCGTTCGCGGGGGACCTGGCGCTGCCGGGTGTGCTGCTGGGCAAGGGCGAACGCTTGCGCGACGCGTCCAGACGGGCCGTCACCGGCAAGCTGGGCGTACCCGACCGGGCCGTCACGGCGACGGGCCAGCTCGCCATGTTCGACGAACCGTCCCGCGACCCCCGCGGGCCGACCCTGTCGATCGCCCTGTGGGCCGCGGTCGACCCCGCCCGCCTCGACGTGGGCACCGCCACCTGGACGCCGCTGGACTCCGTGCCGCCGCTGGCGTTCGACCACAACCGGATCATCGCCGACTGCCGTCCCCTGCTGGCCGACAAGCTGTGGCGCGACACGGCGTTCACCGCCGGTCTGCTCGGGCCCGAGTTCACCACCGCGCAGGCGCTCGACGTCACCGAGTCCCTCACCGGCGACCGCCCCTACCCCGCCAACCTCGGCCGCACGATGGACCGCGTCCCCGGTCTGGAACGCACCACCCAGCACGCCGCCGCCCTGCCGAAGGGCGGCCGTCCGCCGCTGGTGTGGCGGTGGAACGCGCGGCCCGGTCAAGATCCGGCCCGTTAGGATCCCGACCGAGTTCCCAGCGACGTCCCGTCAGGAAGGCGCGCGCATGGCCACACCGGTCGAAGGCCTGGAAGACGCCCACCTGCCGGGGTTGTTCGACTCGGCCGACAGGACGTCGCTGCGGGGGCAGGAGGAGTACGGGCGCACCGTCAGGCTCAGCCTCGTCCTCGCGGTCGTCGCCGCGGCCACCGGGATCTCCTCCTGGGAGGTCGGCACCGCGGGCGTGGACCTGGCCGCGATCGGCACCGCCGTCGCCCTGGCCGCCCTCCTGCTGCTCCAACTCGCGGTGGGCTCCAGCAGGCCGGAGGACCGCTGGTACGACGGGCGGGCGCTCGCGGAGTCCGCCAAGAGCCTCGCGTGGCGCTTCAGCGTCGGCGCCGCGCCGTTCCCGAAGGGCACCGACGAGGCCGCCGTCGAACGGCGGTTCACCGACCAGGTGTCGCGCCTGCTCGACGACGCCCCGACGACGGCCGTGCCCGCGTCGGACCGGCCGGTGGTCACCGAGCGGATGTCGGCGATCAGGGCGAGCGACCTGGCCACCCGCAAGGCCGTCTACCTGGAGTCCCGGATCGCCGACCAGCAGCGGTGGTACTCGGGCAAGGCCGCGTTCAACGACGGGCGCGCGAGCCGGTACCGGATCGCGCTGGTCGTCGTCGAGGTGCTGGGCATCGCCGCGGCGCTGGCGAAGGCGTTCGGGCTCGTCGACCTGACCCTCGCGGGCGTCGTCGCGACGGTCGTCGCGGCCGGGCTGGCGTGGACGAACCTCAAGCAGCACTCCACGCTCGCCCGCGCCTACTCGTTCGCCGCCGCGGAACTGGCCATCACCCGCGCCCGCCTCGACGGCGTCGAGGAGGAGGCGGAGTGGTCGGCGGAGGTCGCCGACGCGGAGCAGGTGGTGAGCCGGGAGCACACCATGTGGCGCGCGTCCCGCTCACGGGCGTCGGACTAGCCGTTGCGGGTGAGCCAGGCCTCGACCTGCTCGGCGTACTGCGGCGCCCACCTCGGGGTCCAGCGCAGGAAGTAGACGTGCATGGACAGCGCGTGCAGCACGTGGGCGAGGTCGACGCGCCGATCCCAGTCGTCCGGTAGCGGGCACGCGGCGGCGTAGGCGTCGAGGAAGACCCCTCGGCCCGCCGGGAACGCGTCGAAGAGGTGCTCGTCGAGCTTGCCGAAGTCGCGGAACCGGTCCGCGTACCCGGCGTGCTCGAAGTCGAGGACGCAGGTGATCCGCCCGTCGCGCACCAGGATGTTCGGCAGCCACAGGTCGCCGTGCACCAGCGACGGAACGCTCGCCGTGCTGTCCAGCCGTGCCACCGCCGCCGCTGTCGCGGTCCGCACGGCCCTGCCGTCGCCGAACGCGTCGGTCCCGCCGAGCAGCGACTCCACCTCGGCCTCGACCGCCTCCCGCAACGTCGCCGCCCCGCTCTCGCCGAACGTCGACCCCTCGATGCGGTGCACCCGCCCGACGACGTCACCGAGGTCCCGGCACAGCACCTTCCGCCGCTCCTCGTCGAGCGACTCCCACACGTCCCCCGCCGCGTCACCCTCCTGGAACTCCTGGACGAGCACGGGTCCGCCGACGGCCGGGTCGTGCTCCACCAGCCGCCGGTACCGCACCACGGGGACGCCGTGCTCGGCGGCGACCCGCGTGGTGGCGACCAGCCGCCGGAAGTGCTCGGGGTCGCGGTTCCGCAACGGCACCTTGACCAGCAGCCTCCCCTGGTCCGTGTCGGCGACCCACTGGTCGCTCGTGTACCCCGCGTCGAGCGGGCGCACCACCTCGACGCGCACCTCGGGGCACGCCCGTTCCAAGACCCTCCTGATCGTGGTCTCGGTCTCCACCGTCATCGGTGCCCTCCCCGTTCCCGTCCGCGGTGTCAGAGATTGGCGTAGGCCGTGACGACCGACTGCTCGGCGTTGGCGTCGCGGAAGTCGAAGGTCGAGCCGTCGGTGAACTCCACGCGCACGAACCACTCCGGCTCGACCCGCCTGCCCAGCGGCACGGCGCGGAACCGCGCGGTCACCGGGGACTCCCACCACGTGACGAGCGGGGGCGCGTCGCGGTCCTGGCCGAGGGTTCGCACGCGGCCCAGCAGTCCGCCGGTCGGCGCGGGCGCGGTGAGCGTTCCCTCGACGACCAGCGCCAGGCGTCGGTTGCTCAGCAGGAGCCAGCACTCGTCGCGGCCGACCGCGAAGAGATCGGCCCAGGCGGCGGCGGTCGCGGGACCCGTGGCCCAGCCCCACACCGCGGGGTCGTGCACCCACTCGTCCCGGCGGAACCGGCCGGTGCTCACGGCCTCCGTCGGCAGCGGCCAGTCCGGTTCGGGCACCGCGGCGGCGGGCACCTGGCCGGCAGGCCGGTGCGGGACACCGGCGGCGGACCCGACGTGCCCCCCGGCGTTGACGGCCCAGACGATCTGCTCACCGGTGGCGCACCAGTGCTTCTGGGCGATCTCGGCCAGCTTGGTCCTGCTCTTCGGCACGTGCCCCTCACCTCTGCCCGGTGGCCATGTCGAGCAACCGCCGCGCGTGCTCCGGTGCGGGCCCGCCGACGAACTCCACACCCGACCCGTCGGCCAGGGCGACGCGCAGGACGTGCACGGTCCGCGTCGCGCAGTCGTACGGGAGGGTGCGCTCCGCGGTCGTGACCGACGCGATCATCCCGCGCGGCACCTCCGCGACCGGCGCGACGTCGACCGTCTCGATCGGACGGTGCGCCGGGTACGGGCTCTTGCCCGCCAACGAGTCCCGCGCGTTCTTGGCGAAACCCCTCACCTGGGCGAGGAACGAAACCTCCGCCTCGGGTTCGACCGGCTCCTCGACGGTGCGCACCCAGCCCAGCCGCCTCGGGGTCAGCACGCACCACAGCGCCGCGGTGTCGGGGAGGTCCGCGAACGCAGGCGCGGAGCCGAACACGACGAGCGACGGCGGTGACTGCCCCTGGTCGCGGGGACCGCCCGCCGCCACCGCCGCGGTCGCCGTTCCCAGTGCCCTCAGCGCCCTGCCGCCGAGTCCGCGTTCCGGACGCCCCCACCAGTCCAGGCCCGCGACGTCGAAGCCGATGCCCGCGCGGCTGCTCGGCGCGCACAGCAGCACGTCCTCGTCCGGTCGGCACCAGGACGTCCGCAGCGCGAGGACACCGTCGAGCTTGGGCGTCACCAGTCGAACCCGCGATCCTGCGCCGCTCGGCGCTCCTCTTCGGACGGTGCGTTGCGCGCGGCGTGGTCCGCCGCCTGCGCACCGAACTTGATCCCGCCGTCCACGGCGGTGTCGACGCCCGCGCTGAAGACCGCGCCACCGACCCTGGTCTGCCCGCCGAGCGCGCCGGTCAGGACGGTCTGGGCGATGTTGCCCGCGAGCGCGCCCTCCCCCGTCACGCCCTGCATGAACCGGTTCGCGGTGGTCGAGGCGAGCGTGGTGCCGTCCGCCCTGGTCACGATGTTGACCAGCGGGTTCGCGCCGAGCTGCCTGCCCGCGAACTGCTGCGCCATGTTGCCGCCGCGCAGGGTGTTCATCCGCTGGATGACCTGGCGCAGCGGGCCTCGGACGACGCGCTCCAGCAGCTTCTCCAGCTTCTGCACCAGCTTGAACAGCTCCATCTGGAGCTTGCTCACCCGCATGGTGATCCGCATGCCCGTGCTGCCGACCTGCACCGTCGTCGTCGCGCCCGCCGCGGCGACCGAGCCGCCCGCCGTGATCCACGACGCGGCCAGCGCCGCGAGCCACTGCACGATCAGGCCGATGATCAGCTCGGTGAGGATCTGGATCACGAACTCGACGAACACGTCGAACAGCTCGGCGATCATGTCGAGGGTCTGCTTCAGGCCCCGGACGTCCTCGGCCAGCGCGGACACGCCGCCGCTGAACTCGCTGACCTGGTTGCGGAACGCGTCACCCGCCGCGCCGACCCACAGCCCGGCCGTGGCCTCTCCGCGCTTGGCCTCGGACTCCGCGACCCCGTCGAGCCACTGGGCGACCTCCTCCCAGCCCTGACCGGTCGCGCGCATCTGCTCGGGGTCGCCGATCGCCCACTCCGCGAGTTCGATCAGCGGGCTCATCACGATCGACACCAGGAAGCCGAGCCCGTTGTCCATCAGGGCCTGTCCGGGGCTGGCGAGCGTCTGGAGCAGCTCCATCCGGCCCGAGACCGCCGCCGCGGTCATCTGCGGCGCGCTCGTGGCGTCGGCGAGGTCCTGCAACGCGCCGACGCCGGAGCTGCCGCGGCCCGCGGCCTGCTCGAACCAGTTCTTCTGGTCGCCGCCGTTGAGGTCGGCGAACGTGCCGGGGGCGCTCACCGCGTCCCGCCGATCCGGCCGAACGCCTGCGACACGCCGACGTCGATCCCGCGGTAGACCTCGAAGCTGGCGTCGAGCTGCTCGCCGGTCTGCTTGAGGAAGTCCTTCGCGTCCTCGGCGAGCGTGCGGCACTCGTCGAGGCTGGAGAAGTACCCGCTGCTCAGGCCTACCGCGTCACCGATGGGCCCGAAGCACTGGTCGTCCACCCTGGCCTGCTCCAGCAGGCCCGCGAGCGCGCCGAACTTCTCGGCCAGGCTGTCGCTGCCCCTCGCGAAGGCCGTCAACGCCTCCGGCATCACCTGGAAAGTCACGCACATCCCCCTAGCGCAAGAACGAGTTCGGTGGTTCCTCGTCTCCGACGTCCGTCCTCGGCGGACGGTTCCCCTGCGACGGCGCGGGCGCGGCGGGGGCGGCCGACGGCATCATCGGCTCCACCCCGGACGCGGCCATGCCCTGCTTGAACTCCGCGAGCCGGTCGCCCAGGATCGGCGAGACGGCCGCGTCGAGCTGCTGCGCGGCGTTCTGCGTGGCCGTCCGGATCGCGTCGAGGATCTCCTGCTGCAACGCCACGTGCGACCGGTCCATCGCGCCGGGCAGCAGCTGGAGCCCCAGCACCGCGCCCGACGGGGCGGTGGTCACGGTGACCGATCCGTCCCGGTTCCTCCCGGTCCCCCGCAGGTCCTTCATGACCTGCTGGAGCTCGGCGGCCTTGGCCGCCTGCTCCTGGAAGGACTTCATCATGCCCTGCAACCGCTCCTGCCGGTCGACCACGCAACTCACCCCAAGAAGATCGACGCTGTTCGGTGGTCGCACACCGTACAACGAGGCCGCGGTCGCCCGTGGCGGTTCAGTTCACACCGCCCCGACCGAACCGCCGAGCCGGTTGAGCCGTATTGAGTGCATGACCCCCGTGACGCGGCGCACCCTGCTGGCAGGCGGACTGGCCCTGACCGCGTTCGGCGCCGGGTCGGCGCGCCTGGTGGACCCGTTCACGCTGGGCGTCGCCTCGGGCGACCCGACGCACGACAGCGTGCTCCTGTGGACCCGCCTGGCCCCCGTGCCGCTGGCCGAGAACGGTCTGGGCGGGATGCCGTCGCGGCCGGTGGAGGTCGCGTGGGAGCTGGCGCACGACGAGCGGTTCCGCCGGGTCGTGCGGCGCGGGGTCGAGTGGGCCAGGCCGGAGCTGGGGCACAGCGTCCACGTGGACGTCGGCGGGCTGGAGGCCGGTCGGGAGTACTTCTACCGCTTCGCCGCCGACGGTCACCTGTCCCGGACCGGGCGGACCAGGACCACGCCGGCACCGGGGACGTTGACCACACCGCTGACCATGGCGTTCGCGTCCTGCGCGCAGTACGAGCACGGGTACTTCACCGCCTACCGGCGGCTGGCCGAGGACGAGCCGGACCTGGTGCTGCACCTGGGCGACTACCAGTACGAGTACGAGTCCGGGGTGCACGTGGCGCCCAACGGCAACGTCCGGGGGGTGGAGGGGCCGCGGACGGTGACGCTGGCCAACTACCGGCAGCGCTACGCGCAGTACAAGTCGGACGCGGACCTCCAGGCCGCGCACGCGGTCGCGCCGTGGTCGGTCGTGTGGGACGACCACGAGGTCGACGACAACTGGGCCGGGGAGGTGCACTCCAAGCCGGAGAAGCCGCAGCCGGACTTCCCGGCTCGGCGGCGGGCGGCTTCTCAGGCGTACTACGAGAACATGCCGATCCGGACGGCGCCCCGCGGGGCGGACCTGCGGCTGTACCGGCGGGTGGTGTGGGGGCGGTTGGCGACGTTCCACATGCTCGACACCCGGCAGTACCGGGACGACCAGGCCTGCGGGGACGGGATCAAGCCGTGCGACGAGCGGTTGGACGTGGGCCGGTCGATGCTGGGGGCCGAGCAGGAGGCCTGGCTGTTGGACGGGTTCCGGGGGTCCTCGGCGCGGTGGGACGTGGTGGGGCAGCAGGTGTTCTTCTCGCAGTACGACCACGCGAGCGGGCCGGTGCGGGAGACGAACCTGGACGCCTGGGACGGGTACGCGGCTGATCGGGACCGGGTGGTGGCCGGGTTCTCGGCCGTGCGGAACGCGGTGGTGCTGACGGGGGACGTCCACGCCTCCTGGGGGGTGGACGTCAAGGAGCGGTGGGATGATCCTGGGTCTCGGACGGTGGCGACCGAGATCGCCGGCAGTTCGATCACGTCGGGCGGGGACGGGTCCGAGGACTACCCGGAGACGCCGGAGTGGCTGGCGGAGAACCCCCACGTGAAGTTCTTCAACAACCGGCGGGGGTACGTGGTCGGGCGGGTTGGGGTGGACGGGTTTCGGGTGGATTTTCGGGGGGTGGGTTTCGTGTCCTCCCCGGGGGCCGGGGTCAGCACCAAGGGGTCGTTCCTCATCGAGGACGGGCGGGCCGGGTTGAACCGGGTGTGAGGTCGGCCTTCTCCCCGTGGCACCCTCGTGGTGGCGCGAGTCGCCGTGAGTGGTCATTCTTGATTGATTCCAGAAAGCAGTGCACACTGCTGGCGTGCCACCGCCATCCGACCTCGAACGCGCGCTGCGAGGGGTCTCCCTGCGCGTCACCCGGCCTCGGGTCGCGGTGTTGTCGGCTGTGCACTCGCACCCGCACGCCGACACGGAAACGATCATCGGTATCGTTCGTGAAGGACTCGGCGGGGTGTCCCACCAGGCTGTTTACGACGTTTTGCGAGCCTTGACCACTGCGGGGCTGGTGCGGCGGATCGAGCCGCAGGGCTCCGTGGCGCGTTACGAGGCGCGGGTCGGGGACAACCACCACCACGTCGTGTGCCGGTCGTGCGGTGCCATCGCCGACGTCGACTGCGCGGTCGGCGAGGCTCCCTGCCTGACCGCTTCCGACGACCACGGCTTCCTGGTCGAGGAGGCCGAGGTCGTCTACTGGGGCCTGTGCCCCGTGTGCACCACCACTGCCGGATAGTTACTTTTGATCTTGGAGATTCCCGTGTCTGACAGTCCTGACGCCGTCGTTGGAGAGATGAACGAGGAGAGCGCGGGTGGGTGCCCGGTCTCCGTGGGTCGTCTCAACCACCCCACCGAGGGTGGGAGCAACCGGAGCTGGTGGCCCAACCAGCTCAACCTGTCCATCCTCCGCAAGCACTCGGCCGCGTCCGACCCCATGGGTGGGGACTTCGACTACGCCGCCGCGTTCGCCACGCTCGACCTCGACGCCCTGGCGCGCGACGTCGACGAGGTGCTGACGTCGTCGAAGGAGTGGTGGCCCGCCGACTTCGGCCACTACGGGCCGTTCATGATCCGGATGGCGTGGCACAGCGCGGGCACCTACCGCGTCGAGGACGGGCGCGGTGGCGCCGGTGCGGGCATGCAGCGCTTCGCGCCGCTGAACAGCTGGCCGGACAACGGCAACCTGGACAAGGCGCGCAGGCTGCTGTGGCCGGTGAAGAAGAAGTACGGCCGCACGATCTCGTGGGCCGACCTGATGATCTTCACGGGCAACCGCGCCCTGGAGACGATGGGCTTCAAGACCTTCGGCTTCGCCGGTGGCCGCGCGGACGTGTGGGAGCCCGACGAGGACGTGTACTGGGGCCCGGAGCGCACCTGGCTCGGCGACGAGCGCTACACCGGTGACCGGGAGCTGGAGCGCCCGCTGGCCGCGGTCCAGATGGGACTCATCTACGTCAACCCCGAGGGCCCCAACGCGAACCCGGACCCGCTGGCCTCGGCCCGCGACATCCGCGAGACCTTCGGGCGCATGGCGATGAACGACGAGGAGACCGTCGCGCTGATCGCGGGCGGCCACACGTTCGGCAAGACGCACGGCGCGGCCGACCCGGACCAGTACGTGGGCCCCGAGCCCGAGGGCGCCTCCATCGAGGAGCAGGGCCTGGGCTGGAAGAACACGTTCGGCAGCGGCAAGGGCCGGGACGCCATCACCAGCGGTCTGGAGGTCACCTGGACCGCGACGCCGACCCGGTGGGGCAACGGCTTCTTCGACAACCTGTTCGGCTACGAGTGGGAGCTGTCCAAGAGCCCCGCGGGTGCCCACCAGTGGGTGGCGAAGGACGGTGCCGGGGCGAACACGATCCCCGACCCCGAGGACGGCTCGCTGAACAGGCCGCCGACGATGCTGACGACCGACCTCGCGCTGCGGGTCGACCCGGTCTACGAGCAGATCTCGCGCCGCTTCCACCAGAACCCCGACCAGTTCGCGGACGCGTTCGCCAGGGCCTGGTTCAAGCTGACGCACCGCGACATGGGCCCGATCCAGCGCTACCTCGGCCCGCTGGTCCCGCAGGAGACGCTCATCTGGCAGGACCCGGTTCCGGCCGTGGACCACCAGCTCGTCGACGCGGACGACATCGCCGCCCTCAAGGCGAAGATCCTCGACTCCGGCCTGACGACCTCGCAGCTCGTCTCGACCGCGTGGGCGTCGGCCTCGACGTTCCGCGGCAGCGACAAGCGCGGCGGCGCGAACGGCGCCCGCATCCGCCTGGAGCCGCAGCGGAACTGGGAGGTCAACGAGCCCGACGCGCTCGCCCAGGTGCTGCGCACCCTGGAGAGCGTCCAGGAGTCGTTCAACAGCGCCCAGACCGGTGGCAAGAAGGTCTCGCTGGCCGACCTCATCGTGCTCGGCGGCACCGCCGCCGTGGAGCGGGCGGCGAAGATCGCGGGCCACGAGGTCCAGGTGCCCTTCACGCCCGGCCGCACCGACGCCACGCAGGAGCAGACCGACGCCGAGTCGTTCGCGCCCCTGGAGCCGACCGTCGACGGGTTCCGCAACTACCGCGGCAAGGGCCACCGGCTCCCGTCGGAGTACCTGCTCATCGACCGCGCGAACCTGCTCACGCTGACCGCGCCCGAGCTGACGGTCCTCATCGGTGGCCTGCGCGTCCTGAACGCGAACCACCAGCAGTCCCAGCTGGGTGTCCTCACCACGACGCCGGGGTCGCTGACCAACGACTTCTTCGCCAACCTGCTCGACATGGACGTCGAGTGGAAGGCGACGTCGGAGGACGCGGAGACCTTCGAGGGCCGCGACCGCACCACCGGCGAGGTCCGGTGGACCGGTAGCCGCGCCGACCTCGTGTTCGGCTCGAACTCCGAGCTCCGCGCCGTCGCCGAGGTCTACGCGAGCGACGACTCGAAGGAGAAGTTCGTCCGCGACTTCGTGGCGGCCTGGACGAAGGTCATGAACCTCGACCGCTTCGACCTGGTCTGATCCCGAGCGCGTCCGGGCCCGTCGCCGCGGCGGCGGGCCCGGACGTGTGCTCAGGGCACGACCACGGGCGTCCCCCAGCCGTTCTCCGGGGTGATCTTCCGCTTGCCCTCGGCGAAGCCGTCCAGCCTGGGCACGTCCGCCGACGGCACCTCGATCGCCACCAGCTCCGACTTCTCGGGCTGGGTACCGGTGGGCGCACAGCTCCACAGCGCACCGGTGCCGTCCTCCTCCCGCACGCACGGCTGCTGCGGGTAGAACTGCTCGCCGAGCCTGGCGAACGCGTAGAGCACGCGGCCGGTGTCCACCGCGGTCACCCGGACGGCCCGTCCGGCGGGCCGCGCCGACGTCGAGGGCTGCGGCTCCGAGGTGGGCACGACGTCGCTCACGTCCGGGACCGGCGTGGCCGCCTCGGGCCTGCCCGTCGCGTAGCCGAGCGCGAACACCGCGACCAGCACCGCGAGCACCACCGCGAAGGCCACGGCCAGCAGCGGCCTGTTCACCGCCACCGCTCCCAGCGGCCTCCTGGCGCGCTGCGGCTTGAGCCGCCTCGGCCTGGGGTAGCCCGCGTCCCACCGTTCGAGCGCCACGACGGCGATGTCCTGGCGCTCGACGCTCGACGCGGCCAGCCCGAGGACGCGGGCGAACTGCCCGGACCTGCCCCTCCGGATGAGCTTCCGCGCGTGCTCGCGCGCGTCCTCGTCGTCGCGGAGGTCCTCCAGCTCCAGCCCGTACAACGCGTGCGCCAGGTCCCGCAGGCCGTCCCCGGTGGCGGCCTCGACCCGGTCGGCGACGTCGTCCACCACCCGCACGTCGACGTCCTTGCGGACCATGGACCGGAACTCGCGCCCCTGGTTCCCCAGCGCCCGCAACGCCTTCCGCAGCTCGTCGATGGACGAGACGTCGCGCAGCCGCGCGTCCCACTGCTTGCCGAGGTTCGGCATCCGGTGTCCGCTCCGCGAGTCGTCCACCCGCACCGCCTGGTGCGGGGGCGCGCTGTCACCCCGCCGGGGTTGACGTCCGGCCACGACGTCGACGGTCGGCGGAGGTGCCGAGGCTCCCCGCAGCAGGGCGTCGAGCAGGTCGCAGGCGAGCGGCCTCGACCTGCTGTCCTCCGGACGGCCGCGGAGGTCGACGACCGTGCGGCGCGCGACCCCCCCGTTCGGGATCTCCGGCAGGAACACGATCTCCGGCAGGTCGCGGACACCGAGGTCGTGGCGGTTCGCGTAGGTCGAGTACGACCACGTCCGCCCGCACCCCGTCCGCCTCAGGTGTTCGTCGGCGGCCTCGCGGAGGCCCCACACCACCGCCAGCCGGTCCTCGTCCGGGCAGCCGATGATGCTCAACGGCTCGCCGGGGGCGTCGAGCAGGCGGGAGAGGACCACGGCGAGCTGGTCCTCCAGGTGCCGCACGGACGTCGGCGACCACCGCGACGCGGCCGCCACCGCGGCGAGGGCGCGCGCCCTGATCGGTGCGGGCCTGCCCGGTGGCGCCTCGTCCCTCCACCCGCCCCACTGGGCCAGGGCGAGGGAGAGCGACACGTCCAGCACCGACGCCGATCCGATCAGCACGTGCGCGTTCCCGCGCCCCTGGGAGAACCCGCGTTCGACCCGGCGCACGACCGCGGCCGACCCGTCGTCGAACCGGAGGTACGACAGGGCGCTCGCGGGCAGCTTCCCGCCCTGCACCGGTTCGAGCCGGGTGTGCTCCTGGAGCCGCGCCCGCCACTTCTTCATGTCGTTCTCGTAGAGCGAGCAGGTGATCATGTGGTGTCCGCTGTCCATTTCGGACACCCCGAAGAAGGCCTGGTGGACCTCCTCGTCCGGTTTCGGCTCGGTCATGGTCTGCCCACCCTGTCGGCTTCGGGTCCGGTGATGATCCCGGTCATGGCGAGGATCGACACCAGCGGTTCGAGCACCCTGGTCGGGTGGAACCCGTGCGGGAAGTGCTTCTTGCCGGGGTCCGCCGCGTCGACGGGGACGGCGTCGCCGCCGCTCGCCGAGACGAAGTGCAGCGTGCACCGGGCGAACTCGTCGAACGGGCGCAGCGAGGCCAGTGCCCCGGCCTGGTGCAGGTAGGCGTAGACGTCCCTGGACTCGGCGCGCACGCGGTCGGCCTTCAGCTCGGTCTCGTCCCCCCGGTGCAGCCAGCGCTCGGCGGGCGGCACGTACCTCAGCCGGTCGGCCTTGGTCACCGCGATCACCGCGGGCAGCCGGTCCCCCGGCAACTGCGCGACGGCCTGCTCGAACGACGCGTTCTCGCTCCGCCCGGACGACCTCCCGGTCTCCAGCGGGTCCTCCGAGGCGTGGACGAAGATCACGGCGTTCGTGGCCATCAGGAACCTGTTGGCCCTCGGGTCGGTGCTCTCCAGGTCCTCCCCCGCGACGTCGAAGAACGTCACCGGGCGCTGGCCGCCCGGCCCGCGCACCAGCAGGATGTCGGCGGCCTCGACGATGCCGTTGCCGGTGCCCGCGAGCAGGTCGCCCCGCTCGAACGGCAGGATGAAGTACTCGCGGAACGCCTTGTGCCTGCGGACGTCCAGCGCGGTGACGGTGACGCCGTGCGTCGCGAGCCCGTTGAGGTACGCCTGCCGGATCATGGCGGTCAGCAGGTGCGTCTTGCCCGAGATCGGCGCGCCCACGAGCCCGATCACCAGCGGGTCGCCGTGGTCGGCGTAGGTGGCGGGCAGGTAGTGCTCCGGTGTGTCGCCCGCCGGGTTCGGGCACTGCCGGTACCCCTTGCGCACCAGGTTGTCCCGCTTGGTCGGGGACAGCGACGAGACGTCGACCAGCTCGAAGCGGTCGTTGCGCTCGTCGTGGAGCGAGATGTAGGGGTCGTCGGGCCAGACGAACTCGTCGGCGCAGACGGGGCAGCGCATCACCCTGGGAGGCCGTCCCTGGGGGGGAGCACTCATATCAGCACCACCGCTCCGATGATCAGCGCGCACAGCAGGACCGCCGCGGCGACGTAGTGGAAGACCCGCTTCCCGTGCCCGTCGGCAGGCACGACCGGGCTCCGGACCGGCTCGCGGGTGGGAGGGGCCGCCGGTGCGCGCTTGCGGGCGCAGGCGCGGTCGAACAGCGCGCGGCCCGCCGCGAGCTGGGCCTCCGGGTCGACGTGCGGCGGCAGGTGGGCGTCGGTGTGCAGGCGGCCGAGCAGGTCCGCGACGAGCGGTCGCCGGTCCACCGGGTTGTCGAAGACGGGATCGAGGAGTTCCCGCAGCCGCTGCGGGTCCCGGCCGCGCTCCTGCCGCGCGTCGCCGATGTGCAGCCGCCTGATCAGCAGAGCCGCGCCCCACAGGTCGTCGCGCTCGTCCACGACACCGGTGCCCGCGGTCTGCTCCGGCGAGCGGACCGCCGACCGGCAGGCGCGCCGCGGTTCACCGACGCGTTCGGACGACTCGAAGTCGACGAGGTGCACGGTGCCGTCGTCCCAGCGCACCGAGTCCATGCTCACCGCGCCGTGCACGACGCCCGCCTGCGCGGTCAGGTGCAGCGCGCGGAGCAGCCCGCTCTCGAACCGCCTGCGCTGGACGTCGTCGAACCGCGCGACGTGCTCGGCGGCGGGCGATCCCGCGTACTCGCGCAGCAGCGCGAACGGCTCCTCGGCGTCGATGTTGTACGCCACGAGCCGCGGCAGCTCGGCCGGGTACCGGTCGGGGAAGACCTGGCCGAGCCGCGCGCCCGCGCGGATCTCGTTGCGCAGCAGGTCGTACAGCCTCGGGTTGCGCCTGCCCGCCGCGCGCGAGACGTACTTGCGCAGGTACAGCCGTCCGTTCACCTTGACCAGCCGCTGCTCCAGCGCGGCTCCCGGCGTGACGAACTCGTTCAGCTCCTCGACCTCGATCTCGGCCAGCACACCGGTCACGTACCGGCAGCGCACCAGTTCCGCCATCTACCGCACACCACCCGACACCTGACGCACCGACTCGGGCCGCAGCGGCAGCAGCCGCACGGCACCGACGAACTCCCCGCCCTCGCTCCAGGCGACGCCGGGGTCCGCGACGAGCGCCGCGTGCGCGCCGTCGCGTTCGAGCACCTGCCGCAGCCGTGCGGGCGCGACCCGGACCAGCCCCGACGTGGCGCCGGTGCTGAGGTAGCCGAGCTGGCCGCTGCGGCACAGCTGCGTCATGTCGTCGGCCCCGTCGGCGCGCAGCGCGGCCAGCGCCGCGGGCGACTCGGCCCAGACGCGGGCCATCAGCGCGTCGCGGGGCCCGCGCGCGGTGCCGAACCGCGTGGCGGTCATCAGGCCGTTGCGCCGGACGTCCGCGCCGTACTCGTCGAGCAGCCGCTCCAGGCGCTGGGTGTACACGCCCTGCGGTGTGGTCACGTCGGCCGCCGCGGCGGGCCAGGCGATCTCCAGCGCGGTGCGGCAGACGTCGACCAGGTCGCCGCGGACGACGGCGTACAGCTCCTGCGGAACCGGCCGCACCATCCGGGTCTGGCCTCCGGGCGACGGCTCCGGCGCGACGAACAGGGCGTCACCCGAGCCGCCGAGCGTCGTGGCGATCTCCCCGAGGCCCGCCGCGACCTCGGCCGCCGCCGCCGCGAGCACCCGCCTGCGCAGCATCGGCAGCCACTCGCGCGCGGTCACGTCCTCGGCGATCTGCGTCAGGTCGCCGACCGTCGCCCGCAGTCGCGCCACCCCCAGCTCGTCGCGCCACTCCCGCACCGCCGACCGCCAGCTCACCACCACGACCACGGCGCTGAGCACGGCCACGAGCACCGCCGAACCGGGGAGCGCCCACCGCGGGACGTCCACCAGGAACCGGGCCACCCGGACCGCGAACAGCTCTCCCGCACCGGCTCCGGCCACCGCTCCCAGCACCCCGGAGACACCGTAGGTGGCCACCGACGGGACGAGCGCGTCCTCCAGACCGCGTTCGGCCTCCGGGCCGGGTCGACGGGCCAGCAGCAGCCAGCCGGACCCGAACCACGCCACCGCGAGCAGGCAGCCCGCCACCCAGCCCAGCCAGCCCGGCCCGCACAGCAGGGCCACCAGCGCGCAGGCCGGGAAGACCACCGGCAGTGCCGCCAGCGGGAGCGGCCAGGTGCGGAACTCCGGCATCGCCAGGCTCAGCGGACCGCGCTTGCGCACCTCCTCCACGGCCGTCGCGCACCCCTGCGGACCGCTGTTCGCGGCCACCAGGCGCAGGTCCCGCGCCAGCGGCGACAGCGCGGCGCCGTCGTCGAGCCTGGCCTCCACCGCCTGCCGCAGGTCCGCCGCGATCTCGTCGCCGTCGGCCTCGCGGGGCCGTGGCACGCCGAGCGCGACGACGTCCTCCACGGACGGACGTCCGACCTGGAGCTGGCCGTCCATGCGGGTGAGCAGCTCCGCGACCGCGCGGCGGTAGTTCTCCACCGCCTGGCCCGCCCACACGACCTGGCTGCCCAGGCGTTCCGTCGTCCGGGGCGAGTACAGCAGCGCCTTGGCCGTCCCGAGCGTCCTGGCCAGTTCGGCGACGTGGTCCAGCCGCCGCAGCGCCTCCGTGCGCGAGGTCTGCACCGGCCCGGACAGCACGGCGCCGTCCCGGCCGCTCGGCAGGTAGGAGCGGCGGATCGACTCGCCGAGGTCGTGCGGCGTCGCGTGCTCGGCCGCGCACAGCGACCGGACGGCCGCGGCCCGCGCCTCGGCCAGCTCGACCGGGTCCGCGGCGCTGGACACCAGCCGGACGCCGGGGTTGACCGCCGCGCTGGGCAGGCCCTCGGCCGTCGCGACGACCCGGTCGAACAGCGCGGGCACGCGCAGCGCGGCCACCAGGCTGTCCAGCGCGTCCTCCGACGACTCGGACCGGCGCGGGGCCGACCGCTCCGGCGCCCAGTCCACGCCGCGGGGATCACCGACCCACAGGACGGTGGCGTGCCGCAGCGCCGGTGGGATGTCCAGGACCACCCCGTCCAGCGGGTTGTCCGTGCCCACCTCGCCGACCGCGACGCACACCACCGCCGTCACCATCTTCTCGGCCAGCAGCGCCAGGTAGGTCTCCGCGTGCTCCAGGAGGGCGTCGGCGCGGTCGACGACCACGACCCCGCCCTCCAGCGCGTCCGGTGGCTCGGCCTCCGGGTCGCGCAGGTCGACCAGGACGATCCTCGACGTGCTCATGCCGACGCCCCACCACCGAGACCGCGGGCGAAGTCCACCTGTTCCCTGAGGTCCAGCAGGCTCTTCGCCGTGGCGCCGACGTGCTGGTCCAGCGCGTCCGGCAGGGTGTGCGACCAGAACTCGCGGAAGACGGCGAGCTGCGGGTCCTGGCCGAGCACCCGGTTCTGCTCGGCCTCCTTGACCTTGAGCAGCTCCGACCCCGAGAGGTCCACGAGCGCGGCGAACTCCGGTGCCGGTGGTCGCGGCGACCGGTCTGCGTGGGCCGGGACGGTCGACATGAGCCGGGCCGCGAGGCTGCGGCGGGTCTGGTTGTCGTCGGTGAGCACCCAGCGCTCGTAGGCCTGGAGCACGCTCGCCCACGACGACAGCGCGCCGATCGGCGTCAGCTCCAGCTTCATCGACACGGCCTCCCTGCTGCCGAGTTCCACGGTGATGTGCTCGGGGCTGGCGGGGTCGCCCGCGATCAGGACCTTGCCGTCCCACGCCGCGCAGAGCAGCCGGTGCAGCACGTGCCTGCGGTCGTGCTCGCCCATCAGCAGGTAGTCGCTGTTCTGGCTCAGCCTGCGCCGCCAGGCCAGGCTGTCCTGCGGCTGCGGCTCGCGCTGCGCCTCGGCCCAGAGTTTGATCACCCGGCGCAGCTCCGGCACCTCGGTGACGCCCATCGAGCTGCGGTTGAGCACGACGATCATGGCGTCGGCCTGCACCGCGCGGAACTCCGGCTCGCCGACCATGTCCACGGGCAGCGAGACCTCGCGCCGCAGGAACCGCTCCACGTCGTCGTTCTCCTGCGCGGCGGGGTAGGTGAACAGCACCTTGAGGGCCGCGTTCCCGTCCGGGGCGAACCCGCCGGGCACGAGTTCGGCCAGCTTCTGCCGGAACCTGTTCAGGTCGGACTCGGTGACCGTGTTGTCCCGCCGCTGCACGGCGTTCGCCAGCAGGTCCTCCATCCGCGGCACCAGCGCGGGCCGCGCGCGGTCGCCGGGGCGGATGCACTCGGCCACCGCCTCCTTGATCCGCTGGCGGACGTGGGCGACCGCGGCCTCCGGGTCCTGGTGCCCCGCGGTCATCGCCTCGGCCCAGCCGTCCTGCCCGAGCAGCAGGTTCAGCACGTGCCCCTCGCGCGCGTTCGCCTTGAGGTGCTGGGACAGGTCCTCCTTCAGCCGCAGCAGCACCGACTGGTAGAAGCCCTCCAGGCCGTGGTTCTCCGGCGGCAGCAGGTAGGTCACGCCGACGCGCGACTTGTAGAGGTCCTTCGACCGCTGGTCGAACTGCGTCGGGTCGTTGCGGGCGTGCGTGACGAACGCGTCGTGCACGGCGCGGAACTCCTCGACGAACGCCTGCCACGGCCGGTCCCACAGCCGGTGGCTGTCGTTCCAGGCCGCGTTCCAGATGCGCCGCGACTGCCAGGCGTACCAGGCGTCCTGCTGCCGCATGACCGCCTGGACCGGTTCGTCGGCGATCCGCAGCCGCTGCATGAACCTCTTCTGGAGGTTGCTCGGCAGCGGGGGCACGGCGGCGTTGAGGCCCGGAGCCGCCGCCGGGGGCACCCGCCAGGTCTCCAGCATCGAGCGGAACCCGCCCTTGTCCAGCGCGTCGGCGAGGTCGCGGTTGCCGAAAACGGTGCGGTGCAGGCGGAACAGGTCGATCTCCCGCAGCAGCAGCGAGGCCGCCGCCGACGGGTTGAACTCCTGCGCCAGCGTCGCGACCGGCCCGCCGAGCCGGTCCTTGTCCCGGTCGATGGCGGCGGCCATCGCGTTGGCCCGCTCGGTCAGCGCCGCGATGACCGCCCCGTAGCCGACGGGGTTGCCCTGCGGCGGGATCCGGGAGGGCGTCGCCTCCAGCAGCCGGTCCAGGCCCGCGCCGCTGATGAACTGCCGGATGTGCGCCTTGTTGGTCTCGGCCGCGCCCGGCGGCACCAGCAGCTCGTTGACCGCGTTGGCGAGCAGGTGGGAGCTGACCACGTCGGTCAGCTCCAGCAGCGGCGTGGTCAGCGCGGCGACCGCGCTCGTGGTCACGCCCCGGCGGCCGACGCCGGTGTCCGCGGTGGCGTGCCGGTCGACCTTGCTGTTGATGAAGCCGTCCGCGAAGGACTGGTAGGGGCGGTTGGCCCCCTCCTCCTGGTCGTCCTGCTCCGTGGGGCCCGCCCCGATCAGCGACGTCATCAGCGACACCATCGACCGGTTGAGGTCGTCGCGCCGCACCCCGCCCACCGGACGGCCGAACAGGAACGCCGTCTGCACGGTGTTCGGCAGGAGCTGCACCTGGTCGAGCCGCGGGTAGCGGACGGACACCGCGCCGTGCGTCCCCTTGTGGTCCAACGCGTCCGGCGAGCCCTGCGCGTTCTGGTCGTCGATCAGCCGGAACAGGTCGACCAGCGAGGAGCCCGCGTTGAGGTCGGCCGGACGGCCGCCGCCCTGCCCGTCGTCGAACGCCGACGGCATCAGCACCAGCGGGTAGATCTCGGCCTGCTTGCCGCCGCGCTGCATCAGGTGGCCGATCAGGTGCAGGTAGTCGTAGAAGATGCCGCTGCCGGTGCCGCCCGCGACGGAGAACACCACGAACACGATCACCGTGTCGACGCGCTGCGTGCGCTTGCCGCTCACGACGTACAGGTCACCGGCGGACTCGTTGATGTCCTCCATGGCCTTCTTGATCCCGAGCAGCGCGGTGTCCGGGTTGCGCCGGATCGTCTCGAACAGCACCCCCCGCCCCACGGTGGGCAGCTGGCCCGCGCCGCGCACCAGCGGACCGATCCTCGGGTCGCTCTCCTTGGAGGGCAACCAGTGGATCGTCTCCTCGTCGGTGTTGATGCGCAGGCTCTGGGCCACGTCGGCGGAGTTCGACAGCCGCGCGGGCACCAGGTCGGCGATCTGGTGCATGGTCTTCTGCGCCGCCTGTTCGTGCTCGCGGCCGGGCACCACCTCCCGCCGGACCCGCTGCAACTCGTTCGCGCTGAGGTCGGCGTACACGAACTGGAGGCACGACGGGAGCTGGTAGGGAAGGAAGTTCGGGTTCTGGACGTCCCCCAGCAACCGCGTCCCGTCCGGCCCGCACAGCTCCTCCCTCAGGCGTTTCTCCAACTCGGCGCCGACCTTGCACCCGGTCCCGCCGAGTCCGACGAACATCATCGGCTGGTAGATCCTCATAACGGCATCGTCCTCACGGTCGCAGGCCGGACATGTGTCGTGCTCACTGGTTCTTCCCCCGGCTCTCGATGAGTTCCAGCAGGCGGCGGACGGATTCGCCGACCTCGTGGAACAATCCGTCCTCAGTGGACTGTTCAGGGCGTTCGGCACCCGCGCCGAACACCCGCATCCCGAACGCGCGGCGCAGGTCCGCCCCGGTCTCGCCGAGCGAGTCGGCGTAGTCGGGCAGCGAGCGCATCTCGATGGCGAGCTCGCGCGCCCACTTCGCGGACTGCCGGTGCTTGGACGACTCCTTCGTCAGGTACCCGGCGAGCAGCGCGATCGGGACGGTCGCGGACAGCCGCAGCAGTTCGGCGGTCAGCGAGGCGGGCTCCATCCCGACGTTGATCAGGACGGCGCCGCAGGCGATCAGCACGAGCAGGAGGGCGACGACGTTGCGCAGCAGGTCCGCCCGCTTGCTCTCCTTCTCCGCGTGCTCCGCGTAGTACTCGCCGAGTTCCTTGATCTTGGTGTCGCCCAGGGCCTTCCGGTCGGCGCGCAGCCGCTTGGCCAGCGCCCGCTCGGTCTGCTGCACGAGCCTGCGCGCCTTGAGCTGGCGCGACGCGTCCTTCGCGACGAGCAGCGCCCCGGCTCGCGCGTCCGGGTCGTCGGTCGTCCGCTCGACCACCGAGACGAAGGCGTCGACCGCCTTCTCCAGGTCCTGCCTCAGCCCGGCCGCCAGACCGGTCAGCCGGTCGACGAGGTGGCCGCCGGGCCCGCTCGTCCCCTCCTCCGGCAGGGCACCGCCGTCGATGGCGACCATGCACGCGCCGAAGTCGTCGATGGTGGAGTGGATGCCCGCGACGGCCTCGACGTAGGTCCGGTCCCCCAGCACCGCGTCGCGGATCGTCTCGTCCACCTCGGGTCCGGCCAGGGACCGGTAGACGAACTCGGCGACCAGTCCCACGTCCCCGCAGGCCATCTGCACGCGCCTGTCCGGCACCGCGTTCCAGTCGTCCCGGATCCGGGCGTCCAGCCGGTCGACGGCCTCCGCCGCCTCACCGAGGGTCCTGCCCGCGGGGTCACCCGGTCGCGCCATCGGCTACTCACCACCTTCCCGCTTGAGGAACTCCGCGGCGGGGGTCGCGACCCTGGAGTCCTCCGCCCGCACGGCCTTCCGGCCGATCAGCCCCTTCCAGTTGCCGGTCCACCTGCCAGGAGGGCGGCACACCCGCCGGGCGACCCACTGGAGGGCCAGCACGTCCACGGCGAAGTAGGCCGTGAGCACCCCGAACCACAGCAGCGGGAGCCGCTTGCCCGACTCGACCGAGGACAGGGCGCCGAACCTGGTGCGGGTGTCCGGACGCGGCCCGAGCGCCGCCACCGCACCCGCCAGCTCACCCGCGCGCGTCCGAGCGTCCTCCCGCTGACGGGTGAGGTCGGCGAACCGGGTCTCGGCGGCGGCGCGGACCGTGCCCATCTCGCGCTTCAGGTCGTCGACGTCCCGCTCGACCCGGTGCCTGCGCTCCTTCTTCTCGAAGTACGCGTCACCCTTGCCGGGCTCCTGCGTCCCGCACCCGCCGTCCAGTTCGCACAGCTCGTTGTCGGTCGCCCTGGCGAGTTCGGCCTCCAGGTCGGCGAGCCGCTTCCCGAGCGCGTGGACCGCCGGGTCCAGGTCCACCGGGGGCACCTCGCGCTCCACGACCTCGTTCACGAGGTCCTGGGCGTGCCGCAGCAGGCCCGCCTCCCGGTCCCAGTCCACGACGGCCCGCTCCCCGCGAGCCGTCTCCACCTCGTCGCCGAACACCCAGAAGACCGCCGAGAACGCCACGAAGAACGCCGCGCACAGGCCGAGGGCGTGGCGCCACAGCGGGATCCGCGGCGGGCGCACCTCGCCGAGCACCCGCGTCACCGTGGCGCCGTTCACCGACCAGAGCAGCAGGAACACCGCGACGGTCGCCACGACCGAGACCCACGTCGGCGCCCACGCCCCGACGAAGATCGACAGACCCACCACGGCCGTCGAGACGAACGAGAGCAGCCGCGCCCACCGGTTCAGCTGCCTGAGCCGGGCGTGGTGCCCCCTGGCCTGCCGCTGACCGCGTCTCCGCCTGCCTGCCATGATCGCCCCATCCCCTCATCACGCGAACGGGTTGTTCGGGTCGACGGCGGTGCCCGCGTCCGGCGCGGGACCCGCGTGCCTCGTGCCGCCGGACGTGCCGACGTCGAACGGGTCCGCCGACGAGTAGGAGCTCCCCGACGGGAACGAGGCCGCGAACGGGTCCCCCGCCGGGGCCGACCCGGTGGCGAACGGGTCCGGTGTCGCGAACGGGGTGGCCGGCGGGCCCGCGGTGACGCCGACCGCGCCGAACTCGTCGACGAAGGCGACGGCGGTGTCGTCGCCGATGTCGTGGCGCTCCCCGATCGCCAGCACCACCGGCTGCTCGCCCGGCGCGGTGAGGCTGACGCCGCCGCTGACGCGCCGGACCTCGTAGACGGTCGGGTCGCCGTCGCCCGCGTGCTGGAGCTGGGGGCCGGTGAAGTCGTTCTGCACGACGAACCGGAACACCTTGGCGTTCGCGTCGCGCGGCGTCAGCTCCGACGCGGGGAACCCGCCCTGCCACAGCTGCGCCAGCAGCCCCCGCGCCTTGCCCGCCTCGCTGCGGGACCGCAGCCCCAGCAGCGCCCACAGCGCCCCGGCCAGCAGCAGCACCCCGAGCGGGATCCACAGCCAGAGGTACTTCTCCAGCAGCCCCGGTTCCGGCGCGACCTCGACGGCCAGCAGGCGTTCGGCCACCGGGGTGTTCGCGTCGTCGACGAGGCGCAGCGCCGCCCCGCTGGGGCCGATCGCGGTGTCCGCGCCGAACCGCAGCGCGTACTGGACCTCGGTCTTGCCGGGGGCGGCTTCCACGGTCGCCGGGTCGACGGTCAGCGTCGTCCCGGCCGACGGGCTGTCGATCACGAGCTTCAGCCGGGCGGGCTTCCCGGAGTTGTTGGTGATCGACACGGTGCCGGAGACCGTGCCGCCCGGCACGACGGTCGCGCGGTTGCTGTCGAAGAGGATCTGCGCCTGCACCTGGGCCGCGTCCTCCAGCACCTTCGTCGACAGGACCCTGGTGTCGCCGCCGACCCCGATCCCGGTGACCTCCCCGGTGAACGTGAGGTCGCCGGACGCGTCGTCGGGCACCGTGAACCGCCCGGAGAACGTGCCGTCGCCGTCGCCGTCGGCGAGCGTGACCTTCTGCTCGGGGAAGCCCGAGCCGCCGGTCATGGCGGTGGTGAACGTGAGGCCCTTCAGCATCTCGGGGTCGACGACGGCCCGGCCGCGCGCCCACACCTGCATGTCGACCTCGACCTCCTCGCCCGCGGCGGGCCGCGGCGGGGTGGCGGTCAGGTTCGCCTTGACGGCGGCCTGGTAGACGACGGTCGCGGCCACCTCCTGCGCCGGGATGTCCGACGAGGACAGCCGGACCGTCCACCGCCCCGGTTCGGGGTCGGTGACGCGCAGCGACTCCGTCTCCGTCGACTGCCCGGCGAACTCGAAGTCCGACCCGCCCGCCCTGGGCGCGGGTTCGCTCGCGCCCGGCGCGCGGTACTCGACCTGCACCCGCGCGTCCCGCTTGAAGACGAGGATGGACGCGTCGCTCGCGATGGCCGGGATGTCGACCACGAGTTCCACCGAGCCGCCGGGGGGCAGGACCTCGTTCACCAGCGGGTTGATCTTGACGCAGCTCGCGGAGCTGAGCGCCTCCACGACGGCCGTCCTCAACTCGGCCGCCCCCGGCACCACCCGTTCCCGCGGATTGGGCGCGGCGGGCGTGCAGCTCACGCCCTTCGCGAAGCCGCTGAGGGCATTCGTGTCCACGTCGCCGAATCCGAGCGGCCACACCTGGGCGCCCACGCCGTCCAGTTCACCCAGCACTTCCCGCACTTTCGCGGCAGCCGCGCCATTGCGCCGTTCCGGTGTGTCGCCCCAGGCCGGGCTCTCGGAGACGTCGAGCTTGCCGTCGGTGAGCAGGAAGACGACCTTCTTCTCGGGCACCGCGCCCCCGACGAATGCGAGGGCCTGTTGCAGCGCGGTGGCGTGGTCGGTTCCGTCGCCTTCACCGTCGTTGCGCTTGCGCAGATCACCAATGCATTTGGCGAGCTGGTCGCGCTGTTGCGCGGAATCCAGCTTCGTCGGCTGGCACACGACGTCGACCGCGCTCTGACCGGGCCGCTCGGAGCTGCCGAACCCGACCACCGACACCACCGAACCCGGTGCCAACACGCTGGCCGCGATCGTTCTAGCAGCCTCTTTCTCAGCGGTGACGTCGGCGTCGTCGAGACTGCCCGACTGGTCGACGAGCACGACGACCTGGAGCGCGGGCAGCGTGGCCTGCTGGTCCTGCACAGCGTTCCCGGCAAATGCGGCAGAGGGTGAAATCGCGATTCCGATGCCGAGCGCCACCGTCGACAGCATCCGACCAAACGTGTTGTTCCCGCCATATCCCATGCGGATCAACCAATCCATACTAGTGCTTTCCACAACGGCTCAGCGCCGGATACATTCCAGATCGCCGCGTGGTCGACAGCTGTTACACCAAAGCGGACCACCTTTCACAGCCAACGTAGAACAGGCAGGACACGAACCGCCGCCGAATAGTTCCGTGGACAATAAATGACCAGAATGCGACGTCATTTTGACCAGCAATTGTCCACTTCGCCGGTCGCGGCCGGGACATCAGCGAACGGATTGTTCACCCCATCGAGCGACAAGTGAGGAGTGGTCACGATCGCGCGACGAGGCGGCCCGACCGGAGTCGGGTCGCCTCGTCGGATCGGAGCGGTCAGGAGCAGCGGAAGTTCGCGGCCGACGCCGGGTCGCCGTGGCCGGTGCAGCGGGCCACCATCGGGCAGCGGCAGACGTCGCGGGTGACGGTCCGGCCGTCGGCGCCGGTCACCGAGGCGGCGAGCGTGGCGGACGCCCTGCCCTTCTCCACCCGGTCGACCAGCGCGCCGAGGTCGTCGGTCGGGAACGGGCCCGCGCCGCCGGGCACGCAGTGGTCGACACCGGGCAGCAGGAACAGCCGGTAGAAGTCGTCGACCCTCCCGGCGCCGCCGAGCGCGCGTTCGACCCGCTGCCGGTGGTCGACCGTGCCCGGGGTCGGCACGAGCTGGTCGGTCTGGCCGTGCCAGCTCAGCAGCTCGCCGCCCGCCTTCGCGAACCTCGACGGGTTCGGGTCGTCCGCCCCGATGACGTCGGCGAACTCGCGGTGCGACGCGCGGAAGACCTGCTCGAAGGTCCGCTGGTCCAGCGTCGTGGCGTCGAACGACGGGCCCCCGGTGAGCCGCGGTACGACGCGCACGAGCGGAAGCCGGCCACCGGTCCGGTGATCTCCGTGCCCGCCATCACGATCGGCAGCGACTTCGACGGGGCCGCCGCGGACGGGAGGGCCTGCCGGGCCGAGTTCACCGGGAAGTACGACCACCGGATCTTCGCGGGCATCGGGCGCAACGTCCCCCAGGAGGCGCCGAAGCCGTTCGCGCGGGCCATCGTCGACGCCGACCGCCTCTGAGGCCGCGACGGGACACGTCCGTCTAGAGAATCGACATCGCTAGACATGCCGGGCGATGTGCGAAATGCTGGGCGGACGTGCCCGACACCCCCTGCGGAGAGACCATGCCCCGAGACAGCGCCACGACCGTCACCCCCGACCTGCTGACCGCCGTCACGGCGCTGGCTGAGGCGGAGCGGAACCTGACGGAGCAGCTCCAGGCGCTGTCCCGTGCCAGGGCGGCCCGCCACGACGCGCACGCCCACCGCGACGCCCTGATCCACGCCGAACTGGACCGCAACGTCCCCGTCGTCGAGCTGTGCAAGGTCACGGGCCTGACCCGCGCCCGGATCTACCAGATCAGGGAGAACAAGCCGTAGTCCACGCCGGTCGCCGACGAGGTCGAGGCCCGATCACCGAGGGGCGGGCGGGGTCTCCCACACGTCGGCGAGGCCCCTCCCGAACAGGGTCGCGGTCGACCGCAGGGCGTCGTCGAGGTCGAAGCCGTCCGGCTCGATGAGCGCCTGGAGGTGGATGCCGATGAGCGCGCCGTTGAGCGCCACCGCGAAGGCGTGCTCCTGCCTCGCCGCGGTCTCGGGATCGACGTTCTCGGGGCGCTGGAGGCGGACCCAGAGTTCGAGGCCGTCGCGCCGCTGGGCGAGGAACTCCTGGTACCGCTGGTGCACGGCACCCGTGCTGGTCATGGCCTCGGTCAGGATCATGAACAGCAGCGCCGAGTTGTCGCTGCGGACCCAGGCGGCGTAGTCGTCGAGCAGTTCCGCGAGCGGCGGCGGGGACCGGTGGCGCTCCGGCGCCATCGCGCGGTCGATCGCGCGCTCGACGACGGCGATCACGAGCCCGTCCTTGTTCGTGAAGTGCCACGGGATGGAGCCCCGGCTGATCCCCGAGCGCTCCGAGATGTCCACGAAGGACGTTCGCTCGGCCCCGCGCTCCGCGAACAGCTCCTCGGCCGCGTCCAGGATGCGGCGGCGGCTCTCCTCGCCGATCTCGTCGATCCTGCGCCGTCCTCGGGAACCCACGGTCGTCATCCTAGGTCGACGCCCCCGCGCCGCCCGGTGGCGAGCAGGGCGGGCAGGGCCAGGTCGTCGACCACGTGGTCGAGGAACGCGGCGTCCAGCGGCAGCCGCCACAGCCAGCGCATGAACATCACCGACGCGACGACCTCCTCGAAGACCCGGTGGTCGACCGGACCGGGCAGCTCGCCGCGCCGGACGGCCCGCTCGACCACCTCGGGCGGGAGCCGCGCGCCGCTGGAGAACCGCGTCTCCAGCTCGTCGATCAGCTCGGGGTCCGACGCGCGGGCCTGCACCAGGCCGATCGCGAGCCTGCCGTCGAACCCGTCGAGGACCTCGGCGAAGCGGTGGGCGTGGGCGAGCAGGTCGCCGCGGAACCCACCCGTGTCGACGGACCACGGGGTCAGCCTCCCGTGGTAGCGGGCCATGGCGGCCACGGCGATCTCGTGCTTGTTGCGCCACCGCCGGTAGATGGTGGCCTTCGAGGTCCCGGCGCGGGCGGCCACGGCGTCGATCGTCATCGACACGTACCCGGTCTCGGCGACGAGTTCCAGCATCGCGTCGAGGATCCGGGCGTCGCGGGTGGGATCCAGCGGGCGGGTGGCGCTCATCGCACGAGCATAGGACGCCGCCTTCCCGCCTCTCCAATTGCTCAATCTGACCAGCTCAGAGGCTTTGTCGAAACGAAACCGTTTCGTACGGTAGCCTGGCGAGCCCAGACGTCCAGGAAGGGACACCATGCTCGTCACCTCCTACGCAGCCCGCTCGGCGGGCGCGCCGCTCCAGCGCCACGACCGCGAGACCGGCCCCCTCGGCGCACTGGAGGCCGACGTCCGCGTGACGCACTGCGGGGTCTGCCACACCGACGTCGCGCAGATCGACGACGAGTACGGCATCACCCGCTTCCCCTGCGTCGCCGGGCACGAGGCCGTCGGCGTGGTCGAGGCCGTCGGCGCCGCCGTCGACACCGACCTCCTGCCGATCGGCACCAGGGTGGGCGTCGGCGCGATCGCGGGGGCCTGCTTCCGCTGCGCCCTCTGCCTGAGCGGCAGGCACAACCTCTGCCCGCGGCGCGACGACACCGTGATGCGCGGCGACCGCGGCGCCTTCACCGAGGTGCTGCGCGTCTCGGACTGGCGCACGGCCTACCCGATCCCCGACGCCATCCCCTCGGAGCAGGCGGGGCCGCTGATGTGCGCGGGGGTCACCGTCTTCGCCCCGCTGATCCGGCACGGCGTCCGCCCCGTCGACCGGGTGGCCGTCGTCGGCATCGGCGGCCTCGGCCACCTGGCGCTGCGGTTCCTCGCCAAGTGGGGCTGCGACGTCACCGCCATCTCCGGCTCGCGGGCCAAGGAGGACGACGCGCGCCGCTTCGGCGCCACGTCGTTCATCGCGGCGCGCGAGGAGGGCGCGCTCGCGGCGGCGGCCGGGTCGTTCGACTTCGTCCTGTCCACGGTCTCGGCCGACCTGCCGTGGAACGACTACCTCGACCTGCTGGTCCCGCAGGGCGTGCTCAGCGTCGTCGGCGTGTCGCCCGAGCCGATCTCGGTGCACCCGATGCACCTGCTCCCCGCGGAGAAGACGATCTCCGGCGGCGTGCCCGCGTCGCCGAGCGAGACCCGGCTCATGCTGGACTTCGCCGCCCGCCACGGCATCGGCCCGCAGGTGGAGACCTTCCCGGTCGCCGAGATCAACCGCGCGGTCGAGGTCGTCCGCGGCGGTCGGGCGCGCTACCGGGCGGTCGTCTCCTTCGCCTGACCCGGTTCCGCGCGATCCCCGTGGGCGACCGGTCGGCCGCCCACGGGGATCGGGTCAGACCTGGCAGGGCGAGCCGCCGGGGTTGCCCGCGGTGCCCTCCACGTTGGCCTTCGCCTCACCGATCACCAGGTCGGTGAGCGGCGTGTCGAGCACGACCGCCCGCTGGACGACGCTGGTCCCGGTCGTCGTGGTGCTGTTGAGCTTCAACGAGCCGATCACCAGCGGGATGGTCAGCGGCGCGCTGCCCACCGTCACCGCGACACCGTTCACCTTCAGGCTCGCGATGCTCGACGACCCGGCGAACCGGGGCACCAGACCACCGCCGGGGCCCGCAACGCAGGTGGCGGAGGCGGAGGACTGGATCACGCCCAGCTCGATCGTCACCAGCAGGGTGCTGACGCGCGTCGAGTCGACGCGCGCGGACGCCGTCGCCCCGTCGGTGGTGGCGGGCGGCGACCCGGTCAGGTCGTCGGGCGTCTGGTCCGTGCGCGCGTCGAGCACCTCGGTGCGGACGGTCAGGATGCCCGCCGACAGCTGCGCGGTCGCGAGCGTCTCGTGGTCGTCGACGCACGGCACGTCCGGCGGGTTGGCCCGCGTCGAGACGATGCCCGCGAGGTTCAGCGCGGTGGCCTGGCAGGAGAAGACGCCCGTGCGCTCCGAGGTCGCGATCCGCAGGTCGGACAGCACGGGGCTGTCACCCGCCGCGTTCGCCGTCAGGGTCGCCCGGACCTCGACGTACCGGCCGGTCCTGGCGAACGCCACCCCGTTGGACACCGGGGTGAAGGCCTCACCGGCCAGGCCCGCCTCGGTGTTGGCGGTGCGCGCCTCCACCGCGATGGCCGTGCCCGCGGGCACGCTGCCCTGCGCCTCGGTGTTCCAGGTGACCGTGCCCCAGGTCTGGTCGGCCTGCCCGCCGTCCTGGACGACCGACCAGCTGCCCTGCGGCGCGGTGATCTCGCCGAGCACCGACCCGGTCATGTCGCTGTAGTTGTACGGCCCGGCTCCCGCGCCGAGGTCCACCGTGAGGTCGACGGCCCCCACCGGGTACCCGCCGCCGCCGATCGGCCCCGCCGCCGGGTCGATCCGCTGGGCGTTGTCGGTGCTGATGTTGGTGACCCAGACCTTGCCGTTGGTGTCGACCGCGACCCCCGTCGGACCGACGCCGCCCGGCAGCGGGACAGTGCCGACGTAGGTGCCGTCGGTGCGCAGGTGCCCGACGGTGGTCGCGCCGTTGAGGGAGTGCGCGACCCACACGTTGCCGTCGCGGTCGACCGCGACGCCCTGCGCGTTCTGGCTGCCGTGCTGGAACGCGCCGAGCACGGTGCCGTCCGGGGCCAGCTTCGCGACCCGGTTGCCCGAGAAGTTCGTGCTCCAGATCTCGCCGGTGGTCGAGTCCATGCCCAGTCCGTAGTCGCCGTGGGCGGGGCCGAGGCAGGCGCCGGTGGCCGTCACGGGGTCGTACCGCAGGAGGCCGTTGTTGCGCGCCGACCACAGCGTGCCCGCGAGGTCGATCAGACCGCCGTACCCGCCGCACCCGACGTTGAACTGGGTGCCGCTGGGCTGGCCGTCGGCGTTGAGCAGCTCGTGGTCGAGGTCCTGGCCCCCGGTCCACAACCGGTTCTGGGAGTCGACGGCGACCGTGCGGGTGTTGCTGGCCGTGACCCTGGTGTAGTTGATGACGCACTCGTCGGCCGCGGTGGTGACGCCGCCGTCGTCGTCCGCGCCGCCCGCGTTCGTCCACGGCCGCACGTCGCCCAGCCCACGGCTGGTGGCGATCAGCCCGTCCTGGTTCCGGTCCTCGCACCTGTTGTAGGCGAACGGGCCCTTGAGGAAGTCGCCGACCGGGTTCGGCGACCCGTCGGCGTTCACCCGCGTCCCGCCCTGGATCACCGCGACGCGCGTGACGGACCCCTTGCCGCCCGCGCCCTCGTTGCGGTTGGACAGCCAGGTGGAGCCGAACTTGTCCACCGTCGTGCGGGACGGGTTGCGCCCACGGCCGTCCGGTGCGGACGCCCACTCCCCCACGATGGCGCCGGTGTTCACGTCGATGCGGAGCATCGTGCCGCGCGCGGACGCCGCCACGTTGACGTAGGGGAAGAAGACCGTCGACCTGGTGAGCTGCAACTGGTCGTTGTCGGGCGCGTCGTGGTCCACGTCCTGGAGGACGCCGCCGTCGAAGTCGGCGTCGGTGGTGTAGAGGACGTCCGTGCCCACCACCGGGGCGGCGGACGCGGGAACGGGCAACGCGGCGAGCAGGGCGAGCGAGGTCGCCGCGGCCAGTGCTCCCGGGGTCGATCTCGCTCGGCGGCGGGGGGTTCGTCTCATGACGGCTCCATTCCGATCTCCGGTCGAACCGGACAATCTGCCCAGTTCGCAGGGGATGAGTCGGGCCACCGCCCACTCCGTTACCAGCGCCCGGGATCGCGACCGCGACCGTTCGGAGGACGACCGTCCACAGTCATCCGCTTCCCGCGGGCGTTTCCCACCTCCGGCCGAACCGGGTACCACCGCCGGTGGGCGCCACCGGCGGCCCGCTGCTCCGGACGACACCGCGCCCAGGGCCGACCGGGGCTTTTCGCACGGGTTCGCGGTGTCCCGCCGCCCTGTCCGGCATCCGGGGGAATTTTCCCGGCCACCAGCCGCCGGTCCTCGCCTTCCGCACCGCGGACCACGGCCGCTCACCTAGTGTGCTGGTTCATGGACGGGACAATTCTCGACCCGGACGGGGCGCGCGAGCACCTGGCCGCGTGGCAGGGTCGGATCGACCGGATGGCCAGGGACACCGAGGCGATGCGCAGCAGGCTGGAGGACCTGCGGGTGACCGCCAAGGACCCGAACGGGCTCGCGGAGGTGTCGGTCGACTCGACCGGCGCGCTGGTCGACCTGCGGCTCACCGACCGGATCAACCGGGTGGCGCCGGACGTCGTCGCGCGGACGATCATGGCGACGCTCGGCGCGGCGCGGAACACCCTGGCCGACCGGTCCAAGGAGGTCATCGCCGAGACCGTCGGCACGGAGTCCGCGGCGGCGCGGGCGATAGCGAGCAGCGTCGACCGCCACCTCCGGCGCGACTTCGCCGCGGCGCCCGCCGAACCGCCGGTGCGCCGCGCACGCGCCGACGTGGCCGACGACGACGGCCACGGCTCGATCTACGACACCGGGCGGTGACCGGTGGGGTTCAAGGTCGACATCCAGCAGTTGCGGACCCACGCGCAGAACGTGCAGGCGGTCCGGCAGCGCTTCGACGCCGTGCAGGCGGCGAGCGCGCACATCGCGCGGAACGACCAGGCGTACGGGTTCCTGTGCGGGTGGATCGCCGGGGTGCTGGAGGGCAGGCACCAGAAGCAGGACGAGCTGATCGCCTACGTCGCCGAGAGCCTCGACATCGTGTCCCGCGAACTGGAGCTGAGCGCGGACGCCTACGACACCCTGGACAACGACGAGGCCGACCGGCTCACCAAGGTCGGGGTGGTGGAGCAGCCGTGACGGACGGTTCCCTGATCGCCCCGGTGGAGTCGACCCGCGACCCGTGGACCGGGTCCAGCCTCGCCGACGGCATCGAGGACCTGGTCACCGCGATCAAGAGCGAGAACTGGGTGGCGGGCGCGCTCGCAGGCGCGGGGCTGGCGCTGGAGGCGGGCGCCGTGGCGGTGGACCCGTTCAGCACGCTGCTCGCCAACGGGCTGGGCTGGGCCATGGAGTACTTCGAGCCGCTGCGGGAGGCGCTGGACGAGCTGACCGGCCTGCCCGACGTCGTCCGCTCGCACGCGGCGACGTGGACCGGGATGGCGACCGAGCTGACCGCCATGTCCCAGGACCTCGGCAGGCACCTGGAGAACGACCTGTCGGAGTGGACGGGCGGCGCCGCCGACGCCTACCGCGCCCTGATGGTCAACAACGTGGACGCGATCGGCGGGCTGGCCGCGATCTCCACCGGCCTGGCCGCGGCCACCGAGGGAGCGGGCGGGCTGGTCGAGATGACCCGCGAGATCGTCCGCGACCTGATCGCCGACCTGGTGGCCAGGGTGATCGTGTGGGCGGCCGAGGCGCTGCTGGTCGTGACCATCCCGGTGATCGCGGCCCAGATCGTCGCCGCGGTGGTGAAGTGGGCGGGGCGGATCCTCAACTACAGCAGCTCGCTGATCCAGAGCATCACCAACCTCACCCTGCTGCTGGACGAGTAGGCCGGACATGACACCACGATCACGGCGTCCCGGGGGCGGCGGCGGCACGCCGTCGAGCATCTCCGGCGCCCAGCGGAACACCGAGGGCGTCGCGCAGGCGGGCAGGCCCGGCGGCGCGACGGGCGGCGGGCCGAACCAGCCGAACCAGCCGGGGCAACCCGGTTCCCGTGAGGAGTCGAGCAGGCCCGAGTGGCTGCGGCGGCAGATCGAGGCGGGCAACGAGTTCAACCGGCAGCGCGAGCCCTACTACGAGGAGCGGGGCGGCGCGAACGAGGTGCACGTCGAACCGCGGTCGGAGAAGGGCCAGTACCCGCGGGTCGACTCCTACGTGCCGGACGAGGAGATCGTCAGCCGCAAGCACACCCAGCTTGCGGACGTGCAGGAGAGCACCGCGGTCGGCTACCTCCGCGAGCTCGCGAACACCTACGGTCCCGGAACCGTGGTCGCGGACACCCCGAGCAACCGCAGGGACCTCGGCGACGACGCGATCGGACTGCCGATGTCCGGGGACATGATCCTGGAGGTCCCCGTGCAGCAGAACGGCGTTCCCCCTGCTGTTCTCGCCGAGGCACGGCGCCTGGGTATCATTATCAGGGACGAGAACGGTCGCACCTACTGATCCCGAGACCGCAGGCACGGAGACATGGTCAACTACTGCTTCAAGTGGAACCACGCGGACAACGCCCCCGGCGAACCGCTGACCGAGGCCGAGGCGCGGGTCAAGGACGGTGCGGGCGAGGAGTACACGGCGGTCATGCCGCCCAGGCCGGGCGCGGCGTCGCCGACCCTGGTCACCCCGGTGTGGAAGACCGGGGTCGTCGTGGTGACCTTCCTCGACGACCCCGGCCGCAAGGCGACCGAGTACACGTTCATGAAGAAGACCGACGAGAGCCTCTTCCTGGTCCGCGCCCACCTGTGGACCTACCCGAACGACCAGGCGGGCCTGCGGCTCTCCGACGCGTCGGTGCACGAGACCGTCCACTACCGCGAGGACGGGTACGTCAAGCGGGTCGTGAGGAACAAGGTGGAGCACGTCCAGGAGACCGTCGAGTACACCGACGTGCCGGTCGACACCAACTGGGAGCCGGTGCCCCCGTTCGGCGACTACCGCTCGATCGCCCGCTTCGAACGCGACCAGCCGGTGACCGACCGCGTCCCGTGATCGGCTCCCCCGCTCCGCGCGGGGCGGTGGCCGCTCACAGGTTCCGCTTCTGCACGCCGATGTAGGTGACGCGGCTGTTGTCGCCGTCGCACCACGCGGTGCTGTGCGACTGGAGGCCGGGGGCCCGCCACACGCCCTCGCGGAAGTAGTAGGCGCCGTTGGGGCGCCTGCACGTGATGGTGACCCGGAAGAGGCCGTCGCCGCCCGCGCAGTACGCGCTGCCGCCCGCCCCCTGGTTCGAGGTGGTGCAGGCGCTGGGAGCCGCGTCGGCGACACCGGCGAATCCGAGCAGGCCCGCGCTCGCGACGGCGAACGACAGGGCGGTCCTGGTCATCGAGTTCCTCATGGCGCTCCTTCTCCTCGGGCACGTCGAGCGGTGGATCCTCGGGTGGCGGCCGGTCCACGACCTCCGCCGTCGAACACCCACCGTCGCGGAGCCGGGTTCACCGTGCGCCTGATCCGCGTTGAACCCCCTGCTCACGCTCCTCGCAGGGGCAGGTCCCACCCCCGAGCCGGTCGGGGAGGCCGTGGTTCACCCGGTTTTCCGAGCGTTGTCCGAATTTGTGCGGAGTGGTAGCCGGGACGGCGTGCCACTCTCGCGTCGAACAGTGGGCTCCGTGGGAAGTGGACGGTTCGGGAATGCGGGTCGACGATCGACGGCCGCGCTCCCGGCTGCCCGGCGGCGCTCAGATCCCGTGCTCGCGGATCATCGGGGCCATCAGCTCGGCCCGCACCCTCCACAGAGGACGCCGAGCCGTGAGGACGGTGGCGAACAGCAGCAGGTTGCCCAGCACCGCGGTCACGACGACCAGCGGCACGCTCTCGTTGACACCGCCCAGCACCGCTCCGCCGACGGCGACGCCCACGCCCGCCGCGCACAGCGCCGCCGTGCGCACCGGCTCGTCCCAGCGGAACTCCCGCCCGCGCTCGACCTGGTCGACCAGTTCCCGCGAGCGCCGGACGACGTCCCGGTCCGAGGGGCTCAGCTCGGCCAGGCGGTCGGACACCTTCGCGCACTCGACGAACTGGGCGCCGTTGGCGATCTCCGGATCGCCGTCGCGGGTGACCGACCTGGAGACGTCCGCGACCGCGAGCAGGGCGGCCGCGAGCCGGTCCTGGTCCACGGGTTCCGCCTCGGCCCTGGCCACCTCGGCCCAGGTCTCCGCGAGGGTCCACTCGATCCGATTCCGCACTTCTGCCTCCGATTCCCGTTCCAGGAGAAGGGTTCCATGAGCGATCCGCCCGACGCGAACATAGCGGACGACGACGGCCGCGACCGCCGCCCGCGCACACCGGACCGCGAGCGGGGCCGCCGGTCGGCGCTGCCGGGGTCGCTCCGGTTCGCCGCCGCGGTGGCGGCCGTCGGCCTCGTGGTGAGCCTGGGCTCCGGTCTGGGGACGATCTACGTCCCCAGGCTGTGGCCCGCCGCCGCGGGCACCGCTCCGCCGCCGCCCGGCACGTCGACCACGTCGCCGTACCCCGGCTACGACTACCCCACCACGACCACGACCACGACCTCCACCGTCCCGAGTGGACCGCCCGCCGGCTTCTACCGCCACACCGGGCCGCAGGGTCTCGTCACCGTGCTGCCGAACTCGTTCGTGGCGGGCAGCGGCCAGGCCAGGGGGACCCAGGTGGCGAAGGACCCGGCGGACCCCGAGGTGGAGGTGCGCTTCGGCGGTGACGACCAGGGGCCCGCGGGCCTCCTGGAGACGATCACCGCGGCAGCGGACGCCGAGGCGGGCAAACCCGGCTACACGCGGGTGGAGCTGACGAACACCACCCACGGGAACCTCGACGCCGTCGAGTGGGAGTTCGTGAAGCCCACCGCGAGCGGCGCCCTCCGGCAGACCCGCGCGCACTACTGGCGGGTGGGCGGCGTCGAGTACGTCCTGCTCGTCGCGGCGCCGCCGGACCGCTTCCCCGAGGCCGCGAGGATCCTCGCGACGATGACCGACCACAGCGACACCCCCTGAGGAGCGACACCGACGATGGTCCTGGCCGACACGTGGCGGGCTCGGTTCGCCCCGCAGCCCGATCACCACGACCCCGACCGCCACGAGGCCACGCGCCACCTGTGCGCGGCGGCCCACCTCAGCCGCGACTTCGCGGACGCGGCCCTGCGGGAGCTGCTGGTGGAGCCGACCAGGCCCGCCGCGCCCGCGCCGGGCGTCGACTCCGCGGCCGTGCTCACCGAGGCGCTGGCCGCCCGGCTGCGCACGGACGTCGTCGACGTGCTCGTGCTGGTGCTGCTGGGCCTGGCGTTCTACCTCGTCTTCCCGTTGGCGGTGCTGTGGGTCCTCGTGGCGCTGGTGCTGAGCCTGCCGAAGATCATCCGGGTGTGGCGCGACGCGCGGGCCCGCCGGGCGACCGCCGGTCCGGTGCGGCCCGTCCGCACGGGGCTGATCGTCCTCACCGTCACGGCCTCGCTCGGGTCGGTGGCCGACTCGGTAGGTACGGGCGCGGGCGCTGACGACCTCACCGAGGCCGCGTTCCAGGACGTGACCGGCTACGTGCTGCTCGCGGTGGCCCTGGTGGTGCTGCTGGCCAACCGGCTGGTCATCGCCCACCACGTGACCGACCGCTTCGGCCCGCTGAACCACCGGCCCTCGCGGCCCGTCGACCGCGCCCTGCTCCGCCTGTCCCCCACGCTGGCCGCGCGCGTCGAGGAGCACCACGGCACGGGCAGGCGCCTGCGCACCGGGGTGTCCGAAAAGGACGATCTGGTCCCGCTCCTGGTGCACCGGGGCTACAAGCCGTTCGTGGGCGCGGGCGACATCCACGACCCGTGGACCATCGCCGTGCCGCTGGAACGCCGGAGCGACGCCCCGGCCACCACCACCCCCCTCGACACCGCGACGCTGCTGGAGGGCATCACGAGCAAGGTCACCGACCTGCGCGCCGCGCCGCTGCTCGCCCCCAGCTCCAGGCTGGACGCCCTCGGCGTGGACGACTACGTCGTGGTGGACGCGCAGGGCCTGGTGGACAACCTGTCCAAGGCTCCGTCCGCGCACTACCTCAAGGACCCCGGCGTCCAGCCGTACACCCACGTCCCCCGGTCGCACGCGCACGACCTGCGCGACAGTCCGCTCGAGTGGTCCCGCTTCTACCGCCGCTTCTCACTGGTGACCTGGGAGCACGACCTCGTGGTCTCCGTCTTCGTGCACGTGGCGATGGACGAGTCGACCCTCTACCTGGAGTGGACGCCCTGCGTCCTGCGCCCCGTCAACGCCGAGCTGATGGCCGTCGACGCCGAGCCCACGTCCGCGTGGGTGCCGGTGGGCCGCGCCGTCAAGGACCTCGTGCTGCTGCCCGCGAGCGCGCTGTCCCGCGCCCTGCGCCTGGTCGTCCGCCCGCGCGCGCTCCGCCCGGACCGCGGCCGGGTGAACCCGGACCGCTACGGCTCCCTGCTGACCCTGCGCGAGATGGCCGCGGACGTGGAGCTCCGCAGCTACTTCCAGCAGGCCGACGTGGAGCGGTACACCCACCTCCTGCGCACCCGCGTCACCCTCGCCGTCTCGGAGATCCTGCGCACGGCCGGCTACCACACGGCGTCCTTCGACCAGCAGGTCCAGTCGGTCGTCAACACCACCGTCAACACGGTCACCGTCGCCGAGGGCGGCACCGTGACCGGCTCCGTCCTCCAGACGGGATCGCTGAACGGCGACGTGGACATCACCGGCTGACCAGCACGCCAGCCGCCCCCGCCGTCTCCGCGCGAACGGCGGGGGCACGCCGCTCGTCACACGGTGACCTCCGGGCCGCAGAACCCGGTGGCGAGGTTGCAGATGTGGAAGTGCCGGAAAGTGCCCCGCGGCGGGTAGAAGGTCCCGCAGCCGCCCCGCGGGGTGGTGTAGCTGCCTCCCATCTCCTGGCCGGTCACCACGGCGTAGGCGTAGTGCACGCGAGTGGTCGACCCCGACCCGGCGCACGCCGACCCGACGGACGGGTGGACGGAGGCGTTCGATCCGGGAATCGTGGAGGACGCCGCGTGCGCCGTCCCCGTCAACGCCGTCGACGCCGCGCCGAGGCTCAGCAGTGCGACGAGGGCCCCCTTGAGGAGGCCACCACCCACCCGTCCTGAGCGCCACCCACGCGCGGGGCGCACGGCACCGGTGTCCTTCGATCGGCCGTTCTCCTCCATGGTTCTCTCCTCCTCGGTCGGGTACTGGTGGCAGCCGGCGCGACCGCGTCGGGTCAGTAGCAGCCGTCCCACGGACCACCGGCGATCAGCCACACGGAACTGGCTTCGTTGCCCAGCCCCACGCCGTTGCCGGGTTGGCCGTCATCGGACAGGTTCTGCACGGAGCTGTTCGGGTTCACGCAGAACAGGAACCCGCCGTAGTTCACGTCGGCGTACCAGAAACTCGCGTAGTCCGTGCTCGTGGAATTGCTGACGGTTCTGATGTTGTTGTCCGCCACCACGCCGGTGTTGAACGTGTTGTCGCGGAAGTCGGGGTCGCTGGTGAAGAAGCTGATCTTGCCGGTGCCGAACCCGATGTCCCAGCCGCAGTGGTAGCCGGTGGAGCAGTTCGGCCCGGCCCAGGCCTGTGACGTCGGCACGACCAGGGTCGCCGCCACCACGGCCGCGACGGCTCCGACGAACGGGACGGGGTTGCGCATGGTTCCCTCCTCCGTGTCACCCTTCGAGTTCGCGCGGCGCGGAGGCGACCCTCCCACACGGGCACCGGGTGGAACGGGTGCTTCGAACAGGGTCTAAACGCCGTGCGGTCCGACCGGTCGCGACCGCGGTCAGCCGACGGGAACGGAGGTGAGGAGCCGCAGTCCCAACGGCGTGATGAGGTGCGTCGCGACGTTGTCGTGCCGGTCGGTCGTGATGAGCCCGGCACCGCGCAGGACGCTCGTGTGGTGGCTGACGGTGGCCGGGGCGACGCCGACCCGCCGCGCCAGGCCGGTGGTGCTCGTGCCGGTGACGACCGAGCGCAGGATCGTGGCCCTCGTGGTGCCCAGCAGCGCGGTCACGTGGTCGCCGCCGCCGTGTCCACCGGCCAGGAGGCGGGACTCGGGCCGGATCGGGAACACCAGGACCGGGGGCAGCAGCGGGTCCGCGAGGGCCACGGGGTGGTGGACGCAGAAGTAGGAGGGGATCAGCAGCAGGCCGCGGCCGTCGAGGTGCAGGTCGCGGTCGACCGGGTAGTCGACCGCGAGGACCGGCGGCCGCCAGTTCGCGGGCGGCCCGAGCCAGCCCAGCAGCCCCTCCGGGCCCGCCCGCAGGTACCGCTGGATCCCGGCCGCGCACTCGGTGCGCAGCCCGTCGTCGACCACCCGCAGGTGTGGTTCGACCAGCGCTCCGAAGTACACGTGCAGGGACCGCCCCAGGTGTCGCAGCGCCGCCGACTTCCCGCGGGCGAGGTCGGCCAGCCACCCCGACGTCGGACCTCCGGTCGGGTGGAGGCTGCCGACCTCCGCGCGCAGGCGGCGCGGCGGTGTCGACAGAACCGCGTCGACGCACCCGTCGAAGTCGGGCACGTCGGCCGTGGGCGTGAGGAAGTCCGGGAAGTAGCTCGCGTGCGGCGCCACCGCCACCAGGGTCCGCACGGCCGCCCGCAGCTCGCCGTTCCGGCTCGCGCTCTCCCGCACCCGACGGCGCCAGGAGTCGACGGACAGCCCGCCACCCGCGTGCTGGAGGGCCTGGACGCTGCTGACGACCTCCCACAGGAGGTCGACCTCCAGCTTCAACCGCGTCCGCGCGATGTCCGCGTCGGTGAAGTGGATGCGCAGTTGCGGCACGTCGTCCCCCCGGACCCGCTGAACGCGCGGTCGCCCCCCGACCGCACGCCCTGGCTACCGGATTCCCGACCTGCCGGTGCGCGGGTTCCCGGCAGGACCATCCGATAGGAGCAACCAGGGGGCGCACCTGGTCGGCCTAGCGCGCAGGAGCCGCCGGGCGGGGACCAGGACCGGCACGCGCTCAGGTCTCCAGCAGTTCCCGGTCGACGTCGACCCAGCGCATCTCCTGCCCGAGGGCGACGATGTCGTAGCTGAGGTTCAGGAAGTCGACCACCTCGGCCGTCGCGATCACCGCGGTGACCTCGGGCTCCCCACCCGCGCGCAGCCCCAGGGCGAAGTGGTCGGCGTCGCCGCGGGCGATGCTCATGGCGGTGGTCTCGCAGCCGACGAGCAGGCCGTCGTCCAGGCGGTCGCGTTCCACGGTCCACGACCGCGAACCGAGGTCCGTCGTGGTGGACACGGTCACGGCCAGCGGGTCCTCGGTGTCGTAGGCGAAGGTGACGAAGCCGATGGACGCCTCGCCGCCGGACAGCGCCAGTCCGGCGGCCACCGTGGACGTCACCGAGATGTTGAAGGCCATACCAGTCCCTGGGGGTCGGGGGCGGTGCCGAAATTCGATTCAAAACCGTTTCACCAGACTCCCCGATGCCGCGCCGAACCACAAGGGGAGATCGTGGGGACGCCCGCCGCGACGGGTGACCCGCACCACGGGAAGACGTGTCGACCGCCGCCGATCGGGCGTTACCGACCCGGCAGCACCGGGCTCGCGTGCACGGCGTCGAGCACCAGCCGCACGGCCTCGGGCAGCGACGTCGGGCGTCGCGCCGACTCGGGCACCCGAACCTCGGACCAGCCGCTCCCCGCGAGCACGACCACCAGATCGGGGTGCTCGGCCAGTTCCGCGACCGGCACCCGCTCGGCCAGGTCGGCCCGGTGCGCCCACACCACGACGGCCGCGGGCGCGAGCTTGCCGATCGCCTCCCGCAGCGCCTCGGCGGGCACGCGCGCACCGAGGTTCAGCCACGTCTGGCCGCGCTCGGACAACGCGGCGCCGAGCACCTCCAGCGGCAGCGTGTGCAGCTCCTCGGGAGCGCACGCCAGCAGCGCCACCAGCGTCCCCTGCCGGGCCGGAGGCGGGATCTCGCGCAGGGCCTGGAGGATCGCCGAACTGGCGACGTGCTCGACCTCCACCCCCTTGCCCTCGGCGGTGATCCACTCACCCAGGTCGACGAGCATCGGCGTGAAGACGCGCTCCCACGCGAGCACGACCCCGTGCTCGGCGATCAGTCGCGCGGCGATCTCCCGGACCAGGAACGCGTCCAGGCGGTTCGCCGCACGGCGCAGACCACCGCGCGCCATCCGCCACGACGGCACCTCCGCGGGCTCCCCGGCGTCCTCGACGACCGCGGTGCCCTTCTTGGCCATCGCCGCCGCGGCGGCGGACGCGATGCCCGACGCCGTGAGCGCGAGCATCCGCCGCACGCGGTCCACGTCGTCGTCGGTGTAGCGGCTGTGCCCACCCGGCGTGCGGGCGGTCGGCCCCAGGTCGTACCGGTGGCTCCAGGTGCGCAGGGTGTTCGGGGAGATGCCGAGCATGGCGGCCACCGCGCCGGGCGTCCACAACGCCCGGAGCTCGACCCCCTCGGAGGGTGGAACGCTCTCCGCGGTCATCGGTGCTGCTCGAGGGAACGCCCCGCGTCGTGGCCGGACCACGACCGCCGGATCGCCAGTTCGTCGCGCACCCGCGCCCTGGCGACCGGCAGTTCGGCTCGTTCCCCGAACTCCGCCCGAAGGGCCTGCACCAGCCTGGCACGCACGGCACGACCGTACAGGTCCCCCGCTTCGGCGGGGACGAAGTTCTCCCGCAGGAGGCGCCACGCCGTGGCCTCCGCGCGACGGCGTGGCGCGCACGTCACCACGACGTGCCACACCAGGCGGATCATCCGGTCCTCCAGACCGGTCATGTCCGCCTGTGCCGCTCCGAGATGATCGCGCGCAGCTCGCTCTCGCCCAGACCACCCCAGATCCCGTAGGTCTCCTCGATCGTCAGCGCGTGCGCGCGGCACTCGACCATGACCGGGCACCGGGCGCACAGCTCCTTGGCCCGCGACTCGCGCCGCTCCCGAGCCGAACCCCGTTCGTTGGGGGTGTGGAAGAACAGGGCGCTGTCCACGCCTCGACACAGACCGGAGAGCTGCCAGTCCCACGACTCGGCGACCGGCTTGGGCAAACGCGACAATTCGGGCATAGGTCCCACGTTCCTCGGCTGCGGGGTCACGGTGATCAGACCCTACAACCGTTTCAGAACCGTTTCAACTTGAGCCAGCACCATCGGGTGAATCGACCGCCCGCGGGCCCCCGGTCGTGGTGCCGGACAGTTCCCCGCACCGCGTCGTCCAGCGACTCGGCGCCGCGCTCGGCGTGCTCGACGACGACGTACCCGGTGGTGGAGGCGCGCCGACGACGGGGAGCTACGGGACCGGCGCTCCGGCGCACGTCCCGGTGCCGGTCCTGCCGGTGTCGAAGAAGGTGACCGCCGACTCGGCGCACGGCAGGCTGGACAGCGACCCGTGGGCGTCGTCCTCGACGGTCAGCACGTCACCGCCGACGAGCGCCCGCACCTCGTGCGTCCACGGGTACGGCGTCACCGGCTCGTACCGGTGCCCGACGAGTTGCAGCGGACTCGCGCCGCGACCGAACCGCACCGCCTCCGCGTCCCTCGGCCAGCCGACGCAGCGGCGCTCGTAGGCCGGGTACCCGCCCGCCACGGGGTAGCGGGCCACGCGTTCGGCGCGGTGCCGCGCCACCGAGGCGAAGTCGCGCGGGCTGTCGGAGGTGTTGCACAGCAACGCCGTCTGCGCGAACACCCACGACCGGTACCGGTCCACGTCCCACCCGAACCCGCCGTTCGCACCGGCCCGCACGGCGGTCGTGCCGCCCTCGGCGAGCACGGTCAGGCGTGCCGCGAGATCGGCCCACTCCCGGCGGGGGTTGGCCAGCATCATGCTCACCGTCGTCCCGTCGACGACGGTGCCGTCCGGCGCGGTCCTCGGGTGTTCGGTCAGCTCCGCCCGCAGGTCCAGCAGCCGCCGGGACACCGCGTCGGTCGACGCGCCGAGCCCGTACACCCCGTGGCGGGCCGCGATCCACTCGGAGAACAGCCGGAACGTCTCCTGGCCCGCGGCGGCCTGCCCGTCGTCCATCGCGGTCGTGCTCATCGTCGGCGTCAGGACGGAGTCGAGCAGCATCCCGTCGACGTGGCGGTCGAACAGCGTCCGGTACGCGGCGCCCAGCGCCGTCCCCCACGACACCCCGTAGAACCCGATCGTCCGGACGCCCAGCGCCTGCCGGACCCGGTCCAGGTCGCGGGCGACGTTCGTGGTCGTGAGCGACGCGGCGAGCGCGGGGTCCCGGTCGAAGCACGCCCGGTTGTGCTCGGCGGTGCGCCGGGCGCGTTCCTCGTCGGGCAGTCCGGGCTCGACCTCCTCGTCCGGGCAGTCGACGGTGGTGCTGTACCCGACGCCGCGCGGGTCGAAGCCGACCAGGTCGTGCCGCTCCCCGATCCCGGCCGCCCGGCTCTCGGCGATGTCGGCGGGCATCGTCGTGCCGGGGTGCCCCGGCCCTCCGGGGTTGAACACCACGACGCCCTCGCTCCGACCGACGGCCCGGATCCGGCTCACCGCGATGTCGATCGTCCGACCACCGGGATCCGCGTGGTCCAGGGGCACCGCGACCGTCGTGCACTCCGACCGGCGGTCGGCCTGGTCCCAGTCCTTCGCGACGTCGGCGCACGGCCTCCAGGTCAGCCGGGTCCCCCCTGCCGACGCCGGGGCGGCCACGAGCGGTACCACCGATACGGCGACCAGCAGCGACGTGACGAGTGTTCGACGGCTCATTCCCCGATGATCGCGAGCGATCCCGTCCCCGTGCGTCCTCCCCTGGTCGCGGACCGACTACGACCTCGGGAGGACGGGACGCCGTCAGCCCGTCTCGCGCACCACCAGCCGGTGCGGGGCGATGACGCTGCGCGGGGACGTCGACCCGGAGGTCAGGAGGTCCAGGGCGAGTTCGGCGATCCGGTCCTTGTCCGGGGACACCGTCGTGAGCGCCGGAACGCTGAACCGGCCGTCCTCGACGTCGTCGAAACCCACCAGCGCCACCGATCCCGGCACCGCGACACCGCGGTCAGCCGCCGCCCGCAGCGCGCCCAGCGCCAGTTCGTCGGTGAAGCAGAAGACCGCGTCCGGCGGGCGGGGCGAGTCCAGCAGCCGCAGCATCGCCTCGTGGCCGTCGGCGCGGTGCAGGCGCCGCACGGGCACCTCCAGGTCGGGGTCGGCGGGCAGCCCCGCCCCGGCCAGCGCGCTCCGGTACCCGGCGAGCCGCTGGCGCGCGGTCGCGTTCAGCGACCCCGGCTGGACGCCCACCGCCGCGATCCGCCGCCTGCCGCGCGCCAGCAGGTGCTCGGTGGCCTCGCGCGCCGCCGCCACGTTGTCGATCACCACGTGGTCGACGCCCGCCGTGCCGTCGTGCTCCCCGAGCAGCACCAGCGGGACGGTGTCGGTGCGGGAGGCCAGCTCCGCCGGGGCCACCCCCCACGGGCTGAACAGGACGCCGTCGACCAGCTGGCCGCGCCGCCCGTGCAGCAGCTGGGTCTCGCGCTCGGCGTCACCGCCGGTCTGGTCGATGAGCACCGTCAGGCCCCTGGCCTCGGCGACGCGCACGGTCCGCGCCGCGAGTTCGGCGTAGTAGGGCGAGTCGATCTCCGGGATCACCAGCGCCACGAGACCGGTCCGGCCGCGCCGCAGCGTGCGGGCGGCCATGTTGGGCCGGTAGCCGAGGGCGTCGATGCTGGCCTGCACCCGCTCCCGCGTCGCGGGCGCGACGTAGCGGAACTGGTTGACCACGTTGGACACCGTGCGCACCGACACCCCGGCGTGCTCGGCCACGTCCCGCAGCTTCGGGTTCATCGTCGTCCTCCCCCACTCCGTGGCAGCATAACTCTTGCAACGTGGCATGCCACGTTGCAAACTGGCCGGGACACGCTGCCGCGCCACACGGAGGCCGACATGACCGCGCACCCCACCGCTCTCCCCGCCGCGGAGGTCGCGGCGTTGACCGCCCGCCTCCAGGAGGACGGCATCATCGGCCTGCCGGAGGCGTTCAGCCGCGACTGGGTGCGGCGGCTGGGCGAGGACGTCGACGCGGCGTTCACCGAGGCGCGGTCGCGCCCGGACGGCGCGGTCGGCCGCGGCCCGAACCGCTACTACGTCGAGATCCACCCCGAGCAGCTGAGCGGCTTCGCCGACCTGGCCTCCCACCCGTGGATCACCGCCGTCGCGGAGGCCGTGCTGGGCCCGGACTACCGGATCGTCGAGGTCGGCTTCGACGTCCCGCTCGCGGGCGCGGTCGACCAGCCGTGGCACCGCGACTTCCCCACGCCGGAGGAGACCTCCCGCCACCGCAGGCTGAACTCGCTCGCCGTCAACGTGACCACCGTCGACACCGAACCGGACATGGGGCCGTTCGAGATCGCGCCCGGCACGCACTGGGACGACGGCGGCGCGTTCGAGCACGGCATGTTCCCGCCGAAGGACGCCTACCCGCGCTACCGCGAGCTGGCCGTGCGCAAGTTCCCGCGGATGGGCGACATCTCGATCCGGTCGGCGCTGACCGTCCACCGCGGCACCGCGAACCACTCCCCGAAGAGCCGCCCGGTCCTCGTCCTGGGCCTCGACGGGCCGGGAGCGGGCAACAGCGCCCGCCACGACACCGCCGTGACCCAGGACTTCTGGGCGTCACTTCCCGACCAGGTCCGCGCCCACCTCGACTGCCCCGTCGTCGACACCCTGCGGCCCATCACCCAGAAGCACACGATCGAGGGACTGGTGATGGGCGCGTCCGACTCCTGACCTCAGATCGACCGCAGCACCCGCACGCGGTCGGCGACGGCGCGCCGGGCCACGTCGGAGGTGAAGGCGATCGAGTCGAACTCGTGCGGGGCTCCGGGGTGCAGGTGGAACTCCACCGGCACGCCCGCGCGGCTCAGCGTCGTCGCGTAGGCGAGGTCCTCGTCGCGGAAGACGTCGAGCTGGCCCACCTCGATGTAGGCGGGCGGCAGGCCGGTCGCGTCCGCGATCCGGGCGGGCGCCGCCGTGGCCGGGACGTCGGGCCCTCCGGCGGCCTCGCCGAGCAGCGCGGGCCACGCGGTGCGGCTGTCGTCGTAGGACCACAGCAGGTAGGGCTCGATGTGCGGGTCGGGCGTGGTGGTGCGGTCGTCGAGCATCGGCATGACCAGGATCTGCCTGGCGATCCCCGGACCGCCGCGGTCGCGGGCGAGGATCGACAGCGCCGCCGCGATGCCACCCCCGGCGCTGTCGCCCATCACGCCGATCCGGTCGCGGTCGAGGCCCCACTCCGGAGCCCGCTCGTGCAGCCAGCGCAGCGCCGCGTAGGCGTCCTCCAGCGGCGTCGGGAAGGGGTGCTCGGGCGCGCGGCGGTACTCCACCGACAGCATCGGCACCCCGCTGGCGGACACGTACCGGGAGACCGGCCCGTCGAACAGGTCGACGTGGCCGAAGATGTAGCCGCCACCGTGGAAGAACAGCACGGCGGGTCCCGGCGCCGCCCCCTCCTTGGCGTACCAGCGCACCGTGATCCGCGCGCCGTCGTCGGTCGTCACGCGGTGGTCGCCGCGGGTGACGTCGGCCGGGATCGGCTGGGCCGTCCCCGCCGCGCCGATGATCGGCTCCCACAGCGCGCGCCGCGCCGCGACGTCACCCACGGCGGGCGGGACGGCCTCGGCCATCGCGCCGGCCATCGGGGCCAGCGCCCGCGCGATCTCGGGGTCCAAGCTGAGTGGCACGATCACTGCCCTTCGGGATCGGACGGGGTGTCAGGCACCGGGAACGAGGACGACGACCTTGCCCGGCAGGCCGCCCGCGGCGGCCTCGGCGTGCAGGGCGGGCAGCTCGGCCAGCGGGACCCGGCGGGCGATCTCGACCCGCAGCTCGCCGCCGTCGACCAGCGCCACCAGCCGCGCGAGCTGCTCCGCGTCGCCGCGGACGAACAGGTTGACCCCGCGCACGCCGCGCCCCTCGTCCGTCGGCGCGGGCATCCACACGGTCGTGTTCACCACGACGCCGCCGGGACGGACCAGGTCGGTCAGCGCGGCCAGGCGCTCCGGGTCGACCGGGGCGAGGTTGAGCACGACGTCGACCGGCTCGGTCACCGCCGCGGTCACCTCGACGGAGGTGTGGTCGACGACCTCGTCGGCACCGGCGTCCTTGACCGCCGCGGCACTGCGCGGACTGGCGGTGGCGACCACGTGCGCCCCGGCCCACCGGGCCAGCTGCACGGCGTAGCCGCCGACCGCGCCACCGGCGCCGTTGACCAGCACCCGCTGCCCGGCCTCCAGCCCGCCGTGGTCGAACAGCGCCTGCCACGCGGTCAGCCCGACCAGCGGCAGCGCGGCGGCGTCGGCCAGCGGGAGGTCGCGGGGGGCGGCCGTGAGCAGGTCGGCCCCCATCAGGACGTACTCGGCCGCCGCGCCGTCCTCCACCATCGGCAGGAACCCGACGACCGGCGCACCGATCTCCAGGCCGGTCACGCCCTCGCCCAGCGCGTCGACCGCGCCCGCCACGTCGCGGCCGGGGGTGTGCGGCAGCGCCACCGGCATCGGGCCGCGCATGCCGCCCGCGCGGACACCGGCGTCGATGGGGTTGAACGACGTCGCGGCGACGCGGACGCGGACCTGACCCGCGCCGGGGGTGGGCTGGTCGACGTCCTCGTAGCGCAGGACCTCGGGATCACCGAAGTCGTGGAAGCGCACTGCCTTCATCAGGGGGTTCACCTTCGTTCGAGAAGTGGTGTCGTGCGGCAGGCTCCCGGTCCTCGACGCGGGTGAGCGGTCACCGGTGACGACCGGCGACCCCGGCACCGCGGCCGTCAGCGGCGAGGGCGGAGGACGGAGCTGGTGCCGCCCATCCTGCGGCGCGGCGCTGCCCGGTCTCCACGTCCCGCGGTGCCCACCGGTGTCCGACGGGGTCCACCGGCGCGTCCCATGGCCTACGTTCGGTCATCGAGGCGGAGGCCGGGTCGGAGGAGGGGAACGCGGAGTGGGTGCGACGGGACTGGCGGACAGGCTGGCCGCAGCGCGAGCGGGCGCGCTGGTGGGCCGGGGGTCGGAGCGCGCGGTGCTCGACCGGATGCTCTCGGGAGCGGCGGACGCCCCGCTCGTGGCGTACCTGCACGGTCCCGGCGGCATCGGCAAGTCCTCGCTGCTGCGCCACGCCGCCCGGCGGGCGGAGACCGCGGGCCGCCGCGTGGTGCACGTCGACGCGCGGTTCCTCGACGCGGACCCCCGCCGCATCGAGGAGGCCGCCGCGCTGGCGTGCGTCGAGCCGGGCACGGTGCTCCTCGTCGACTCCTTCGAGCACTGCCAGCCGCTCGAACCGTGGCTGCGCGACACGTTCCTGCTGCGGCTCGCCGAGGGCGCGCTCGTCGTGCTGGCGAGCCGGGTCGCCCCCGATCCGGAGTGGTCGCTCGATCCGGGGTGGACGGAGCTGTTCGCCGAGCTGGTCGTGCGTCCGCTCGACGCAGCCCAGTCCGACGCCCTGCTCGCGGCCCGCGGTGTCGCCGAGGAGCGGCGCCCCGCCATCGTCGCCTTCGCCGGGGGCAGCCCGCTCGCGCTCTCGCTCGCCGCGTCCGTCCCCGCGGCGGCGCTGGGCGCGAGTCCACTGTGGAAGCCCACCGGCGACGTGCTGACCACCCTGGTGGAGCGGCTCGTGGGCGAACTGCCGAGCACCGCCCACCGACGTGCCCTCGAGGTCGTGGCGCAGGCGTACGTGACGCGGGAATCCCTGCTGCGCGCGGTGCTGGGCGACGAGGACACCGCGACGGTGTTCCCCTGGCTGCGCCAGCTGCCCTACATCGAGGCCACGCCCGAGGGGCTGCACCCCCACGACGCGGTGCGGGCCACGCTCGCGGCCGACCTGCGCTGGCGGGACCCCGAGCGCTACGAGGACGTGCGCGTGGGGGTCTCGGTCGCGTGCCTGCGCGCGGTGCGCGGCGCCTCGGAGGACGACGCGCTGCCGCGCGTCGCGGAGTGGATGTTCCTCTTCCGCGACCAGGGCACCCCGGACGACCTGTACGACTGGCGGGCCCACCCCCACGTCGAGGACACGCCGCTGAGGCCCGACGACGTGCCCGACGTGCTGCGCATGGCGGAGGACGCGGAGGGCTCCGCGTCCGCGAGGGCGGTCGCGCACTGGGTGCGCCGCCAGCCGCGGGGCTTCCGCGTCTACCGCTACTCGGGCTCCTCCGCACCCGTCGCGTTCATGGCCGTCCTGCGGTTGGAGGCACCGCTGCCCGAGGACCTGGCCGAGGACCCGCTGATCGCGTCGCTGTGGGACTTCGTGGAGTCGGTCGCCCCGCTGGGTCGGGGTGAGCACCTGGGCATCCGCCGCTTCGCCGTGCAGCCCGGCCTGCACCAGCGGCCCTCCCCCCTCATGGACCTCGTCAGCAGGCGCACGATCGCGGACGAGATGAGGACCCGCGGTCGCGCGGTGACCTTCACCGTCTTCGAGGACGCCGAGCGCTGGAGGGACTACCTGGCCAAGGCCGGGCTGCTGGAGGTCGTGGCGGTGGACGTCGACGGGCGCGAGCAGCACGTCTTCGGTCGCGACTGGCGGCGGCAACCCGTGGAGGAGTGGGTGGAGCACCGGGCCCGCGCGGTGGCCGAGCCCGTGGCCGGGTGGCCGGGAACGCCTGCTCCCGGTGGCGCGGCCGACGACCTGCCGCGGGCCGTGTTCGAGGAGGGCGTGGTCGAGGCGCTGCGCACGTGGCGGGCTCCTCGGGAGTTCGCGACCAGCGTCCTGCTGCGCTCGCGCCTCGTGCCCGGGGGGTCGGCCGATCCCGTGGCGGACCTGCGCGGAGCCGTCACCGCCGCCCTGGACGCGCTCCAGGTCGACCCCGCGGGCGTGAAGGCGCACGAGGTGCTGACCGCCACCTACCTCTCGGTGGCGCGCACCCACCGGGCGACCGCCCGACGGCTGGGCGTGCCCTACGGCACCTACCGGCGCCACCTCGCGGCGGCCAAGGAGCGGCTCGTCGAGCAGCTGCTGGGCCACGGGGCCGCGGGGTGAGGCCCCGTCAGGACCTGTCGACCGCGGCCGACAGGTTGGCCTCGACCGCGGCGAGCGCGTCCAGCAGGGGCGCCAGCGTGGTCGGGGGCAGGTCGCCGACGGTCGCCGCCTCCAGGTCGCGCCACATCCGTTCGATCCTCGCCCGCACCGCGTCGCCCGCCGAGGTGGAGGACACCAGGGTGGCGCGGCCGTCGTTCGGGTCGGGTGCCCGCTCGACCAGGCCCGCCTTCTCCAGTCGCTGCACCATCCTCGTGATGGTCGCCGAGTCGGAGTCCAGCACCGCGATCAGCTCCGTCTGGCGCACCGGACCGGAGTCCCACAGGTGCATGAGGAGCAGTTCCTGGCCGCGGTGCAGGCCGAGGTCGCGCAGGAGGTGACCCGCCAGCATCCGGTGCAGCCGGACCACGCGGAACAGCGCGTGGCTGACGGGTCCGCGCCGAGCGGCGCCGGGGACCTTCCGCGCACCTCGTTCTCGTTCTCGTTCTCGTGGCACGGGTCCATGCTCCCCGTCCTCTCGGGCGGGAGCGACCTCGCCCCGGTGGTCCAGCTCACAACCGGCCTCGGAATTCTGCGGCAACTTACCTGTTTAACTAGGTAAGTTGCCGCACGGGCGCGGCGACACCACCGAGGAGTGCTTCATGAGCGACAAGAAGATCATCGCCGTGCTGGGGTCGACCGGTGCGCAGGGCGGCGGTCTGGTCAGGGCCGTCCTGGACGCCCCCGACGGCCCGTTCGCCGTCCGCGCCATCACCAGGGACGCGAGTTCGGCGAAGGCCCGCGCGCTGGCCGACCTGGGCGCCGAGGTCGTGGAGGCGACCCTGGAGGACGAGGGCTCGCTCCGGGCCGCGTTCGAGGGCGCCCACGGCGTCTACGTGGTGACCAACTTCTGGGAGTCCATGTCCGCGGACGTCGAGCTGGCGCAGGCGGCGACGGCCGCGCGCGCCGCGAAGGCCGCCGGTGTCGCCCACGTCGTCTGGTCGACCCTGGAGGACACGCGCGAGGTCATCCCGGTGTCCGACCCGAGGGTCCCGGTGCTCCAGGAGCGCTACACCGTCCCGCACTTCGACGCCAAGGCCGAGGCGGACGCGTTCTTCCGCGACTCGGGCGTCCCCACCACCTACCTGAGGACCACCTTCTACTGGGACGGGTTCACCCAGGGCTTCGGCCCCTCGCGCGGCGAGGACGGACGGCTCGTGCTCACGCTGCCGATGGGCGAGGCCAGGCTGGCGGGCATCGCGGCGGAGGACATCGGCCGCACCGCGTACGGCGTGTTCGCCGCGGGCGACGAGTACGCGGGCAAGACCGTGAGCATCGCGGGCGAACACCTGACCGGCGCCGAGTACGCCGCCGCGTTCGCCGACGCGCTGGGCGAACCGGTCGACTACCGACCGCTCGGGCACGACCTGTTCCGCTCGCTCGGACTGCCCGCGGGCGACGAGATCGGCAACATGTTCCAGTTCTACGTGGAGGGTGAGCGCGACTTCGTCGGTTCCCGCGACGTGGCCGCGACCCGCGCGCTCAACCCGCGGCTCCAGGACTTCCGCGGCTGGCTGAGCGAGCACGTGGACGCGGTCAGGCCCGCGTGACGCGGCGGGCGCGGGTCCGCCGTGCCGCGGCACGGCGGACCCGCTGACGGTTCGTCGAGCGGTGCCCGTCCTCAGATGCCGCAGCTGGGCGCGGACCAGAACTGGCCCGACCTCAACGCGGTGTGGACGTGGTCGTCGTGGCCCGCGTAGCCGGGGCCGAGGATCTCGGTGAAGCCGTGGTTGCGGGCCTGCTTGGCGAGCGCGCAGAAGCCCTGCACGCCCGCGCCGAGGTCGGCCGCGTCGCCGTACATGTGGCGACTGGTCGCCGAGCCGCCCACCGCGCTGTTGCAGGACACGCTGCGGAAGCCGCCGTTGACCGTCAGGGGCCGGTCGCCGAGCGCGTGGCGCAGCGCCTCCAGCTTCCACATGGTGACGAGCGCGTTGGCCCTGGCCTGCGTGGCCGACACCTTGCCGCCGGACCAGTCGGAGTTGCAGCGGTTCAGCTCGCCGTAGGTGAAGTGGACGGGCGTGCAGTCGTCGTCCTGGAGCGCGTAGAGCTTGCTGAACGTGGCCGGGCCCGCGACACCGTCGGCCGCGAGGCCGTAGGCCTGCTGGAACCGGACGACAGCGGACCGCGTCGCCGCGCCGAACTGGCCGTCGAGGCCGATCACCGCGCCGTAGCCGGGGTATCCGGACACGCGGATCTGGAGCTGGCGCACGTCTTCGCCGCTCGCGCCCTGGGAGAGCGAACGGTTCCAGGTGTAGCACCCGTCCATGGCGTGGACGTCGTCCTGCGTCACGGGTCCGGGGTCGGCGGTCGCCGTCCCGGTGAGGGTGAGGAAGCTCGCGAGCAGCACGAGCAGGATCCTTCGCACCATTGTGGAACACCTTTCGGGGCAGGGGTGAAGGTGACCTCCCGGAGGGTGTCGGAGGGGTCCGGGCCGGGTCAATGGATCGCGGAACGACACTTCGGCCGAAGTGC
>NZ_DASUSQ010000077.1:0-10368 GCF_036375055.1 Umezawaea sp.
GGCCAGTGCGGTCATGACGGTGAACAGTGCGGGTTGGACGATGTCGACGCGGTCGGCTGGTGGTGCGCTGGGTGATTGGCGTAGGACGTCGATGACGGACCAGCCGGTGATGGGGAACAGGGCGGCGTCGCAGTCTTCGACTGCTCGGGTGAAGACGGGGTGGGTGTTCAGGAGTGCGGCGGCCATGCCGGGGTATTGGGAGCCTTGGCCGGGGAAGACGAACACCAGGCCGCCGCGGTCGTGGGAGACCGAACCGGTGACGAGATCGGGGTGGGGTCGGTCTTCCGCCAGCGCTGAGAGGCCGTCGCGCAAGGAGTCGGAGTCGTGGGCCACGACGACGGCGCGGTGCCGGAGCGCGGCCCGTCCTCGGCCCAGGGCGTGGGCGACCGGGTGGAGCGGGAGGTCGGGCAGGTCGCCGAGGCTCCTGGCCAGTGAACGCAGAGCGGCGGGGGAGTGGGCCGACAGCGCTACCGGCACCGGGCCGTCCGCCGCGGGGTCGACCGGCGTCGGTTCGAGGACAGGCGCCTGCTCCAGGATGACGTGGGCGTTGGTGCCGCTCATGCTGAACGCGGACACGCCCGCCCGGCGCGGACGGCCGGTGTCGGGCCAGTCCGCCGCCTCCGAGGCGAGCACCACCGTGCCCGCGCTCCAGTCGACGTGGGGCGTGGGCGTTCCGGCGTGCAGGGTCGGCGGCACGATCCCGTTGCGCAGGGCCAGGATCGACTTGATGACCCCCGCGACCCCAGCGGCGGCTTGGGTGTGGCCGATGTTGGACTTGACCGAGCCCAGCAGCAGCGGCCGTTCCGGGCTGTGCGACCGGCCGTAGGTGGCCAGCAGCGCGTCGGCCTCGATCGGGTCGCCCAGCCTCGTGCCCGTGCCGTGCGCCTCCACGACGTCGACCTCGTCGGCCTCCAGGCCCGCGGAGACCAGCGCGTCGCGGATGACCCGCTGCTGCGCCAGCCCGTTCGGGGCGGTGAGGCCGTTCGACGCGCCGTCCTGGTTGACCGCGCTGCCCCGGATGACCGCGAGGACGGTGCGGCCGTGCCGCAGCGCCTCGGACAGGCGCTCCAGCACGAGCACACCGACGCCCTCGCCCCACGCGGTGCCGTCGGCGTCCGCGGCGAACGCCTTGCAGCGCCCGTCCGCCGCCAACCCGCGCTGCCTGCTGAAGCTGGTGAACGCCTTCGGCGTCGTCATCACCGTGACGCCGCCCGCCAGCGCCAGCGTGGCCTCCCCGCCGCGCAGCGCCCGCGCGGCCAGGTGCAGCGACACCAGAGAGGACGAGCACGCCGTGTCCACGGTGAGCGCGGGACCCTCCAGGCCGAGCGAGTAGGCGACCCGCCCGGACAGCACGCTCGGCGCGGTGCCCGTGGCTAGGTGCCCTTCGAGCCCGTCGGGCAGTGCGAAGTCCGAAGCTGACGCGTAGTCCTGGCCGCTCATGCCCATGAACACCCCGGTCGGGGTGCCGCGCAACGAGGTCGGGTCGATGCCCGCGTCCTCGATCGCGTGCCACGACGTCTCCAGCAGCAGCCGCTGCTGCGGGTCCATCGCCAGCGCCTCGCGGGGCGAGACGCCGAAGAACTCGGCGTCGAAACCGGCCGCGTCCTCGACGAAACCGCCCTGCCGGGCGTAGCTCGTGCCGGGGTGGTCGGGGTCGTGGTGGAACAGGGCGTCGAGGTCCCACCCGCGGTCCGCGGGGAACTCGCCGATCGCGTCGCGGCCGTCCACCAGCAGCCGCCACAACGCGTCCGGCGACCCGACGCCGCCGGGGAACCGGCAGCCGATGCCGACCACCGCGATCGGCTCGGACGCGCGCTCCACCTCTTCGCGGAGGAGGTCGTTCTCCTTGAGCGACGTGCGCAGGGCGGTGACGATCCGGTCGGTGTCAATGGTCATCGTGCACTCCGTGGTGATCGGTCGCCCATGGCGTGCCGGACCAGGTCGGCGACGTCCAACGAGTCGATGTCCTGCGTTCCGGCCTGGGACGGCGCCTCGTCGCCGTCCAAGCGCACCAGACGGTCGTAGAGCCCGGCCGCGCGCAGGCGGGACAGCGGGATGCGCGCCAGCAGCTCGCGGAACTCGCGTTCGGCGGGGTCGACACCGGCGTCGTCCGGGGCGAGGTCGGCCACCAGCCGCGCCACCAGGTCCGCCGGGGTGGGGTGGTCGAACACCAGCCCCGCGGGCAGCTTCAGCCCGGTGGCCGCGGTGAGCCGGTTGCGCAGGTCCACCGACGTCAGCGAGTCGAACCCGAGCTCGCTGAACGCGAGTCCGGGGTCGAAGTCCTCGTCGCCGTACCCGAGGACGCCGCGCACGTGCGTGCGGACGAGGTCGGTCACCACCCGCCGCCGCTCGTCGGCGGGCATCGCCGCCAGCCGTTCGCCCGCGCCGGTGTCCCGGCCCGTCGGAGCCGCGGCACGTCTGCGACCCGGTGCCACGAGGTCGCGCAGCAGCGGGTGGGCGCTGTCGGGGTCGAGCCCGGTCGTGTCGACCGGTGCGGCGAGCACGTGCGGGTCCACGGAGTCGCGGACGACGTCGTGCAGCGCCAACGCCCTGTCGGGTTCCAGCGGGAGCACGCCGCCGCGCCGCGCCCGGCGCAGGTCGGCGTCGGCGAGCCCCGAACCCATGCCGGAGCCCTTCCACAGCCCCCACGCGACCGAGGTGACCGGCAGGCCCGCCACCCCGGCGTTGTGGGCCAGTGCGTCGAGGACCGCGTTCGCGGCCGCGTAGGCCGCCTGCCCCGCCCCGCCGAGCGTGGCCGACGCGCTGGAGTAGAACGTCACCGCCGCCACGTCCAGGTCGCGCACGGCGTCGAGCAGCACGAGCGCGCCGTCCGCCTTGGGGCGCAGCACGTCCCGCAGCCGCGCGGGGTCCAGGCCGGTGATGACGCCGTCGCCGAGCACACCCGCCGCGTGGACGACCTCGCGCACGGGGTGGTCCGGCGGGGCGAGCGCCAGCGCGTCCACCACCTGGCGGGGGTCGGCCACGTCGCAGGCCACCGGGATCGCCTCGGCGCCCAACGCCGACAGCTCCTCGGCGAGCGCCACCGGCCGGGTCCGGCTGAGCAGCAGCAGGTGCCGCACCCCGCGCTCGACGACCAGGTGCCGGGCGAGCTGCCCGGCCAACGCCCCTCCGGCTCCCGTGACGACGACCGTCCCCCGTGGACCTGGAGGTTCGGGCAGCACCAGCACGTTCTTGCCGACGTGCTTCGCCTGGCCGATGTGCCGGAAGGCGTCGGGCGCGCGCCGCACCGGCCAGTCGGTGCGGGGCAGGTGCCGCAGCGCGCCCGACTCGAACAGCGCCAGCACCTCGGCGAGCATCTCGCCGATGCGCCGGGGCCCGGCCTCGATCAGGTCGAAGGCCCGGTACTCCACGCCGGGGTGCTCGGCCCCGACCCGTGCGGCGTCGCGCACGTCGGCCTTGCCCATCTCCACGAACCGCCCGCCGCGCGGCAGCAGCCGCAGCGAGGCGTCCACGAACTCGCCCGCGAGCGCGTCGAGCACCACGTCCACACCGCGGCTCTCGGTCGCCTCCATGATCCGGTCGGCGAAGTCGAGCGTGCGCGAGGACGCGATGTGCTCCGTGGTGAACCCGTTGTCGCGCAACACGTCCCACTTGCCCTCGCTGGCGGTGCCGTACACCCTCGCGCCCCAGTGCCGGGCCAGCTGCACCGCGGCCATGCCGACGCCGCCCGCCGCGGCGTGCACCAGCACCGCCTGCCCCTCGCGCAGACCGCCGAGGTCGCGCAACCCGTAGTAGGCGGTGAGGAACGCGATCGGCACGGCCGCGGCCTCGGTGAACGACCACGACCCCGGCATCCGGGCCAGCATCCGGTGGTCGGTGGTCGCCTCCGGTCCGAACGCGCCGCTGAACACGCCCGTCACCCGGTCGCCCACCGCGAGTCCGGTGACGTCCGAGCCGATCTCCAGCACGACGCCCGCGGCCTCGCCGCCCATCACCGCTTCGCCGGGGTACGTGCCCAGCGCGATCAGCACGTCGCGGAAGTTCACCCCGGCCGCGCGCACGGCCACCCGCACCTCCTCCGGGGCCAGGGCGGTCTTCTCGACCGGCGTCAGCCGAAGGGCGTCCAGGGTGCCGCTCTCGTCCTGCGCCAACCGCCAGCGGTGGACGCCCTCCGGCGGCAGCAGCGAGTCGGTGACCGGGACCAGCCGGGGTGCCCGCACCACGCCGTCGCGCACGGCGACCTGCGTCTCACCCGTCGCCCGCGCCGTGGCGACGGCCGTGCGCACCAGGTCGGCGCCGGACCCGTCGAGGTCCACCAGCGTCAGCCTGCCGGGGTGCTCCGCCTGCGCCACGCGGGTCATGCCCCACACCGGGGCGGCGTCGAGGTCCACCTCGCGGTCCGCGTCGGTGGCCGCGCCGTTCGCGGTCACCACCGCCAGGTGGACGTCGTCGAACTCGGGGGTGGTCAGCCACTCCCGCAGGAACTCCAGGTGCCCGGTCACGTCCTCGGCGAACAGCAGGACGGTTCCGGACGTGCCGGGGCTCGGTCGTTCCCCGGCCCGCACCTCGGTGAACTCGGCGTCGGCCGGTGGCTCCACCACCTCCCGCAGCGGCTTCCACACGACCTTGTGCAGCGCGTCCCGCCGCCCGCCGCCCGCGGGCCCGAGCCGGTCCGCGGTCACCGGTCGCAGCCGCAGCGACTCGATCGTCGCCACGGGCGCTCCCGTGCCGTCGGCGAGGGCGATGGCCATCCCGTCCGGGCCCTGAGGGGTCACCCGGACCCGCAGCGCGTGCGCGCCCGTGGCGTGCAGGGCCGCGCCGGTGAAGGAGAACGGCAGCGCCGCGCCCTCCCGCTCGACCCCGGCGAGGGCGAGCACGTGCAGCGCGGCGTCCAGCAGCGCCGGGTGCAGCCCGTACGGCGTCGCGTCGACGCCCTCGGGCAGGTCGACCTCGGCGTAGACGTGCCGGTCGTCGCGCCACGCGGCGCGCACGCCGCGGAACACCGGCCCGTACTCCAGACCTCGGGCGGCGAGTCCGTCGTAGAGGCCGTCCACCGGGATCGCCGTCCCCGTCGGCCACCGGTCCAGTGCGACTCCGACACCGACACCGACACCGGCATCGGGTGAGGTGGTGGCCGACGCGTGCAGGGTCCAGTCGCCGTCACCGACCCGGCTGTGCACGGCGACGTCGCGCGCACCTCCTCCGCCGGGTGGTGCGACGCTGACCCGGAGCACGGCCTCGGCCCGCTCGGGAACCACGAGCGGGGCGTGCAGGGTCAGCTCGGCGACGGGGTCGACCCCGGTGGACCACACCAGGTCGACGAGCGCCGCGCCCGGCAGGACCGCGACGCCGTGCACCCGGTGGTCGCCCAGCCACGGCTGGTCGGCAAGGCTGAGCCTGCCGGTCCGCACCTCGCCGCCGTCCGGCAGGTCCACCGCCGTGGTCACCAGCGGGTGCCCGGTCTCCGCCTGTCCGGCGCGGCGCGGGTCGCCCGCCACGGGGACCTGGTCCAGCCAGTGCCGCCCGCGCTCGAACGGGTAGGTCGGCAGCGGTGTGATCCCGGTCCGGGGGACCAGCGGCGACCAGTCCACCGCGACGCCCCGCACGTGCGCCGTGCCCAGCGCGGTGAGCACCTGCTCGGTGTCGTCGACCCCCTTGCGCAGCAAGGAGATCGCGGGGTGATCGGTGACCAGCGGCGTCAGCGTCGCGTCCGGGCCGACCTCGACGAACGTCGAGGTGCCCGCCTCCGCCAGCGCCATGACGGCGTCGGCGAACCTGACCGGCTCGCGCACGTGCCGCACCCAGTACTCGGCGTCCAGGTCCTCGGTCGGAGCGCCGGTCGTGCTGGACACGAACGGGATCTCGGGCTTCGCGTAGGCGAGGGCCCGCGCCGCGGCGCGGAAGTCGTCGAGCATCGGGTCCATCAGCGGTGAGTGGAACGCGTGGCTGACCCGCAGGCGCTTGACCCGCCGTCCGGCCGCCCGCAGCTCCTCCGCCGCGGCCAGCACCGCGGCCTCCTCGCCGGACAGGACCACGGAGTCCGCGCTGTTGACCGCCGCGACGGCCACGGTCGCGCTCAGGTGCGACCGCACGTCGGTCTCGCCCGCCCGCACCGACACCATCGCTCCACCGGGGGGCAGCGCGGCCATCAGCCTGGCGCGGGCGCCGACCAGCGCGCACGCGTCGGGCAGCGTGAGCACCCCGGCCACGTGCGCGGCGGCGATCTCACCGACGGAGTGGCCCGCCACGAAGTCCGGTCGCACGCCGAAGGACGCGCACAGCCGCGCCAGCGCCACCTGCACCGCGAACAGCGCGGGCTGGGTGTTGCCGGTCTGGTCGAGCAGGCCTTCGGCGCCGAACAGCACCTCCTTGACCGGGGTGTCGACGAACCGGTCCAGCTCCGCGCACACCTCGTCCAGCGCCCGTGCGAACGCCGGGGACGTCGCGTGCAGCGACCGGGCCATGCCCTCGTGCTGGCTGCCCTGCCCGCTGAAGACGAACGCGAGACCGCCGGCGGCCACCTCTCCCACCACAGCGCCCGACCCGTTCTCCACGGCGAGCAGCCCGTCCGCCAGGTCCTCGGTCGACTCGCCGAAGACCACCGCGCGGTGGGCGAAACCGGGGAAGCGGGACAGCAGCGTGTGCGCCACCTCGGCGGGGGAGGCCTCGGGCGCGTGCTCCCGCAGCCGACGAGCCTGCTCGCGCAGCGCGCCGGGGGACTTCGCCGCCAGGCACCAGGGCACCACGCCGGTGTGCTCCACGCGCTCCGCCGGGTCGGGCGCCTGTTCGAGGATGAGGTGGGCGTTGGTGCCGCTGATCCCGAAGGAGGAGACGGCGGCGCGGCGGGGCGTGTCGGTGCGCGGCCAGGGGTGGGTCGTGGTGGTGAGGCGGATGGTGCCGGCGGCCCAGTCGACGTGGGGGGTGGGGGCGTCGACGTGCAGGGTGGGCGGCACGGTCTGGTGGTGCAGCGCCAGGATCGACTTGATGACGCCCGCGACGCCCGCGGCGGCCTGGGTGTGGCCGATGTTGGACTTGACCGAGCCGAGGTGCAGCGGGTGGTCCGGGTGGCGTCCCTGCCCGTAGGTGGCGAGCAGGGCCTGGGCTTCGATGGGGTCGCCGAGGCGGGTGCCGGTGCCGTGGGCTTCGAGGAGGTCGACGTCGTGGGTGGTGAGCCCGGCGTTGGCCAGCGCCGCGCGGATGACGCGTTGCTGCGCCGGACCGTTCGGTGCGCTGAGCCTGCTGCTCGCGCCGTCCTGGTTGACCGCGCTGCCGCGGATCAGCGCCAGCACCGGCCTGCCCGCGCGCTGGGCGTCGGCGAGGCGCTCCAGCAGGAGCACGCCCACTCCCTCGCCCCAGCCGGTGCCGTCGGCCGCGGCGGCGAACGGCTTGCAGCGACCGTCCGGGGCCAACCCGCGCTGTCTGCTGAACTCCACGAACAGACCGGGGGTCGACAGCACGGTCACCCCGCCCGCGAGCGCCCTGTCGCACTCGCCGCGGCGCAGCGACTCGGCCGCCAGGTGCATCGCGACCAGCGACGACGAGCACGCCGTGTCGATGGTCAGCGCCGGTCCTTCGAGGCCGAAGGTGTAGGCCACCCGGCCGGACAGCACGCTGCCCGCGGTCCCGGTGCCGACGAGCCCCTCCACGTCCTGCGCCGCACCGGCCGCGAGGCCGGCGTAGTCCTGCCCGCTGATGCCCAGGAACACGCCGGTCGAACTGCCGCGCAGTGCCGAAGGCGGTAGACCGGCCCGTTCATGGCACTCCCACGCGGTTTCCAGCACCACCCGCTGCTGCGGGTCCATGGCGGACGCTTCCCGCGGGGAGATGCCGAAGAACGCGGCGTCGAACTCGGTCGCACCGCGGAGGAAAGCGCCTTCCCGGACATAGCTCGTGCCTCGCCGGTCAGGGTCGTCGTCGTGGATCTCCGCCAGCGGCCAACCCCGGTCGTCCGGGAACGGGCCATAACCGTCCCCGCCCGCCGCGAGCATCCGCCAGAACTCCTCGGGGCTGGTGATCCCGCCCGGAAAACGGCAGGCCATCGCGGTCACGGCGATCGGCTGGGTGCGCTCCTGTTCCAGTGCGCGCAATTGCCCACGAGTTTTGTAGAGCTCTACCGTCAATTTCTTGAGGTATTCGACGACCTTCTGATCCTCGGTCATGTCCCACCCAGTTGTCAGGTATGAAGAGGCGGTCCTAACGTACTGTCCGGGGATCTGGCGGGTATACCCCTACGCCGCACCCCTAATTGTGGGTCGCCGGCCCCTAGTTCGACTATCCCCTGAATTATTCGAACCCTACTGCGAAAGTGCGTCCACAGGCGCTACGGTAATTGTGCGATCTGAAACCGCCGAATCAACCCGCCGCGCCAGGTGGGCCCGGAGGCCCGAACACATGACTGCACCGAACGGCACCGGAGCACCGGTGCGGCCGAAACGCGCCCTGGTCGTCGGGGCGGGGATTTCCGGTATGGCGACCGCTCTGCGCCTGTGGCAGATCGGGTGGGAGCCGCTGGTGGTCGAACGGTCGCCCACCCGTCGAACCGGTGGTTACTTCACCGTCTTCATGGCCGACGGTTTCGAGCCCGCCAAGCGGCTCGGGATCTTCGACGACATCCGCGACCGCGCCGATCCGAACGGCCGGTTCCTGGAGATGGACCGCAGGGGCAGGCTCGTGCCGGGGATGAACCCCGCCGCGATGATGATGCCGATGGCGGCCTCCTCCTACACGGTGCTGCGCGGGGACGTGGAGAACGCCCTGTACGAGGCGCTGCACGACAAGGTGGAGATCCGCTTCGGCGCCGGTCCGTCCGCCGTCCGCCAGGGCAGGGGACACGCCGAGGTGGACCTGTCCGACGGGACGACCGAGCGGTTCGACCTGGTCATCGGGGCGGACGGGCTGCACTCGGCGGTCCGCGAGCAGGTGTTCGGCCCCGAGGACCTCTACCGCCGCGACTTCAACCACGTGATCGCCGCGTGCCTGCTGGACCGACCGGTCAAGGGGCTGCGCGAAGGCGACAACCTGCTGGTGGTGGACACCCGGCGGTCGGTAGCCGTGCAGGCCTTCCACGACCACGACCCGGTCGCGATGTTCATGTACTGCCACCCGTGGCCCGCCGCGGAGGCCCGCAAGCGGCCGTCGGTGGCGCTGCGCGAGGTCTACTCCGACTTCGGCGGCCCGGTGCCCGACCTGCTCGACGCGGTGGACCGCGCGGAGCACACCCTGTTCGACCAGATCAGTCAGATCCACCTGAGCAGCTGGAGCCGCGGCCGGGTGGTGCTGCTCGGCGACTCGGCCTGGTCGCTCACCCTGTACTCGGGGTTCGGCTCGTCGCTGGGCATCGCAGGCGGCGACCTGCTCGGGACGCTGCTGGTCGAGCACGGCGACAACATCGCGGCGGCGCTGGGCACCTGGGAGCACCGGCTGCGCCCGCTGGTCACCAAGCACCAGAAGAGCGCCCACTTCGCGAAGCACTTCCTGCTGCCCGCCACCAACTCCGCCCGGCTCATCCGCCGCGCGGTCGTCCGCACCGCCGCGAGCCGAACCGGCGGGCGGATCGTCCAGGCCCTGCTGCCCGCGTCCAGGGCGACGCGCGCGGCGGGCGAGAACCAGATCGAAGGACTCACCTGATGAAGCGCTCCGCTGTCCTGTTGCCGATGGCGTTGGCCATGACCGCGCTGGGTGGCCTGGTGGCCCCGCCAGCGGCCTCGGCGAACACCGCCGCCGTCGTCTTCACCTGCTCGGAGGCCGGGTCCGAGGAGGTGCTGCTCACCTACTCGGTGTCCGTCACCGCGCCCGCGGTGGTGCGCAAGGGCAAGCCCATCGCGCTGACCGTCTCGGCGACGAAGCCCGCGCCCGCCGACATCCCCGCGGGCGGCATCGCCGGGCAGATGCAGGTGGTGCTGGGCGGGGCGGGGAGCGGGTCGGTCACCGCCACCGGGCTCACCAACGCCGTCGCCGTGCCGATCGGGCAGCCGATGCTGCTCGGACCGGGGTCGGCGACGGCCACGGTCGCGAACACCGGCGTGGTGACCTTCAAGCCGGGCACGTTCACGATGAGCATCTGGATCGGCACGACCCTGACCTGCACGTTGCCGTCCGGAGGGCCCGTGCTCGCCAGCACCGTCGTCGTCTGACCCGCTCCGGCGGGCCGGACCGTGGCGGGGCGCCCGACGACGTGCGTCCCGTCACGACCTGCCGAGCAGCACGTCCGCCACCTGGTCGAAGTAGGGCGACACCTCGGCCGCGGTGGTGGTCGACAGCGCGTCCCCGCGCACGACCGAGCGGACCACGCTGATCCCCAGCAGCCACGCGCTGAACAGCTCCGCGCGGAGGTCGGCGTCGGGTCCGTCCACCAGTTTCCGCAGGTTGGCCACGTAGGTGTCGCACACGTGCTCGCGGAGCCGGTCG
>NZ_DASUSQ010000078.1:0-67532 GCF_036375055.1 Umezawaea sp.
GGTCGCGCCGGGCGGCGGAGACGGCGGCCGACGCGGTGCTGGAAGCGCTGCCGATCCGGGCGTGCACGCAGCGGATCCCGGTGAAGGCGCAGCGGGGCACGCCGTGCGCGCTGCACGAGCTGGGGCGGTGCGCGGCTCCGTGCGCCGGGAAGCAGACGGCGGGGGAGTACTCCCCCGCCGTGGTGGCGCTGCGGGAGTTGATCGCCGGCCGGGACGTGGCGCCGCTGCACGGGCTGGTGGCGCAGCTCGACTCGTACGCGTCGGCGCACCGGTTCGAGGAGGCCGCCGGGCGGAGGGACCGGATGGCGGCGTTGATCCGGGTGCTGGACCGGGGGCAGAGGCTGGCGGCTCTGGCGGCGCTGCCGGAGGTCGTGGCCGCTCGGCCGGACGGGGACGGCGGGTGGGAGTTCGCCGTCGTCCGGTACGGGAGGTTGGCGTCCGCCGGGGTGGCTCGGAGGGGGACCCGGTACCTGCCCGTGGTGGAGGCGTTGGTGGCTTCGGCGGAGACGGTGGTGCCAGGGGACGGGCCGCTGCGGGGGGCTTCGCCGGAGGAGGCCGGGTTGGTGCTGCGGTGGTTGAACCGGGCCGGGACCCGGTTGGTGCGGTGCGAGGAGCCCTGGGCCTCGCCCGCGGCGTCGGCCGGTGGGTGGCGGGAGTGGGTGGAGTTGGCCGACGCCGGGAGGGACCAGTACCGGGAGTACGACCACTGAGGGTTCCGGGGAACCGGGTGACTTGTCGGGTGACTTCCTGGGTGACTTGTCGGGTGCAGTCGGGTGCAGTCGGGCTGTTGGTCCTGGGGACAGTCGCCCCGCTCGCTCAAGTGTCTCGAGCTTCACCCCCGTGTTGTCAATGCGGGAAAGATGCCTTGACAACACGGGGGTGAAGCTGAGGGCGCTGGGGATCGGGGGGACGGGGGAAGTGCGGGCGCCTTCTTCTTGGGTGCTTCCGCTTGGTTCGTGGTGGGACGGTTGCGTGCTGCCGCTTGTGGTGATTCCGCTTGGTCGGTGGCGGGCTCCGCGGTGGGCACGGTTGCGTGTGGTGCGGGTCGGTTGTCGGCCGCTGGGGCCGTGGTCGGTCCTTCTCGGGTGGACGCCGTGGCTGCTGTCGTGGGCTCTGGCGCGACCTGGGTCGCGTTGCCCTCTAGCATTGCCCGCACACCATCTGACTAGGAGGACCCCGTGATCAACGCGATCGTGCTGATCCAGGCCGCTGCCGAATCCATCCCCGAGGCAGCGCAGACGATCGCCGAGATCGAGGGCGTCACGGAGGTGTACTCCTGTGCTGGTGATGTCGACCTGATCGCCATCGTGAAGGTGGCTCGGCACGAGGACCTGGCCGAGCTGGTGCCAGGGCACATCAGCAAGGTGCCCGGTGTGCTGAACACCGACACGCACATCTCGTTCCGGTCGTACTCCAAGCGGGACACCGAGGCGGCGTTCTCGATCGGGCTTGAAGAAGGCTGATCGAGCACAAGCGAAAGGGCCCCGCACCGGAAGTGGTGCGGGGCCCTTGCGCGTCTGACGTCAGGCGTCGGGCTGCTGCGGCTTGCCCGCCAGCTCGCCGGGCATGTTCTCGGCGGAGATCTCCTCCGAGACGCCGTGGGCCTTGCGGGCGTTGACCAGCGCGACGGTCTCCTCGGGGGAGTCCGGGGTGAGGAAGCTGCCGGGGACCGGGTGGCCCGCGGAACCCAGCTTGTTCATCTTCTTGGGCACCGAGGCGCCCTGGTAGGCCAGCGGCAGCGGGTGGCCGTGGTCGTCGACCGGGCCGAGCGGCTGGTGGACCTCGATGAACTCGCCGTGCGGGAGGCGCTTGATGATGCCGGTCTCGACGCCGTGCTCCAGCACCTCGCGGTCAGCGCGCTGGAGACCCAGGCACAGGCGGTAGGTGAGGTAGTACGCCAGCGGCGGCACCAGCAGCATGCCCACGCGGCCGACCCAGGTCAGCGCGTTCAGGGAGATGTCGAACTTCATGGCGATGATGTCGTTGCCGCCCGAGAGCAGCAGGACCATGAAGAACGAGATCGCCATCGCGCCCAGCGCGGTGCGCACCGGGACGTCGCGCGGACGCTGGAGCAGGTTGTGGTGCGCGTAGTCCTTGGTCAGCTTCTTCTCGATCCACGGGTAGACCGCGGCGATGCCGGTCAGCAGCGGGAGACCGAGGAGGAACGGCAGGAACGGCGCCGGGACGGTGTAGTTGCCCAGGTACAGCTCCCACGCGGGCCACAGGCGGATCAGACCGTCGGTCCAGCCCATGTACCAGTCGGGCTGGACGCCCGCGGACACCTGCGCCGGGTTGTACGGGCCGAAGTTCCACACCGGGTTGATCTGGAAGACGCCACCCATGATCGCGGTGATCGCGACGACGACGGCGAAGAAGCCGCCGCCCTTGGCCGCGAACACCGGCATGATGCGCACGCCGACGACGTTGGTCTCCTTGCGGCCGACGCCGGGGAACTGCGTGTGCTTCTGGTACCAGACCAGCGCCAGGTGGACCGCCACGAGACCCAGGATGATCGCGGGGATCAGCAGGATGTGCAGCGTGTAGAACCTGGGGATGATCTCCGTGCCGGGGAACTCCCCGCCGAAGGCCAGCCAGTTGATCCAGGTGCCGACCACCGGGAACGAGATCAGCAGCGCCGCCATCACGCGGAGGCCGGTGCCGGAGAGCAGGTCGTCGGGGAGCGAGTAGCCGAGGAAGCCCTCGATCGCGCCGAGCATGAACAGCAGGATGCCGATGACCCAGTTGATCTCGCGCGGGCGGCGGAACGCGCCGGTGAAGAAGATCCGGAACATGTGCACGACGATCGCGCCCATGAACAGCAGCGCCGCCCAGTGGTGCACCTGGCGGACGAACAGACCGCCGCGGACCTCGAAGGAGATCTGGAGGGTCGACTCGAACGCGCGGGACATCTCGATGCCCTGGAGGTTCGTGAACGCGCCGTTGTAGACGACCTCCTCCATGGAGGGGTCGAAGAACAGCGCCAGGTACGTGCCGGACAGCAGCAGGATGATGAAGCTGTACAGCGCGATCTCGCCGAGCAGGAACGACCAGTGCGTCGGGAAGACCTTGTTGAGCTGCTTCCGCATGCCGCCCGCGAAGTGGTAGCGCTCGTCAGCGGCCTTGGCGGCCCCGCCGACCGCGCGAGCAGCCGCGTTGGGCTGCTTCGTCGGAGTGGTGATGGCACTCATGACTTACGCTCCCAGAACGCCGGACCCACGGCTTCGATGAAGTCACCGCGAGCGATCAAGTATCCGTCCTCGTCCACCGTGATCGGCAGCTGCGGGAGGGCACGGGTGGCCGGACCGAACCGCGGCTTCGCGTAGTGGAAGACGTCGAACTGCGACTGGTGGCACGGGCAGAGCAGCAGACCGGTCTGCTGCTCGTACAACGAGGTCGGACAGCCCAAGTGGGTGCAGATCTTCGAGTACGCGTAGAAGTCACCGTAGTTGAAGTCTTCCTGACCTGCACGCTTGACGACCGGCTGGCCGGGACGCAGGCGGATCAGCATGACCGGACCGTCGGCGCTCTTGATGGCGTGGACGAGCTTGTCCTCGTCCTCCCGGTCGGACTCGCGGAACGGGAAGACGGTCTCGAAGCCACCGGCCTCCAGGTCCTCCGGGCGGACCAGTTCGACCTCGTGGAACCGACCGGTGTGGCGGCGGAGGTAGACCTTCTCGCCGTTCACGGGCTTCCACGCGGTGTGCCAGAGCGACTTGCTGCTCTCGCTGTCCTGCCACGGGTTCTTGATCAGACCGCCGAGCGGGACGGCCAGCACGCCGAGGCCGAAGATGCCCGCGCCGAGGCCGGCGGTCTTCTTGATCAGCGAGCGGCGGCCGAGGGTGCTGCGCTCGCCCGCGTCGGCCAGCTCCGCGAGCACGGTGGCCTGGTCGACCTGGGACGACGGGCCGTCGTGGCGCTGCTGCACCGCCAGCTCGTCCGGGATGAACTTCTTCGTGTAGAGGAGCGCGCCGACGCCGAGGCCGAGGATCGCGATGCCGAGGGTGAGGCCGATGATCGGGTTGTAGAGGCTGTACAGCAGGTGCTTGTCGCTGCCGGGGGCCTCGTAGCGCCACGGCCAGAACAGGAACGCCGCGAGGAACGCCACGCCGCCCAGCGCGGCGATCAGGAACCAGAGCGCGACGACGCGCTCGGCCCGCTTCTCCGCGCGGGTGCCCTTGACCGGCCACTTGTCCTCGTAGTGGACCAGCTCGACGCCGTCCATCTTCAGGCCGAGCTTGACCAGCTCGTCCCTGCTCATCTGCCCGAGCTCGTCCTCAGTGGGCAGCTCGGCCGGCTTGTCGCCGCTCATGCCTTGGCTCCGATCCAGAGGGTCACGCCGATCAGGGCGGCGATCCCCACGATGAACGCGATCAGACCCTCGGATACGGGCCCCAGCCCGCCGAGGGGGGCACCGCCGGGGTTGTTGTTCCCGTCGGTGACCGACTTGATGTACGCGATGATGTCCTTCTTCTCCTCCGGCGTGAGCTGCCGGTCGGAGAACTTCGGCATGTTCTGCGGGCCGGTGAGCATCGCGGTGTAGAGCTGCTCCTCGGTCACACCGTCCAGCTCCGGCGCGAACTTGCCGGACGAGAGCGCCCCGCCGCGGCCGGTGAAGTTGTGGCAGGCCGCGCAGTTCAGGCGGAACAGCTCGCCGCCGCGGGCGGGTTCGTCGCCGCGCAGCGCCTGGCCGGTCTCCTCGGGGCTCTCCGGGCCGCCACCCCTGGACTGGATGAACGCGCCGAGCGCGTCGATCTCCTCAGGGGTGAACTTGACCGGCTTGCGCTGGGCCTGGGCCTCCTGGCGGGCCATCGGCATGCGGCCGGTGGAGACCTGGAAGTACACCGCGGCCTCGCCGACGCCGATGAGGCTCGGGCCGCGGTCCTTCACGCCGTCCAGGGCGGGGCCGTGGCAGCTCAGGCAGGTGTTGTTGTAGAGCTGCTCGCCCTGCCGCACCAGGGCCGGGTCGTCCTGCGCCTGGGCGGTCTGCGGGTTCGGCGCGAGCGCCGTGAACAGAAAGCCGGCGCTGAGCAACGCGAACCCGAGCGCGAGGAGGCCCGAGATCCGCCTGCGCAGCTTGGTGCGCGTCCGGGCCCTCTTGGTGTTGGTGGTCATGTGTGCGGCAACCCTTGCTGTCAGTTCGGGGCTTCGTGCTTCGTGGTGGGTCAGGGCACGATGTAGATGACGGCGAACAGACCGATCCAGACGACGTCGACGAAGTGCCAGTAGTACGACACGACGATCGCGGACGTCGCCTGCGCCGGGGTGAACTTGCTCAGCTTGGTGCGGATGAGCAGGAACACGAAGGCGATCAGGCCGCCGATCACGTGCAGGCCGTGGAAGCCGGTGGTGAGGAAGAAGACGGTGCCGTACGCGGACGACGGGATCGTCGTGCCGTGGTGCACCAGCTCGTAGTACTCCCCGGCCTGTCCAGCGACGAAGATCGCGCCCATGATCAGCGTCACCGTGTACCAGCGGCGCAGACCGAAGACGTCGCCGCGCTCGGCGGCGAACACTCCCCACTGACAGGTGAAGGAGGAGGCCACCAGGATGACCGTGAAGAACAGGGCGTACGGCCTGTTCAGCTCGGTCGGCTCCGGGGGCCAGGCACCTTCGTTCTGGGCTTTCACCGTGAAGAACATGGCGAAGAGCCCAGCGAAGAACATGAGCTCACTGGACAGCCAGACGATCGTGCCGACGCTGACCATGTTCGGGCGGTTCAGCGAGTGCACGCGCTGGCCGGTGGAAGGCGCTGCCGTTGTCACATCACGCATTATTGCTTGCAGGTTTTCCGTCCGCCCATCGGGTCCAACCGGGGCGAACGGCGGCTCACCGCCGCCCGCGAACACGGAGGGTGAACGAAAGCCATGGGAATGCTCGGCTGGTTGCGTGACCGGCTCCGGGGGGATCGGGAACCCGAACTCCTGACCGGATCTCCCGGACTGGTCGTCGTGGTCGAGGCGTTCGACCCGGCGGAGGCCGACTCCGCGGCGCTGGCCCGCTCGCCCCGCTGGCGACCCGATCGGCCCGCGGTGCTGCGCCACCACCTCGTACTACCCCCTGACCAGGTAGAACGTGCCGCCGCACTGCTCGCGCAGGACGGTTACGAGCTGCGGCCGAGCGGTCGCGGGCCCGATCACCTGGAGGCCGTTCGGGTGCAGGTGCTCGACGCGCTGCACTGCGCGCAGGAGCGTTCGCGCATGGCGGGGCTCGCCCAGAGGCTCGGCGGTGACGCACCGGGGTGGGATGCGCTGCAACCGGAGCCCGGCTAGGCCGATAGCATCGCCACACCTGGTCACCCGACCCGCCGGAGGATCGTCCACATGAGCACGCCGACCACGAAGATCCTGGTGTTCAGCCACCGCCCCGAGGTGCGTGAGACGATCATCACGGCCGTGGGTCGTCGGCCCGCCCCGGACCTGGGCAAGGTGGACTACCTGGAGGCGGGCACCATCGCCGAGGTGCTGTACGAGGTGGACAACGGCCACGCCGACCTCCTCATCCTCGACGGCGAGGCGCAGCCGACCGGCGGCATGGGCCTGTCCCGCCAGCTCAAGAACGAGATCACCGACTGCCCGCCCATCGTGGTGGCCGTGCGCCGCCGGGACGACCGGTGGCTCGCGACGTGGTCCCAGGCCGACGCGGTGATCGTGCACCCGCTCGACCCGCTCGCCGCGGCCGAGACGGTGGCCGAGGTGCTGCGGAACGCGGTCTCGCTGCCCGTCGTGCGCGGCTGAGCGCCGGGCCATGTCCAGAACCTGGCCGTTGCTGCTGAACCAGCTCGTCGACAAGGTCGACCTCTCGGCCGAGGACACCGGCTGGGCCATGAACCAGGTCATGACCGGGACCGCGACGAGCGCCCAGATCGCCGCGTTCGTCGTGGCGCTGCGCTCCAAGGGCGAGACGCCCGAGGAGGTCGACGGCTTCGCCACGATGATGCTGGAGCACGCGCGCCGCTTCACCGTGGACGCGCGGGCCGTGGACATCGTCGGCACCGGGGGCGACAACTCCGGGTCGGTCAACATCTCCACGATGGCCGCGATCGTGACCGCCGCCGCGGGCGTGCCCGTGGTGAAGCACGGCAACCGCGCGGCCTCGTCCAAGTGCGGCACGGCCGACGTGCTGGAGGCTCTGGGCGTCGCGATCGACCTGCCGCCGGACCACGTGCGGACGACGGCCGACGAACTGGGCGTCGGGTTCTGCTTCGCGCCGATCTTCCACCCGGCGCTGCGGTTCGCGGGGCCGACCAGGGGCGAGATCGGCATCCCCACGGTGTTCAACCTGCTCGGCCCGCTGACGAACCCCGCGCAGCCCGCGGTGGGTCTCGTGGGCTGCGCGCGGATCAACGCGGCGCCGCTGATCGCGGGCGTGTTCGCCCGGCGCGGCAAGACGGCGCTCGTGGTGCGCGGCGACGACGGGCTGGACGAGATCACCACGACGACCACCACGTCGGTGTGGGTCGCCGACGGCGGCACCGTGCGCACCGACGTGATCGATCCCTCACGCCTCGGCGTGCGGCCCGCGCTCCCGGAGGACCTGCGCGGCGGCGACGCGTCGGTCAACGCCGAGGTCGTGCGCGAACTCCTCTCGGGCAAGCCCGGTCCGGTGCGGGACGCCGTGCTGGTCAACGCCGCGGGCGCCATCGCGGCCCACGGCGGCCTGTCCGGTGACCTGCACGCCGACCTCGCGGGCGGACTCGGCAGGGCGGCCGACGCCATCGACTCCGGCGCCGCCGCCGACCTGCTGCGACGCTGGGCGGCGCGGTCCACCGAGCTGAAGGCTCAGCCGATCGACTGATTAGGCCGTTCGGGGAGTTCGGGGCCCGTTCGCTGAGGTTTCAGTCACTGGTTCACGCACCCGCAACGAAGCGGGTTCATGCTGGTACCACCAACGCGGTCCTGTCGACCGCGTCACCCGGCCAAGCCGTGGCCCGGTCCTGCGCGGCCGAGCCCTCCCGAGCGAGCGAGGAGCGATGACACTGCTGTCCACGGTCATGACGCGAGTGGTTTCACCCATCGCGCGGATGGTGTACCGACCGACGGTCGAGGGCTTGGAGAACATCCCCGGCACAGGGCCCGTGATCCTCGCCGCCAACCACCTGTCCTTCGTCGACAGCATGATCATCCCGATCGTCGTGCCCCGGCGGGTGTACTTCCTCGCCAAGGCCGAGTACTTCGAGGGGACCGGCGTTCGCGGAGCGCTGTCGCGGTGGTTCTTCACGGGGATGGGGAACATCCCGGTGCGGCGCGGGCAGGGGCGGTCGGCTCGGGACTCGCTGGACACGGTGATCAAGGTCCTCGCCGACGGGGAGGCCTTCGGGATCTACCCCGAGGGGACGCGGTCGTTGGACGGGATGCTGCACCGCGGTCGGACCGGGGTGGCTCGGATCGCGCTGGAGTCCGGCGCTCCCGTGGTGCCGATCGGGCTCGTGGGAACGGACCGGGTGATGGCGGTCGGGCGGAAGCTGCCCAAGATCGTGCCGGTGACGGTCCGGTTCGGGAAGCCGTTGGACTTCACGCGCTACGCGGGGATGCAGGATTCGCTGCCGGTGTTGAGGTCGGTCACGGACCAGATCGTGTACAACATCCTTGAGCTGTCCGGGCAGGATTACGTGGACAACTACCAGGCCAGCGCTGCTGCTTGAGTTGAGCTGAGTTGATGGGGCAGCGGTGGGATTCGGCGGCTGCCGGTCCCGTCAGATCGGGTGACTGCCGGTCCCGGCCGGGGTGGCCGATGTGACTCGGGGACCTCTCGATGTGACCCTGTGATCGGGCTCAAGGGCAGGTGGTGGCCACCTGCCCGATCTACCAGGGCAAGGGTCACGTCCCCCGAGTAAAATCGGCCACTGGTTCAGGGAAGGCCCCGGCTCAGGTTTGTTGTCGTGTCGTCATACCGAAAGGGCCGCCCCTGAGGGCGGCCCTTTCGGTTTTGGTTTGTTTTTGCTTTTGTCTTCTTACTCGTGGTTCGGGCCTGTGTGGTACTCGAAGACCAGGCCGCCGATGGTGATCAGGAGCATCACCACGGCGATCACCAGGAGCCAGATGTGCCAGAACGCCATCGCGACGCCCGCTACCGCTGCCGAGGCCGCCAGGGCGATGGGCCAGTAGCTTCCGGGGCTGAAGAAGCCCAGGTCGCCCGCGCCGTCGCTGATCTCCGCGTTCGGGTTGTCCTCCGGGCGCTGTTCGATGCGCCTGGAGACGAAGCGGAAGTAGGTGCCGACGATCAGGGCCAGGCCGCCGGTCAGCGCCAGTGCCACGATGCCCACCGGTTCCTTGGACCAGACGCCGTAGATGACGGCCATCAGGAACGAGAAGACGGTGATCAAGTCAAAAATCCGGGCTTCGACCTTCATGGTTGTTCCTCGCTCTCGCGCTCGCTGCCCGGACTACTTCGAGCCGCCGCCGGACGCCTCGCGGGCGGTCCGATCGGTGTTGAAGGGCTCGGTCGTGGTCGCGTGCGGCGTGCACCAGTCGGCGCAGTTCAGCTCGGTGAGCGCCTCGGCGGCCGTGTAGGTCTTGCCGGTCTTCTCGTTGACCTGCTGGCGCAGCTTGATGTACTTGTCGAAGTCGGCCGACTCCAGGGCGCGGACCTCGAAGTTCATCACCGAGTGGTAGGTGCCGCACAGCTCGGCGCAGCGGCCGACGAACGAGCCGGGACGGTCGATCCGGTCGATCTGGAAGACGTTGTCCTGGTTGTTCTTCTCCGGGTCCGGGAAGACGTCCCGCTTGAAGTGGAACTCCGGCACGAAGAACGAGTGGATGACGTCGGTCGACCTGAGCGTGAAGCGGATCGACTTGCCCGCGGGCAGCACGAGCAGCGGCACCTCGCCGGAGTTGCCGATGGTGCTCACGGCCTGGTTCGCGTTCTCGGTCTTGTAACCGGGGTACTGGAACTCCCAGTTCCACTGGAACGCGATCACGTCGACCGTCACGTCAGCGGGCTTCGACTTGTCCGTGACGTAGTTCTGGGTGATCGCGGTGAAGTAGAAGAGAACCGCCACGATGATCGTCGGAACGACGATGAGCACGAGTTCCAGCGGCAGGTTGTACGCCGTCTGACGAGGGAGTTCCTCGCTCTTCTTGCGGTGGAACGCGATCGACCACGCGATCAGTCCCCAGACGATCACACCCACGACGAGCGCGGCGACCACGGACCAGGTCCACAGCTCGCGCATCTTCTCGGCCTGCGGCGTGACGGCCACGGGCCATCCGAAGCGCAGGACCTCTTCCGTGGAGCAACCGGTGGCCCCGATGCCGACCAGGCCAACCAGCCCGGCGACCTTGGCCGTCCGAGCTGCCCTGGTGCCCTCCTTCAGGCCCACTGCTCGCGCCTCCTCAAAGACGGTGCACGGCCCGCGGGTGGTGGTCTGCGGGCCGGTGAAAAACACGCTGTCCGACCGAGAGGAATTCCTGGCCGGGATCATGCGGGAGCCTAGCCCAGCACGGTGAGCACCACCGCTCGGGGGCAGTGCTCCGTAGTGCAGTTTCGGTCACACCGAGCGACCCCGGCATACTGGTGCCTTCCTTACGCGACACGAAAGGTGCCAATCGCTGTGTGCGGCTTCGTGGGACTGGTTAGCCCAAACAAGAACGAGGCAGAGCACGCGCGCTCCGCGGTGGCGGCGGCGCTGCGCTGCCAGCGGCACCGCGGGCCTGACGAGAGCGGGACGTGGCAGGGCGACGAGGTGGTCTGGGGCTTCAACCGCCTGTCGATCATCGACGTCGAGCACTCCCACCAGCCGATGCCGTGGGGACCGCCGGAGGAGCCGGGTCGGTACACGATCCTGTTCAACGGAGAGATCTACAACTACCTGGAGCTGCGGGCGGAGCTGACGAGCAAGTACGGCGCGCGCTTCTCCACCGACGGCGACACCGAGACCATCGTCGCGGCCTACCACTACCTCGGCCCGGCCGCCGTGGCGCGGCTGCGCGGCATGTTCGCGTTCCTGATCTGGGACTCGCAGCGCAAGGTCGTCTTCGGCGCGCGCGACCCGTTCGGCATCAAGCCGCTGTACTACGCGGTCGGCCCGAACGGCGTGGCGCTGTCGAGCGAGAAGAAGAGCGTGCTGGCCCTCGCGCCGACGATCGGCATCCAGCCGCGGCTGGACCAGAAGGCGCTCCAGCACTACCTGATCCTCCAGTACGTGCCGGAGCCCGAGTCGCTGCACGGGGACATCCGGCGCATCGAGTCCGGCACCTCGTTCACCATCCGCCCCGGCGGCAGGCCCGTCATGGAGCGGTACTTCCCCGCGACCTTCCGGCCGCGCGCGGTCCGCGGCGAGTCGGACGAGAACCGCCTCTACGACGAGATCACCGAGGCGCTGCGCGACTCCGTCGCCAAGCACATGCGCGCGGACGTGACGGTCGGCTCGTTCCTGTCCGGCGGCATCGACTCCACGGTCATCGCCGCGCTGGCGAAGGAGCACAACCCGGACCTGATCACGTTCACCACCGGCTTCGAGCGCTCCGGCTTCTCCGAGGTCGACGTGGCCGCCGAGTCGGCCGCGGCGATCGGCGTGAAGCACGTCGTCCGGACGGTGACCGCGCAGGAGATGATGGACTCCCTGCCGCTGATCACCTGGTACCTCGACGACCCGGTGGCGGACCCGGCGCTGGTGCCGCTGTGGTTCATCGCCCGCGAGGCGCGCCAGCACGTGAAGGTCGTGCTGTCGGGTGAGGGCGCGGACGAGCTGTTCGGCGGTTACACGATCTACCGCGAGCCGCTGTCGCTGGCGCCGTTCGAGAAGGTGCCCGGCGCGCTGCGCAAGGCGATGGGCAAGGTCTCCACGAAGATCCCGCAGGGCGTGCGCGGCAAGGACCTGCTGCGCCGCGGCGCGCTCACGCTGGAGGAGCGCTACTACGGCAACGCGCGCATCTTCATGGACGACCAGGTCCGCGCGGTGCTCAAGACCTACGACCCGAGCGTGACGCACATGGACGCCACGGCGCAGGCGTACCGCGAGTCGGCGAACTGGGACCCGGTGACCCGGATGCAGCACGTGGACCTCTTCACGTGGCTGCGCGGCGACATCCTGGTCAAGGCCGACAAGGTGACCATGGCGAACTCGCTGGAGCTGCGGGTGCCGTTCCTGGACCCCGAGGTCTTCAAGATCGCGTCGCAGATCCCGTCCGAGCTGAAGATCACCAAGGACACGACGAAGTTCGCGCTGCGCAAGGCGATCCGCGACATCATCCCGCCGCACGTCCTCAACCGGCGCAAGCTGGGCTTCCCGGTGCCGATCCGGCACTGGCTGAAGGAGGAGATGCACGACTGGTCGCTCCAGATCGTGGCCGAGTCGCAGACGGACCAGTACATCGACAAGGCCGCGGTGCGCCGGATCATCGAGGAGCACCGCAACAACGTGCAGGACCACAGCCGCCGCATCTGGGCGCTGCTGGTCTTCATGCTGTGGCACGGGATCTTCGTCGAGGGGCGCATCTCCCCCGTCGTGCCGGAGCCGCACTACCCCGTCAAGCTGTAGGCACTCGATCGCGAAAGCCCCCGCCTCGGCGGGGGCTTTCGCGCGTCGTGGGGTCGGTCACCCGGCCGGAGACTACCGTTTGGTAGGGCTATCGCAGGTCAGACCACTCGTCCTACCGTCGGAACGTGACTACTCCAGAGGCTGCGACCATGACCGAGTTGATCGAGGACTGCGCCGGGATCCCGCGGTCGATCACGCACGCGGAGCACCCGCTGCCCGCGCCCCGCGCCGCCGCCTCGTGGGAGGTCGACGAGAGCACCGCGCGGCGGTTCGAGGGGCTCAACGACTACGGCGTCTGACCCCCGGTCCCGGGAGCGCAGGCGGGGCCGCCCCGCCAGAGGGCGTCGGCGGTGCCCGCCTCCGGGTGCTCCTCGTAGAGCCCCGCCTCGAACTCGATGACGTCCGGGGCCTCGTTCAGCTCGGCCACCTGCTGGATGACCCCGGCCTCGTGGGCGCGGAGCAGGTCGGGGCGGGCGGCCTCCGTGCCGGAACCCTCGCGGACCAGTTCGGCGTAGCGGCGGATGCCCGGCAGGGGCGTGCCGGACGAGCGCAGCCAGCCGACCTCGAACTCGGTGAACACGCGGTGGCCCGAGGAGTCGCGCCCCCGCGGGCTCCACGAACAGGTGTTCCCGCTCGTGGAACCGCAGCGTGTGCGAGCGCGATCGTCCTGGTCGAGAGCGGGGAGGTGCCGCTGCGGCTGCCGCTCGGACCGGACACCTACCGCGACGTCCGCGCGTCGCCGGTGGCCCGGCTGGAGGAGCACGACGCGCACCGCGCGCGACGGCGCTGTCCGTGGCCCGCGACGACGTCGCGCTCGTCTGAGACGCGGAAGGGCGGCTCCCGCCGTGGGGAGCCGCCCTTCCGCGCTGTGCGGACTAGTGGAACGAGTCGCCGCAGGCGCAGGAGCCGCCCGCGTTCGGGTTCTCGATCGTGAAGCCCTGCTTCTCGATGGTGTCGACGAAGTCGATGACAGCGCCCTCGACGTAGGGAGCGCTCATGCGGTCGACGGCGACCTTCATGCCGCCGAAGTCGCGGACCGCGTCACCGTCGAGGCTGCGCTCGTCGAAGAAAAGCTGGTAGCGCAGGCCCGCGCAGCCGCCGGGCTGGACGGCGATGCGCAGGTGCATGTCATCGCGGCCCTCCTGGTCGAGCAGCGCCTTCGCCTTCGAGGCCGCCTGGTCGGTGAGCGTCACGCCGTGCGTGGGCGCTTCAGGAGCCGGTGCGGCTGCTTCGGTGGAGGCGGCTGCGTCCTGAGCGGTGGTCATAGCTCTCCCTCAGAGGTCGAAACGGGCGGTCAGCCCTGTCAACACGGGCGGTACCCGCTTTGTTCCACCACCCATGGTGGCACAGTCCGCGCCCGGCACCGACAACTCGGACGTCAGCGTGACCACCGTCCCGCCACCTCGGCGGCCAGAGCGCGCAGGGTGCCCGCCGGATCCGCCATGGCTGCGGCCACGGAGCCCGCGTGCTCGGCGACCGCGTAGGAGTCGGTGATGCCCGCCGCGCCCGCCTCCCGGCGGCCGACGCTCACCTGGCCCGCCAGGACCAGGCACGGGATGCCGCGGGCCGCGGCGCCGGACGCGACGGCGGTGACGAGCTTCCCCCTGAGCGACTGCCAGTCGAAGCTGCCCTCCCCCGTGAGGGCCACGTCGGCGGTGGCGAGGGCGTCGTCCAGGCCGGTCAGCGTCCGCACCAGGCCCGCGCCGGACGTGACGGTGGCGCCGAGCGCGAGGAGGGCCGCGCCGAGGCCGCCCGCGGCGCCCGCTCCGGGCAGGTCGCGGACGTCGCGCAGCCGGTCCATGCCCTCCAGCCTGGCCTCCAGGCGAGCAACGGCCTCCGGGGAGGCGCCCTTCTGCGGGCCGAACGTCGCCGCGGCGCCGTGCGGGCCGAGCAGCGGGTTCTCCACGTCGGACGCGGCCACGAGCCGGGCCGTGACGTCGGTCACGACCGACAGCAGGCCCTCGCCGCCGTCGGTGGTGCCCGAGCCGCCGAGGCCGACGACGACCGTGTGCGCGCCCGAGGCGGCGAGCACCAGTTCACCGACGCCGCGGGTGGTGGCGCGTTCGCACCACTCGGCGCGCTGGTCGGCGGGGACGAGGTGCAGGCCGCACGCCTCGGCGGACTCGACGTACGCCGTGCCGTCGTGCTCCAGCCACCGGGCCGTCACCGGCGTGCCGAGCGGGCCGGTGACCTCGGTGGTGCGCAGTTCACCGCCCAGCGCGGCGTGCAGGACGTCCACGAAGCCGGGTCCCCCGTCGGCCAGCGGACGCAGCAGGAGTTCGTCGTCGGGTGCGGTCGACCGCCAGCCGTCGGCGATGGCGGAGGCCGCCTCGCCCGCCGTCAGCGTCCCGCCGAAGCAGTCCGGAGCCACCAGTACGCGCACCTCGCGGAGGGTACGGAACGCATTGTCATACCCTTGTCGGGTGAGGTTCCTGCGCCGCAGCTCCAACGAGTCCACCGCCACCGTCGACGAGACCGTCCCGGAGGTGGTGACCGACGACGCCGACAAGAGCCGCACGCCGGGCAAGGGGCGCCCCACCCCGAAGCGCCGCGAGGCGCAGGGCAGGCGGACCGGCCCGGTCCCGCCGCCTCCCCGCACGCAGCGCGAGGCGCTCAAGCGCGCTCGGGGCAACAAGAGCAAGCTGACGAAGGAAGAGCGCCGCGCCGCCGCGGCCGACCGCCGGGCGAAGATGATGTCCGGTGACGAGAAGTACCTGCTGCCGCGCGACCGGGGGCCGGTCAAGGCCTACATCCGCGACCTCGTGGACGCGCGCCGCAACCTCATGGGCCTGTTCATGCCGCTGGCGATCGTGGTGTTCGCCGCGCTGCTGACGCCGCTGGTGGTCGTGCAGCAGTACGCGACGCTCGTGACGACGTTCATGCTGCTGGCGATGGTGCTGGAGGGCATCGTGCTCGGCCGCGTCGTCGCGAAGAAGGTGCGCGCGAAGTTCCCGAACGAGACGATCCGGGGCCTGTCGATCGGCTGGTACTCGTTCATCAGGGCGAGTCAGCTGCGTCGTCTGCGGGTGCCGAAGCCGCGGGTCTCGCCCGGCGACACGGTCTAGTGGCCGCTGCTCCGCAGACGGCGGCTTGGCCGCTCTCAGTCGGCAGGTCGGGTCACCACCTGCCGACGCGGCCTCGCTGCCTCGCGGCCGACGTGATCTGAATCCTTAGCAAGCCGAACGACATCGGTCTAGGCTCGGACCCATGGAGTTTCGACGTCTCGGCCGCAGCGGCCTGAACATCAGCGAGATCTCGTACGGCAACTGGCTCACCCACGGCTCGCAGGTCGAGGAGGACCAGGCGCACGCGTGCGTCCGGGCCGCACTGGACGCGGGCATCACCACGTTCGACACGGCCGACGTCTACGCCAACACCAAGGCCGAGTCGGTGCTGGGGCGGGCGCTGGCCGGTGAGCGCCGCGAGTCGTTGGAGATCTTCACCAAGGTCTTCTGGCCGACCGGCCCCGGCGGTCCGAACGACAAGGGCCTGGGCCGCAAGCACATCATCGAGTCGGCCAACGCCTCGCTGAAGCGGCTCCAGACCGACTACGTCGACCTCTACCAGGCGCACCGGTTCGACCGGACCGTGCCGCTGGAGGAGACGATGCTCGCGTTCGCGGAACTGGTGCGGCAGGGCAAGGCGCTCTACATCGGGGTGTCCGAGTGGAACGCCGAGCAGATCACCCGCGGTGCCGCGCTGGCCCGCGAGCTGAACGTGCCGTTCATCTCGAACCAGCCGCAGTACTCGATGCTGTGGCGGGTCATCGAGTCGCAGGTCGTGCCCGCGTCCGAGCGCGAGGGGCTCAGCCAGATCGTGTTCTCCCCCATCGCCCAGGGCGTGCTGACCGGCAAGTACACGCCGGGCGGCGAGCTGCCCTCCGGCTCCCGGGCGACCGACGAGCGCGGGTCGAAGATGATCTCGCGCTGGATGCGCGACGACGTGCTCGCGAAGGTGCAGGAGCTGAAGCCGCTCGCCGACGAGGCGGGTCTCACGCTGTCGCAGCTCGCGGTCGCGTGGGTGTTGCAGAACCCGAACGTGGCCAGCGCGATCACCGGTGCCTCGCGGCCCGAGCAGGTGCACGAGAACGTGAAGGCGGCGGGCGTGAAGCTGGAGGCCGAGCTGCTGGAGAAGATCGACGCGGTGCTCGACGGCGTGGCCGAGACCGACCCCAGGCTGACCGTCACCGTGTGACGCGGAAGGGGCCCCGCGGGTTCGCCCGCGGGGCCCTGTCGTGCCCGGATGATCGAGTACCGAACCGCGGTGGACGGCCTGCGGCCCGAGCAGCTGCGCGGCTTCTTCGTGGGCTGGCCCGCGCCGCCCTCGCCCGAGCGGCACCTGGCGCTGCTGCGCGGTTCCACGCACGCGGTCGTCGCGCTGGACGGTGACCGGGTCGTGGGGTTCGTCACGGTGCTGTCCGACGGGGTGCTGATGGCGAGCGTCCCGCTGCTGGAGGTGCTGCCCGAGCACCAGGGCCGGGGCGTCGGCCGGACGCTCGTCGAGACCGCCGTGGCCCTGGTGGGCGAGCTGTACCAGGTGCAGCTGTGCTGCGACGACGACGTGCGGGCGTTCTACCGGAAGCTGGGCTTCCAGCGGGTGGACGGCATGGTCCTGCGGCTCTAGTCGGCCGGTGCGAGCGACATCGGGCCGTACACCTCGGACTCGCTGCGCAGCAGCGTGACCTGGGCGATCCCCGCCTCGGTCAACTCCTGCCACCGCGCGCTGAACCAGTCCTCGGCGTCGGCCTGGTCGGCGAAGGTCTCGGCCGGTCCGTCGACCTCGCGACCCTGCTCGTCCTGGTAGCGCCACCGGTAGTCCACGACGGCCTCCTGGGGATGTCCTCCGGGTAACGTTCCAGGTCAGGCTAAGCGATCGGTGGACGGAGTTCGGTGTGACGCGTCGGACACTCGTGCTCGGCGGCACCCGTTCCGGGAAGTCGGCCCACGCCGAGGGGTTGCTGACCGACCCCGTGGTGACGTACGTGGCGACCGCCCGCCGCTACCCCGGTGACGACGACTGGGACCGGCGGATCGCGCGGCACGTCGAGCGCAGACCGGCGGCGTGGACGACGGTCGAGGCGCCGGACCTGCCGGAACTGCTCGCGGCGGCGGGCGGGGACGACCCGCCGCTGCTCGTCGACGACCTCGCCACCTGGCTCACCGGGGTGCTGGACGACGCCGGCGCGTGGGAGGGCGGAGGGACCGACGAGGTCGAGCGGGAGTGCTCGGCCCTGGTCTCCGCCGCCGCCGCGTGCCGGACGCGCCTGGTCGTCGTGTCGGCCGAGGTCGGCCTCGGCGTCGTGCCGTCCACCCGCTCTGGCAGGCTCTTCCGAGACCACCTCGGTTCGCTGAACGCACGGCTGGCCGAGGTCTGCGACGAGGTGTTCCTGCTCGTCGCCGGAATCCCACTGACACTGCGCGAAGCTGGAGGTGCTGGGCCGTGAACACCAGCGATGACACGGGCGCGGGCTTCACGTTCCCGCCCGTGGACCCGCCCGACGAGCAGGTGCTGCTCCAGGCGTTGGCCCGGTTGGACACGCTGACCAAACCGGTCGGCTCGCTCGGCAGGCTGGAGGGCGTCGCCGCGTGGGTGGCGTCCTGCCAGGGCGTCTGCCCGCCCCGGCCGTTCACCCGACCCCGCGTCGTCGTGTTCGCGGGCGACCACGGCGTCGCCGAGCACGGCGTGTCGGCCTACCCCAGCGAGGTCACCGCCCAGATGGTGGCCAACTTCCTCGCGGGCGGGGCCGCGGTGAACGTGCTGGCCGCGTCCGCGGGCGCGACGGTGCGGGTGGTCGACGTGGCCGTCGACGGCGACACGCCGGAGGAGGTGCGGGCGCACAAGGTGCGCCGCGGCTCGGGGTCGATCGACCGCGAGGACGCGCTGACCCGCGAGGAGGCCGTCCAGGCCATCACCGCGGGCAGGCGGATCGCCGACGAGGAGGTCGACGGCGGCGCCGACCTGCTGATCGCCGGTGACATGGGCATCGGCAACACGACGCCGTCCGCGGTGCTGATCGCGTCGCTCACCGGGTCGGAGCCGGTGAACGTGGTCGGGCGCGGCACGGGCATCGACGACGCGGCCTGGATGCGCAAGACGGCCGCCATCCGCGACGCGATGCGCCGGGCCCGCCCGCACATCAGCGACCCGGTGGCGCTGCTCGCGACCGCGAGCGGCGCGGACATCGCCGCGATGGTCGGCTTCCTCGCGCAGGCGGCGTTCCGCGGGGTGCCGGTCATCCTGGACGGCGTCGTGGTCGGCGCGGCGGCCGTCGTGGCCGAGGAGCTGGCTCCGGGCGCCCGCGAGTGGTGGACGGCCGGGCACCGCTCGGCCGAGCCGTCGCACGCGCTGGCGCTGGGCCACCTGAGCCTCCAGCCTCTGCTGGAGTTCGACATGCGCCTCGGCGAGGGCACGGGCGCGGTCACCGCGCTGCCGCTGGTGATGATGGCCACGAGGATCCTCGCGGAGATGGCCACGTTCGACAGCGCGGGCGTCTCGGGCAAGGAGTAGCGGGGTGGTCCACCGGGGAGTCCGGCCGTCCGGGTGGGACGGGTGAGGGCCGACGGCGTTCGGCTCGCCCTGTCCTGGCTGACCGTGCTGCCGGTGCGCTCCGGCGCGGTCGACGCGCGCGTCGCGCGGCAGGCCATCGCGCTGGCGCCGCTGGTGGGCGTGCTGCTGGGTGCCGTCACCGCCGCGTTCCTGCACGGCCTCGCCTGGCTGGGCGCGCCGTCCGCGGTGGCGGGGCTGCTGGCCGTGGGGCTGCTCGCGCTCGGCACCAGGGGGATGCACCTGGACGGGCTGGCGGACACCGCCGACGGGCTCGGCTGCTACGGGCCGCCGGAGCGGGCCCTCGCCGTGATGAAGGACGGCGGTGCGGGCCCGTTCGCGGTCGTCACGCTCGTCGTCGTGCTGGGCGCGCAGGCGTCGGCGTTCGGCGACGTGCCGTGGGGCGCGGTGGTCGTGGCGCTGGCGGCGGGCCGGGCCGCGTTCGCCGCGTGCTGCCTCGAGGGGGTGCCCGCGGCGCGGCCGGAGGGGCTCGGCGCGCTGGTGGCGGGCAGCCAGTCGTGGCCCGTGGTGGCGCTCTGGTGGACCGCGCTCGCGGCCGCGAGCTTCGTCGTCGTGCCGCACGGCCCGGTCGCCGTGGCGGTCGCGCTCGGCGCGGTGCTGCTGCTGGTGCGGCACACCCGCAAGCGCTTCGGCGGCATCACGGGTGACGTGCTCGGCGCGGCCTGCGAGCTGGCGACGCTGATCGTGCTGGTCGGCTGCACGCTGGGGTGAGGGCCCCCTCGCGGAGGCCCCCACCGGTGCTCAGACGAGCGTCGTCATCCAGCCGTGCACGTCCTCGACGGTGCCGTGCTGCAACCCCGTCAGCCGTTCGCGCAGCTTCTTGGTCACCTCGCCGGTCTCGCCGCCGGAGACGCTGAACTCGCCGTCCGCGTGCTTCACGTGGCCGACGGGCGTGATCACGGCGGCGGTGCCGCAGGCGAACACCTCGGTCAGCTCGCCGGACTCGGCCTTCTTCTCCCACTCCTCGGTGGAGATGCGCCGCTCCTCGACCGGGAGGCCGAGGTCGGCCGCCATCCGCAGCAGCGAGTCGCGGGTGATGCCGGGCAGCAGCGTGCCGGTCAGCTCGGGCGTGACGACGCGGGCGGTCGAGCCGGAGCCGAGGACGAAGAACAGGTTCATCCCGCCCATCTCCTCGACCCAGCGGCGCTCCACCGCGTCGAGCCACACGACCTGGTCGCAGCCCTTCTCGGCGGCCTGCGCCTGCGCGACCAGGGAGGCGGCGTAGTTGCCCGCGAACTTGGCCGCGCCCGTGCCGCCGGGGGCCGCCCGGACGTACTCGGTCGACAGCCAGACGCTCACCGGCTTCACGCCGCCGGAGAAGTACGAGCCCGCCGGGGACGCGATGAGCGCGTAGAGGTACTCGCTCGCGGGCCGAACGCCGAGGCCGACCTCGCTGGAGATCATGAACGGGCGCAGGTAGAGGGACTCCTCCGCGGCGGAGGGCACCCAGCGCTCGTCGACGGCGACCAGCCGGCGGATGGACTCCAGGAACAGCTCGTCCGGCAGCTCCGGCATGGCGATGCGCTGCGCGGACAGGCGGAAGCGGGCCGCGTTCGCCTCGGGGCGGAACGACGCGATGGAGCCGTCCGGCCTGCGGTACGCCTTGAGGCCCTCGAAGATCGCCTGGCCGTAGTGCAGGACCATGGAGGCGGGATCGAGTTCCAGCGAGTGGTAGGGCTCGACGGCCGGGGAGTGCCAGCCCCGCGCCCGGTCCCAGCGGATCGTCACCATGTGGTCGGTGAAGTGCTGGCCGAAGCCCGGCCTCGCCAGTACCTCCGCTACGCGTTCCGGGGTGGCCGGCTGCGGGTTCGAGGTCACGGTGAAAGGCGGCGCTGTCGTCATGGGTAGACGATAATCCCTACTCTTGCATCAGAAAATCGCCATCCCGAGAATCGGACGTCCGACTTTCCCGCGGCGGGAGCTGGTCGCGCCTCCGCCGGGCTCCGACCAGGGCTCCCAGCCCCAGCGCACCGGTTCCCACCAGCATGACCACGGCCGTCGTGAGCAGGGCGGCGACCGGTGCGCTCATCGCCAGCAGGACCGACAGCCCGAGCCCGAGGCAGGCGGTGCGCATCGGCCACGTCCGGTCCTCGTGCAGCAGCAGGCGTGCCGAGGCGTTCGTGAACGCGTAGTAGAACAGGGTGCCGCACGCGCCGATCGCGAGGGCCGTGGCGGGCGGGGCGAGCAGCAGCACCACGACGACGGCCAGTCCGCCGAGCAGGTCGAGCAGCGGTGCCCGGCCGTCGCCGCGGGGGGCGAGCCGGACGGGCAGGTCGCCGGTCGACGCGAGGCTGCCGAGCGCGCGCCGCATGCCGCCGAGGACGGGCGTGAGCACCGCCAGCGCCGCGACCACCGCGCCGACCTGGACGAGCGGCACGAGCCAGCCGCCGTCCGCGGCGAGGAGAGCGTCGCGCAGCGGGGCGGGCGACAGGGCGAGCCGGGCGGAGCCGAGCTGGTACCGCACGGCGGCGGCGACGGCGAGGGTGGTGACGAGCGTGACCGCGACGAGCAGCGGGATCGCCAGCCGCAGCGTCCTGGCGGAGTGCACGGGGTCGCCGTGCGGCGGCGCGGTGATCCGCTCGAAGCCGGAGAACGCGACGAACATGATCGCGGCCACGGCCATGAAGGACGTGAAGCCCTCGTCGGCGGGCGGCGGCGCGGCGGCCTGGGGCGGTGCGACGCCGAAGCAGGTGACCACGACGAGCGCGAGCACGGCGAGGACGGTCGCGCCGACGAGCCAGAGCGCGGTGCGGCTCCAGCGCACGCCCGTGGCGCTGAGCACTCCGGCGCAGACGAGCACGAGCAGCGCGACGAGCGCCCGGTTCTCCGGGAAGGCGTAGGCGGCGGCCGTGCCCGCCAGCGCGGCGGCGATGCCCGCGCGGCCCAGCAGGTAGGCGCTCGCGCCGAGCCGGGCGGGCCACGGGCCGAGCTGGTCGCGGATGTGGGCGTGGCCGCCTTCGGCGGCGGGGTGGGCGCGCGACTGGTCGGCGGTCGAGAGGGCGCTGCAGAGGGCGGCCAGCGCGGCGACCACGACCGCCGGGAGGAGCCAGCGGCCCGCGACGGACGCCGCCGGGGCGAGCCCGAGGAAGATGCCCGCGCCCGTGGTCGACGTGAGTCCGAGCACCAGGGCCGTCGGCACCGCCGAGCGGCCCTGAGGCGATTCCGTCACGGCTACACACTGGCAGATTCCCCGCAAGAACCGTAACCGCCCTACGACGGTCCCACGATCGTGTTAATTGTTACTCGCCGCAATCGATGGTGCCGTGGACAGTCGAGGTCGCCAGACCTTTAGCATCCATCAGCATCCATCCTCGTTCCCGCCGCACAGATCAGCAGTGCCGGGAGGAATCGCCAAGGAGCACCACGTGACAGGGCCGAAACTGGCGCTTACTGACAGTGACCTCACCACCCTTGCCGCGGATGTCGTGGTGGTGGGCACGGTGCAGGGTCCGGACGGCCTCGCGCTGGCCGACGGCGCCGCCGCCGTCGACGCCGCGTTCGAGGGCGGGCTGGTCGCCCTGCTCGACACCCTCGGCGCCAAGGGCAAGGCCGAGGAGGTCGTGAAGCTGCCGACGCTCGGCAAGCTGGCCGCGCCCCTGCTGATCGCGGTCGGCCTCGGCAAGCCCGACGCGGGCGGCGCCCTCACCGAGGAGCAGGTCCGCCGCGCCGCGGGTGCGGCCGCCCGCGCGCTGACCGGCCGCAAGCGGGCCGTGACAACGCTGTCCGCCGTCCACCTCGGCGCCACCGTCGAGGGCGCGCTGCTCGGCGGCTACGGCTTCACCGCGTACAAGTCCGAGGCGGGCGACGGCCCGCTCGGCAGGCTCGACCTGGCCGTCCCGGCCACCGGCACGCTGAAGGCGCACCGCGCCGCGCTCAAGGCGTCCACGGCCATCGCCGAGGCCGTCACGACCACGCGCGACCTGGTGAACACGCCGCCGAACGACATGTTCCCGGCCTCGTTCGCCGACCGCGCCGCCGCGCTCGGCCGGGACGCGGGCCTCGACGTCGAGGTGTTCGACGAGAAGGCCCTGCGCAAGGCGGGCTACGGCGGCATCCTCGGCGTCGGCATGGGCTCGTCCCGCCCGCCGCGCCTGGTGCGCCTGACCTACACCGGTCCCAAGGCGACGAAGAAGGTCGCGCTGGTCGGCAAGGGCATCACGTTCGACACCGGCGGCATCTCCATCAAGCCCGCCGCGGGCATGGACGAGATGACCTCCGACATGGGCGGCGCCGCCGCGATCGTCGCGACGGTGGTGCTCGCCGCGAAGCTCAAGTACCCGCTGGAGATCACCGCGTGGGTGCCGATGGCGGAGAACATGCCGTCCGGCACGGCCTACCGGCCCGGCGACGTCCTGACCATGTACGGCGGCAAGACCGTCGAGGTGCTCAACACCGACGCCGAGGGCCGCCTGATCCTCTCCGACGCCATCGCGCGCGCCTGCGAGGACAACCCGGACTACCTGATCGAGGCGTCCACGCTGACCGGCGCGGCCGTCGTCGCGCTCGGCAAGAAGACCACGGGCGTCATGGGCTCCGACGAGTTCCGCGACCGCGTCGCCGCCACCGGCCGCGCGGTCGGCGAGAACGCGTGGGCCATGCCGCTCCCCGAGGAGCTGCGGGCCGACCTCGACTCCCGCCTCGCCGACCTGGCCAACGTGATGGGCCACCGCTGGGGCGGCATGCTCGCCGCGGGCATCTTCCTGCGCGAGTTCGTCACCGAGGGCGTCCAGTGGGCGCACCTCGACATCGCGGGCCCGTCCTGGCACTCCGGTGGCCCCACCGGCTACACCACCAAGGGCAGCACCGGCGTCCCCGTGCGCACGCTCGCGGCCGTCCTGGCGGACATCGCCGCACACGGCTAGTAACAGAACGTGACAAGGCCCCCGCTGAGCAGCGGGGGCCTTTCACATTTCCCCCACCCGCCCGCCACGCGAGGCCGCGCCGGTAGGTCGATTCCCTTTTTTGAGCCGGGCGGTGACGAAGTCCCCGCCCGGCTCGAAAAAAATGCGGTTCCGACGTGCCGACTTCAGGCGGCCGAGCCGCCGCGACGAAGTCGCGGCCGTGTCACGGCCGCTTTTTCTGCCTGGCCGTGTAATCGCGCATGCGCTGCGGGTAGCCCACGATGCCCGCGTCGTAAATGGGCATACCCAGTTTCCGGGCGAACTTCTTCGCGCCGTCCGTGCCGTCGATCCGCCTGCGGGTCCACTCGCCGTCGTGTGCGACCAACACCACGGTGGTTTCCGTCACGGTGGTCTTGGGCTCGACGAACGCCTCGACGCCGTGGCGCGCCGCCGCCCACTCCTCCAGGTGCCCGGTGTCGTTCGACGACGCGGTGCGCAGCACTCCCGGCTTGGGCTTCCTGCGGAAACGATCTAAGAGCCCCACGGGGCCACCTCCTACGAGACCTGTCGCACCATGGTGCCGGCAGGCCTGTGAAGCAGGCGGCAAAATCGTCCCGAAGGGACACCCGATCGAGGCCCCGTCGCCGCTTGCTCCAAGCTAGTGACAAGATGACTTGAGTACCCGCGCGCACCCGCGCGGATGCAAGGCGTGTTCCACCACTGTCGAGGAGTTCGAAGTGACCGACACCTCCGCCGACCTCGTCATCCTCGGCGGCGGCTCAGGCGGCTACGCCTGCGCGTTCCGCGCGGCTGAGCTCGGTCTGTCCGTCGTCCTGGTCGAGAAGGACAAGCTCGGGGGGACCTGCCTGCACCGCGGCTGCATCCCGACGAAGGCCCTGCTGCACGCGGCCGAGGTCGCCGACAACGTCCGCGAGGGCGACCAGTTCGGCATCAAGAGCTCGCTCGAGGGCATCGACATCGCGGGCGTCAACTCGTACAAGGACGGCGTGATCAGCAAGCTCTACAAGGGCTTGCAGGGTCTGGCCAAGGCCAACAAGGTCACCCTGGTCGAGGGCGCGGGCACGTTCGTCGGGCCGAACACCGTCGTGGTGAACGGCGAGCGCTACACCGGCAAGAACGTGGTCCTCGCGACCGGTTCGTACGCCAAGAGCCTGCCCGGTCTGGAGATCGGCGGCCGGGTCATCACCAGCGACCAGGCGCTCAACCTGGACTTCATCCCGGAGAGGGTCGTCGTCCTCGGCGGCGGCGTCATCGGTGTGGAGTTCGCCAGCGTGTGGCGCTCGTTCGGCTCCGAGGTGACCATCGTCGAGGCGCTGCCGCGACTGGTCCCGGCCGAGGACGAGTACGCCTCCAAGCAGCTCGAACGCGCCTTCCGCAAGCGCGGGATCAAGTTCAAGACCGGCGTCCGGTTCACCGGCGCCACCCAGACCGACTCCGGTGTCTCGGTGTCGCTGGAGTCCGGCGACGTCATCGACGCCGACCTGCTGCTGGTGGCCGTCGGTCGCGGCCCGAACAGCGCGGGCCACGGCTACGAGGAGGCGGGCGTCGCCACCGACCGCGGCTTCGTCACCACCGACGAGCGCCTGCGCACCAACCTGCCGAACGTGTACGCCGTCGGCGACATCGTGCCCGGCCTCCAGCTCGCGCACCGCGGCTTCCAGCAGGGCATCTTCGTCGCCGAGGAGATCGCGGGGCACAACCCGAAGGTCATCGACGAGGCGGGCATCCCCCGCGTCACGTACTGCAAGCCCGAGGTCGCCTCGGTCGGCCTCTCCGAGGCCGCGGCCAAGGAGAAGTACGGCACGGTCGAGACCTTCGTCTACGACCTGGCGGGCAACGGCAAGAGCCAGATCCTCAAGACCGCCGGTGGCGTCAAGCTCGTGAAGGCGCCCGACGGCCCGGTCGTCGGCATCACCCTGGTGGGCGAGCGCGTCGGCGAGCTGATCGGTGAGGCCCAGCTGATCTACAGCTGGGAGGCTTTCCCGGAGGACGTGGCTCCCCTGATCCACGCCCACCCGACCCAGACAGAAGCCCTCGGCGAGGCCTTCCTCGCCTTGGCCGGCAAGCCGCTGCACGTGCACGGCTGACCGTCGCAAACAAGTCAGCCGAACCTGCAACTCAAGCACGAGGAGTCAGCGAACGATGGCCTTCTCCGTCCAAATGCCCGCACTCGGCGAGAGCGTCACCGAGGGCACGGTCACCCGCTGGTTGAAGCAGGAGGGTGACCGGGTCGAGGTCGACGAGCCCTTGCTGGAGGTCTCGACCGACAAGGTCGACACCGAGATCCCGTCGCCCGCCGCCGGGGTGCTGCAGAAGATCGTCGCCCAGGAGGACGAGACCGTCGAGGTCGGCGCCGAACTGGCGGTGATCGGCGACGGTGCCGGTGGTGGCGAGTCCGCTCCCGCCGCGCCCGCCGAGGAAGCCCAGCCCGAGTCCGAGCCCGAGCCCGAGCAGGCGCCGGAACCCGAGGCCGAGGCCCCGGCGCAGGAGCAGCAGGAGGCGCCCGCGCCGTCCAGCGGCTCCGGCGGCGGCACCCCGGTCGTCATGCCCGCTCTCGGCGAGTCCGTCACCGAGGGCACCGTCACCCGCTGGCTCAAGCAGGTCGGCGACTCGGTCGAGGTCGACGAGCCGCTGCTGGAGGTGTCCACCGACAAGGTCGACACCGAGATCCCGTCGCCCGTGGCGGGCACCGTGCTGGAGATCACCGCGGCCGAGGACTCGACCGTCGAGGTCGGCGGCCAGCTGGCCGTGGTCGGCTCCGGTTCCCCGGCGCAGTCCTCCGCACCGGCCCCGACGCCCGCTCCCGAGGCGCCGAAGCAGGAGGCCCCGAAGCAGCAGGAAGCCCCCGAGCAGGAGGCTCCCAAGGCTGCTCCGGCCCCCGCAGCCGCACCGGCTCCGGCCCAGTCGGCCCCGGCTCCGGCCGCGTCGTCCTCGTCCGAGGAGTCGTCCAACGGCACCCCGTACGTGACGCCGCTGGTCCGCAAGCTGGCGTCGGAGAACGGCATCGACCTGAACTCGCTGACGGGCACCGGTGTCGGTGGCCGCATCCGCAAGCAGGACGTGCTGGCCGCGGTCGAGGCCAAGAAGGCCCCGGCTCCCGCGCCCGCCGCTCCGGCTCCGGCCGCCGCCGCTCCCGCCCGCGCCGCGGCTCCGGCCAAGGCCGACCAGAGCGGTCTGCGGGGCAGCACGCAGAAGCTCCCGCGCCTGCGCCAGATCGTCGCGCAGCGCACCCGCGAGTCGCTCCAGATGTCGGCGCAGCTCACCCAGGTGTTCGAGGTCGACGTGACCAAGATCGCCCGGCTGCGCACCCGCGCCAAGTCGGCGTTCGAGCAGCGCGAGGGCGTCAAGCTCACGTTCCTGCCGTTCTTCGCGAAGGCCACCGTCGAGGCGCTCAAGCAGCACCCGAAGCTGAACGCCTCGATCAACGAGGAGGCCAAGGAGGTCACCTACTACGGCGCCGAGCACCTCGGCATCGCGGTGGACACCGAGCGCGGCCTGCTCAACGCGGTCATCCACAACGCCGGTGACCTCAACCTGGCCGGTCTGGCGCACAACATCGCCGACCTCGCCGCCCGCACCCGTGCGAACAAGGTCACCCCGGACGAGCTGTCCGGCGGCACCTTCTCGCTGACGAACCTGGGCAGCAACGGCGCGCTCTTCGACACCCCGATCATCCAGCAGCCGCAGGTCGGCATCCTGGGCGTCGGCGTGGTCAAGAAGCGCCCCGTGGTGATCACCGACGAGAACGGCGACGACAACATCGCCATCCGCTCGATGGCGTACCTGGCGCTGACCTACGACCACCGCCTGGTGGACGGGGCCGACGCCGGTCGTTTCCTCACCACCATCAAGAACCGCCTGGAAGAAGGCGCGTTCGAGGCCGACCTCGGCCTGTAGTACCGCTCGTCGAGAGCCCCCCGGTGCGGTGTCGGCACCGGGGGGCTCTTGCTGTCGCCACCTGTCCCCGTCTGGGAAAACGCCCCCTGCCGTGCACGAACCCCACCCTTGGGAGACGATCAACCCATGCGCGTCGTGATCGCCGGTTCGTCCGGGATGATCGGAACCAGTCTGGTGGCGGCGCTGCGCGGCGAGGGGCACGAGGTGCTCCGGCTGGTGCGGCGCACACCGAAGGCCCCCGACGAGCGGGGCTGGGACCCGCCCGCGGGCCGGGTCGACGACGGCGCGCTCGACGGTGTGGACGCCGTGGTGAACCTGTGCGGCGCGGGCGTGGCGGACAAGCGCTGGAACGACGCCCGCAAGCAGGTGCTGCGCGACAGCCGGAGCGTGCCGACCGAGGTGCTGGCCGCCGCCGTCGTGGAGCACGGGGTGCCGACGCTGGTGAACGCCTCGGCGATCGGGTTCTACGGCGACACCGGCGACGCCGTGGTGGACGAGACGCGCGGGCCGGGCACCGGGTTCCTGGCGGACCTGTGCCGCGAGTGGGAGGCTGCCGCGGCGGTCGCCGACCAGGCGCCCGGAGTGCGCGTGGTGAAGCTCCGCACCGGTCTGGTGATCGGCCCCTCCGGCGGCCTGTTCGGCCGGATCAAGCCGCTGTTCTCGTTCTTCCTCGGCGGCAGGCTCGGCGACGGCACCCAGTACATGCCGTGGATCTCCCTGGACGACGCGATCTCCGCGATCCGCTTCGCCGTCGAGCACGCCGCGGTGGCGGGCCCGATCAACCTGACCGCGCCGAGCCCCGTGACGAACGCGGAGTTCACCCGCACCATCGGCCACGTGCTGCACCGGCCGACGCCGTGGATCGTGCCCGGATTCGTGCTGAAGGCCGCGCTCGGCGAACTGGCGGAGGAGGGGATCCTCGCGGGCCAGCGGGCCGTGCCGAAGGTGCTGGAGCGCAACGGCTTCCACTTCCTGCACCCCGCGCTCGGAGCGGCGGTGTCGGCAGCGGTGAACGGTTGAGCGCGCTCCGCCTCGCCCTCGTCGGTCTGCTGCTCGTGGGGATGTCGACCGCGCTCGGGGTGCTCGTGCGCGACGAGGTGCCCGCGCTGGACGCCCGGCTCAACGGCTACGCGCCGCTGCACACCCGTCCGCTGACGTTCGTCGCGGAGTGGATCAGCTTCGTGCTCAGCCCCGGCCTCGCGACCATCACGCTGCTGGGGCTGGCCGTGCGGTCGTGGCTGGCGAGGGACCCGCTGCTGTTCCGGATCGCCGTGCTGCTCGGGCTGTGCTGGGCCACGGTGCTGGTGCGCTACGCCTACCGGCGGGTGCGGCCGATCGACTTCCCGAAGTGGAGCTACCCGAGCGGGCACGTGACCGCGGTGACCGCGCTCGCGTTCACCTCGGTCGTGGCGTGCTCCTGGCTGGCCCACCGGTGGCTGCGGACGGTCGTCGTGCTGGCGGTGACGGCCGTGGTGCTGACGGCGGCGAGCCGGGTCGTGCTGCGGATGCACTGGTTCACCGACACCGCGGGAGCCGTGTCGGCCGTGGTCGGTGTCGGGTTGCTCGCCGGACTCGCCCTGGGACTGGTGAGACCCGGAGTAACCTCGGACCGTGACCGGATCTGACGTCTCCTGCCGCACCTCGAACCACCCCTTCGACGTGCGTGAGCTGGGCACCATCGACTACGTGGCCGCCTGGGACCTGCAACGCGACCTCGCCAACGCCCGTGCCGACGGCACGGTCGGCGACACGCTCCTGCTGCTGGAGCACCACCCCGTCTACACCTGCGGCCGCCGCACCGAAGAGGCCGACCGGCCCGTGAAGAGCACCATCCCGGTCATCGACGTCGACCGCGGTGGGAAGATCACCTGGCACGGTCCGGGCCAGCTCGTCGGCTACCCCATCGTGGAGCTGACCGAGCCCATGGACGTCGTGCAGTACGTGCGCAGGCTGGAGCAGGCGCTGATCCACGTGTGCGACCAGCTCGGGGTGCCCACGGGTCGGGTCGACGGGCGCAGCGGCGTGTGGCTGGCGGCGGACGACCGGGGTCCGGAGCGCAAGATCGCCGCGATCGGCATCCGCGTGCAGCGCGGCGTGACGATGCACGGTTTCGAGATCAACTGCAACGCCGACCTGGCCCCGTTCGGCGACATCATCCCGTGCGGCATCAGGGACGCCGGCGTCGCGTCCCTGTCGCAGGAGCTGGACCGGGACGTGACGGTGGCCGAGGTGCTGCCGATGGCGCGCGACGCCGTGCTGGCCGCCCTGGACGGCAGCCTCCCGCTGACCGACCGGGTGGTGGAACGCGGTGGGCCGAACGCCGCCGGGATCACCTTCGCCGTTCGGACGGGCTGACAAGGCCGACCCCGCTCCTCTAGTATTCCGTAATTACGGACTACCAGAGGGGGAATTGTCGTGCTCTTGACCCGACGACAGGCGCTCACCGCCGCGGGGGTGGCGGGTGCCTCGATGGTGATCGGTGCAGGGCGGGCGGCGGCAGAGCCGAAAGGGTGGCTCGGCTGGATCTCCGGACATCGCGACCACGTCGGAGTAGTCGTCGACGACGGACGCGGAGGCCGGTTGAGCCATCGGCCCCACCAGGAGCACCTCCTGGCATCGGCCGTGAAGGCCGTGCACGCGGCGGGCTACGCGCTCGCCGTCGAGCGGGGTCGCGTCCAGCCGGACGAGCAGGTGCGCGTCGGCGACTGGGAGGCCTACTACCTCGGCCTCGACGGTGGCGCGCACCAGGCCGCGCTGACCGACCTGCGGATCCCGTTCTCCAACGGCCTCACCGCCGACGACCCCGACCGGCTCGTCCCGCTGGACGACCTCGTGAAGGTCGCCCTGCTGCACAGCGACAACGCCGCGTCGGACTTCGTGCGCAACCGGGTCGGTGACGCCTCCCTGCGCGCGGCGGCGCTGCGCTGCGGGTGGCCGTCGCCGGACACGCGGTCCATCTCGGGCGAGGTGCTGATGCTCATCCTCCCCGAGCGCGCGCCCGCGAACCCCGCGCACCGCAAGCGCGTGGGCGACGAGCTGGCCGCGCGGCTGCTGACCGACACGAACTTCCAGCTGGAGGTCATCGGCCGGTTCCCGCACACCCCCGCCACCTACGACGCCCAGCGGCCGTGGGCGAGGCGGACGTGGCACGGCTCCGCGGCGCACCTGCACCGCCTGCACCGCTCCATCGCGGGCGGGAGGTTCCCCGCCGCCAGGGTCCACCTGGAACGCGCCTACGCGGGCTCGCTGCCCGAGGGCGTGCGGGCCATCGGGTTCAAGGGCGGTTCGCTGCCGGGCGTGCTGACGCTGGCGTTCACCGTGCGGTGGGAGGACGGGCGGATCGGCACCGCCGTGCTGCTCGCCGACGAGGTCGACGAGCCGATGTCCACTCAGGCCGGTGCCCTGGTCGACCTGACGCTCACCTCGCTCCTCGACCCGGCGGCACTGCGAGAACTGCGGGACTCAGTCGTAGGATGACCACGGTGGACGTGGCGCGGAGGCTGGCCGAGTTGGAAGAGCGCGTCGCCGCGCTGGAGGGCGACGACCGGGAGACCGTCGAGATCCCCCGGAGCGAGGACGGCGGCGGCACGATCGCCTACCGCGGCCTCGTGACGCTCGGTGGCGGCGAGGTGCGGTGGCAGATCGACGTGCGGGCCGAGCGCGTGCTCGGCCTGCCGGACCGCGGCCCGATCGACGTGCTCGCCGCCCTGGCCCACCCCGTGCGCGTGGGCATCGTGCGCTCCCTGCTCGTGGACGGCCCGCAGCCCGGATCGGCGTTGCAGGAGGCCGCCGGGCTCGGGTCGACGGGCCAGCTCTACCACCACCTGAAGTCGCTCACGTCCTCCGGCGTGGTGGAGCAGGACAAGCGCGGCAGCTACCGGCTGAGGACCGCCGCCACCGTGCCCGTGCTGGTGCTGCTCACCGCCGCGTCCGACGTCGCAGGTCAGCTGAGATAGGGATTTTCGCTGTGGGACGAGGGGGTGACGGCGTCCGCTCGGGAGGGTGGACTTCCGCGCGTCGTTCCGGATCCACAGCGGACTCGTCGCGCTGGACATGGTCAAACCCGTGCGGTACCAGGAGACCCGGTTCGCCGGGGCGCTGGGCGCGGTGTGGATCGAGGCGCCGTTCGCCTTCATCGGGTGTCTCCAGGGGCCTGCGCCGGTGCGGGAGCGCGGGCGACTAGCCCACCGACCAGATCGCCCAGCCGCCCGCCGCGTTCTCCACCCGGACGACTCGGCCGTCGGTCGTGCGGGCGAGGACCTCGGTGGCGCCCGTGCCCGCGTCCGTCACCGGCGTCAGCGCCCCGGTGACCGTCCAGTCGCCGATGGCCGTCCACGGCGCCCACTCCCCCGCCGAGTCGTCGGTGTGGACCAGCCTGCCGTCGGCACCGCGCGCGAACACCTCGGTCGTGCCGGTGTTCGGCTGGTGCACGGCCAGCGGGTCGCCGTCGAGGCGCTGGTCGCCGATGGCCGTCCACGGCGACCAGCCCGAGCCGGAGTTGTCGGCGTGCACCAGTCGGCCGTCGGTGCCGCGGGCGAAGACCTCCGTCGACCGGGTGCCCGGCTGGTGGACGCCGCTGGGCGTGCCGAGCACCCGCTGGTCGCCCACCCGCGCCCACGGCGTCCACCCCGTCCCGGTGCGGTACGTGTGCAGCACCGCGCCGTCCGCCCCGCGCGAGAACCCCTCAGCGCTGCCCGGCAGGTAGGCGGGATCGGCGGAGGCGGGTGTGGCGAGCGCGGCCAGGACGGTCATCCCCAGCAGGGTCGAGCCGAGCTTGGCCGCGTTCGTCACGTGTTCTCCCGAGGTCCGGACCTGCGTCGTGCTCGACGCTAGGGACCGGACCTTGGAGGAATCTCAAAGCGACCTTCAAGCCAGCGCCGGGGCGACCTCGGCGGCGACGAGTTCGACGTGGTCGAGGTCGGCGAGGTCCAGGACCTGGAGGTAGACGCGGTCGACGCCGGTCTTCTCCCGCCACTCCGAGAGCCGTTCGACGGCTTCCGCCGGCGTGCCCGCGATGCCGTTGGCGCGCAGCTCGTCGACCTCTCGGCCGATGGCCGCGGCCCGCCTCGCCACCTCGGCGTCGTCGCGCCCGACGCACAGCACCAGCGCGGCGGAGCGGATCACCTCGGCGGGGTCGCGGCCGATCTCGACGCAGGCCTCGACGACGCGGGTGAACTGCCGGTTGGCCACGTCGTGGCCCTGGAACGGCAGGTTGAACTCGGTCGCGAACCGGGCGGCCAGCGCGGGGGTGCGCTTCGCCCCGACACCGCCGATGAGCACCGGCAGGGGCGACTGGACGGGCTTGGGCAGCGCGGGCGCGTCCACGAGCCGGTGGTGCTCGCCCTCGAAGGAGTACGGGCCCTCGGCCGCCCAGAGGCCGGTGATGACCTCCAACTGCTCGGCGTAGCGGTCGAACCGCTCCCCGACCGGCGGGAACGGGATGCCGTAGGCGCTGTGCTCGGCCTCGAACCAGCCCGTGCCGAAGCCGAACTCGACCCGGCCGCCGGACATCTGGTCCACCTGGGCGACGGTGATCGCGAGCGGGCCGGGGTGGCGGAAGGTGGCGGCCGTCATCAGCGTGCCGAGCCGGATGCGGGACGTCTCGCGGGCCAGGCCCGCCAGCGTGGTCCAGGCGTCCGTGGGGCCGGGCAGCCCGTCGCCGTCCCCCATCGCGAGGTAGTGGTCGGAGCGGAAGAACGCGTCGTAGCCCGCGTCCTCGGCGGTCCGCGCGACGCGCAGCAGGTCGTCGTAGGTGGCCCCTTGCTGGGGCTCGGTGAAGATCCGGAGTTCCACCACGCCAAAGTAGTACGCCGAGCGAACTAGTGCCGCCGGGACCGCGAGCGACCGCGGACCGGGACCGGCGCGGGCTCCCCGTCGCGCACCCGCAGGCCCTCGACGACGCGCACGATCGTCCACTCGACCTCGGCGCTGGCCTTCTTCGGGTCCGACGCCGCCGCGATCGTGCTGGCGCCCGCCGACAGCGAGCCGAACAGCAGGCGCGCGGTGGTCTCGACCGGCACGTCCTCGATCTCGCCGGAGTCGACCAGCAGCTCGATGGCGGTGCGCAGCAGGCCGTAGCTGAAGTGCTCCTCGGCCTCGCGCCAGCGCTCCCAGCCCATCACGACCGGGGCCTCGTGGATGACGATCCGCTGGTAGGAGGGCTCCAGGCAGACCCGGACGTAGGCGCGCAGGCCCGCGATGGCCGTCTCCCACGGGTCGCCGGGGGCGGAGACGATCTCCGACAGGCGGCGCATGAACTTGTTCTCCACGGCGTCGAAGGCCGCTTCGAACAGGGCCTGCTTGCCGCTGAAGTGGTGGTACAGCGCGCCCTTGGTGACCCTCGCGCGCTTGGTGACCTCGTCGAGCGACGTGCCCGCGTAGCCGCGCTTGGTGAACAGCTCCACCGCGTTGTCCACGAGCGCCTGCCGCGTGGACTCCGAGTACTCGACCCGCCTCGAACCGATTGTCACCACGCTCACAACCGTACGACATACCGCCGGTACGTACCGATGGTATGTTGGCCTCACGCGGTCATACCGGCGGTATGCGAAAAACTGCGAGTATGACCCCGGCCACCCCACGAGAGGAGGCGTGACGATGGGCTGGAACGACTTCTACCGACGGCGCGACGCCCTGGACGCCGTGCTGCGGCGCGACCCGGCGGGCCCGCTGGAGTTCGACCGCACCGTGTTCGGGACCGCCGACGAGCTGCTGCTCGCGCTGCACCACCGCTGGCTCCAGCAGCTCACCGGCCGCCTGGGCGTCGCGCTGGCCGACGCCGACGACCGCGCCGACGCCGTGCTGAGGACCTGGCGCGCCCTGCGCGCCGAGCAGCCCGTGCTGCGCTCCGTGCTGGACTCCCACCTGACCGACCCCGCGGCCGTCGAGCGCGAGGAGCGCCTGCTGGCGCTGACCTCCGGTCTCGCCGAGATGTCCGAACCCCCGACCGAGGTCGCGAGGATCGGCGCCGCGTTCCTCGACCTGATCCGCTCGGAGCCCGCCGCGCGAACGTCGGGGAGCAGGCTGCTCAGCCGCACCTGAACGACCTTGGTTAGGTGGAGCCATGTGGACCGAAGCCGACATCCCCGACCAGACCGGCCGCACCGTCGTGGTCACCGGCGCGAACTCGGGCCTGGGACTGCGCTCGGCCGAGGTGCTGGCCGCCAGGGGCGCTCGGGTGCTCATGGCCTGCCGTTCCCCCGAACGGGGCGCCGAGGCGCTCCGGCGGGTCCGCGCGAGCGGTGGTGAGGCCGAACTCGTGGCGCTCGACCTGGCCGACCTGTCGTCCGTGCGGACCGCCGCCGCGGACGTCCGCGAGCGGACCGGTGACGCGGTCGACGTGCTGATGAACAACGCGGGCGTGATGGCCACCCCGCGCGGCTGGACCGTCGACCACTTCGAGACCCAGTTCGGCACCAACCACCTCGGGCACGCCGCCCTCACGTGGCTGCTGATGCCCGCGCTGCGCACCCGAGCGGGCGCGCGGGTCGTGACGCTGTCGAGCCTCGGGCACCGGATGGGCGGGTTCCAGGTCGCCGACCCGAACTTCGAGGCCCGCCGCTACTCGGCGTGGCCCGCCTACGGCCAGTCGAAGCTCGCGAACCTGCTGTTCGCGAACGCCCTGGCCAGGCACCTGGTGGCCGCGGGCCTGGACGTGACCTCCGTCGCAGCCCACCCCGGCCTGACCCGCACGAACCTCGGCCTGAACCACGCCAAGGCCCAGGGCAGCGCCGTGCTCGACAAGATCGTGCGGATGTGGGACGCGGTGGGCACGCAGAGCGTCGAGAAGGGGGTGTTGCCGCAGCTCTACGCTGCGACGGCGCCCGGCGTGGCGCAGAACGACTACTTCGGACCCGACCGGCTGGGCGAGACCCGCGGCCACCCGAAGCCCGCCGCGCGGTCGAGCGCCGCGAAGGACGAGGTCGCGGCCGACCGGCTGTGGGACCTCACGGCCACGCTCACCGGGGTCGATCCCGATCCGGCGTGACCCCGCACACGCGCGCGCGGAGCGTAGGGTGACCTCTGTGACGCCGGTACCAGAGGGTCGGAAGCTGCTGCGGCTCGAGGTCCGCAACAGCCAGACGCCGATCGAGAAGAAGCCCTCGTGGATCAAGACGAAGGCCAAGATGGGCCCCGAGTTCCGGGAGCTCAAGGGCCTCGTCAAACGCGAAGGGCTCCACACGGTCTGCGAAGAGGCGGGCTGCCCCAACATCTACGAGTGCTGGGAAGACCGCGAGGCCACCTTCCTCATCGGTGGCGAGCAGTGCACCCGGCGGTGCGACTTCTGCCAGATCGACACCGGCAAGCCCTCTGACCTCGACCGCGACGAGCCCCGGCGGGTCGCCGAGTCGGTCCAGGCGATGGGTCTGCGCTACTCCACCGTGACGGGTGTCGCCCGCGACGACCTGCCCGACGGCGGCGCGTGGCTGTACGCGGAGACCGTGAACCAGATCCACGCGCTGAACCCCGGCACCGGCGTCGAGCTGCTGATCCCGGACTTCAACGCGGTGCCCGAGCAGCTGGCCGAGGTCTTCGAGTCCCGGCCCGAGGTGCTCGCGCACAACGTGGAGACCGTGCCGCGCATCTTCAAGCGCATCCGGCCCGCGTTCCGCTACGAGCGGTCCCTCGACGTGATCACCAAGGCCCGCGAGTTCGGCCTGGTCACCAAGTCGAACCTGATCCTGGGCATGGGCGAGACCCCGGAAGAGGTCACCCAGGCGCTGCGCGACCTGCACGAGGCGGGCTGCGAGATCATCACGATCACCCAGTACCTGCGGCCCTCGCCGCGGCACCACCCGGTCGAGCGCTGGGTGAAGCCCGAGGAGTTCGTCGCGCACTCGGACGACGCCAAGGCCATGGGCTTCTCCGGCGTGATGGCCGGACCGCTCGTGCGCTCGTCCTACCGCGCGGGCAGGCTGTACGCGACCGCCGTGGAGAAGCGCGGCGAGGAGCTGCCGGAGAACCTGCGGCACCTGCTCCAGGCCGGTTCGGCGGCCCAGGAGGCCAGCTCGCTGCTGGCCCCCCGCTAGCCACACGACACCCCGTGCCCCGGCGTCCGCGCCGGGGCACGGCTATGCCCGGACCGGCTCGTCGACCACCACGCCGTCCAGGGTGCGCACGAAGTCCGCACCGAACGCGCTGGACGGCGTGTGCGACCCCGCGGGCACGTCACCGGCGAGCAGCCGGTCCACCACGCGGACGACCGCGTCGGCGGTGAGGTCGTAGCCGTTGGGCGTGGTGAGCGCGATGGACACGGTGTGCCCCTCGGCGTCCGACGCCTCTCCCCACACCTCGGAGCGGGTCCGGCCGCGCAGGGCCTCGTCCGGGCCGCTGACCCGCTGCGCCAGCGCCTTGCCGACGTTCTGCGCCAGCGACGAGCGCAGCAGCGGCGCGAACAGCGCCTGGACGTGCCCGGTGAGGCCGGGCAGGACGGTGAACGTGGTGATGTTCGGGATGCCCGTCGACCGGTAGGCCGTGCTCACGTCGCCCCACGGGATCGACCCGACGTCGCGGGCACCCGACCGGAACGCGGCGCTGCGCCTGCGGTGGCCGAGCCGGACCCGGCGCAGCTCGCCGTCGACCCGCGCCCGGCCACCCGCCGCGCTGCCCTCGACGGACGTCTTCGTCGTGCCGGGGCTCGCCCCGCCGCCCGCGGCGAACGCGAGGTCCAGGTGCGTCGCGCTGGGCAGTTCGGCCTTGAGCATCGCCGCCACGCAGTCGGTCGGCACGACGTCGAAGCCCGCGCCGGGCAGCAGCACCACCCCGGCGGCGCGCGCCTCGGCGTCACGGGTCGCGACGGCCTCGAACACGTCGATCTCGCCGGTGATGTCGACGTAGTGCGTCCCCGACGCCAGGCAGGCGTCCACCATCGGCGCGGACGTCGCGGAGAACGGGCCCGCGCAGTGCACGACCAGGTCGACGTCGGCGAGCGCCTGCTCGGCGTCCTCCAGCCCGAACACCCGGTGCTCCAGCCCGAGCCGCTCGGCGAGGGGGGCGACCTTCGCCGCGGACCGTCCCGCCAGGACGGGCCGGTGGCCTCGTCGCACGGCCAGATCCGCGATCAGCTCGCCGGTGTACCCGTTGGCGCCGTACAGCATCCACGTCATGCACAAGACGCTACCAACGAGTAGCTAGTGTCGGGAGCGCCGTCTGCCGACGAGCCCGCCCGCCGCCAGCAGCACGCCTCCGCCGATCGCCATCGGCAGGGCCCAGCCCATCCGCTCGTTCCGCAGCCGCTCGCAGATCCCGACGAACGTCGGATCGATCTTCTCGACCTCAACCTGGTCGAAACCGATGCCCAGCGCGTTGCCGCACGACACGGGTGAACCGCCGGGGGTGTCCGACGACATCGGCACGAACATGATCAGCAGGCCGGCGAGCAGGAATGCGAGACCAATCACCATCGTGACCGTCCTCGGCGCCATGGGGAGAAGTTACGTCCGAATTGGACTCCCGTACAGAGCCCGAACGGCCTCATGTTGATCAATCGCGTTCCAGTTGGCCGAGACGTCCGACGTCTCCCGTTCGAGAGGGTCGATGCCGAGTGGTCGAGCCGGCCTGGACGGAGGGGGCCAGCCTCGGGAGCACGGCGCCGGACACGATCCACGAGCCCCAGGGGTCGACCCCTCCACTGCGGATCGATGGCCCGCCCGCGAACAGCCCGACTTTCGCCGTTCGGAGCACCGAGGACGTAGCGGCATCCGGGAAAGCCCCGAGCGCACTGCGGTGGACGAGCGTCCTCACCCCGAGGCGACCGCCACCGGGGGTCCGGGGGCGGAGCCCGCCGGGCGGGGTCTGGGGGTCGCACCCCCGGAGAACACGACGGGGCGAGTCCGTTCGCGCATTCCGCGAACAGGGCTCACCCCGAGAACCGTGGGCGCGGCAGGGTTCGAACCTGCGACCGCTCGGGTGTAAACCGAGTGCTCTTCCGCTGAGCTACACGCCCTGGTCGGCCGCCAACGCGGCAACCGCATGCTGCCATGCCGTCTGGTCGCGGGGTTCGCCGGGTTCGTTCACCTCGGCGTACCGGACCACCCCGGCGACGTCCACGAGGAACGTGCCGCGGTTGGCCATGCCCTTGGCCTCGTTGAACGTGCCGTAGGCCCGCGCGACGGCCCCGTGCGGCCAGAAGTCGGACAGCAGCGGGAACCGGTAGCCCCGGTCGAGGGACCACGCCTTGAGGCTGTACGGCGTGTCGACCGAGATCCCCAGCACCGCCACGCCCGCCGCCGAGTACACCTCCAGCCCGTCCCGCAGCGCGTCCAGCTCACCCTGGCAGGTGCGGCTGAACGCGAAGGGGTAGAACACCAGCAGCACCGCTGAGGCACCGCGGTAGGACGACAACGACACGACCTGGTTGTTGGCGTCCTTGAGGGTGAAGTCGGGGGCTCGCACGATCTCCCTGGAAGGCGTGAGCACAGGCCCCCGTACGTCTCGGGGTGCCCGTGCTCAGCCTTCGGTCAGCGCTTGACCTTCGCCGAGCTGGGGCGCACGAGCCTCGTGCCCGACCAGTCCTCGGCGACGGTGATGTTGGACGTCTGGGACAGCCCTGCGGTCGGCACCGCCTCGGCGATCTCACTCGGCTCGACGTGTCCAGGGCGTCCGGTCTTGGGCGTCAGCACCCACACCACGCCGTTCTCGGCCAGCGGACCGGTCGCGTTGATCAGGTCGTCGACCAGATCTCCGTCACCGTCCCGCCACCACAACAGGACAACGTCCACAACATCGTCCGCGTCCTCGTCGAGGAGATCGCTACCGATCCTCTCCTCGATGGCGGCACGAACGTCGTCGTCAACGTCCTCGTCCCAGCCGATCTCCTGAACTGCCTGGCCCGGTGCAATCCCGAGCTTGTCGGCGACACCGCCCTTGTCGGCGTCTCCCGCGGCGACCACGGCTTCCACTCCTCCAACTACGCAAGAGCGGCAGTCGACTCGACTGCCGCGCGATGTATCAACACCTGTCGCGGCTAGCGAACACTGACAGATGGCCTCCGCGCAACCGTTGACCTCATGACACGCCGCAATCCGACCCCCCTGAACCGTCACCCGACCGGATGACGCACACTGAACACACCTCATACCGCGCGCGCGAGGGACACGATCCAGAACTACTGGCCGGTAGGGGGTCGTCTGGGGTGTCCCACGGGCGCCGATGAGGAATCATGGACAGGTAAACCGCCTGAACCCGCAGTGAACGCCGGCAGAAGTCGGCTGCAACCCTGGCGAGGAGAACCCTTGGCCCCGCAGAACAACGGCACCGCCCCCGAACGGGTGCGTGTCATCCGTGACGGTCTCGCCGCACACCTGCCGGACATCGATCCGGACGAAACTGCGGAGTGGCTGGAGTCGTTCGACGCCGCGCTCAAGGGTGGCGGCCAGCAGCGTGCCCGTTACCTGATGCTCCGGCTCCTGGAGAAGGCGCGCGAGGGCGGCGTCGGCATCCCGTCCCTGACCAGCACGGACTACGTGAACACCATCCCCACCGAGCGGGAGCCGTGGTTCCCCGGTGACGAGGAGGTGGAGCGCCGGTACCGGGCCTGGATCCGCTGGAACGCGGCGATGACGGTGCACCGCGCGCAGCGACCGGGTGTGGGTGTCGGTGGTCACATCTCGACCTACGCGTCCTCCGCGAGCCTCTACGAGGTCGGTTTCAACCACTTCTTCCGGGGCAAGGACCACCCCGGCGGCGGCGACCAGGTGTTCATCCAGGGCCACGCGTCGCCCGGCGTCTACGCCCGCGCCTTCCTCGAAGGCAGGCTGACGGAGGACCAGCTCGACGGGTTCCGCCAGGAGTACTCGCACGGCGGCCTCGGCAAGGGCCTGCCGTCGTACCCGCACCCGCGGCTGATGCCCGGCTTCTGGGAGTTCCCCACCGTGTCCATGGGCCTCGGCCCGATGAACGCGATCTACCAGGCGCGGTTCAACCGCTACCTCCAGGACCGCGGGTTCAAGGACACGTCCGACCAGCACGTGTGGGCGTTCCTCGGCGACGGCGAGATGGACGAGCCCGAGTCGCGCGGCCTGCTCCAGCTTGCGGCGAACGAGCAGCTCGACAACCTGACGTTCGTGGTCAACTGCAACCTCCAGCGCCTCGACGGGCCGGTGCGCGGCAACGGCAAGATCATCCAGGAGCTGGAGTCGTTCTTCCGCGGCGCGGGCTGGAACGTCATCAAGGTCGTCTGGGGCCGCGAGTGGGACTCGCTGCTGCACGCCGACCGCGACGGCGCGCTGGTGAACCTGATGAACACCACGCCCGACGGCGACTACCAGACGTACAAGGCCAACGACGGCGCGTACGTGAAGGAGCACTTCTTCGGCCGCGACCCGCGGACCAAGGAGCTCGTCGCGCCCCTGACCGACGACGAGGTGTGGAACCTCAAGCGCGGGGGCCACGACTACCGCAAGGTGTACGCGGCGTACAAGGCGGCCACGGAGCACCACGGCCAGCCGACGGTCATCCTCGCCAAGACCATCAAGGGCTACGGCCTGGGCCCGCACTTCGCGGCGCGCAACGCCACGCACCAGATGAAGAAGATGACCCTCGCGGACCTGAAGATGTTCCGCGACAGCCTGCGCATCCCGATCACGGACGAGCAGCTGGAGAAGGACCCCTACCTGCCGCCGTACTACCACCCCGGCCCGGACTCCCCGGAGATCCAGTACCTGCTGGAGCGGCGCAAGCAGCTCGGCGGGTTCGTCCCGGAGCGGCGGAACCCGGCGAAGGCGCTGACGCTGCCCGACGACAAGGTCTACGAGGTCCTCAAGCGGGGCTCGGGCAAGCAGCAGGTCGCCACGACGATGGCGTTCGTGCGGCTCGTGCGCGACCTCGCGAAGGACCCGGAGATCGGCAAGCGGCTCGTCCCGATCATCCCGGACGAGGCGCGGACCTTCGGCATGGACTCGATGTTCCCGTCGCAGAAGATCTACAACCCCAACGGGCAGATGTACACCTCCGTGGACGCCGAGCTGATGCTCGCGTACAAGGAGTCCGAACAGGGCCAGATCCTGCACGAGGGCATCAACGAGGCCGGGTCGACGGCGTCCTTCACGGCCGTGGGCACGTCCTACGCCACGCAGGGCGAGCCGATGATCCCGATCTACATCTTCTACTCGATGTTCGGGTTCCAGCGCACCGGTGACGGCCTGTGGGCCGCGGCGGACCAGATGGCGAGGGGCTTCGTGCTCGGCGCCACCGCGGGCCGCACGACGCTGACCGGCGAGGGCCTCCAGCACGCCGACGGCCACTCGCTGCTGCTGGCGCACACGAACCCCGCCGTGGTCGCGTACGACCCCGCGTGGTCGTTCGAGGTGGGCCACATCGTGCGGGACGGCCTGCGGCGGATGTACGGCGAGGACGCCGAGAACGTCTTCTACTACATGACCGTCTACAACGAGCCGTACCAGCAGCCCGCGGAGCCGGAGGGCCTCGACGTCGAGGGCCTGCTGCGCGGCCTGTACCGGTACCAGGCGGCCGCGGACGGCGAGGGCCCCCGCGCGCAGCTCCTGGCGTCCGGTGTGGCGATGCCGTGGGCGATCGACGCCCAGCGCGTCCTGGCCGAGGAGTGGGGTGTGCGGGCCGACGTGTGGTCCGCGACCTCGTACTCGGAGCTGCGCCGCGAAGCGGTGGAGATCGAGCGGGAGAACCTGCTGCACCCGGAGAACGAGCCCCGCGTCCCGTACGTGACGAAGGTGCTCTCCGAGTCCACGGGTCCCGTCATCGCCGTGTCGGACTGGATGAAGGCCGTTCCGGACCTCATCCGCCCGTACGTGCCGACGGACATGCACACGCTCGGCACCGACGGGTTCGGCTTCTCCGACACCCGCCCTGCCGCGCGCAGGCACTTCCTGGTCGACAAGGAGTCGATCATCGTCGCGACGCTGGCCGCGCTGGCCAAGCGCGGCGAGATCGACCCGGCCCTGGTCGTGAAGGCCGCGCGGCAGTACCGGATCGACGACGTCATGGCGGCCGGGCCGTCGACGGGCGACGCCGGTCTCGCGTAGTCGGGTACCTCGGGGGGAGTCCCGTTCGCGGGACTCCCCCCGAGGCGTCTCAGGCGGTGGCCCGGACGGCGGTGGCGCGCTGCTTGGCCGCCCGGTTCCAGTCGAGCCAGCCGCGGACCACCAGGACGGCGAACACGGTGTAGATCAGGGCGCTGAAGTACAGGCCGGACCGGATCTGGAGCGGCACGCCGATGGCGTCGACCGCGAGCCAGACGATCCAGAACTCGACCAGGCCGAAGCCCTGGAGCGCGAACGCCAGGACGGTGCCGACGAAGATGGCGGCGTCCGGCCAGGGCGCCCACGAGGCGTCCAGGGCGTCGAGCAGCAGCGCGAAGGCGACCGTGCCGAGCACGAACGCGGCCACGACGGCGATCCGCTCGCCGGTGGACCCCTTGCGCACGACGACGCCGAACACCGGGTCGCGCCTGCGCAGCCACGCGTACCAGCCGTAGAGGGCGATGAGGCCGACGACGACCTGCCGGATCGCCAGCCCGCCGAGCTGGGCGGACAGGTAGACGGTGAACAGCAGTGCGACGGAGGCCAGTTGGACCGGCCACGTCCAGAGGGACCGGCGCTGCGCCAGGAAGACCACGGCCAGCGCGAACACCTGGCCGAAGAACTCGGCGTAGGCGATCCTCTGCCCCAGAACGGTGAAACCCTGCTCCAGCAACACGTGCACCGCGTCCTCCATCCCCAGGGCGGTCCGGGGCGTGGCGCGGCACCGGTGCACGGGCGCGCCGGACACCGGTGGCGTGCGCGCCTCTCATCCGGACTCTCACCGTCGGCCCCGGAGTTCCACCGGGTCAACCGCGGGCCACGGGGCTCGCGGGTCGTGGGCTGTCACCACCGGTTCGGACTTCCACCGACCCCGGAACGCACGTCTCCTGATTGCTCGAACATCGTCGCGCGGATCCGGTGTTCCGTCCTCGTTTGTGACGCGTGGCACTCGTTCGCCGTACACCGCGCGTTCACCCCGGCTCACTAGCGTCCCCAGCATGGTCCCCACCTCGCTGGTGCTCCCCCTGGTGCTGCTGCTGGCGCCCGTTCCCGCCACGCCCGCGGTGGTCGTGCCGACCGCGCAGACCCGCGCGTTCGTGGACGACCCCTCCGCCGACCCGGCCAACTCCGACGCCGACGACCCCGCCGTCTGGGTGCACCCGAGCAGGCCGGAGCGCACGGTCGTGCTCGGCACCCTGAAGGAGGGCGGGCTGGCGGCGTTCGACCTCCGCGGGCGCACGCTGGGCACCTACCCGGCGCCGCCCGCGCCGACGCCGGGGGCCAAGCCGGGCCGGTTCAACAACGTCGACGTGCTGTCCGGTGTCGCGGTCGGCGGCCGGAAGCGCGACCTCGCGTTCGTGAGCGACCGGGGGCGCGACCGGATCCGGGTCTACGAGGTCGACGGTCGCGGGTCGGCGGTGGGCTCGACGGTGCTCTCCGACGTGACCGACCCCGCCGCGAAGCCGGTGTTCTCCGCCTCGGAGGCGGCCGTCGACGACCAGCGCAACGCCTACGGGCTGGCGGCGGGGGTCGACCGGCGCACCGGCACCCCGCTGGTGCTGACCAACCGGCGCAGCGAGACCCGGATCGCGCTGCTGCACGTCGTGCCGGGGCGGGCGGGCACGGTCGGCACGGAGGTCGTGTCCACCGTGGACCTGCCGTCGAGCTTCCCCCTGCCGGACGGCACGACGTGGACCCCGTGCGGCGACCCCGGCGACCGGCCGCAGGCCGAGGGGATGGTCGTGGACTCCGCGCACGGCGTCGCCTACGTGGCGCAGGAGGACGTGGGGATCTGGCGGATCCCCGTGCGGGTGAGCGGTTTCGGTTCCCCCGAACTGGTGGACGTCGTTCGCTCCTTCGGGGCGCCCCAGCGGTACGACGAGGCCACCGAGGAGTGCGTGCCGGACGGTCCGGACCCCGGTTTCGGGGGCGAGTGGCTCAGCGCGGACGCCGAGGGCCTGACGATCGCCGAGGGGCGGGGAGGCGGCGGTGAGCTGATCGCGTCCAGCCAGGGCGACTCGCGGTTCGTGCGGTACGAGCGGACGGGGCGCAACAGGGTGCTGGGCGACTTCGTGGTGGGCGCGGGCCGCGGTCTGGACTCGGTGGAGCACTCCGACGGCGCCCAGGTCGTCACGGCCGACCTGGGCCGCGGGTACCGCGAGGGGCTGCTGGTCGTGCACGACGGCGAGCGCCGCCCGGCGGTCGGCGACCAGGCCACGACCGGCTTCTCCTACGTCAGCTGGGGCGACGTCGTCCACTAGGGACACCTGTTGACCTGCGCGTGGCGCTCCACTCACAACGAGTCGACGTGACGCGACCTCGCTTTTACCTTAACGGGTGTTTAAATATCGCTCGCTGATCCACCCGTGATCAGAGCGTTGCCAAACAGCGACCTGAGGACTTGTAGGGGTTGCTACGGTCGCGTGCTGTATCACCCACAAGGGTGAGTCTCATCGCATTTCACTTCTTGTGATCTTGCATGTATTCAGAGCGGGAGACCACATGGCAGGCAGAGTTCTCGGTGCGATCACGGTGGCCGCCACCTCCGGTCTGGCCCTGTTGGCACTGGCGATCCCGGCTTCCGCGCACACGCCGACCTCCAAGGCCGAGTGCGTCGCGGACAAGGCCGTGGTGAGCGTGAAACTCAAGGCCTACGCCCGGCAGGGCAACACCATCGTGGTCAAGGACGGCGAGACCGAACTGGTCAACACGTCGTTCGGCGACAGCTACGAGAAGTCCTGGACCACTCCGGGCGACGTCGCCCACACCTTCACCATCACCGTGAAGGCCTCGGACGGCAACCAGCACAACTACTCCAAGACGCACAAGGTCGACGCGTGCGTGAAGCCCACGTCGTCCAGCAGCACGACCCCCACCACGACCACCACGACGTCGCCGGTGGAGACCACTCCTCCCAGCTCGACGAGTGAGAGCACGCCTCCCGCCGAGGTGACCACCACCACGACGCCCGCGTCCTCCTCGTCCGAGACCGTGCCCGTCACCACCACCACGACCCCGGTCGCGGGCGGTGGCGGCGAGGCCCAGCCGCCGCTGGCCTCCACCGGTGCCTCGCCCGGTTGGGCGCTGCTGGCGGGCCTCGGCCTCGTCGGCGCCGGTGCCGGTGCGGTGTTCGTGGTGCGCCGCAAGCGCGCCGCCTAGCACCACCCGCTCCACCCGAACAGGGCGCTCCCACCTCGCGGTGGGGGCGCCCTGTTCGCACGTCCGGCCGAAGTGGACCGACGGCGGACGTGAGCCGTGAACGCCACGAGGGCCGTCCCGCGTCGGCGGGACGGCCCTCGTCGGTGGAGGACGGCGCGGACTACTCGCCGGACGGCATCGGCATCCCCGCGGGCGGCGTCGGGGTGTCCGACCCCGCGGGTGGCGCGGTGGCGTGGCGGCGGGTGCCCGCCGCCACCGGCTCCTGCGAGCGGCGCGGCGCCGGGGCGGTCAGGGCGGCCTCGTCCTGCACGCGGGTCAGCCAACCCTCCCAGCGCTGCTGCATGGGGCGGATGAGGCCGCCGCCGACACCGATGACGATGACGCCCGCGACCGTCGCGAGCACGGCGATCAGCACCGGCATGGTCACCGAGACGGCGATGCCGAGCTGGTTCAGCGCGGCGATGACGCCGAGCGCCATGATGAAGCCGTAGGTGATCGTGCCGAGCACCCTCGTGTACGACCGGCCGCCGAGCGCGCCGGTCACGAGGCCCTGCACGGCCTTGGCGATGGCCGAGGCCACCAGGACGAGCACCAGCGCCACCACGATCCGCGGCAGGTAGGCGATGACGTCGTTGAGCAGCGCGCTCACGGCGTTGTCGGTGCCGAAGACGCCGAACGCGAGCTGGAGCGCGATCAGCAGCACGAAGTAGTAGACGAGCTTGACGATCAGGCCGGACGCGTCCACGGGGGACTGCGCCATCATCGAGCCGAGGCCGGACCTGTCGACCAGGCGGTCGAAACCGACCCGCTTCAACAGGAAGCCGACGGCCTTCGACAACGCCTTCGCGATGAACCAACCAACCAGCATGACGAGCGCGAAGCCCAGGAGCTTCGGCACGAAAGTGGCGATCATGGCCCAGGCCTGTCCAAGACCTTCGGTGATCTGGGAGCCCACGACGCCCTCCTTACCTCTTCGTTGCCTGTTCAGTGACGGGGGAGATGGTTTCCCGAACGCGGACCGGTGGGCAATTCGGCGCGCTGGCACGAAAGGGTGACCAACTGGCGTTCTTCACATTTTCGGTTCACAGTGGACGGACCGGTGGGGACCGGGGAGAGGGAACCGCCCGGCGCCGGCGGCGCCGGGCGGTTCTCCGTTCAGCGACCGAACCGGTGATCCACCTCATCCAAAAAGGATTCAACCGATCGAGTGACGGTGTGCGCGGGGTCGGGCCGGGGGTCGCCGGGGCAGGTGGAGCTGTTGCCCGGCAGGACGCCGTCGATCAGGTACCGGTCGACGGCCGCGTCCACGCAGGCGTTGCCGCTGCCGTAGATCCCGTGCTTGCCCTCGTCCAGGACGGTGAGCAGGTTGTCGCCCAGCGCCGCGGCCATCGCTGGCCCGCCCTCGTACAGGGTGCGCGTGTCGCCCTCGGCCTGCACGACCACGCCGACGGGGTAGCCGTCGCGCGCGAGCGGGACCATCGGCTCGGACGGGGTGAAGGTCCGGAAGGTGCACGCGGTCGGCGCGGCGCGCACGACGCCGAGGCCGTACGGGTAGCGGTCGCGGAACGCCCGCATCTCCTCGTAGTAGGACTCCAGGTCGCGCGGCCAGTCGGCCTCGCAGGTGACCGTGTCGTAGACGCCGGAGCGGAGCTCCTCGCGCGCCGAGGCCGCCATCCGGGCCCCGCGCTCGGCCGCCGCCCACGGGTCGGCCCCCGCGGCCAGCTCGTCCACCACGTCCGCGAGGTCGGCCCACAGCGGGCGGAACCGGGCGCCGACGCCGACGGCCGCGTCGAACTCGGTCCGGTCGTGGCCGCCGACCGGTTCGACCGCGAGGCGCGCGGAGACCTTCTCGACGGTCGCCAGCACCTCGGCGGCGTTCGCGCCGAGCCGGGGCACCCTGTTCTCCCCCGCGGCCCACTCGGCCCAGAGGTCGACGTTGCGCCGGGTGGCGATCGCCTGGCCCTTGAGCTGCCCGTGCCACAGCCGCTCCGGGTGCACCGAGGAGTCGAGGACGGTGCGGTCCAGGTGCCGGGGGAACAGCGAGCCGTAGACGGCGCCGAGGTACGTGCCGTAGGAGTAGCCGAGGTAGTTGATCCGCTGCTCGCCCAGGACGGCGCGGATGACGTCCACGTCCCGCGCGGAGTTCGCCGTGTTGACGTACCGGCGCACGCCGCCTGCGGACCGCTCGCAGGAGTCCTCCGCGGCCCGCGCCTCGGCGGCCCACTTCGGGAACTCCGAGTCCGGCGGGCGCGAGTCGGGCGTGGCGATCTCGGGCACCACCGCGCAGGTGAGCGGGGTCGAGCCCCCGACTCCCCTCGGGTCGAAGCCGATCAGGTCGTAGGACCCCGCCAGCGCCGTGGTCGCGAGGAACGCGGGCATCCGGACACCGGACCCGCCGGGACCGCCGGGGTTCAGGACGAGCACGCCGCGCCGGGCCCCGGTCGCCTTCTTGCGGCTGATCGACAGGGACAGGCGGCCCGCGCCGACGTCGCGGTAGTCCAGCGGCACGACGACGGTCGCGCACTCCAGGACGTCGAGGCACGGCCCCCAGGCCGGTTTCTGGTCGAGGAACTCCGCGAGCGGGTCCGGTGGGCCGGACCCCGCGGCGGAGGGCGGGGCCGCCGTGGCGAGCACGGTGAGCACCGCCAGACCGACTGGGACGAAACTCCGCACGACCGGGCCTCCCGTCGTTGAGCGCCACCGCACCGAACGTAGGACCGGGTGGACCCTCGGGCGCGAACTGTCACCCGGACGTGCGATCGTTGGGGCATGACCGGCTCAGCCGCCGCGGACGGGCAGGAGGCATGGCCCGAGCTGTCGCGTTCGACGCTGCGGGACCTGGAACGGGCCTCGGGCGACCTGGCCGCGTCCAGCGTGTCGGAGATGGAGCGCAGGCTCCCCTGGTTCCGCCGGATGCCCGCCGACCAGCGCGCCAGCGTGCTGCTGCTGATCCAGAACGGCGTGGCGGGCTTCGTGTCGTGGCTGGACGACCCCCGCCAGGCGATCAGGCTGACCGCCGAGGCGTTCCGGTCGGCCCCGAAGGACATCTCCCGGTGGGTGAGCCTGCGCCAGACCGTCGAGCTGGTCCGGATCGCGCTGGAGCTGTTCGAGCAGCAGCTGCCGAGGCTGGCGGCGAACGACGAGGAGCGGGCCCGGCTGACCGAGGGGGTCCTGCGGTACGGGCGGGAGATCGCGTTCTCCGCGGCCACGTCCTACGCCACGGCGGCGGAGGCCAGGGGCGCGTGGGACGCGCGGCTGGAGGCGCTCGTGGTCGACGGGATCGTGCGCGGCGACGCCGAGGAGTCGCTGCTGTCGCGGTCCTCCGCGCTGGGCTGGGACCCGGCGGCCGAGGCGACCGTGCTGGTGGGCAACCCGCCGTCCGACGACCCGCCCGCGGTCGTCTACGAGGTGCGCAGCCGCGCGGCCCGCAGCGGGCGGCCGGTGCTGCTGAGCGTGCAGGGCTCCCGGCTGGTCGTCGTGCTGGGCGGCGAGACCGACGAGGGCGACGTGCTGGGCAAGATCGCCGAGGCGTTCGGCGACGGCGCCGTGGTGGCGGGCCCGACCGTGGCGAGCCTGGCCGAGGCGCACCGCAGCGCCAGCGACGCGCTGTCCGGGCTGCGGGCGGTCGTCGGGTGGCCGACGGCGCCGCGGCCGGTGCGGTCGCTCGACCTGCTCCCGGAACGGGCGCTCGCGGGCGACCCGGAGGCCGAGTGGCAGCTCGTGGACCGCATCGCCCGGCCCCTGGAGGAGGCCAGCGGGGCGCTGCTGGAGACCGTGGACACCTTCCTGGAGGTGGGCGGGGTGCTGGAGACGTGCGCGCGCAAGCTGTTCGTGCACCCCAACACCGTCCGGTACCGCTTGCGGCGGGTGACCGAGCTGACGGGGCGCAACGCCCACGACGCCCGCGACGCCCTCGTGCTGCGCATCGCGCTGTCCGTCGGGCGGCTCGCGAAGGCCCGCGGTTTGTGGTGATCGGGACCGGAATGTCGCTTTGCGCCCTCCCGGTGTGACGGACACCGCACCCTTTGGTGGGTGACACAGGTCGCTGTGCACAACACGCCACGACGTTCTCCGGACACTTCGCGGCAACCTTTGTAGGAACCCTACAAATCCGACCCGTGTACTTCGTGTACGACGGCATGAGTGGGAACGGCTCCGACCGTGTTCAGTTGCACTGTGATCGCACTCCTCGCACCCGGACAGGGCTCGCAGACCCCCGGCATGTTCGGCCCCTGGCTCGAACTCGACGGCGCAGAGCAGCGGGTCGCGTCCTGGTCCAAGGCCACCGGCCTGGACCTGGTCCGCCTCGGCACCACCGCGGAGGCCGAGGAGATCAAGGACACCTCGATCACCCAGCCGCTCGTCGTGGCGCTGGCGCTGCTCGCGTTCGAGGAGCTGCGCAAGCGCGTCGAACTGCCGGCCGACACGATCATCGCGGGCCACTCCGTCGGCGAGCTGGCCGCCGCCGCGATGGCAGGCGTGCTCAGCCCCGACGACGCCGTGGCGCTGGCCGCGGTGCGCGGGTCGGAGATGGCCGCCGCGTGCGCGCTGCACCCGACCGGGATGGCCGCCGTCCTCGGCGGCGACGAGGCCGAGGTGCTGGCGAGGCTGGCCGAGCTGGGCCTCACGCCCGCCAACCGCAACGGCGCGGGCCAGATCGTCGCCGCGGGCCCGCTGGAGGCCCTCGACCAGCTGGTCGGGTCGCCCCCCGGCACCGCGAAGATCCGCAAGCTCCAGGTCGCGGGCGCGTTCCACACCTCGTTCATGGCCACGGCCGAGGACGCGCTGCGGACCCGCGCCGCGGGCACCACCGCGCACGACCCGGTCCTGCCCCTGCTGTCCAACGCCGACGGTGCCCTCGTCACCGACGGCGCGGACGTGCTGCACCGGCTGATCGCCCAGGTGACCCGCCCCGTGCGGTGGGACACCTGCCAGGCCACCCTGGCCGAGCACGCCGTGCACGCGGTCGTCGAGCTGCCGCCCGCGGGCGCGCTGACGGGCTTGGCCAAGCGCGAGTTGAAGGGCACCCCCACCTTGGCGTTGAAGACTCCGGAGCACCTCGACAAGGTCGCCGAGCTCCTGGCCACCGCGGAGGCGTCCCGATGACCGCCTTCACCCTGCCCGCGGCCCTGACGGGCACGCGCATCCTCGGGATGGGCAGCTACCAGCCCGAGACGATCGTGAGCAACCACGACCTCGCGAAGGTCATGGACACCAACGACGAGTGGGTGCGCGAGCGGGTCGGCATCGTCAACCGGCGCTTCGCGGGCAAGGACGAGCTGCTCGTCGACATGGCCGTGGAGGCGGGCGCGAAGGCCATCGCCGACTCCGGCCTCCAGCCCGCCGACGTCGGCGCGGTCATCGTCGCGACCTGCACCATGCCGTCGCCGATACCGAACGCGGCGGCCCAGGTCGCCGAGCGCCTCGGCGCGAAGGCCGTCGGCGCGTTCGACGTGAACGCCGCGTGCGCCGGGTTCTGCTACGCCCTGGCCACCGCCTCCGACATGGTCCGATCGGGCAGCGCGAAGAACGTGCTGGTCATCGGGGCCGAGAAGCTCACCGACTGGGTGGACCCGACCGACCGGTCCACCGCGATCATCTTCGCCGACGCGGCGGGCGCCGTCGTCGTCGGCGCGGGCGACGAACCGGCCATCGGGCCGGTCGTGTGGGGGAGCGCGGGCGACATGGCGGACGCCATCGCCATCGCCGACCGCAACTCCTCGATCCACCAGGAGGGCCAGGCGGTCTTCCGCTGGGCGACCACCCAGATCGCCCCCGTGGCGATCCGCGCGGTCGAGCTGGCGGGCCTGGAGCTGTCCGACGTGGACGTGTTCGTGCCGCACCAGGCCAACCTCCGGATCATCGAGCTGATCGCGAAGCGCCTGCGCGCCAAGGGTGCGCGTGAGGACATGGTCGTCGCACGTGACATCGTGGAGTCGGGCAACACCTCGTCGGCCTCGGTGCCGATGGCGCTCGACCACCTGCGGGCGGCGGGCGAGATCTCCAGCGGTGACGTGGTGCTGCTCGTGGGCTTCGGTGCGGGCCTGTCCTACGCGGGGCAGGTCGTCCGGTGCCCGTGATGTCGGGCCCCAACAGTGTTCCGGCGGGACGGGACAGCCGTTCCAGCCGTCCGATGCACGAAGGAAGGGATTTTCAGTGAGCAACGAGGACATCCAGAAGGGGCTTGCCGAGATCGTCGAAGAGGTCGCCGGTGTGGCCGCGGACGACGTGACGGCCGAGAAGTCCTTTGTGGACGACCTGGACATCGACTCGCTGTCCATGGTGGAGATCGCCGTGCAGGCCGAGGACAAGTTCGGCGTGAAGATCCCGGACGACGAGCTGGCCAACCTCAAGACCGTGGGCGATGCGGTGTCCTACATCGCCGGCAAGGCATGACCACTAACCACGACGTCGTCGTCACCGGGCTGGGTGCCACCACCCCGCTCGGTGGCGATGTCGCCTCCACGTGGGACGCGCTGCTCGCCGGTCGCAGCGGCGTGTCCACGATCGACATGGACTGGGTCGAGCGCTTCGACCTGCCGGTGAGGATCGCCGCGAAGCTCGCGGTCGAACCGACCGAGGTGCTCCCCAGGGTCGAAGCCCGACGGCTCGACCGCAGCGAGCAGGTGGCCATGATCGCCGCTCGCCAGGCGTGGGCGGACGCCGGGCACGGCGACGGCACCGTGGACCGGGAACGGCTGGCGGTGATCGTCGGCACCGGCATCGGTGGCGCGATGACCCTGCTGAACCAGGACGACCTGCTGGAGGAGCACGGCCTGCGCAAGGTCTCGCCCCTCACCATCCCGATGCTGATGCCGAACGGCCCGGCCGCGCACGTGGGCCTGGAGTTCAAGGCGCAGGCCGGGGTGCACGCGCCGGTCTCGGCCTGCGCGTCGGGCGCCGAGGCGCTCGCGTGGGCGTGGCGGATGATCCGCAGCGGCGAAGCCGACGTCGTGGTGGCCGGAGGCGCGGAAGCGTGCATCTGCGCCATCCCGGTGGCCGGGTTCTCGCAGGCCCGCACCATGAGCACCCGCAACGACGACCCGGCGGGGGCCTCCCGGCCGTTCGACACGGGCCGCGACGGCTTCGTGCTCGGCGAGGGTTCCGGGATCATGGTGCTGGAGCGCGCGGACTTCGCGGCCGCTCGCGGCGCCAAGGTCTACGGCCGTCTCGCGGGCATCGGCACCAGCTCCGACGGCTACCACATCACCGCTCCGGACCCCGAGGGCGTCGGCCAGTCCCGGGCCATGGCGGCAGCCATGCGCACCGCCGGGCTGACCGGCGGCGACATCGGCCACGTGAACTGCCACGCGACGTCCACCCCGGTGGGCGACGTGGCGGAGACCGTCGCCGTGCGCAAGGCGATCGGCGACCACCCGGTGCTGACCGCGCCGAAGGGCGCGCTCGGCCACATGCTGGGTGCGGCGGGCGCGGTGGAGGCCATCATCACGGTGCTGTCGCTGCGGGACGGGATCGTGCCGCAGACGCTCAACCTGGACAACCTCGACCCGGCCGTCGAACTCGACGTCGTCGCGGGCGAGCCCCGCAAGATCAAGCTGGACGCGGCGATCAACGACTCGTTCGGCTTCGGCGGGCACAACGTGGCGCTCGCGTTCACGACCGCCTAGCGACCCCGCCGGTCCACCGCGGGCTCGCGGTGGACCGGCGGGCGCGGTGCTCCCGCTCGACCGGCGTGGCCCGTCTCCCCCGTGGAGGCGGGCCACGCCTGCGTTCGGGTCAGCAGGCCTCGAACTGCGGGGTGTGGCTCTCGGGGCCCATGTCGACGCGGAGGGTGCCGTCCTCCTCGCGCAGCGGGTAGACGACGCGCCAGCGGATGCAGTCGACCGGCAGCTCGGCGGGTGCCCTGGTGACGTCCTGGACGCTGACGAAGCTGGCCAGCACGCGGAGCCGTTCGCCGGAGGAGGCGTCGATCCGCTGGACCAGGACGGTGCCGTCGGACGTCGTCTCGTAGTTGGCCCGCCACTGCGGTGCGCGCAGCCTGCGGGAGAACTCCGCGGTGACCGCCCCGCTCCACGACTGGTAGTCGCGGGCGTTGATGGCGTCGAAGTACCGCTGGAACAGTGCCCGGACGCGCTCGCCGTCCGGGTGCAGCTCGGCGTCGACGCTGAGCCGCACGGTGCGGTCCCCCGGCTGGGCCGAGCGCGGCACGGAGGTGGACGGCGGGGAGCCGTCGGACGCGGTGGCGGAACCGGCGCTCGTGGTGGTGGCGGGCCGGGTGTAGAGGTCGCGCACCAGGAGGCCGCCCGCGACGGACCCCGCGGCCACCACGAGGGCCGTCGGGAGGACCCAGAGGGCGCGAGGACGCCTCGGTTCTTCGGTCGTCACCGTTCGAGCGTGCCACAGCGGTCGGGCCCGATCCGAGCCGGCCGACCGTCAGCGGTATCCCACCGGTGAAGCCTTTAAACCACCCATACGGGTGACGAAAGGGCCCCGATGTCACTGAATAATGCATGAGGATTACTCATAAATCCCAATCGTGTGACAGAAACAATCCTATGGATACCATTGAATTACCCAATAACACAGCAAGTGCGTACCGCTGCGAGTTGCGCACCACGGCGACACCCGTTCGAAACGAGCCTGCTGACGCAACCACCTGCACAAAGACGAAGGCGTACCGCCGAACGGACACCGGGGACGCGACGAAAGGCTCCGTCCTCCCGACGTGCCCGACAGGCTCGACGGCGACTCTGGGTAGCACCCAGCCACCTCCGGCCGATTTTCTGGGGCACGGGGAAGAAACCGCAGGTAGGACGAGGTGACCGTTGCTGAACTAGAGAGTTTCGTTTAGTTGCGCCACCCTCCGCGTGGTCAGCGTTACACCCGAACAAACGTCGCGATCGAGTGAATCTAGGCAAAGATCGTTGCACTCCGTCGTAAATCCGAGGGTAATTCACCATTTTTTGACCCACTAACGGGCCAACCTGCATCGCCCGTGTGGCGGCTTGGAAACTCTCCGCAAACTGTGCGGAAATATGGCCGTCGCATTGACGACAAGCACATCGCCCACCAGTTCGGGGCGCGCCGCTCAACACGCCAGGGGAGGTAATTCCAGTGGATCTCCGCTATGAGGCTTACTGCTTCGCGGATCGTCACTTCTACGACGTGCAAAGCCACGCGGAAACCTCCGCCGACGATTTCTCCCGCGAGCTCCCCGAGCTGCCGGAGGGCTGGTCGCAGGGCGAGAAGAACATCTGGCGGCACCTGCACCCCAAGGGCGCGGTGCTGGCCAAGCAGGGCTGGAAGATCCACGTGTCGGCCACCGTGGCCAACGCGGGCCGCGTCCTGAAGACCACCTACGACTACTGCGTCGAGCACCGGATCTCGTTCAAGTACCTGCGGACCCAGTCGATCGTGCTGGCGCGCAACTCCAAGTACGCCCCCCGCGAGGCCAGCGGCAAGCTGATCGCGATCTACCCGGCCGACGAGGTCGAGCTGGAGCGCGTCCTGGTGGAGCTGTCCGCGCTGCTGGACGGGGAGCAGGGCGCCTACATCCTCAGCGACCTCCGCTACGGCGCGGGCCCGCTCTACGTCCGCTACGGCGGGTTCGTCGAGCAGTGGCTGGAGAAGGACGGCAAGCAGGTCCTCGCGATCGAGGGCCCGGACGGCGAGCTGGTCCCCGACCAGCGCAAGCCGAACTTCTGGGTGCCCGAGTGGGTCGAGCTGCCGCCGTTCCTGGTGCCGCACCTCGCCGCCCGCAACGGCGGCGACCCGGACGAGTTCCCCTACGACGTGGTGCGCTCGCTGCACTTCTCCAACGGCGGCGGCGTCTACCTCGCGACCCGCAGGTCCGACGGCGCCGAGGTCGTGCTGAAGGAGGCGAGACCCCACGCCGGCCTCGACCGCGACAACGTCGACGCGGTCGCCAGGCTGGACCGCGAGTTCGCGATCCTGTCCAGGCTGGACGGGATCGCGGGCGTTCCCAGGGTGTACGACCGGTTCACCGTGTGGGAGCACCACTTCCTGGCGATGGAGTACATGCCGGGCAGATCGCTCGGGCAGTGGCTCGGCATGCACTACCCGTTGACGCACAACGAGATCAGCGACGAGCGGATCGCCGAGTACCGGACGAGGGCGCTCGCCGTGCTCGACAAGGTCGAGCGGACCGTCCACGCGCTGCACGAGCGCGGGGTGGTGTTCTCCGACCTGCACTCGCTCAACGTCCTGCTCGACGAGGACGACCGGATGTCGCTGATCGACTTCGAGCTGTCGTTCCACGTGGACGAGCCCCGCAGGCCCACGCTCGGCGCGCCCGGCTTCCAGGCCCCGCCGGACCGCGAGGGCGTCGAGATCGACGAGTACCCGCTCGCCGCGCTGCGGCTGTGGCTGTTCCTGCCGCTCAACGAGGTGCTGGAGCTGGCACCCTCGCGGCTGAGGTCCCACCTCGACTTCATCCAGCGCCGGTTCGGGCTGTCCGACGAGTACTGCGAGCGGATCGCGGCGGTGCTCACCCCCCGCGTCGAGGTCCCGCCCGCGCCGGAGCGGACGACGCTCGACGAGCCGGAGCCGGACTGGCGCGCGGTGCGCAAGGACATCGCGACCGCCATCCTGGCCAGCGCCACACCCGACCGCACCGACCGGTTGTTCCCCGGCGACATCGAGCAGTTCGAGGTCGGCGGCGCGTGCTTCGCCTACGGCGCGGCCGGTGTGCTGCACGCGCTGCACGTCAGCGGGCAGGGCCGCTTCCCCGAGTACGAGCAGTGGCTCCAGGACTCCGTGCGGCGCGATCCGCCGAAGCAGCCCGGTTTCTTCACCGGCGCGCACGGCATCGCCCACGTGCTGGAGAACTTCGGCCACCACGACCTGGCGACCGACCTGGTCACCGAGTACGCGAAGACGCTGCCGGGCACGGTGGACCACGGACTCGGCAGCGGCCTGTCCGGTGTCGCGCTGAACCTGCTGCACTTCGCGAACGTCCGCCACGACGACGACTTCCTCACCCAGGCGGTCGACATCGCCGACCGCCTCGGCCACGAGCTCCAGTTCGCGGAACCCCCCGGTCCCAAGGCGAAGGCCGGTCTGCTGCACGGCTGGTCCGGGCCCGCACTGCTGTTCCTGCGGCTGTTCGAGCACAGCGGCGACCGCTCCTGGCTCGACCTGGCCGGGCAGGCGCTGGACCGCGACCTGGCGGAGTGCATGGTCGCGCTCGACGGTTCGACGCAGGTGCGCGACGGCGGCTACCGCACGCTCCCCTACGTCGAGGTCGGCGGCGCGGGCATCGCGATGGTGCTCAACGAGTACGCCCGGCACGCACCCGACGCGGAGAGCGTCACCCGACTCCCCGACCTGCTGCGCGGCGCCGCGGGCGAGTTCGTGATCCACCCCGGCCTGGTCCTCGGCCGGATGGGTCTGCTCGCGACGCTCGCCCAGGCCGTGCGGCGGCAGCCCGACCCGGTGTTCGAGCAGGCGATGCGACGACACCTGGCCGCGCTCGCGTGGCACGCCGTGCCCTACCGGGACGGTCTGGCGTTCCCTGGGATGCAGCTGCGCAGGCTGTCGATGGACCTCAACACCGGCGGCGCCGGAATCCTGTTGGCGCTGGCGTCCGTGGTGGACGGAGACGGATCGGTCCTCCCGTTCCTCGGAGCCGCGTCCACCCCCTAGAACCCCCGGCCCCGAGTGGCTGGTGGAGCAGTAAACCCCGAGTAGTTCGCTGACTGAGGAGTAAGACAATGGGATTCATCCTCGACATGCAGGAGCTCGAGACCCCCGAGACGACGTCCAACGCGATGGCGACCGGCGGCGGTGGCGGTGGCGGCGGCAGCACGACGGCCTCGAGCGCCAGCCTGCTGCTCCCCTGCAGCCACTCCTCCGCGAGCCTGATCCTCTGCTAGGTCTCGCCCGAGAGGTTGGGTGAGCGGCACAAGCGAAGTGTGCCGCTCACCCGGTGACACAAGGGTCCGATGGCAGCGACCGACCACGAATCGGTCCGTCTGCCGTCGGGCCCTTTCCCCATGATGCGCCCACCCGTCTCCGGAGGGAACAGCCATGGCCCAACCGGGCGACGCGCTTCTGGTCGAAGCCGCGAACCACGACCGCCGCTGGTTGCTGCTGGTGCTGAACGCCGCTCTGGCCACCACCGCGAGCCTGCTGCTGCCCGCCGCGCTGGCGAGCACCGTGGACATGGCTCTGGCGGGGCGGCTCGACTCCTCCACCGTGCTGTGGCTGGTCTCGATGGTGTCGATCGAGGTCGTCGGCGACGCGATCGGCGTCGTGCTGGCCGCGGCGATCACCGCGAGGGCCACCGCCCGGTTGCGCCACCGCGTCGCCGCCCACCTGCTCGGGCTCGGCCACCCGTCACCGTTCGCCGCGGGTGACGCGGTCAGCCGCGTCACCGGGGACTCCGCCATCGCGGGCGGCATCTCGGTGATCGTGATCTCCCTGACCGTGACCGCGCTCAGCTCCGTCGGCGCCGTCGTCGCACTGGCCCTGATGGACTGGCGGCTCGCCGCGGTGTTCCTGCTCAGCGTTCCGCTGGCGATGCTCCTGGTGCGCACGCACATGCGGCTGACGGCCGACGACGTCGCCACCTACCAGACCGTGTCGGGTGACCTGTCCGCCCGGCTGCTCGACGCCGTCTCCGGCCTGCGCACGATCGCCGCCTCCGGCACCGCCGAGCAGGAGTCGGAGCGGGTGCTGCGTCCACTCCCGACGCTCGCCGCCGCCGGGATCGGCATGTGGCGCACCCAGGCGAAGATGATCTGGCGGGCCGGGCTGCTGCTGCCGGCCGTGGAGCTGGCCGTGCTGACCGCAGCGGGTTTCGGCGTGGTCGCGGGCAGGCTGACCGTCGGCGACCTGCTCGCGACGCTGGGGTACGTGGCCCTGGGCATGGGGATCGTGGGCCAGCTGCCGATGCTGACGACCCTGGCCCGCACCCGTGCCAGCGCGACCAGGCTGGTGGAGGTCCTCGACACGCCGCTGCCGAGCCGCGGCGCCACGAACCCGCCCGCGCGCCCCGGAGACCTCGAACTGCACGACGTGTCGCTCGACGGCGCGCTGCACGGCGTGCACCTGCGGATCCCCGCGGGCACGTTCACCGCCGTCGTCGGCCGGTCCGGCGCGGGGAAGTCCGCGCTGGCGTCCGTCATCGGCGGACTGTCCACACCGGACTCGGGTGAGGTGCGCCGCGACGGGACGGTCGGGTACGCGTTCGAGCGGCCCGCGCTGCTGGGCGCCACGGTCGGCGAGGCCGTCCGCTACGGCGCCGACGCGGGCAGGCGCCGGGTGCGCGCGGCCTGCGTCGCCGCGCAGGTGCACGACGTGGTCGTGCGGCTGCCCGACGGCTACGACACCCCCGTGTCCGACACGCCGCTGTCCGGCGGCGAGGCCCAGCGCCTCGGCCTGGCGCGGGCCCTCATCCGCGACCCGGACGTGCTGGTGCTCGACGACGCGACGGCCAGCCTGGACATGGTCACCGAGGCGACCGTCGACCGGGCGATCGAGGCCGCGCTGCCGGGTCGCACGAAGGTCGTCGTCACCCACCGCGCCGCCACCGCCCGCCGCGCCGACCTCGTGGTGTGGCTGGTGGACGGCCGGGTGCACGCGACCGGTTCGCACGAGGCGCTGTGGCTGGATCCGGGTTACCGGGCCGTGTTCACCGGAGGAGACGCTTGATGGACGCGCTCGAACCACCCCCCGTCGACGCCCGCCCCGCCCACTGGCCGGACGCCCGGTTGCTGCTCCAGGGCCTGCGCGCCCGCGCGGGGACGCCGCGCCCGGTCCGCGACCGGCGCGCCGTCCGCCCCCGAGGCGGTGCCCGGTGACCCCGCCGGTTCCGGTGCGGTTCGTCCCCCCGCGCGGAGGTGACGTCCGGTGGACGTGATGCGGCTGTACCTCGGGGCGCTGGCGGGTCAGCGGAGGGGCGTGCTGGTCCTGCTCGGCTGGTCGGTGCTGGAGGGCGTGCCCGCGTTCCTGTCGGGACGGCTGGTGGCGCTCGCGGTGGACCGCGGCTTCGCGGCGGGCCGACCGCTGGTCGGCGTGGGCTGGCTGCTGGTGTTCGCGGCGGTGGCGGTGCTCGGCGGGTTCGGCCTGCGGCAGGTGTTCCGGCACCTCGGCTCGGTGATCGAGCCGATGCGGGACGCGCTGGTCCGGGTCGTGGTGCGCGGCGTGCTGCACGGCGGCGCGTCGCACCGGCGGCAGCCGGACGCGAGCGCGGTCGCGCGGATCACCCGGCACGTCGAGGTGGTGCGGGACGCGACGGCGGGCGTGCTGGTGCAGGCCCGCGCGCTGCTGGTCACGACGACGGCGGCGCTGGTCGGCCTGGTGACCGCGGTGGCGGACCTCGCGTGGCTGGTGGTGTCGCCGGTCGTCATCGCGCTGGCGCTGTTCGCGCTGCTGCTGCCGTCGCTCGCGCGCAGGCAGCGGGACCAGGTGATGGCTGACGAGAACAGCGCGGAGGCGGCGGGCGCGGTGCTCGTCGGCATCCGCGACGTCGTCGCCTGCGACGCCACCGCGGACGCGGGCGCCGAGGTCGGCGCGAAGATCGACCGGCAGGCCGAGGTGGCCGTGCGGGTGGCGTGGGCGAACGCGCTGCGCGGGCTGGTGATCGCGGTCGGCGGGTTCGCGCCGCTGGCCCTGCTCGTGCTGGCGGCGCCCGCCAAGGTGGCGTCCGGGCAGCTCACGGCGGGCGCGGTGCTCGGCGCCGTGGTCTACCTGAGCACCAGCGTGCAGCCCGCGCTGCGCAGGCTGGCGGACACGACCAGCACCGTGGTGCTGCGGCTGCTGGTCGCGCTGCGCAGGCTGTCCGAGGCCGCGCCGCCGCCCGCGCCCCCCGCGGGTGACGAGGTGCCCGCCGGGCACGCCGTGGCGATGCGCGGGCTGACGTTCGGCTGGGGCGAGCACGCCGAACCGGTCGTGCGGGACCTGGACCTCGACCTGGTGCCCGGCGACCACCTGGCCGTGGTGGGGCCCAGCGGGATCGGCAAGTCGACCGTGGCGGGCCTGCTGACCGGGCTGATGCCGCCGCGGTCGGGCTCCGTGACGCTCGGTGGCGTGCCGGTGCACCTGGTGCGGCCCGCGGAGCGGCACCGGCGCATCGCGCTGATCCCGCAGGAGACCTACCTGTTCACCGGGACGCTGCGGGAGAACCTGGCGCTGTTCACGCCGGACGCGTCGGACGCGGAGCTGCTGGCGGCCGTCGCCGCCGTGGGCGCGTCCGAGCTGGTGGAGCGGATCGGCGGGCTGGACGCGGGCCTCGGGCACGCGGGTGCGGGGCTGTCGGCGGGCGAGGCGCAGCTGCTCGCCGTGGCCAGGGTCTACGCGTGCCCGGCGACGCTGGTGATCCTGGACGAGGCCACCTCGCACCTGGACCCGGCCGCCGAGGCGACGGTGGAGCGGGCGTTCGCGGAGCGCGGGGGGATCCTCGTGGTGATCGCGCACCGGCTCTCGTCGGCGTTGCGCGCCAAGCGGGTCCTGGTGATGGACGGCGGCCCGCCGCTGCTCGGCGACCACGACGACCTGGTGCGCTCCTCGCCCGCGTACGCCGAGCTCATGCAGGCGTGGCTACCGGCCGAAAGCGTCCGGCCTTCGCGCTAGCGGCTGGTTCCGAGTCGTGCTCGACAATTCCTCACGACGTCGAACGACGGGAACCCCCGCGTCACCACGGGGGTTCCCGTTCGCCGACGATGATCAGCCAACGCGGTGCAGCCAGGTGACCGGCGCGCCGTCCCCGGCGCGGCGGAAGGGCTCCAGCGCGTCGTCCCACGCGGCGCCGAGCAGTTCGTCGACGCCGTGCGCGAAGGACTCGCCGCCGCGGCTGCGCAGGGCGAGCGCGCGGAGTTGGTCCTCGGACACCACGATGTCGCCGTTGGCACTGGTTCGCGCGTGCCACAGGCCCAGCACGGGGGCGAAGCAAAAACGCTCGCCGTCCACGCCGTCGCTCGGGTCCTCCGTCACCTCGAATCGGAGCATCGGCCACGCCCGCAACGCGGACACGAGTCTTCCGCCCGTCCCGGCGTCGCCGGTCCAAGCGCATTCGGCGCGCAACTGACCTGGCGCCGCGGGCTGCGCCGCCCACCTGAGGTCCACTCGCTCACCGAGGGTGCCCGAGATAGCCCACTCGACGTGCGGACAGACCGCAGACGGCGACGAGTGGACGTAGACCACGCCACTGGTGCTGCCACGGGTGCTCACAGCTGACCTCCGCTACTCGACGAGGGACGTCTTCCCCTACGACCTGTCGGAACGGACGATCAAGTGAATTCCCGCTGGCGCCATTCTGCCTGCTGCCGGTGCTGTCCGCCAGAAGAACCAGCGCGAACACCACCCGGCCGGGGTGGATACAGGACTTTCGGCCCTAAAGTGCGTGCAGACGGCCCAAATAATGAACCGTTGGGACAAAACCCGAGATCAACGCGTGATCTTCACGTGATCATCCGATGATCGACGGGCCGCGAAGCGGACGAACGCGCGTGACGGTCGCTACACACCGCGGCGGCCGTCACTCGACGGATATCAGCTCGGCGATCAGTCGAGTGGAATCCGTGATGACCATCACTGAACGTGACAGCCGTGAGCCTGCCTGCCCACCGCCCCCTCCCGGGGCTACCGTGTCCGACCGTGTGGAACTGGGTGATCTCGTGCGGCTGATCAGGCTTGGGAGCGTTCCGACGGAGGTCGGCGCGGACGTGCGCGCGGCCCTGAGCACGTGGGGTGCCGGGGACGCCGTGCTGGGTGGTGTGGCGCTGCTGGGGGTGCAGCCCCCCGGCAGTCCCAAGGCGGTGGACGCGGTCGTCGTCCTGCCGCGCGGCGTCGTCGTGGTCGTCGGCGTGGACCTCCCGGACCCGGCCGTGCGCCTGGAGGCCCCGCTCTCGGGCCAGTGGAGGATCGACGGCTGGCCCCTGGTCCGCCAGGACGGCGCGGTGAGCCCCGCCGCGGAGGCGCTGGAGGCCGCGCTGGCCGTGGGCAGGCGGATCCAGGAGATGCGCGCCGAACCGCTGCCCGTCACCACGGTCGTCGCCGTCGGCCCGTACGTCGACCACGTCACGCAGCCGACCGTCGACCTGAACCGCGGCGTGCGCGTCCTGCACCCCAAGCCCACCTCGCTGCTGGCGGCGGTGCGCGAGCTGGCGACCAGCGACCGGCCCTGCTCGGTCGACCACGCGGCGAAGCTGCTGGCCGTCCTGTCCCCCACCGGCAACCCGCCCACCACCCGCGAACTGCTGGCGGAGGGCTTCGCCGACGCGGTGACGAGCGACCTGGCCTCGGCCAGCACCATGCTGCTGCCGAAGCTCCCGACGCGGGGCACGCCGGAGCGGGCGGCGGCGAAGGCACCGAAGCTGCTGCCCTACGCGGCGGCCGGGCTGGTGGTGCTGCTCGCCGTGGTCGGCATCGTCGTGGCGACGACGTCGGGGAGCACCCCCGAGTCCGCGCCGCCGCCCACCTCGGAACCGCTGCCGACGACGGTCGTGGTGGACGGCGAGAACTTCACGCCGCGCGGCACGGGCCGGGACGCCGACTGCGCGGCCCACTCCTTCGGCGACGTCAGCGCCTGGCTGTCGAAGCACAGCTGCACCGCCCTGCACCGCGCCCAGTACGAGACGAAGGTCGGTGACCGCCGCGTGGGGGTGGCGCTGGCCGAGGTGGCCCTGCCGGACGCGCTCAGCGCGCAGGAGCTGCACGGTGTCGTGGCCACGGCGGGCTCGGGCGGCATCACCACCCTCCTCAAGGAGGGCAGGGCGTGGCCGAACGGCCCGAGGTCCTTCGACCGCTCGGCCTTCGCCAGCACGGTCAAGAACACGCGGGTCCTGCTGGCCCAGGCCGTGTGGGCGGAGGGCGACTCGACCGCGACCGACCCGGAGCTGGTGAAGGCGGCGGAACGCGCGCTCCGCCTGCCCGCGGGCCAGTAGGCGCTCACCGCAGGTGCGGGTTCTCGTCCACCTTCACCAGTCCGGCGGCGATCAACCCGAACACCGCGTGCAGCACCAGGACCACGCCCGCGACGGCCCCCAGCCGCTCCGTTCCCGGCACCCCGTGCACCGCGCCACTGGCGAACAACCACCCCGCCACGGCCGCGACGGCCCCGCCCACGACCCAGGGCCGCGGCACCAGCGCCACGGCCAGCAGGGCGTCCTTGCTGGCCCGCCACAGCGTGTGCAGCACGACGGGCAGCACCAGGACGGCGGGGACGTACACGGCGACGGCGGGCAGCGGCGGCGCGTGCCGGAACGTCGTCGCGATCACGAAGGCGCACCAGAGGACAGCCGCACCCGCAGTGATCACCACGCCCCTGGTCACTGCTCCAGCTTAGATAACCGCCTCGAACGGCCTAGCGCGCGCACCGTTCCGTTACAGGCCGTAGGCCTCCAGCAGTCGCAGCCAGACCTCGCTGATCGTCGGGTACGACGGAACCGCGTGCCAGAGCCGGTCCACGGTCACCTCGCCCACGATCGCCACGGTCGCGGCGTGCACCATCTCGGCCACGTCCGGCCCGACGAACGTGACGCCGACGAGGGTCCGCGTGCCCTCGTCCACGACCATGCGCGCCTTGCCCCGGTACCCGTCCGCGTGCAGCGACGACCCGGCGACGGCGATGTCCACGTCGACGACCCGCACGTCGAGCCCGGCGGCGCGGGCCTGCTCCGCCGTGCGGCCGACGAACCCGACCTCGGGGTCGGTGAACACGACCTGCGGGACGGCGGTGTGGTCGGCGGTGGCGGCGGAGGCCGACCACAGCTCGGGGTCGCGGGCGTCGGCCAGGATCGCCGTGCCGACCGCGCGGGCGGCGTACTTGCCCTGGTGCGTCAGCAGAGCCCGGCCGGTCACGTCGCCGCAGCCGTACAGCCAGTCCACCCCGGACACCCGGCCGGTGTCGTCGACGGGCAGCGCCCTGCCCGCCTCCAGGCCGAAGGCCTCCAGCCCGAGGTCGCGGGTGGCGGGCTCGCGGCCGGTGGCGACCAGCAGGTGCTCGCCCACGATCGAGGTGCCGTCGGCCAGCACCAGCTCGACCCCGCCCTCCACCGCGGACACCGAGGCGGTCTTCGCGCTCGCGCGGATCGTCACGCCGTCCTCGCGCAGCCCGTCGGCGACGTACTCGCCGACGAAGTCCTCGAACTTGGGCAGCGGCCGGTCCTGCGAGATCACCAGCGTGACCCGCGACCCGAGCCTGGCCCACGCCTGCGCCATCTCGACGCCGACCACGCCGCCGCCGAGCACGACCAGCGACTCGGGCACCTCGTGCGCGGACGTCGCCTCGCGCGATCCCCAGTGCGGCACCTCGGACAGGCCGCTCAACGACGGCACGCGCGGCACGCTGCCGGTCGCGAGCACCACGGCGCGGCGAGCGGTCAGCACGCGGCCGTCGACGGTGACCTCGCGCTCACCGGTCACGACACCCCGGCCGCGGATCGGCACGATCCCCGCGCCCTCGGCCCACTGGACCTGGCCCGCGTCGTCCCAGTGCGAGGTGAACCCGTCGCGGCGGGCCAGCACGGCCGCGGCGTCCAGCCGGTCGCCGACCGGCACCCCCGGCAGGCGCTTGGCCGCCGCGAGGGCGTGGCCGGGGCGCAGCAGCGCCTTGCTCGGCATGCACGCCCAGTAGGAGCACTCACCGCCGAAGCGCTCCGCTTCCACCAGCGCGGTCCGCAGGCCTCCGGCAGCGGTCCGCCCCGCGGCGTTCTCGCCCACCGGGCCGCCGCCGATCACGATCACGTCGAACTCGTCGCTCGTCACCGGACAAGCCCACACCACCCCGTCCGCCGGGGCAAGTCAGCTCGGGTCGAGGACCTCGGCGAGCATCGTGGAGATCACCTGGTCGGCCTTGCGGAGCACGTGGAACCGGTCGTCGCCGGAGAGCTGGGAGGCCAGGGTGAACAGGCTGTCCGCGGTCTGGGCGGCCATCCGGAACGTCAGCCGCACCGGCCCGTCGCCGGGCGCGCCGAACCTCTCCACGAACAGCTCGGCCAGCCGTTCGGCCATCAGCTCGTACTGGTCGACGCTGGAGTCGAGCCGGTGCCCGTCGAGCAGGTCGCTGAACCGGATCCGCCCGAAGCCGGGCACGTCGACCAGCATCCGCATGTAGACGCCGACGACCTGGCCCATGGCCTTGCGCCAGTCCTCCGACAGCGTGCCGTCCTCGAACAGCACGTCGACCTCGGCCAGGTACTGCTCCATGCCGCGCAGGGCGAGCGCGTGCACGACGGACCTCTTGTCCGGGAAGTACTGGTAGAAGGAGCCGATCGGAACGCCTGCCATCTCGACGATCCGGGCGGTGGTGATGTCGTCGTAGTCCTGCTCGTTGAGCAGCGTCGAGCAGGCGTCCAGTATCGCGGTGACGGTGGCCGCGCCCCGCTGCTGGACCGGCTGCCGACGCATGACTCTGGCGAGTCGTCCTCTGGAGGGATTGTCAGGCACGTGTGCATCCTTAAGTGTTACGGACCAGTGTGACTGGCACGAGTAACGTCGAACTCAGCTCGGGTTGCCGCATTTCCACCTGGCCGACTGGCGATTAACTCGCGCGAGGTCAACCATGAGCCATTATCGCATTACTCGGGAGGTCCGCACCCGTCGCCACCTGCACATGCGCGTTCCAAATCGATAGAAATCAACCCGTATCCTCATCGGACATCGCTCGTTTGGGGCGTCTTTAGTGGGGGTGAACAAGAATGATCCGTTCACTCAATCGGCTCCTTTCGGAGGCACGAGCGAAAGCGGATGGCGATGACCTACGTATTACGAAACGTCACCGTCTCGCTCGAACGGGTGAGCGTGGCGTCCTGAGAGGCCCCGGACATCCGTCTGAGTAGGTGTCGTCAGGCGGTGGAACCGGCCTCCGCACGCCTCTCGCCGCCGCTGTCGACCCGCTGCCGCGGGATCCGCGCGCCGGTCGGGTCCGGGCGTGGCGGGCGCGTCACGTACGGCCGCACCAGACCCGCGACGAGCAGGCCGGGGGCCAGCAGCGGCAGCACCGCCGACAGCGTCACCGCCGTCGCGCTCGCGTGCAGCACCCCGCGCGGCAGCAGCGCGATCCGGTCGACCACGAACGTCCGCCGCCCCAGCAGCGACAGCAGCGCGAACACCGCGATCACCACGGCCAGCGTCAGGAGCGCCCGGTGCACCGCGGCCGCGTACCCGATCGCCTCGGCCGCCACCAGCACCGCGAGCCACCCGCCGGGCGCCGCCAACCGCCCGCGCTCGGTGGTCACCGCCCACAGCAGCCCGGCCACGACCGCCAGCCCGGCCAGCACACCACGCCGGGCCCGCACCCACCCACCGACGGCGTCCACCCACCCACTCGGAATCCCGGCCCAGTCGACCGGTGCCCGCAGCACGGCCAGCGGCGAGACGGGCGAACTCCCGACCTGCCCCACGATCCAGGTGAAGGTCCACGCGGACACCACGACGGCGACCACCACCTGCCACCGCGGTCCGGACACCACGCAGCGGCACAGGCGCACGAACTCCCGACGCTGATCCCTCACCGATCCCAGAGTGCCGCGAACCCGTGGCCCGCAATACCCATTCACCCCGCTGCTCAGGCGGTACCGCTCGTCAGGGGGAGTCCGGTCACGCGCCGTGCCGTGGGGAGGCGCGTGCCGGGTCAGGCGAACGGTCCGACCA
>NZ_DASUSQ010000079.1:0-10108 GCF_036375055.1 Umezawaea sp.
GCAGTCATAGCGGAGGGGAAACACCCGGTCCCATTCCGAACCCGGTAGTTAAGCCCTCCTGCGCCGATGGTACTGCACTGGTGACGGTGTGGGAGAGTAGGTCGCTGCGGGACAATTTTTCCCTCAGGGGGAGTTCCTTTACGGGACTCCCCCTGAGGGCTTTGTGCGTTCGGCGGGGCGGGGGTCGCCTGGTGGTGAGGACCCCCCGATTCACAAGTTAGCGGAGAGGTCCGACAGTTTTGGGGCGTGTGCCGCACGGAGGTGGGTGGTCGGCCGACCCCTCATCCTGCCGACCACCTCACGTCCGCGGTCCTCTCCACCCCCAGCGGCGAGGCTCTCACCAGGTCTAGAGCGGTGGGGAGCACGCGGGATACGTTCAGGGTCGGTTCTTCCCACCCAGGTAGGCGTGCCAATCACCTATGTGGGTGATGTCCAGCAGTTCTCGACCGCCCAGGTAGGCGTCGCGCAGGACGGTGGCCAGGCAGGCGGCGCCGTCCTCCAGTTCGATGACGCCGATCTCCAGCTCCGGCGGCTCGGCGGGGAGCAGGTGGTCGCGCAGGACGGTGAGGGGGAGGTCGTAGACCTCGCCCACGACGCTGCCCGTGCCTGACCGGTGCATGGCCGGGAAGCGGTCGCCGACGGAGAAGTAGCGGTACCTGGGTGCGCTGCGCGCGACGCACAGCATCGGGGTGCCCTGGAGTTGCGGGTGGAGCGGGCCGCCGCGCATCCCGCCGCCGTTGAGGAAGATCAGTGCCACGGTGCCTCCTGGGTCAGCGGAGCAGAGCGGTGATGGCCTCTACGCCGAAGTAGAGGACGAACAGTCCGGCGATGCTGGTCATGATCCAGCCGATCTCGCGCCACTGGCCCTTGCAGACCTTGATGAGCACGTAGGAGATGAGGCCCGCGCCGATGCCGTTCGTGATCGAGTAGGTGAACGGGATGAGCGCGGCCGTGAGGAACACCGGGATGGTGTAGTCCGGCTCGTGCCACGGGATGCGGCGGACCTGCGCCATCATCAGCCCGCCGATGACGACCAGCGCCGGTGCCGCCGCCTGGGCGGGCACCACCGCCGCGAGTGGCGTGAACAGCAGGGTCGCGGTGAGCATCACACCGGTGACGACGCTGGCCAGACCGGTCCTGGCGCCCTCGCCGACGCCCGCCGCGGACTCCAGGAAGACGGTGTTCGGCGAGGAGCCCGTGACGCCGCCCGCGATGGCTCCCGCGCCGTCGACCAGCAGGATGCGCCCCATCCCCTCGACCTTGCCGTCCTTGGTGAGGCCCGCCTCGTCGGAGACGCTGGTGATGGTGCCCATCGCGTCGAAGAACCCCGACAGCACCAGCGTGAACAGGAACACCGTCGCGCTGATCGCACCCGCCGAGGCGAAGCCGCCGAACAGGTCGACCTGCCCGAACAGGCTGAAGTCGGGTGCGGCGACGACGCTGTCGGGCACGGTCGGCTCGACCAGGCCCCAGCCCTCCACGGGGAAGGCGGCGTTCACCGCGACGGCCATCAGGGTCGCCGTGCCGATGCTGATCAGCACGGCACCGGGGACGCCGCGGCTCATCAGGACGATCATCAGCAGCAGACCCACGGCGAACACGACGATCGGCCAACCGACCAGGTGCCCGTCCACGCCCATCCGAACGGGCACCGTCGAGTGGGCCGCGTCGGGGGTTCGGGTGACGAACCCCGCGCTGACCAGGCCGACGAAGGCGATGTACAGGCCGATGCCGACGGTGATGGCGATCTTGAGCGGGGCGGGGACGGCGTTGATGATCCGTTCCCGCACACCGGAGACGGCCATGGCGACGATGCAGAGCCCTTCCAGCACCACCAGGCCGAACGCCTGGGCCCACGTCATCGTCGGGGCCATCTGGAACGCGACCACGCCGTTGACGCCCAAACCCGCCGCGAGGGCCAGCGGGGCGTTGCCGACGAGACCCATCAGGACGGTCATCACGCCCGCGGCCAGCGCGGTCGCGGTCGTCACCTGCTCGATCGACAGGCGGGCGCCGGTGATGTCGGCGGACGCCCCGAGGATCAGCGGGTTGAGCAATACGATGTACGACATCGCCACGAAGGTGGTGATCCCACCGCGTACTTCGCGGCCGAGGGTGCTCCCGCGTTCACCAACGCGGAAGAACCGGTCGAGGGGTGTTCGTGCGGGGATGTCATTCCTCAGCTGGGTCATGACGTCCTTCCCATGCCGGTGGGCGCGTCCGGCGGGGCCCGTGCTTGCCGGCCTCGGCCCCGTCGGACGCGTTTCGTCGTTGCTGCTCCGGTCAGCAGCGGCCCTCTAGTAGTCGACGCGGTCGGGGCGGGACAGCCACGCCTCGAACGGCGCGTTGTCCACGTCCGTGCTGACGCGGTCGACGGGCAGGCTCCACTCCTCCCTCGGCTTGCCGAACAGCTCGTAGAACTCGCGGTCGTCGAACCCGGCCGCCGCCGCGTCGTCGCGGTCCGCGGCGAACACCACCCGCTCCACCCGCGCCCACAGGGCCGCCGAGAGGCACAGCGGGCACGGTTCGCACGACGACACGAGCACGCAGCCGGTGAGCTTGAAGTCGCCGATCGTCTGGCAGGCGGCGCGGATCGCGACCACCTCGGCGTGCGCGGTGGGGTCGAGCAGCGGGGTGACCTGGTTGGTGCCGGTGGCGATGACCTCGCCCGCGCGGACGATCACCGCGCCGAACGGGCCGCCACCGTCGGCGACGTTCTTCGTCGCCAGTTCGATGGCGTCGCGCAGCCAGGCCTGGTCGGTGGATGTCGGGGTGGTCATGTCGGTGCTCCTTGGGCGTGCTCGTCCACGCCGCCACCGGTGGGCAGCGACGTGGACGGAGGGCGGGGACTAGGTTCCGGTGATGTGCTCGGGCCGGACCGGCACGCGGGTGAGCGCCAGCCCGGTCGCGGCCCTGATGGCGGCCACGATGGCCGGGGTGGACGAGATGGTGGGCGGTTCGCCGACGCCGCGGACGCCGTAGGGCGCGTTGGGGTCGGCCAGTTCCAGGACGTCGATGCTCATCGGCGGCATGTCGAGCACGGTCGGGATCAGGTAGTCGGTGAACGACGGGTTGCGCACCTCGCCGCCCGCGGTCTGGATCTCCTCCATGACGGCCAACCCCAGGCCCTGCGCGGAACCGCCCTGGATCTGGCCCAGCACGGCCTGCGGGTTCAGCGCGTTGCCGACGTCCTGCGCGCAGTCCAGCTCGACCACCTTCACCAGGCCCAGCTCCACGTCCACGTCGACGACCGCGCGGTGCGCCGCGAAGCCGTACTGCACGTGGGCGTTGCCCTGACCCGTCTCCGGGTCCAGCGGCTCGGTCGCGCGGTGCCGCCACTCGACCGTCTCGTCGACCACGTCGTCGCCGACCAGTTCGGCCAGGTCCACCTCGGACAGGTCACGACCGCCGGCGAGCTTGGTCAGCTTGTCCCGCACGGCCACGCAGGCCGCCCTGACCGCGCCACCGGTGACGTAGGTCTGGCGGGACGCGGACGTGGAGCCGCCGTTGCCGATGCTGGTGTCCATCGGCAGGATCGTCACGCGCTGCACGCCGAGTTCGGTGCGCACGATCTGCTGCATGATCGTCACCAGGCCCTGGCCGACCTCGCACGCCGCCGTGTGGGCGAGCGCGACGAGTTCACCGCCGATGACCTGGACGCGCACGCGGGCCGTCGAGTAGTCGTCGTAGCCCTCGGAGAAGCAGACGTTCTTGATGCCGACGGCGTAGCCGACCCCGCGCACGACACCTTCGCCGTGCGTGGTGTTCGAGACACCACCGGGCATCGAGCGCAGGTCGAGCGTCGCGGACACGGGCGGCAGCGGCTTGTCCTTGACCAGCTTCAGCAGCTGCGCCACCGGGGCCGCGGAGTCGACGACCTGACCGGTCGGCATCACCGAGCCCTCGGTCATCGCGTTCGCGATCCGCACGTCGACCGGGTCCATGCCCAGCTCCGCCGCCAGCTTGTCCATTTGGGACTCGTAGGCGAAACCCGCTTGCACGGCCCCGAATCCGCGCATCGCGCCGCACGGCGGGTTGTTGGTGTACAGGCCGTAGCAGTCGATCGTCACGTTGTCGACCTCGTACGGGCCGACGCCGAGCGTGGCCGCGTTCGCGACGACCGCGCCGGTGCTGGACGCGTACGCGCCGCCGTCGAGGAAGATCCTCGCCTTGACGTACACCAGCTTCCCGTCACGGGTGGCGCCGTGCTCGTAGTGCAGCACCGCGGGGTGGCGGTGCACGTGGCCGTAGAACGACTCCTCGCGGTTGTAGACCATCTTCACCGGCTTGCGGGTGTGCAGCGCCAGCATGCAGGCGTGCACCTGCATCGACAGGTCCTCGCGACCGCCGAACGCGCCGCCGACACCGGACAGCGTGAGCCGCACCCTGTCCAGCGGCATCCCCAGCGCCGACGCGATCTGGCCCTGGTCGACGTGCAGCCACTGCGTGGCGATGTACAGGTCGACGCCGCCGTCCTCGGCGGGCACCGCGAGACCGGACTCCGGCCCGAGGAAGGCCTGGTCCTGCATGCCGACCTCGTACCGGCCGGTCACCACGACGTCGGCGGTCGGGGATTGGTCGCCGCGGCGGATCGGCACGTGCCGCACGAGGTTGCCGCCGGGGTGCAGCGGGGTCTCGTCGGCCGCGGTCTCCATGTCCACCACGGGTTCCAGGACCTCGTACTCGACCCTGATCCGCTTCATCGCGCGGGTCGCGGTCTCCGGGTGGTCGGCACCGACGAGCGCGACCGCCTCTCCCTGGTAGCGCACGACGTCGATCGCCAGCACGGGCTGGTCCTTGTGCTCCAGGCCGTACAGGTTCGTGCCCGGCACGTCCTCGTGGGTCAGCACGGCGTGCACGCCGGGCACCTTCAGCGCCTCGGTGACGTCGATCGACACGATCCGCGCGTACGGGTGGGGGCTGCGCAGCGTCGAACCCCACACCATGTCCTGGTGCCACAGGTCGGAGGCGTAGGCGAACTCCCCGCGCACCTTGAGGTTGCCGTCCGGGCGCTGGGGGCTGGCGCCGATGCCACCGGTGACGCTGGAGGTGAGTTCCGCGGGGGTCAGGCTCATTTCGACACCTCGATCAACTTCGCGCTGGCGGCTGTGAGTTCACGGGCGAGGTCGTCGGCCGGTGCGGTGCGGAGTTCGCCGTCGGCGACCACCGTCCTGCCGCCGACCAGCAGCAGCCTCAACGGCGGCTGCGGGCCGAACACCAGCGCCGCCACCGGATCGGTGATGCCCGCGTGGTCGACGCCGTCGAGCCGCCACAGCGCCAGGTCGGCGAGCTTGCCCGGTTCGATCGAGCCGATCTCGTCCTCGCGGCCGAGGCAGCGGGCGCCACCCATGGTGGCCATCCACAGGGCTTGGCGGAACGTCATGGCCTTCGGGCCGCCGCGCTGGCGGGCCTGCACGACCGACTGGCGCAGCTCCGCGACCAGGCCACCGTCCTCGTTGGACGCGGCCCCGTCGACCCCGAGGCCGACCGGCGCGCCCGCGTCCAACAGGTCGCGGACCGGGGCGGTGCCGGTGCCCAGGCGCCCGTTGGACGTCGGGCAGTGCGCCGACCCGGTGCCCGTCGCACCCAGCCGCTTCACGGCGTCGCCGGACAGGTGCACGGTGTGCGCGAGCCACACGTCGTCGCCGAGCCAGCCGAGGCGTTCGGCGTACTCGGTGGGCGTGCAGCCGTTCTCGGCCTGGCACTGCTCCTCCTCGTCGACCGTCTCGGCGAGGTGGGTGTGCAGCCGAACCCCCTTGCGGCGGGCCAGCTCCGCGGCGCCGGTCATCAGCTCGGGGCTGACGGAGAACGGCGAGCACGGGCCGACGGCCACCCGGATGAGCGACGACCGCGCCGGGTCGTGGTGGTCCTCGATCGCCTTCTCGGTGGCGACCAGCGCGGCCTCGGTGTCCTCGACCAGGTTGTCCGGCGGGAGCCCGCCGTGCGACTGCCCGCGGTCCATCGAGCCGCGGACGGCGTGCAGCCGGATGCCGATCCGCCCGCCCGCGCCGACGAGCGCGTCGAACTGGTCGCCGCCCTCGCTCGGGAACACGTAGTGGTGGTCCGCGGCGGTCGTGCAGCCGGTCACCGCGAGCCGGGCCAGACCGGCGGACGCGGCGGCGTGCGTGATGCCCGCGTCCAGGCCGCGCCACACCGGGTACAGCTCGGTCAACCACTCGAACAGGGTCGCGTCCTGCGCGAAGCCCCTGGTGGCCCACTGGTAGAGGTGGTGGTGGGTGTTGACCAGGCCGGGCGTGAGCAGGCAGCCGGAGCCGTCGACGTAGGTGTGCGGACCGGTCTGGGCGGGCGCGGGGCCCGCGCCGACGGACCGGATGGTGTCGCCGTTCACGACCACGTGGCCGTACGCGTGCTCGGTGCCCGCGGCGTCCACGGTGGACACCGCGACCCGGTCGACGACGGTGATCATCGGCGGGCCGCCGCGAGCCGCACGGCGTCCAGGATCTTCTCGTACCCCGTGCAGCGGCACAGGTTCCCGGCCAGCGCCTCGCGGATCTCCGGGTCGGTCGGGCGCGGCACGCGGTCGAGCAGGTCGTGCGCCGCGACCACGAGACCGGGCGTGCAGAACCCGCACTGCACCGCGCCCGCCTCCACGAAGGCCTCCTGGACGGGGTCGAGCCGGTCGCCGTCGGCCAGGCCCTCGACCGTGCGGACCTCGCGGTCCTGCACCTGGCCCGCCGCGACGAGGCACGCGCACACCGGCACGTCGTCCAGGTACACCGTGCACGACCCGCACTCGCCCTGCTCGCAGGCGTTCTTCGACCCCGGCAGACCCAGCCGCTCGCGCAGCACGAACAGCAGGCTCTCGCCCTCCCAGACGTCGTCGGCCTGCCGCTGCTCGCCGTTGACGGTCACGTTCACGCGCATTCGCGGGTCTCCTTGCCCAGGTGGTCCTGCCACGCCCAGCCCAGCGTCCTGCGGGCGAGCACGGCCAGTGCGTGCTTGCGGTACGCGGCGCTGCCGCGCACGTCGTCGATCGGGCTCGCGGCCTCCGCCACCAGTTCGCCGAACCGGCGCTTCACCGAGTCCAGCAGCGGCTTCGGCGCGTCCCAGTCCAGCTCGCCCGCCAGGAACTCCTCGGCGGACGTGGCGCGCCGGGGCGTCGGAGCGGCCGAGCCGACCGCCGCGCCGACGCGCCTCTCGGCGGGGTGCAGCGCGATGGCGAACGAGCACACCGCGATCACCATGGCGTTGCGGGTGCCGACCTTCGCGAACTGCTCCGGTCCCGGCGCCGCGTTCAGGTGCACGGCGGCGATCAGCTCGTCGGGCTCCAGCGCGTTGCGCTTCACCCCGAGGTAGAAGTCGGTGGCCGGGATCATCCTGGTGCCGCGCGTGGAGGCGACCTCGACGACCGCGTCACCCGCCAGCAGCACGGGGTGCGTGTCACCGGCGGGGGAGGCCGCGCCCAGGTTGCCGCCGACCGTGCCGCGGTTGCGGATCTGCGGCGACCCGACCGTGCGCGACGCCATCGCGAGCCCCGGCAACTGCGCGCCGAGCTGCTCGATGACCCGCGTGTACGGCACACCGGAGCCGAGGCGGATCCCGTCGTCGGTGGTCGACCACCCGCGCAGCTCGGCGATCCGGGTCAGGTCGAGCAGCGCGGGCGGCCTGCGGTGGTCGAAGTTCAGCTCCACCATCACGTCCGTGCCGCCCGCGATGGGCACGGCGTCGGGCCGCTCGGCCTTGAGGGCCAGCGCCTCGGCGAAGGTGTCAGGGCGAAGGAAGTCCATCAGCTGCCTCTGTAGGTGGAGTACGCGAACGGGGACAACAGCAGCGGCACGTGGTAGTGCTCGGCCGGGTCGGCCACGTGGAACGTCAGCACGACCTCGGGGAAGAACGGCGCGACGGCCCCGGTGTCGAACACCAGCCGGTAGACGCCGACCTCGGTCGCGTCCCAGCCGGTGATCCGACCGTCCGGGCCGGTCTCCCCGTTCGACACGAGCGTCCCGTCGGCGCGTTCGAGCCGCACGGCCAGCCCGGTGGCGGGCCTGCCGCGCTGCGCGTCCAGCACGTGGGTGGAGATCGTCACTCGCCCTCCAATCGGTGTGTGAGCCAGTACACAGAGGAGGGCCGCGGAACGGCTACGGCAGGGCGCATGAAGCCAAGGCTCCTACAGACGGGGCGGTTGTGCTTTCCTACAAACTCGATCGGACGACGGAGGTGACCGTGGTGCACGTGCGTGCCCTGCTCGGGATGCCGGAGCTGCGGTTGCGCCTGAGGTCCGGCGACGAGCTGTTGGACCGGCCCGTGACCAGGCTTTACGGCACTGAACTACCCGATCCGGCCAGGTACCTCTCCGGAGGTGAGCTGGTGCTCTCCGGGTTGCTGTGGCATCGGGAACCCGAAGATTGTGAAGTGTTCGTCTCCTCTCTCGCCCACGCGGGCGTGGCGGCCCTGGCGGCCAGCGAGGCGGAGTCGCGGGAGCTGCCCCGCGCGCTGCTGGAGGCGTGCAGGAGGCACCACGTGCCGCTGCTGGAGGTCCCCGTCGACCTGTCGTTCGCGGTCATCACCGAGCGCGTGGTGCTCGAACTGGCCGCCGAGCGGATCGGCGACGCGGGCACGCTGCTCGGGCGGCACCGGCGGCTGCTGACCGCGGTCCCGGAGGGCCTGCCCGCACTGGTCGAGGCGGGCGCGCGGGAGCTGGGCACGACCTGCTCGGTGCTGTCCACGACCGGCAGGCTCGTCGCGGGAGCCGAGGTGGAGCAGCCCGCCGCGCTGGTGCGGGACTTCCTGCGCGCCGACCGGCTGCCCCGCGTCGTGCGCGGCACGACCCTGCTGCCCGTGGCCGAACGCGGCGGCGGCAGGCTGACGAACTGGGTCCTCGCCGTGCGGGGGGACCTGTCGCACGACGAGATCGCCGCCGAACTGGCCAGCCTCGTCGCGCTGGAACGCTCGCGGATCGCCCAGGGCCGGGTGATCGAGAACCGCGCCGCCGGACCCCTGCTGCGGCTCGTGCTGGACGGCTCGGCCGGACCGGGTGAACTGCGGTCGCGGGTGTCGGCGGCGGGCTTCGACCCGGACGCGCCGCTGCGGGTGCTGGCGCTGTCGACGTCCGACCGCCGCACCGACCTCGCCGCGGCCGTGCTGGAGGAGCTGGTCGCGCAGATCGCCCCGCGCGCACTGGTCGCGGTGGTCGGCTCGGAGGTGTACGCCGTGACCTCCGCCGGTGCCGACCACCCCGCCGACGTCGCGCGGATGGCGTTGCGCGCACTGGAACCCGGCCTCGACTCGACCCGGCTGCTGGTCGGGATCAGCTCACCGGTCGGCGTCGCCGGACTGCGCGGCGCGCTGGAGGAGGCGTCGCACGCCCGACGCCTCGGCGAGGCGCGGACCGGCCGCACCTGCGTGGTGGCGGGCGAGGAGATCGCGCTGCACCAGCTGCTCCTGGCCGGTGTGCCCGAGGAGCTGCGCGCCTCGGTGCGCACGCGGCTGCTGGGCGCCGTGCTCGACTACGACGCCGAGCACGGCACGGACCTGCTCGGCACGCTGCGGGTGTTCCTCGACGACTCGGGCTCGTGGACCACGGCCGCGGCGAAGCTGCACGTGCACGTGAACACCCTGCGGTACCGGATGGGGCGGGTGGAGGACCTGCTCGGCGTGGACCTCGGCCACTTCGCCACCCGCGTGGACCTGTACCTGGCCCTCCAAGCGGGGCCCCCGGCGACGTAGACTCCCGGGTGTGGCCGAGGTTCCGGTGGAGAACCTGGTGTTGTACGCCGCGGTGGTGACCACACCGGTCGTGCTGGGCTGGGCCGTCATCGCGGCCCCGAGGCTGGTGCGACGGCTCCGGCGGCGCTCGCCCGCGCCACCGTCCGGGCCGTCGATCGAACAGGTGTCAGCGGACCTGCGGCGCGTGCACCGGATCCTCGCGGGGTACGAGGCGGGCACCCCGGTGGCCCGCCGCCGCGGCGCGCGGGAGGCGTACGACGCGCTGCTGGTCCAGGCGTGCCGGGCCGTGGAGGTCGAACACCGCCTCGACTCGCTCCCCGAGGGCGTGGACCGCGAACTGGAACGGCTGCGCGTCGAGGAATCCCTGCGGGCGGCCGGACTCGCCATCCCGTGAACGGCCGTGGAGGAGCCCGCACTGGCG
>NZ_DASUSQ010000080.1:0-45901 GCF_036375055.1 Umezawaea sp.
CCGTCTCAGGACGGAACCGACCCTCGGTAGAGCGACGAGATCGAAAAGAGATCAGAACAGCAGGTCGGTGACGCCCAGGAGGTCGCCGCCGGGGAGGTTCGCGTCGTGCACGGTGTCCGTGACGTTGCTCACCACGCCACCGAGTCCGGTGCCCGACACCAGGTCGCCCCCGACGGCGCCCAGGGTGTCGGCGCCGATCGGCGCGGAGGCGGTGAACGCGACGTCGTCGAGACCGCCGATGTCGAGCGTCTTGCCGAGGTCGACGCCCTCGGTGAGGCCACCGGTCACGCCGTCGACGACACCGTGCAGGGTGTCGACCGAACCGAACACGGAGCTGGTCAGGCCTTCCGTGCCCGGCAGCAGCGAGCCGGTGACCTCACCCGCGGTGGCGGTGGCGCCGTGGAGTGCGCCCGTCGCCGAGTCGGCGAGGTCGTCGACCTGGCCGTGCGCGGTGTCCAACGTCCCGTCCAGGGAGCCGGTCACGTCGTTCACCGCGGAGAAGTCACCGGGAAGAGTGATGCCCGCCGCCGCCGACGCGTCCGCCAGTCCCCACGCCGAGAGGCCGGTGAAGGCCTCCAGGCCGTTCTCGTCCGCCGCGATGGCACCCGTGGCGGCGAGGTTGACGTCCGTCGTGCTGACGCCCACGAGCTGGGTGACGGCGTGGAGCTGGCTGATCGCGGCAGCGGGGCCGTCCACGTCGACGTCGAGAGGCAGGTCGTCGAGCACGGAACCGTCGAGAGCGGGCAGGCTCCCGGCGGGCACGTAGTCGAGGACCAGGGGCAGAACCTCCTGGACGTCGAGTGCACTGATGTCGCCCAGTCCGGCCGCGCCGAGGACACCCTCGGCGTCGTTCTGGAAGTCGGCCAGCGCGGTCGGATCGCTGAGCAGACCGAGGACGAATTCGTGCAGCGTGTTCGAGCTCACTGGTGTTCTCCAAGGGTCATGCGGGGTGTCGGGGAGCCGGGTGTACTGCGGGTCCCGGCACTGGGGAGAAACCTACGAGCTGGGGGGCGCTCAGCCATCGGGGATGACTCCCAGTAGAGGGCGTATCCACTATGGGGTGATTTTCGTTCACCCCCTAGGGGATTAGGGGACGCGCTTGTGAGCCAATGACCACCCGTGTACGTACGTAGGACTGGTACGAACAGGTGAGTGAGGAGTCCTGGAGTTGCCCTATGTCCTTGGGGTCGATGTGGGCACCACCCGCACCGCCGCCGCGATCTGCCGCCTCGCCCGCGTGGGCAGGCCGGACGTCGAGGTGGTCGGGCTCGGCGGGCCGGGTGGCGGCGTCGCCTCCGCGGTGCGGATCACCCCGGACGGCGAGTTCGCCGTCGGTGAGGTGGGCGACCCCTGGCTCACCGCGACCGGCTTCGCCAGGCGGATCGGCGACGAGGTCCCGGTCCTGCTGGGCCAGGACTGGGTCGCCCCCGAGGACCTGACCGCGCTGCTGGTCGTCTGGGTCGCCGGTCAGGTGGCCGACCGCGAGGGCGAACCGGCCGCGCACATCGCCGTCACCCACCCGCCGGGGTGGGGTGCGCAGCGCAAGGAGCTGTTCCAGGAGGCGCTGCGCCACGCGGGCCTCACCCGCTGCTCACTGGTCGCCGAACCCCTGGCCGCCGTGGAGAACCACTTCGCCGCAGGCGGCGGCGGCGACGTGCAGGCGGTGTTCAGCCTCGGCAGCCACGCCTTCTCCGCCTCGGTCGTCCGCCGCTCGCTCGACCAGCCGCCCGAGCTGGTCGGCAGCGTCGAGGGCCACGACCACCCGGCGGGCGTCGACTTCGACGACGCCGTCCTCGGCCACGTCCGCACCACCGTGGGCCGGGAGCTGACCGACCTCGACCCGGCCGACCCGTGGGTCGGGCAGGTGCTCGCCAGGCTGCGCTTCGACGGCGAGGCCGCCAAGCGCGCACTGTCCGCACTGGCCGAGGTCGCCGTGCCCGTGCACCTGGTCGACGGCGTCCGCGAGGTCGTCCTCACCCGGCCACGCTTCGAGGACCTGATCCGCCCCGCCGTGGAACTGGCCGTGGACACGCTCGTCCGCACCACCACCGCCCACGGCGACCCCGACGTCGTGCTGCTCGTCGGGGGCAGCGCCCGCGTCCCGCTGGTGGCCGAGGTCGTGTCCGGCGCCCTGCGCGCCCGGATCGCCATCGAGGCCGCGCCGGAGACGTCGGTCGTCAAGGGCGCGGCGCTGCTCGCCCGGCGCGTCGTCGAGGGCCCCGACGCCGAACCCGAGGCGCGGGAGACGTCGGTGCTCCGCCGCTTCGACGACCCGTCGCTCCGCTTCCCGGTCGGCGAACTCGGTCTGCCCGACGACGAGTTCGCCGCCCCACCGCCACGACCTCCGGTGGACATCACCCCGCTCGACCTTCCGCGACGCTCCGTGAAGCGCGTCGTCCGCGGCCTCAAGCCCGCGGGCTCGCGCCGGAGCACCCACACCGCTGACGACGAGGACGGCCGTTGAGCCCCCGATCGACCACGTACCCCACGCTCCTGCCCGACGACGCCACCCGCCAGGTGCTGGCCGACATCGCCGCCGACCCGGCCGCACCGCTGCGGCTGGGGGTCGTCGCGCCCGGCGGCTACGGCAAGTCCGCGATCCTGCGCGAGGTGGAACGGCTCTACCTGGACGCGGGGCAGTCCGTGCGCCTGGTGGACGACGCGCACCTGCTGGACGAACCCCGGCTGCGCGACCTGCTCGACACCGACGAGCCGCGGCTGGTGGTGGCCTACCGGCCGTGGCCCCGGCAGCGGCTGCTGGCCGAGTCCGTGGGGCGCTGGCGGGCGCTGATGCCGCTCGCGTTCACGAAGGAGCAGGTCAAGGAGTTCCTGCCCGCCACGGCGAGCCGGGCCGTCGTCGACTTCGTGCACCAGCAGACCGCAGGTGTGCCCCGGTTCGTCGAACGGCTGGCCGGGATCTCCTCCGCCGAGGTGCCCGCCGACGCCGTGGCCGCGTTCCGCCCGGAGCTGGACTGGCTGGACGCCGACCTCCAGAAGTTCCTGCTGGTCGCGGAAGCGGGGGCCGGGCTGCGGCTGGACCTGCTGGGGGCGTTGCTGGGCAAGGACTTCGACGAGGTCGGCGAGGTGATCGAGGCTGGGCGGGCCACCGGGCTGCTGGCCCAGGACGGGACGCTGGTCCCGTTGGCCCGGCGAGCCGTGGCGCTGCTGAGCAGGGCCGAGCGCCGCATCGCCGTGCGGCAGCGGCTGGCGGAGCTGCAACTCGCGTCGGGCGGGCCCGTGCTCGACCTGGTCCGGCCGCTCATCGGCACCGGCGTCGGCGGCCCCGGCGTGGCCGCCGCGTTCGAGGCCGCCGCCGCGGAAGCCCTGGACACCGACCCCGCGCTGGCCGCCCGGCTGCTGGCCGCCAGCGCGTCCACCGGCACCCCCAGCCCCGAGGTCGCCGCCCGCTGGGCGACGGCGTCGGCCATGGCGGGCGACCTCGACGCGGCGCTGCGGCTGGCCGACCAGGTGATCACCGGGCCCGAGTCGCCGCACCGCGCCACCGCCGCCGAGGTCGCCGCGGTCGCGCTGGCGCACCGCGGGCAGCTGGCCCGCAGCACCGAGCTGTACCGCTGGTCGGCCGCACCGTCCGCCGCGGCGTTCGCCGTGGTCGGCCGGATCGGCACCGGACGAGCCCCGGAGGACGCGCTGCTGCCGACCGCGCCCCCCACGTCGTTCGACGGCGCGGCGGCCCTGATGGCGCAGGGGATGCGGGAGTCCGTCACCGCCGAGCCCATGACGGCGCTGTCCACGCTGGTGCGGGCGTCCGGACTGCTGGAGCCCGTGGGCAAGGCGGCCCTGCTGCCGGACAGCCCCGCCGCGCTGGCGGCGTTGGTGGCGCTGCACTGCGGCGAGTCCGGCGTGGCCGAGTCGGTGCTGGAGCGGGCCGCCACCGCGCGGGTGGGCGGCGCGCTGATGACCATCCGGCACGTGCTGCTGCGCGCGTGGATCGCCATGGTCAGGGGGCACCTGGTCGAGGCCAAGGAATGCCTGGTGGCGTTGAAGAAGACCGGCAAGCGGCTGGAGCCGCGGGACTGGCTGTTCGCGGTCGCGCTGGAGATCGGGGTGGCTCGGCGCAACAGCGACCTGGTCACGGTGAAGCGGACCTGGGAGCAGGCGTGCGAGGCGGTCCTGCGGCACCCCGTGGACCTGTTCACGTTCCTGCCGCTGGGCGAGTTCGCCGCCGCGGCGGCGCGGTTGCGGGACGAGCACCGGTTGGCGCCCCACCTGGCCGCGGCGCGGGAGCTGTTGCGGGAGCTGGGGGATCCGCCGCTGTGGGCCGTGCCGCTGCACTGGGGCGGGCTGCACGCGGCGATCATCGCTGAGCAGACCGGGGTGGCCGAGGAGCACGCCGCCGCGTTGGCCGTCCACCGCGAGCGGTCGCGGTACAACGCGATCGTGTCGGATGCGGCGGAGAGCTGGCTGGACGTCCTGGCCGGGAAGGTGGAGCCGGATCGGGTGGAGGAAGCGGCTCGGGGGTTGCACGCCGCCGGGCAGTGGTGGGACGGGGCCCGGCTCGCCGGGCAGGCCGCCATCCGGACCACCGATCGGCAGGCGATGGTGCGGTTGTTGGACTGTGCTCGGTTGTTGCAGGGGCGGCCTGGTGGGGTGAAGAAGGCTGCTGAGGCATCTCCCGCGGTGGAGGGCGGGCAGTTGAGCGACCGGGAGAGGGAGGTGGCTGAACTGGTCGTCGGGGGAATGACGTACAAGCAGGTTGGGGATCGGTTGTTCATCTCCGCCAAGACTGTTGAGCACCACATGGCTCGGATTCGGCAGAGGTTGGGGTGTGGGAGTCGGGGGGAGTTGTTGGCTCAGTTGAGGGAGATTTTGGGGTGAGGTTCTTGTTCGGCGGGATTGGGGTGGCTGCTGGTCCCGTCGAACTGGGGTAGTTGCTGGTCCGCTGGGGTTGGGGTGGCTGCTGGTCCAGTGGGGGTAGCTGCTGGTCCGGTATGGTCGGGGTGGCTGCTGGTTTCGTGGGGTCGGGGTGGCTGCTGGTTCCAGCGGGGGTGGCCGATTTGACTCGGGGACCCCTCGATTTGACCCTTTGATCGGGCTAAGGGCAGGTGGTAGCTACCTGCCCGATCTACTATTGTAAGGGTCAAATCCCCCGAGTAAAATCGGCCACTGGTTTAGGGAATGCCGTGGGTTCCTGTTTGTTTTTGCCATGGCCGGGATTCTAATTTCTGGTTGTCTGTGCATTCTTGCTTGCTGCTCCTTGCTCGCTGGTCGTGCGTGGGGGTGGGTCCTGGGGCTGTTGGGTTGTCGGTCTGGCTAGCTCAGTCGTGCTATGTTTTGCTCATGCGAGCAAAGTCTGGCTCGGGTGAGCTGACGGTGACGGAGCAGGCGCGGCGGGCGCAGATCGTCGGTGCGGCTATTCGGACCGTGGCGGAGTTGGACTACGCGAGTGCGTCGTTCAAGCAGATCGCGGTGCGGGCCGGGTTGAGCAGCACGGGGTTGATCTCGTACCACTTCGCAGGCAAGCAGGAGCTGGTCGACTCGGTGTTCGAGGAGATCCTGGCCGTGTTCGGCCGGTTCGTGCTGGAGCGGATGAGCGGGGGCGGGACGGCGGCCGAGGAGTTGCGGTTGTTCCTGCTGGCGAACGTCGAGTTCATGCGGAGCCACCCCGACCACCTGGTCGCGCTGGTGCGCCTGCGGGAGCACGCGACCGTCGGGGACGGTGCCGACTCGGACCACCGGGCGCTGGCCGAGCTGCTGCGGTCGGGGCAGCGGCGGGGGGAGTTCCGCTCGTTCGACGTGGACGTGATGGCGCTGTTCATCATGGCCCTGCGCAACGGGATCGTGGCCAGGGCGTCCGAGGTCGACCTGGAGGTCTGCGGGGACGAGTTGGTGGAGGTCGTGGAGAGGGCGACGAAGGGGGACTGAGCCGTGCGTCGGGGGATGGTGGCGTTGGTGGCGTTGGTGCTGGCGAGTTGCGGGGAGGCGACCGTGGGAGCTGAGGTGGTGCGCGTCGAGTCCGGTGACGTGCGGGGTGTGGTGCGGGGTGATCTCCGGGTTTTCCAGGGGATTCCGTACGCCGCGCCGCCGAGGGGGGAGTTGCGCTGGGCCGCGCCCGCCGGGGTGGAGCCGTGGCGGGGGACCAGGGACGCGACTCGGCCGGGGAGCCCGTGCCCGCAGGTTGGATCGTCCTATTCGGACACTCGCAGCACCGACGAGGAGTGCCTGTTCCTCAACGTGACCGCACCTCGCTCCGGGACGGGGAAGCCGGTGCTGGTGTGGATCCACGGTGACGGCGCGATCGGGGCGGGCCACCACTTCGACGCGGCCCGGCTCGTCGAGCGCGGTGACGTCGTGGTGGTGACGGTCAACTACCGCATGGGCGTCTTCGGCGGGTTCGGCCTGCCCGGTCTGGAGGGCTCGGGCGCGTTCGGGCTGATGGACCAGCGGGCGGCGCTGGAGTGGGTGCGGCGCAACGCGGCGGCGTTCGGCGGTGATCCCGGCAACGTGACGCTGTTCGGCGTGTCCTTCGGGGCCACGGCCGTCGCCGCGCACCTCGTGTCGGAGCAGTCGAGGGGTCTGTTCCACCGGGCCGTGATGCACAGCGCGTTCACGCTGGTCGACGTGCCCGCCGGGGCCTGGTTCCCCGACTTGGGGGCGCTGCCGTCACTGGCCTGGCGGCCGGTGGAGGAGCTGGAGGCGCTCGGCGCGGCGGTCGCGCGGGAACTGGGGGCCGAGGACCTCGACGCCCTCCGGAGGCTGCCCGCGGAGGAGCTGCTGGACCACCCGCGGGTGATGAACGTCTTCCAGGCGTTCGGCCACGGCGGCGCGGTGCTGCCGCGGCCACCCGGTGACGCGCTGGCGGCGGGGGACTTCGCGCGCGTGCCGGTGCTCGCGGGCGCGACCCGCGACGAGCACCGCGGCTTCGTGGCGCTGTTCCGCGAACTGGCGGGCAGGCCGGTGACGGCCGAGCAGTACCCGGAGCTGCTGGCGACGGCGTTCGGGGCCGACGCGCCCGCCGTCGAGGCCGAGTACCCGCTGTCGGAGCACCCGTCCGCGAGCGTGGCGTGGGCGACGGTGCTCACCGACCGCGTGTGGGCTCGGGCCACGATCCGGCAGCACCGGCTGCTGGCGGCGCACACCCCGGTCTACGCCTTCGAGTTCGCCGACCGCGACGCCCCGTCCGACTTCTCCGTGCCGTCGCTGCCGATGGGCGCCTCGCACAGCTCGGACGTCGACTACCTGTTCCCGACCGCGGAGTTCGACGCGCGGCTGACCGCGGGGCAGCGGGAGCTGTCCGACGTGATGGTCGACCAGTGGACGCGGTTCGCCCGGACCGGTGACCCGAACGGGGAGGGACTGCCGGAGTGGCGGCCGTTCGGCGACGGCGAGTTCGTGAACTCGTTCGCGCCGGGCGCCGTTCGGGGCGTGGACTACTCAGCCGAGCACCGGCTGGCGTTCTGGGCCTCGCGGTGACCGCCGAGCAGGTGAAATCCACTCACACGGGCGACATCCGTAGGCGGGGAACTCCTCTCGCGAGTAACGTTCCTCGTCGGCTCGAACCTGGTTAGAGACGCGTTCCGCGTCGGAAACGGTTCCCCAGCGGACGAGGTGGGATGAGCGCGGCCTTCCCCGAAGATGAGCGGACCGCTCCCGGCGTCGGTCGGCGGGAGCGGCGGGAGCTCGCCCGGAAGTGGGCGGTGGCCGTCCGGTCGACCGCGTACGTCCCGCTGTCGGCCGAGGAGCTGGAGCACGACCTGCGGCAGCTCGTGCACCGGCTGCACCACGCGGTGGCCTCGGAGCCGTTCACGCCGGAGCAGGCGTCGGTCGTCGGCGCGCGGCTGGTCGACCTGCGCTGCACGGGGTCCGCGAGCCTGCGCAAGTCGTTGGCCCTGCTGGGCGGCGCGCTGCCGGCGTCCGCGGAGCTGCGGCACGTCGAGGGGCTCACCAAGCGGGTCGCGGCGGTGCTCGGGTCGGTCGCGGCGGGCTACGTCGACGCCCTCCAGTCGTTCGTGCTCGACCAGCAGGAGAGCCTCAGCCAGGCGCTGCTCGGCGCGGCGAAGGCCGCCCGGTGGAACCTCGGGGTGAACGAGGCGCTGGCGGACGAGGTGTTCACGTCCTCCACCAGCGGCATCGCCGTGACGGAGCTGGACGGCACCCTCGTGCGCGCCAACACGGCGTTCGGGGGGATCGTCGGCCACCGGAGCCAGGGGCTCGAAGGGCTCGCGCTCCAGTCGTTCCTGCACGAGGCCGACGTGGAGGAGCTGGTGGCGGCGTTCCGCGACCTCCTCGACGGCGTGCACCAGCGGGTGCCGCTGCGGTCGAGGTTCGTCCGCGGTGACGGCGAGGTCGTGTCCGGCACGCTCGCCGTGGCGCTGCTGCGCGACGAGGCTGGTGAGCCGGGGCGGTTCGCCGTGATCGTCGAGGACGTCAGCGAGCTGACGCTGCTCGGCAGCAGGCTCACCCACCAGGCGCTGCACGACGCCCTCACCGGCTTGCCGAACCGGCAGTTCTTCACCACCCGGCTGGAGACCACGCTGCGGGGGGCCGACCCGGACGCGGGCGTGACGCTCTACCACCTCGACCTGGACGTGTTCTCCGTCGTCACGGACGGCCTCGGCCGCCGGGTCGGCGACCAGCTTCTCAAGACGGTCGCGCACCGGCTGAGCGCGGTGTTCGCCGCCGAGAGGGCCATGGTCGCGAGGCTGGACGGCGACGAGTTCGCGGTGCTGGTGGAGAACGGCCCGGAGACGCCGGACGTGGTCACCACGATCGGCCGGATCAACGACGAGCTGGCCGGTCCCGTGTACGTGGACGGCCAGGGGATCGCCGTGTCCGCCAGCATCGGCGTGGTCGACCGGCCCTCACCGGGGTTCGACCCGACCGAGCTGCTGCGCGCCTCGCACATGACGTTGCGCCGGGCCAAGAAGATCGGCCCGAGGCAGTGGGGCCTGTACGACGCCTCCCGCGACGCGGCCGACCGCGCGCGGCTGGCGCTGGCGGCCGTCCTGCCCGGCGCGTGGGAGTCCGGCGAGATCGACGTCGTCTTCCGGCCCGAACGCCGGTTGTCCGACGGCACGGCCACCGGCTTCACGGCGCTGCTGCGCTGGACGCACCCCGAGCGGGGCGTGATCGAGCACGACCGGTGCGTGGAGCTGGCCGAGGAGACCGGGCTGATGCTTCCGCTCGGCACGTGGCTGCTGCGCGGTGCCGCCGAGCGGTTCCGGTGGTGGCTCCAGCGCACGGGCGCGGACCTGCCGCTGTCGGTCGGGCTCCCGGCGAGCCAGGCGACCGACCCCGACCTGGTGGGCAACGTGCTGCGGGTGCTCGCGGACACCGGCCTGCCCGCCGGTTCGCTGCGGCTCGGGATCCCCTCGGCGCTGCTGGTCGCGGACCACGACGACGCGGTGGACAACGTGGCGGTGCTGGCCGACGCGGGGGTGCGGACGGCGATGGACCGCTTCACCGGCGCGGCGGGCGAGTTCGCGTGCCTGGAGGCGCTGCCGGTGCGCGAGATCCGGATCCCGCGGTGGGGCGTGTGCCCGGAGCGGAACCCGATCACGACCCGCGTGCTGGCCGACCTGGTCGCGGTGGCGCACCTGGCGGGCGCGGCGGTGTTCGTCGACGGGGTGGACACGCCGGAGCTGGCCGACTGGTGGCGCACCTCGGGCGCGGACGCCGCGACCGGCGCCCACTTCGGGGCCCCGGCGGCGCTGGTCGACCTGTAGGCCCCCGCCCGGTGGGCGAGGGCTGCGGATCAGGCCTTCTCGCGACTCGTGACGTACACCAGGACCAGGCTGATCCCGGCGATGATGAAGTTCTGGAGCGCGGCCTGGAGGCCGTTCCACGACTTCGACTGCCACATCGCGAACCACTCGCCGCCGATGGCGATGAACCCGCCGCCGAACAGCAGCAGCTGCATCACCAGACCGGTCGACGACAGCTGCCTGGCCGTGGTCGCGTCCCGCCCCTGGAAGATCACCCTGATCCACGCCACGACCCCGGCGAGGAGCACCAGCGCCGTCAGCGCCTCCCACGCGATGATCAGGACGTACGCGATGGTCACGAGCGCGGGCGAGGTGATCGCCCGCCACGTCGTCTCCGGCGAGCCGAACGTGGTGTCCATGGCGAAGACGTGCTCCACGAACGCGCGGTTCGTCCCGTAGTCGGTGATGTTGCCGAACACGACGAGGAGCAGGTAGAGCGCGGTGACGGCGGTGACTACCGCCGCCACGGTGTGCGGGCTGCCGACCCTGGCAAGAAGACGCATGGTCCGGACCCTACGCAGAGGGCTCCAGGCGGACCTCTGTTCGGCCTGAAGTGGCTTCGGCACCCGTTCGGCCCAACACCGTCCCACCACGGGTGATCAACCGTTCGCACGGCGTCGGGGACGACGGACTTCGCGCGGTGGGCGGGGCGCCGTGCACCGGCCGGTCCCGACCACCGCACTACGGGCACGGCGGGTCGTAGTTCAACTGCGGCAGGTACCGGTCCCACAGGTCCTCGGTGAGCACGCCCCTGCTGAGGGCGCAGATCCGGTCGATCGCGTGGCCCGCGTCGAGGTCCCACAGCCGGACCGTGGCGTCGAAGCTGGTGGACGCCAGGCTGCGCCCGTCCGGGCTGAACACGACGCCGCCGACGCCCCCGTCGTGCCCGGTGAGCGACTGGCCGACCGGCGTCGCGCGCGCCGGGTCGCTCACGTCCCACAGCCGGATCGTCTTGTCGTCGCTGGAGGTCGCGAGCCTGGTCCCGTCCGGGCTGAACGTGGCCCCGGCCGCCGACTCGGCGTGCCCGGTGAGCGGCAGACCGATCTGCCTGACGTCGCCCCGGTCGCTGATGTCCCACAGCCGCACGGTCTTGTCGTCGCTGGTCGTGGCGAACGTGCGCCCGTCGGGGGTCATGTCGCCGCCGCGGATCGGGGCGGTGTGGCCGAGCACGACCTGGCCGAGCCTGCGCACCGACAGCGGGTCGCGCACGTCGTAGAGGCGGATGCCCCGGTCGGCGCTGGCGGTCACGAGCGTCTCGCCGTCGGGGGTGAACTCGGCGTACTCGACGTACCCCTCGGGGCCGGTGATCGGCCCGCCCAGCTTCTTCGGCCGCTCGGGGTCGCTGATGTCCCAGAGCTGCATCGACTTGTCGTCGTCGCCGGTGAGCAGCGTGCGCCCGTCCGGGCTGAACGCGACCCGCGCGGTGAACCGGGTCCGCAGCACCAGCGGCTCCCCGACCGCCCTCGGCCGGGTCCGGTCGCTGATGTCCCACAGCCGCACCCTCCGGTCCTCGCCGCCGGACGCGAGCAGCCGCCCGTCGTGGCTGAGGGCGAGCTGCCACACGCCCGCCTCGTGCGCGGCGATCGGCGGCCCCAGCGGACGCGGGTCGGACCGGTCGGTGAGGTCCCACAGCCGGATGGTGCGGTCGTCGCTGCCGGTGATCAGCAGCCGCCCGTCGGCGCTGTAGATCGGGGCGCTGGTCTGGCCGCTGTGCCCGACCAGCACCGACGACGGCAGCGACCACAGCCGCACGGTCTGGTCGGCGCTGCCGGTGGCGAGGCTGCGGCCGTCCGGGCTGAACCCGACGGCGAACACCGTGCCGTTGCGGCCGGTCAGCGGTTCGCCGAGCGCCTGCGGCTGGGCCGGGTCCGTCACGTTCCACACCCTGGCGGTGCTGTCCGCGCCGCTGGTGGCCAGCAACCGCCCGTCCGGGCTGAACGCCACGGACCAGACGCTGCCCTTGTGGTCGGTGAGCGGACGGCCGAGCGGCCGCGGGTCGGCCGGGTCGGCGACGTTCCACAGCCGCACGGTCCGGTCGTCGCTGCCGCTGGCGAGGGTCTTGCCGTCCGGGGAGAACGCGACCGAGTGGATGGTGGAGTCGTAGCCGGTCAGGGTGCCCAGCAGCACGGGGGCGAGCCGGTCGGCGACGTTCCACAGCTCGACCGTCGTGTCGTCACCGCCGACCGCGAGCACCCGTCCCGCCGGGTCCCACGCGATCGAGCGGACCGCGGCGTCGTGCTGCCCGATCGGCCGGCCGAGCGGCTTCGGGTTCTCCCGGTCGCTCACGTCCCACAGCCGGGAGGTCTTGGCCTCGTTGGCCGTGGCGAGCGTCTTGCCGTCCGGGGAGAACGCGAGCAGGTAGACCGTGCCGTCGCCGCCCTCCAGCGGGACGCCCAGCGGTTTCGGGTCGGCGATGTCCGTGACGTCCCACAGCCGCACCGTCTTGTCGTCGCCCGCCGAGGCGAGCGTCTTGCCGTCGGGGGAGAACACCGCGGAGCTGACCCAGCTCCGGTGGCCGACGAGCGGCTCGCCGAGGGGTTTGGGGTGGCGCCGGTCGCTGACGTCCCACAGCCGCACGGTCTTGTCGTAGCTCGCGGTCGCGAGCGTCCGGCCGTCCGGGCTGAACGTCGTCAGGTACACCGCGCCGGTGTGCCCGGTGAGCGGGGTGGCCAGCGGTGACGTCCCGGTCGACACGAGTCGCGTGTAGACGTCCTGGTCGTCCGGCCGCATCCGGTGGGCGACCAGGTCGAGCTGCGCGGACAGCGACGGGTCGGTGTCCTGCAACCGGTTCGCCTCCGCCACGACGCCGCGGAACACGGCCTCGTCCCGCTCCCGCACGGCGAGCACGGCGGCCGTGCCCGCGATCAGGGCGAGCACCACCACCACGGACACGGCCGCGCGGCGCACCCACGTCGACCGCCTGCGCTGCTGGCCGGACACGGCGAGGAACGCGGTCGCGGTCGCGGTCAGCGAGCCCGGCCCCGCGCCGTCGGCCCACTGCCGGGCGGTCTCCAGCCGGGCGCCGCGGTAGAGCAGCGAGGAGTCCCGGTTCTGCGCGGACCACGTGCCCGCGTCCTCCTCCAGGCGCTGCCGCAGCAGCGCGCCCTCGCGGTCCTGGTCGACCCACGTCCGCAGTCGCGGCCACGCCTGGAGCAGCGCCTCGTGGGTGATCTCGACCGACTCCGCGTCCAGCGTCACGAGCCGCGCCCTGGCCAGCACCTCCAGGGCCTCCTCGGCCGCGGACCGGTTGGGCGCCTGCTCCACCAGTTCGTGCCTGGTCGAGCGCCTGCGGGTGTCCTGCGTGTCGTCGCCCACCCGGACCAGCCGCAGCAGCAACGGCCGCGCGGCCCGCTGGGCGGCCGGGTCGAGGTCGGCCCACGCGCGTTCGGCGGTGGCCGCGACCGCGCCCTGGATGCCGCCCGCGGCGCGGTAGCCGCTGATCGTGAGCTTCCCGCCCTGCCTGCGCTGCCACGTGGCGAGCAGCGCGTGCGACAGCAGCGGCAGCGCGCCCGCGTCGTACGCGCCCTGCCTGCCCTGCGGTCTGCCGCCGCGCACGCCGAGGTCGCGCAGCATCAGCTCGATCAGGCCCGGCTCCAGCTGGAGCCCGGCCGCCTTGGCGGGCCGCGACACCGCTTCGCGCAGTTCGGCCGACGTCATCGGTCCCAGCACCATCTGCCGGTCCTGCAACGCGTCGGCCAGCTCGGGGTAGGCGAGGCAGCGGCCGTAGAAGTCGGCGCGCACGCCGAGCACGACCAGCACCGGGGGCGTGCCGCCGGGGATCGCCGGGGTGCACGCGGCGTGCAGCGCCTGCACGAACACCTGGAGCCGGGTCTCGTCGCCGCCGAGCGTGAACGCCTCCTCGAACTGGTCCACGACCAGGACGAGCCGGTCGGCGCCGTGCGCGCGGGCGAACGCCGCGAACGCCGCCCGGATCTGGGTGGCGAAGCGCATGACGCCCATCAGGGTCTGGTTGATGAACGAGTCCAGCCCGGTGTCCGCCTCGTGGCCCAGCCCGTCGTGGTCCAGGGCGAGGTCGAGCGCGTCGCTGAGCTCCGGAACCTGGTGCGCCAATTCTTTGAGCGGATCGGCTCCCGGTGTCATCAGCACCACCGGCCAATTCGCGGAACCCTCGACGCCGAGATCGCCGCGAGCGATTGCCGGAATCATTCCGGCGCGCATGAGAGAGGATTTACCGGCTCCGGAAGCGCCGACCAGCATCACGATACCGCTGGTGTCCGCCGCATTTCCCAGTCGATTGACCAATGAGGCCGTGCTGCGTTCCCTGCCGAAGAACCAACCGGAATCCTCGGGGCGGAAAGCGGCCAGCCCCCGGTAGGGGCAGAGGCCGCCCTCCTCGGTGTGCGACTCCTCGTCGGAGGACTCGACGGCGCCCGCCGGGCTCGCCAGCGCCTCCTCCCACAGCGTCCGCCACGCGGCCACGTCGTAGAGACCCGGCACGGCCGGGGCCGACCGCAGTTTTCGGGCTTCACCGATCAAGATCTCCAGGACGACGGACAACGCCGCGAACCTGGCCGGGACGTTGCGACCCCGGCGCCAGTCGCTGACCCGCTGCGCCGTCGCGCGCACGGGGCGGTCCTTCTCATCGGTGCGGCGGGCCCGCGTGACCGACTCGGTGACCTTCTTCAGGGGCGGGTCGCCCGCCTCGGCGTAGAGCAGGGCGAACCTCTCGGCGAACACCCCGCGCGGTCCCATCCCCGGACCGGAACTGCTCATCCGCTGGCCTGCCATCCGTCGTGGATCCGGACCGGAAAACCCGATTGGTACATGTGATCAGGTCTTTTGTCGGCCGTGGAAACTCTGGGCACTCCAGCCTATCGACTTCCCCTGCCAAGCTGCTCCACGACGTTCCGCTCATCCGCCGCCAGCGTGAAGGAGACCTGATACCCGTGGTTTCGAAGTCGGCAGGCGAATGCCGCGGATCGTTCTCCGCTGAGAGGTCCTGGGGGTCTTCTCAGCGGCCGTGCGTCGAGCGACCAGGTCGCTGGCACGGTGCGGCCACCTGACCGGAGGCCGCTCGGTCCCGCGGCGGTCCTACCCACCGCTGAGGGAGCTCGGGTGTGCCCGGTGCTCCGGCTCGTCCTCGACACGCGGACACGTGGACGGGTCGACATCCCGTTGGCGCGGTTGGCCGCTCTGGTCACCGCGCGCTGAACGCCGGAGCGGTCGCCGCGGGAACCCGGTGGTTCCCGCGGCGGCTCCGGCGTGTCCTGCGCCACCGCGGACGACCGCGGCGATCGGTCGTCCCCGGTCGCCTTTCGGGCTGTCGGGATAACCGCCACCACCGTGCCGCGGCACGGCACGGTCACCGCGGCACGGCCCGTTCGGGATTGGGTCGATCAATCGTCGCGACCAGTTCGGGAACAGTGTTTATGAACTAGGTGCGGCGCTCCGGGACTCGGTGCCGGCGTTGACGAACGGACGCCCGAGGAATCCCCTCCCGTCGATCCGCGCACCGAAAAAGGGGGACCGGACCACCGGTGCGGGCCGCCACCTCCACGTCGTTTTCTCGCGAGCCACCGGGCTCGGCCGCGCGCAGACTGGTCGCATGCACACCGACCGCGAACGTTGCGTCCGCGCCGTCCAGTCCAGGGACGAGCGGTTCGACGGCTGGTTCTTCACGGCCGTGCTGACGACCGGCATCTACTGCCGTCCGAGCTGCCCGGCGGTGCCGCCCAGGGTCGAGAACATGGTGTTCCACCCGAGCGCGGCGTCCGCGCAGCAGGCCGGGTTCCGGGCCTGCAAGCGGTGCCGCCCCGACACGTCGCCGGGGTCGCCGCGGTGGAACGAGCGGGCCGACCTGGTCGCCAGGGCGATGCGGCTGATCGCCGACGGGCTGGTGGACCGCGAGGGCGTGCCGGGGCTCGCGGCGCACCTCGGCTACAGCGTCCGGCAGGTGGAGCGCCAGCTCCTCGCCGAACTCGGCGCCGGTCCGCTGGCCCTCGCGCGGGCCCAGCGGGCGCAGACCGCGCGGCTGCTGATCGAGACCACCGCGCTGCCGATGGCGGACCTGGCGCACGCGGCGGGGTTCGCCAGCGTGAGGACGTTCAACGACACCGTCCGCGAGGTCTACGCGCTGACGCCGACCGAACTCCGCGCACGGGCGGGCACCCCCGGCCCCCGGACGCCCGGCGTGCTCTCGCTGCGGCTGCCGTTCCGCCGCCCCCTATGCCCGGACAACCTGTTCGGGCACCTCGCCGCGACGGCCGTGCCGGGCGTGGAGGAGTGGCGCGACGGCGCGTACCGCCGGACCCTGCGGCTGCCCCACGGCCACGGGATCGCGTCGCTGCGGCCCGCGCCGGAGCACGTCGACTGCACGCTCGCGCTCACCGACCTGCGCGACCTGACCACGGCGATCAACCGGTGCCGCCTGCTGCTCGACCTGGACGCCGACCCGGTGGCCGTGGACGACCAGCTGAGCACCGACCCGGTGCTCGCGCCGCTCGTGCTCAAGGAGCCCGGCAGGCGGGTGCCGAGGACGACCGACCCGGAGGAGTTCGCGATCCGCGCCGTCCTCGGCCAGCAGGTGTCGACCGCCGCCGCCCGCACGCACGCGGCCCGGCTGGTGCGGGCCCACGGCGAGCCGATCACCGACCGCGACGGCGGCCTGACCCACCTGTTCCCGACGACCGAGGCGCTCGCGGACCTCGACCCCGAGGCGCTGGCGATGCCCCGCAGCCGCCGGGCCACGCTGATCGGCCTGGTCGCCGCGCTGCCGGACCTCGACCTGGGTCCCGGCGGCGACTGGGACCGGGCCAGGGCCCACCTCGGCGCGCTGCCCGGCATCGGCCCGTGGACCGTCGAGACCATCGCGATGCGCGCCCTCGGCGACCCGGACGCCTTCCTCGCCACCGACCTCGGGATCAAGGCGGCGGCCGAATCGCTCGGTCTGCCGACCAAGCCCGCCGAACTGGTCCGCCGCTCGGCCTCGTGGTCGCCGTGGCGGGCCTACGCGGTCCAGCACCTGTGGGCGACCGGTGACCACGCGGTCAACCGGCTGCCCGCCTGATCGGGAGAAGACCCTTGCACACCACCATCGACAGCCCGGTGGGTCCGCTGACCCTCGTCTCCACCGACGGGAACCTCAGCGGCCTGTACATGCACGAGCAGCGCCACCGGCCGCCCGCCGAGGCGTTCGGCGAGCCCGACGCCACGCCGTTCACCGCCGCCGTGCGGCAGCTCCGGGAGTACTTCGCGGGCGAGCGCACCGAGTTCGACCTGCCGCTCACCCTGCGCGGCACGCCCTTCCAGCGGTCCGTCTGGGACGAACTGACCAGGATCCCCTACGGCGAGACGATCTCCTACGGCGAGCTGGCCGCGCGCCTGGGCAACCCGGCGGCGTCACGGGCCGTCGGCCTGGCCAACGGCCGCAACCCGGTCGGCGTGATCGTGCCGTGCCACCGGGTGGTCGGGTCCACGGGCGCTCTCACGGGTTACGGTGGCGGCGTCGAGCGCAAGCAGCACCTCCTCGCGTTCGAGCGCACGGTCAGCGGCCTGGCGCCCCGCTGATCGACCGGGCCGGGGGACTCCGGGGAAAAGTCCCCGAGATTTTCTCGTTATCCCCGATCGTCGGGGACATCTCCTGGTCAGAGGACCTGGAACCCGGCGAGTGAGGTGGGCATGGCGGTACCCGTGGAACCCGGAGTCGCGACGGTGGTGGCCGCGCGCGACGGTGACCAGCGCGCCCTGGACGAGCTGGTCGCCGGGTACCTGCCCCTGGTCTACAACATCGTCGGCCACGCGCTGGGCGGTCACGCCGACACCGACGACGTCGTCCAGGAGACGATGCTCCGCGCGGTCAACGGGCTGTCGTCGCTGCGCGACCCGGCGGGCTTCCGCTCGTGGCTCGTGGTGATCGCGATGAACCAGGTCCGCGAACGCCACCGCGCCCACCAGCGCGTCCCCGTCACCGGCGAGGTGCCCGAGGACCTGGCCGACCCCGGCGCCGACTTCGTCGACCTGACGATCATGCGGCTCCAGCTCTCCGGGCAGCGGCGCGAGGTCGTCGCCGCGACCCGGTGGCTCAGCGAGGACGAGCGCGAACTGCTGTCGCTGTGGTGGCTGGAGGCGGCGGGCAGGCTGACCCGCACCGAGGTGGCCGAGGCGCTCAACCTCACCCCGCAGCACACCGCCGTGCGGGTGCAGCGGGTCAAGGGCCAGCTCGACGCGGCCCGGATCGTGGTGCGCGCGCTGGAGAAGCAGCCGCGCTGCCCCGAGCTGGCGGAGGTCGTGGCCGACTGGGACGGCGACCCGAGCGCGCTGTGGCGCAAGCGGATCGCCCGCCACACCAGGGGCTGCCGCCGGTGCGAGCGCGTGATGAGCGACCTCGCCGCCGTGGAGGGCCTGATCGCCCGGCTTCCGCTGGTGCCGCTGCCCGCCGCCCTCGCGTTCTCCCAGCCGCTGCTCACCGCGACCGGCACGTCCGCCGTCCTCACCCAGGTCGGCACCGCACCCGTCGCCACGGGCAAGGTCGCGCTCCTGCTCCAGGGCGCGCTGGCCAAGCCGATCGCCGCCGCTGCCGCCGCCGTGCTCGCCGCGGGTGTCGCCGTGACCGTCGTGCTGCCGTCGGGTGAGGAGCCCGTGGCGCAGGCCGTGTCCGTGACCACCAGCGCGACGCCCACGAGCATCCTGCCGCCGGAGACCGCGCCCTCGCCTGGGTCCAGCTCTTCGGTGCCGCCCACGACGACCACGACGACCGCCCCCGCCCCGCCGCCCGCGGCCGAACCGGTGGTGGCGTCGGCGAAGAAGGGCGTCAGCACGTGGAACTTCGACGGCGTGACCAAGGCCCTCGGCGACGTGCGCGCGGGCTGGTACTACACCTGGGGGTCGACGCCCGAGGGTGTCGTCGCCCCGCCGAACGTGGAGTTCGTCCCGATGGTCTGGGGCGAGAAGTCCATGGACCAGGCCAACCTGGACCGGGCCAAGGCGAACGGGAAGGTGCTGCTCGGGTTCAACGAGCCGGACTTCCCCGAGCAGGCCAACATGACGCCGGAGCGCGCGCTCGACCTGTGGCCCCGGCTCCAGGAGACCGGCCTGCGGCTCGGCGCGCCGAGCGTCGGGCACAGCGGTGACAAGGAAGGCGCGTGGCTCGACCGGTTCATGACCGGTGCCGCCCAGCGCGGACTGCGCGTCGACTTCATCCCGATCCACTGGTACGGCTCGGACTTCAGCGCCGCCGCCGTCGACCACCTCAAGAACTACGTCGAGGCCGTCCACGCCCGCTACGGCAAACCGGTGTGGCTGACCGAGTACGCGCTCATCGACTTCTCGGGCGGCACCCCGCGCTACCCGAGCCAGCAGGAGCTGGCGGCCTTCGCCCGCGGTTCCAGCGCGATGCTGGAGGGCCTCCCGTACGTGGAGAGGTACGCCTGGTTCGCGCTCCCCGCGGACAAGCCCGGCACCGGCCTCTACGCACCCGGTGGCACCCCCAACCAGGCGGGCGAGGCGTACCGCGACGCGGGCTGAGCCCTGCCGCTTCCCCCCTTCCCATCCCCGAAGAACGTCATTCCTCCGGCATTCCCCCGTGCCTGTCGAAAGGACAGCCATGTCCCACGTCCTGCCCCCGTCCACGTTCAAGCGCTGGCGAGGCCGCATCGCCGTGCTCTCCGCCGTCGTCGTCGCGGGTTCCGCCGTGACCGTGAACGCGATCTTCGCCGCGACCGCGCCACCGCCACCGGACCTGCTGTCCAAGGGCGGCGCCGTGACCGCGTCCTCCGTCGAGGGCGGCGCCTTCGCGGCGAACCGCGCCGTCGACGGCGACACCGGCACCCGCTGGTCCAGCGCCTTCCAGGACCCGCAGTGGATCCAGGTCGACCTCGGCTCGGACGCGGCGATCTCGAAGGTCGTGCTGAACTGGGAACACGCCCACGCCGAGGACTTCACGCTCCAGACCTCCAGCGACGGCGTCCGGTGGGCCACCGTCGCGAACGTCGAGGACAGCCGGGGCGGTGTCGAGACCCTCGACCTGTCCGCGACCGGCCGCTACGTGAAGCTGCACGCCACCAAGCGCTCCACCCAGTACGGCGTGTCGCTGTGGGAGTTCGAGGTGTACGGCAAGGCGGGTGCGGTGAGCGGCCCGACCGCGCCGACCGCGCCGCCCGGATCGTCGTCGACCTCCGCCACGCCGACGACGGCCGCGCCCACGACCACGACCACGACGACGGCCACCGCGGCCCCCGGCACCACGACCGGCAGCCCGACGACCCACACGCAGAAGCCGATCCCGCCGAACGCCGTGCGCGTGGCGGAGTTCGTCGCCGAGTGCGGGTTCAGCCACCGGCTGCCCGACGACCCGATCGTCTTCCCGAAGCTCGCGGGTGCCTCGCACCTGCACACGTTCTTCGGCAACACCTCCACCGACGCGCACTCCGACACGGACTCGCTGATGGCGGCCGACACCAAGTGCGACCCGGTCGAGGACAAGACCGCCTACTGGACGCCGACCGTGCTGGTCGACGGCCAGCCGGTCGACCCGCCCACGTCGACGTTCTACTACCTCGGTGAGGGCGTGAACGACGAGGTGACCAAGCAGATCCAGCCGATCCCGGTCGGCCTGCGGATCATCGCGGGCAACGCGAAGGCCACCAGCGCCGAGGGCACCAGGACCCGCTGGGACTGCAACGGCGCGAGCGTGACCCCGTCCAACGACTTCGTGAGCTGCCCGGCTGGCGCGAAGCTCCAGTCCTACCTGGACTTCCCGCAGTGCTGGGACGGCAAGAACCTCGACTCGGCCGACCACAAGTCGCACATGGCCTACCCGGTGCACCCCGGCGTCTGCCCGCCCTCGCACCCGGTGCCGCTGCCCAAGATCCGCCAGGTCGTGAACTTCCCGATCTCCGGGGTCGACGCGTCGCGGATCACGCTCTCCTCCGGGCCCGGCTACACCTACCACATGGACTTCATGAACGGCTGGCCCGCGGCGGAGATGGAGCGGCGGGTGCGCGACTGCATCAACCGCATCGTCAAGTGCGGCCACAACGGGAACCCGTGATGCGGGCGCTGAGCGCGGTGGTGGTGCTCTGCCTGGTCACCGCTGGGTGCGGTGGTGCGCCGGACACCGGCCCGGTGGGCGCGTCGAGCGCCGTCAGCACCCCGCCGTCCGGGGGGCTGACGCCCACCGACGTGGCGTTCGTGGAACTGGCCATCCCGCAGAACGAGTCGGCGCTGGCCGCGGCGGAACTCACGCTGAAGCGGTCCGGGTCGAACCCGGAGCTGGTCGCGCTCGCCGAGCGCGTCGACAGCGGCTACCGGGTCGAGCTGGACCGGCTCAACGGCGTGCTCACCGCCGCCGGGCTGACGAGGAGCGACCAGCACGACGGCCACGACATGCCCGGCATGATCACGGCGCTGGAGCTGGCGGCGCTCGACCAGGCGCAGGGCGCGGCCTTCGACGAGCGGATGCGCGAGGCGTTCCGCGCGCACCTCCGGGAATCGCTGACGGTCGCCCAAGCCGAGCTGTCGTCGGGGACGGCGAAGTCCGTGCTGGAGCTGGGCTCCGACATCGAGCGGACGCGCACTGAGCTGCTGGGGCGGCTCGGGGCTCCGTAGGGACCGGCCGCGGGCGGTCGGGTGCTCGCTCCCCGACCGCCCGCGGTTCCCACCCGCCTGCGGCTACGACGACGAGCGCGTGTAGCGGTGCTTCACGCCCACCGGGAAGTGCTCGGGGTCGCCCGCGGGCTTGAGCACCACCTCGGGCGTCCGCCGCTCGGCGGGGACGTAGTGGGCGAACTCGCTGTTGAGCCGCAGGAGCTGCTCGCGCACCGAGTTCGCCAGCAGCGCCGGGTCACCGGTGCGGCCGGGGGCCAGTTCGACGGTCACCCGCAGCCGGGTGTTCTCGTCGGTGTCGGACACGGTCTCCAGCACGAACTTGCCGGTGACCCAGTCGCTGATCCCCGGCTGCTCCAACCCGACGGTCACGTTCTCCGGGTAGACGTTGGCGCCGAAGAACGACACGGTGAACAGCGACCGCCCGAACACGAAGACGAACGGCAGGTCGTTGTCGACCTCGGGCGCGAAGCCGTTGCGGGAGCAGAAGTCGAGCATCTCCGCCGAGCTGAGCACGCCGCCCTCGTCGGCGATGTGGTAGCGGATCAGGGGAACGCCGTTGTCGCCGGAGAACAGCAGCGTCCCCTCGTGCACCTCGAAGAACCGGCTGTTCGGGTCGTACTGCACGAGGGTCGGCAGGCGGGAGTCGCCGAACAGCTCGCGGGCCAGGTCCGGGCGGCCCGCCAGGAAGCGGCGGATCGAGACCGACAGCGGCGTCTCGTTGCCCAGCACGCCCGCGTCCGCCGTGCCGTAGAGGGACGCGGAATCCCGTGCGGGGTCGGCCATCCCGACCCGGCGCCCGACCAGGTCGCGCCACTGCTCGCTGAACACCTCGCCCGCCAGCACCAGCTTCACCGCGTGCCGCGACCAGTCGAACCCGGCCGCCAGCCCGGTGTCGACGACGTCCTTCACGAACGGCGGGTAGCCCAGCAGCACGACCTGGTCGAAGTGGTCGGCCAGCTCCGGCAGCACGCGCAGGACCTCCGCCTTGTCGTTGCCCGGCGCGACGACGGTGATCGGGTAGCCCTTGGCGGCCAGGTGCCGCGTGCACGCCAGCGTGAACAGGCCCCCGACCCACGTGCCGAGCGGGAAGCACACCACCGCGAGGGTGCTGCGCTCGTGGGCGCGGAAGCCGTCGCGGAACACCTGGTCGAAGCGGCGCGCGACGGCCAGCTCGTCGACGAGCGAGCGCGGCCACACCGTCGGCCGACCGCTGGAGCCGGACGACACGGCGATCACGTCGCACCCGTCGAGGCGGCCGTCGCGGCAGAGCTCCGGCAGCGGGTAGCGGCGGTGGTAGGTCTCCTTGTCGATCATCGGCAGGGACCGGAAGTCGTCCATCGTGACGACGGTCGCGGGGTCGATCCCGTGCTCGCGCAGGAACTCCCGGTACGCGGGCACGGTCGCCGCCACCCGCTGGAAGAGCTCCAGCACCGACTCCTGGGCGCGGACGTCCGCGAAGAACGCCTCGAACCCCTTGACCACCCGTGTCCCGCGATCGACGTCCACCCGACCACCCTAGGGTGATCCCGGTGTGGCGGCGGATACCGATCGACGACCGGGTGCTCGGCAGACCGAAGCACGTCAGGGGGATCACCAGCAGCCCGCGGTCGCGCGTGTGGTCCGCGGAGTTCGACGGCGTGCCCGCGGTGGTCAAGCAGTCGGTCGGCGGCTCGGACGCGGAACAGCGGTACCGGCGGGAGCTGACGGCGCTGCGGCTCGCCGGGCGCGCCGAACCCCGGCTCGCGCCGCGGGTGCTCGGCACCGACCCCGAGCGGCGGATCGTGGTGCTGGAGCGCCTGCCCGTCCGCAGGCGCACGATGCCGGACTGGGTCGTCTACGCCGAGGGCCTGGCCCGGCTGCACGAGGTCACCACGGCCGCCGACGCCGGTTCGCTGCTCCCGGCGGACGTGCCCACCGACGCCGACCTGGCCGCGTTCCGGGGGCTGTGCGCCGACTTCGGCCTGACCACCCCGGACGACGAGCTCGACCCGTTGCCGCGGCGGCTGTCCGGTGGGCACGACCTGGTCCACGGCGACCCGTGCGTCGGCAACGCGCTGCCGGTCGACGGGCGGACGTGGTTCCTCGACTTCGAGCACGCCGCGCTGGGCAACGGGCTCACGGAGCTGGCCTACCTGCGGATGGGGTTCCCGACGTGCTGGAACCTCAACGTCGTGCCCGCGGACCGGCTCGCCGCGGCGGAGGCCGCGTACCGCGCGCTGCGCCCGGACGCGCCGGGCACCGTCGCCGAGCACTGCGTCGGCTGGCTGGTGCGCGGGGACGCGCTGGTCCAACGCGCCCACCGGGACGGCCGCGACCACCTCGGCAGGCTGCTGCGCGAGGACTGGCGGTGGGGCTTCGTCGGTGCCCGCCAGCGCTTCGCGCACCGGCTGGGCGTGGTCGGGGCGCTGACCGACCCGGCGGTCGCGGGCACGGCCCGGCTCGCGCGGGCGCTGCGGGAGCGCGTGCTCGCGCGGTGGCCGGACGCCGCCCGACCACCGCGCAAGGCGGCTCACACCTCGGAGTGAGCCAGGATCGCGGGCACCACGACGTCCCACGAGGACTTCGGCAGCTCGTGGCCCACGCCGTGCAGCACGACCAGGGAGGCGTTCGGGATCAGCTCCGCCAGCGCCTCCCCGTGGGGCAGCGCGAAGAGCGGGTCGCGGTCGCCGTGCAGGACCAGCGTCGGAGCGGTGACGGCCTCCAACCCGCCCTCCCAGGACGGGCCGCCGTGGAGCAGGTCGTGGTTGGAGGCCGACCGGAAGCTCGACGTCCGGTCGAGGTCGTGCTCGACCCCGGCTCGCACGGCCTCCTCGTCGAACTCGCCGGTGGTGAACCAGCGCTGCACGCCCACGACGTGCTCGACCACCGCCGAGCGGTCCGACCAGTCGGGCTCGGCCAGGGTGGAGAAGTACTCCAGCGCCTCCGGGGACAGCGGTGGGAGGCCCTCCGTGCCGGGCGCGGCGGGGCTGGTCGCGACCAGCGTCAGCGAGGCGACCCGCTCCGGGTGGTCCACGGCCAGCACCTGGGCGATGCCGCCGCCCATCGACAGGCCGACGACGTGCGCGGAGGCCACGTCCAGCGCGTCCAGCACTCCGACGGCGTCCGCGACCAGCTCGGGGAACCCGTAGCCGGGTTCGCCGGGCGGGTAGGTGACCGACCGCCCGGTGTCGCGGTGGTCGTAGCGGATCACGTACCGGCCGGTCAGCCGCGCGCAGAACTCGTCGGGCCAGGACGTCATGGAGCTGTTCGACCCCGCGACCAGCAGCACCGCGGGGTCGGCCGGGGCGCCGAGGGCCTGCACGCACAGCTCGACCCCGTTGACGGGGAGCAGTCGTTCACCGGTCATGGGGCAGAGCCTGGACGACCACCCGGCCGACCGCATTGACAAGACAGATTTTTATGTACAAACTTATTTTTGCGATGAGAGACGTCCTGTACCTGGATCGGATCGAGCAGGCCGAGACCCTGCTCAAGCCGCAGCGCGTGGAGGTGCTGCGGCAGCTCGCCGAGCCGCACTCGTGCGGCGAGGTGGCCGAGCAGCTCGCCCAGACCCCGCAGCGGGTCTACTACCACGTGAAGCGCCTGGTGGACGCCGGTCTGGTGACCCTGGTGTCCGAACGCCGGGTGCGCGGCATCCAGGAGGGCGTCTACCAGGCGGCGGCCCGCTCGTACTGGCTGTCGCCCCGCCTGGTCGGCGTCCTCGGCCCGCGCCGGGCGCAGGACGAGCTGAGCCTCGGGCACCTGCTGACCCTCGTGGAGGAGGTGCAGGCGGACATCGCAGACCTGGACCGGACCGCTCCCGAGTTGCCGTCCATCGGCGTGTCGGGGGAGATCAGGGTCCGGCCTGAGCAGCGCCAGGAGTTCCTGGACGACCTGAAGACCGTGCTGCGGGACCTGTTCACCCGCTACGGCGGCGCGGAGGGCGACGCGTTCAAGCTCGCCGTCGCCTGCTACCCGAAGGGAGATCGTGATGACTGACCCGATGAGGATGACGGCCCGCGTCGAGGCGCCCCTGTCCGACGTGCGCGCGGCGCTGACCGACCCGACGGCGCTGCGCACCTGGTTGGCCGAGCACGTCGAGGTGGAGCTGCCGGGCACGTTCGAGTTCTGGGGCCGCTACACCCCGGAGGGCGACGCGCCGCACCAGCGCCTGCTGCACGTGGACGACCGCACGCTGCGGTTCTCGTGGCTGGTCGGCGGCGAGGACACCACCGTGGAGATCGTGCTCGACGAGGAGACGGCGGACACGACCACCGTGACGCTGAGCCAGTCGCACGTCCCCGACTGGGAGGAGGTCGCGGCGGGCACCAGCCCCCTCGCCGTGCTGCACACGTTCTGGGCGCTGTCGATCACGAACCTGGTCGACCACGTCGAGGGCCGCGACCTCACCCCGAAGTGCGACTTCACGTCCACCGACCTGCGGGCCGAGCTGTTCATCGACGCCGTCCCGGAGGAGGTGTACGAGTCCCTGCTCGACCCGGTCGCGTTCAGCAGGTGGTTCGGCGCCAAGGTCGACATCGAGCCGCACGTCGGCGGCCGGTTCGCCATGGGCGGCTTCGAGTTCGAGAGCAACCCGGCCAAGATCCTCGACCTCGTCCCCGGCCGCCGGATCCAGCTCGCCTGGGAGGGCGGCGACGGCTTCGTCGACACGTGGGAGCTGGCCGGGTCGAACGGCGGCACGAGGCTGACGTTCGTGCAGAGCGGCTTCGACGAGCCGGACCACGGCGCCTGGGCGGGCTGGCTCGGCGGGCTGGCCGAGCTGCGCCGCTACCACGAGCTGGAGAACTGGCGCCCCCTCTGGCTGTCCGTCGACATGACCGGGCTGCCGGAGGGGATGCTCACCATCGGCGAGTAGCGCTCAGCGGCGGCTGGAGAAGCGGATCGAGTTGCCGGACGGGTCGCGGAACGCGCAGTCCCGCACCCCGTACGGCTGGTCGACGGGCTCCTGCATCACCTCGGCGCCGGACGCCCTGATCTTCTCGAACGTGCCGTCGAGGTCGGTCGTGGTGAAGATGACGGTGCTCAGCGACCCCTTGGCGAGCAGGCCGCGCATCGACTCGGCGTCCTTCTCCGGCCGCCCCATCCCCACGGCTTCCAGGACGATCTCCACGTCGGGCTGCTCGGCCGGTCCGACGGACAGCCAGCGGTACTGGTCGAAGGGCTGGTCCACGCGCAGCTCCAGCCCGAGCACGTCGCGGTAGAACGCGAGCGCCTCGTCCTGGTCGTGAACGGGGATGAAGGTGTGCGAGAGCTTGAGGTCCATGCCCGAGAACGTAGGACGGGACCCCGGTCCGGCGCTTCTCAGATCCTGCTCGGTCTCGTCATCGTCTTCGAGTAGCAGGCGGGCACCGGCTCCGCGGCGGTGTGGTCGCGGGCCCGGTAGGCGCTGGGGGTCTCGCCGACGAGTTCGGTGAACCGGGAGCTGAACGACCCGAGGGACGTGCAGCCCACCTCCACGCACACCTCGGTCACGCTCAGGTCCCCGCGCCGCAGCAGCGCCATGGCCCGCTCGATCCGCCGGGTCATGAGGTAGTTGTACGGCGTCTCCCCGTACTCGGCCCGGAACCGCCGGGAGAAGTGGGCGGGTGACATCAGCGCCGCGCGCGCCAGCGAGGGCACGTCCAGCGGCCGCGAGTACTCCCGGTCCATGAGATCACGGGCTCGGCGCAGGTGGGCCAGGTCCTCGAACGTCACCGCGACAGCATCGCACCCGCGGTTCCGGGGCGGGAAAAGACCGACGGGCTGATAAATTCCGACCGTGACCTTCCAACGGGCCCGCCGACCGGAACAGGTCCAAGCCCGGCGAGCGGCCATCCTGGAGACCGCCGCCGCGATGCTCGCGGAACGCCCGGTGGCGGACATCAGCCTCCGCGAGCTGGCCGACCGGGTGGGTCTGGCGAAGTCGAACGTCCTGCGCTACTTCGACAGCCGCGAGGCGATCTTCCTGGAGGTGCTGGACGGCGCCTGGCGGGCCTGGCTGGACGACGTCGAGGCCGACCTGCGCGCCCTGGCCGTCGGCGGGGGCGAGTACGCGAGGGAGACGGCGGTGGGGCGTGCCGTCGCGGCGTCCGTGACCCGCCACCGGCTCCTGTGCGAGCTGATGAGCACGATGGGCGGGGTGCTGGAGCGCAACATCTCCCAGGAGTTCGCCAGGGTCTTCAAGCGCCGCGCCGTCGGCAACACCGCCCGCCTGGCGGAGCTGGTGACCCGCGAGCTGCCCGGCCTGAGCCCGGAGCGGGCGACCCACTTCGCCGGGGCCGTCCTCGTGCTCGTCGCGGGCCTCTGGCCGTACGCGAACCCGACGGACGAGGTGGCGGCCGTGACGGCGGAGATGGGCATGCCCCACGGTGGCGACCTGTTCACCACCGGCCTCTCGGACGGGCTGGTCTACCAGCTCATCGGCCTGACCGCAGCACCAGGACGCTGATCTCGCTGGGTGCGAAGACCCGGAACGGCGGCCCCCAGAACCCGGACCCGCGGCTCGTGTAGAGCTGCGTGCGGTCGCCGTGCCCGCTCAGGCCCTGGAGCACGGGCTGGTCGACCCGCACCAGGAGGTGGAACGGCCAGATCTGCCCGCCGTGCGTGTGGCCGGACAGCTGGAGGTCCACCCCGGCCCCGACGGCGACCGGCACCTGCTTGGGCTGGTGGGCCAGCAGCACGACCGGGTCGTCGGGGCCCACGCCCTCCAGCGCCGCCGCGATGTCCGGCCCGTGACCGGTCAGCGTCGACCCCGTGCCGGTCGGGTCGTCGATGCCCGCGAACACCAGCCGGTCGCCGCCGCGCTCCACCACGTGGTGCCGGTTGTGCAGCGGGTCCCAGCCGAGGTGCTCCATGTGGTCGAGCCAGCCCTGGGCCTCGTTGTAGTACTCGTGGTTGCCGGTGATGTAGAGCTTCGCCTCCGCCGCCCGCACGGTGCCCAGCGGGGCGACCTGGCCGCGCCGCTGCTCCACCGTGCCGTCCGCGAGGTCGCCGGTGTGGCAGACGACGTCGGCGTCCAGCTCGTTGATCTTGGCGGCGAGCCCCTCGGACCACCTCGTCCGCTCCAGCGGGCCGTAGTGGGTGTCGGTGATGACCACGACGCGCAGCCCGTCCAGCCCGCGCCCGAGCCGGGGGAGCACCACCTCGGTGGTCCGCACCCGCGGCACCCGCATCGCCTCGACGTAGCCGTGCAGGAGGAGGACCGCCACGACCGCCAGCGTCACCACGGCGGTGATCCGCGCCCGGTCGGGGTTCTCCACGCCCGCCAGCGCCAGCACGGGCCGCAGCAGGAGGCCGAGCAGTGTCCAGGTGAACAGCACCCAGACGGCGCCGAGCGTCGTGTCGGCGATCTTGGCAGCCCAGTCCGCGTGCCGCCGCCCGTGGCCCCTCGCCATGAGGAACGGGAACGCCACCAGCGCCACGGCGAAGAGCGCCGTGCCGAGGGCGGTGACCGGGGCGGGCCAGTCGGGGCCGACCGCGACCAGCGCGGCCCACGGCGTCCCGAACAGCAGCGCCAACACCAGGACGAGCACCAGTCCGCGGCGCATGTGTTCCTCCGTCTGCCGTGTGGAGCGTCCACACGTGGTCAACGGTACGGAGGGCCCGCGCGGGACCGCCCCGCGCCGGTGGCGGCGGGTCGGTCTGCGCGAATTGTGAACCGGGGTGCCCGCCGCTCCGTAGTACCCGTCGTGGCACACCCGAACCCGCAGGTAACGGCGATCTCCCGTTCGTGGAGCTCGTCCACACCCTCAGTAGCAGTACCTGGGGCAAACGTGATGAGAGTCACCTATAGGGTGTCGATCGGTTGCCTTAGGCAGTGACATCAGGTTACGTTCCCGGCCGCAGGTCACGGTTCGGTCACTGAATGGACACGGCAGTCGCCCCCGAAGCGGCTCCACCTGGATCCCCCGCCAGCGGTCCACTCGGCCGAACTCCCCGACGCAGGAGGATCGTTTGTCCCGGCATGGAAAAGCCGCTGGTCGCACCGTGTACACGGTCGCTCCCCAGCCTGCGGCAGCAGTCGCGTCCCGCCCTGCCTCGCACCGCGTGGAGACGGACTGGGCGCCCCTCGGCACCAAGGTCTCCGCCTTCGTCGTGGCAGCCGGTGTGCTGGCGGGCGCAGGTGCCGCCGCCAACGCGATGGCCAAGGTGGGTGGCCCGGCCTCCGGCGCCGCCATGGACCTGTCCTCCGGTCCGGAGATCCAGACCCTCTCCTCCGACGTCCACGCGAAGTCCGCTTCGCTGAAGACGATCCAGATCGCGAACCCCGCGATCGAGGTGGGCAAGCTCCTCCAGCTCGACAAGCGCCAGTCGATCCAGCAGTTCCAGACGGTGGCCAAGTCCGCCGCCGACACGGTCGAGTCGAACCGCAAGGCCGAAGAGGCCCGGATCGCCCGCGAGAAGGCCGACGCGGGCAAGTCCCCGCACCAGCGCCAGGTCGAGGGCTGGATCCGCGAGGCGATCACCATCCTCGCCGCCAACGGCACCGCGATCGACGAGAGCAGCGTCGACGAGATCTACCTGATCATCCAGAAGGAGTCCGGCGGCAACCCGAACGCCGTGAACAACTGGGACTCCAACGCCGCCAAGGGCACGCCGTCGAAGGGTCTGATGCAGTGCATCGACTCGACGTTCAACGCGCACAAGCTGCCCGGCCACAACGACATCTTCAACCCGGTCGACAACATCATCGCGGGTGTCCGATACACCTACGACCGCTACGGCGGCTTCGCGGGCCACCCCGGCCTCGTGTCGATCAGCGTGGGCGGCGGCTACCAGGGCTACTGAGCCCCTCTGCGCGACCGGGAGCGAACCGACCGGCGCAGGCGCCCGCGCCGGGGCGACGGGCGCCGTGCTCGCGGACTTCCCGCCGCGGGACGTGCACTCGGCAGGCCGCCCGTGCCTGCGCGGATCAAACCTGACCGGTGAACACCGCTTTGTCGGAACCGAAACCGGGCTGGAGCACCAGCTGCATTTCGCCGGGCTCCGCTCCGACCGAATACGACTGCTCGAAGGTGAAGGTCTTTCCGGGCATCACGGTGCTGGATTCGAATCCGCCGCCGCACCCGCCGTTGGAGTCGAAAACGCTTTCGGCTTTCTTTCCCGCGAACTGCGCGTCGCTGCCGAACGAGAGGCCCGCGGTCTCGAACGGCTTGTCGGTTCCGTTGGTGATGACGATCGTGAACTTCACCGCGCGCACGACGCCCTGGGGAGCCGCGAACTCGCCCGGCGTGCACGCCGCGGGGGCCGCGACGTCCACCGCCAGGCCGTCCTTCCAGGTGTAGCGCGTGCCCCACGTCGGGCTGCCGGCCGCGGGCGCCTGCGCGACGGCGGCGGGTTCACCGGTCCCGCCGGGGCTGACCCGTCCGTCGTTCGTCGTGCCCGCGAAGATCTCATCGAGCTTCTCCGCCGTGCTCGACTGGACCGAGACGGTGATCGCCACGCCGGCGACGCACAGCACGACGCCGATCGCCGCCAGGATCTTCTTGCTGCCGAAGAGCGCGATGGCGCCCAGCACGATGCCGACGAACGCGATCACCGCGGTGAGGTTGTTCAGGAAGATGACCGGGGAACCGACGACGCCCACGATCCCGAGGATGAGTGCCGTCCAGGCGAGTGTGCCGAACTTCGTCTTCGCGGGCGGTGCGAGCGGTGCGGACGGCTGCGGGTGGGGCGCCTGCTGCTGCGGGTAGGTCATTTCGTCTCCTGCGGTCGATGCCTGTCCCGTGGAGTCGCCGCCGAAGGTGTGCTCGTTACCCGAAAAGGTCACTCTCGGGCGCTTCGGGTGGAGCTGTAACGGAATGCTTCCGCAATTCGATGGGAAAGCGCATCAATGCATTTGGTTAGAATGCAGATCGCTTTCTCGTCCTATCCGGACGACCCGGTCAACTGGTACCCCGCGTGCGCCGAGAAGGCCGCCGTGAGCGCGAACCGGTCCCCCCGCACGAGCGTGTGCCGCCACTCCACGGGCCTGCCGTGGGCGTGGCTCAGGCGGTTGATCGAGAACGCCGCGGCCGAGGCGGGGCAGCGCAGCCGAGCCCGTTCGGCCGCCGTGGGCACGACCGCGTGCACGTCCTCGTGCCCGTGGTCGAGGCGGATCCCGGCTCGGGCGTGCAGTTCGGTGTACAGGCTGGTGTGGGTGAAGTCGGCGTCCAGCAGTGGCGCGGCCAGGTCGGCGGGCAGCCAGACGCGGTCGAGCGCCAACGGCTCGTCGCCCGCCAGGCGGATGCGCTCCAGGTAGACGAGCGGGGTCGAGCCCTCCAGGTCCAGGCGTTCCGCGACGAGGGCGTCGGCGCGCACGTCGAGCCTGCGCACGATGCTGTGCTGCGGCAGCCCCGAGGCCTCGACGGAGGCGAAGAGGCTGTACAGGGCCCCCATCGGCTGCTGGATCTCCGGCGGAGGGGCGACGCGCGGACGTCTGCCGCGCTCGGCGACGACGACCCCGTCCGCGCGCAGGCCGCTCAGCGCCTGCCGGACGGTGTGCCTGCTCACGCCGTAGTGCTCGACGAGCGCGAGTTCGCCGGGGAACCGGTCGGCGAACTCTCCCGCGTCCACGCGGGTCAGGAGTTCGCGCTGAAGTTGCCGCCACAGGGGGGTCGATCCGCCGCGGTCCAGCGCCATGTCCCCTCCTCCGGTCACGGCGAACGCTACCGTTTGTGAAATGTCCGTACATATCGTACTTTCGCTGTACGGACATCAAGGGAGTGGCGGTGCTGGAAACCAAGCGGTCCCGCCTCGCCCGCACGGCGCCGGGGCTCCTGCTCTCGCTGGCGGTCGCGGCGGTCGCCACCGGGCTCGGCGCGGTGGTGCCGGTCGTCGGCGGCCCGGTCTTCGCGATCGTGCTCGGCGCGCTCGCCGCTGCCCTGGTGAAACCCCTCCAGGACCCCCGCTGGGCCCCCGGCCGCGCGACGGCGTCCACCACGGTCCTCCAGCTGTCCATCGTGGTCCTCGGCACGGGCCTCCAGGTGCGCCAGGTGGTCCGGGTCGGCACCGAGTCGCTGCCCGTCATGCTCGGCACCCTCGCCGTCGCGCTCGGCGGGGCGTGGCTGCTCGGCAGGCTGCTGGACGTCCGCGGCGACACCCGGACGCTGATCGGCGTCGGCACGGGCATCTGCGGCGCGTCGGCCATCGCCGCCACGACCGCCGTGCTCAACCCGAAGCAGACCCACGTCGCCTACGCGCTCGGCACGATCCTCACCTGCAACGTCGCCGCCGTCCTGCTCTTCCCGCCGATCGGCCACCTGCTCGACCTGAGCCCGCACGCGTTCGGCCTGTGGGCGGGCACCGCGATCAACGACACCTCGTCCGTCGTCGCCGCCGCGTACGCCTACGGCGGCGACGCGGGCGAGTACGCGCTGGTCGTGAAGCTGACCCGCACCCTGATGCTGGTCCCGGTGATCGCGTTCCTGGCGATCAGGGCGAACCGCCGCGGCGCGCTGCCGTGGCACCGCGTGGTCCCGCCGTTCCTGCTCGGCTTCGTCGCCGCGGTCGTCCTCGGCAGCCTCGGCGTCGTCCCGGCGGGCGTCTCGGCGCTGGGCCCGTTCCTGATCACCACCGCCCTCGCGGGCATCGGTCTGTCCCTGCGCCCGAACGACCTCCGCCGGGCGGGCGGCGCTCCGCTGCTGCTCGGCGTCCTGCTGTGGCTCGCGGTCGCGGGCAGCAGCCTCGGCCTGCAAGCCCTCACCGGCACCCTCTGACCCCGCCTAGCCCGCCGCGGGCTCCCGCCGCGCCAGCTTCGCCGTCAGCTCCTCCGCGTCCGCCAGCCGGAGTTCCCGGTACAGCCGGACCGCCGCCTGCCAGTGCGGCGTGGCGACGTGCGCCCCGCCGATCTGCTCCAGCGCGTCCCCGATGGCCCGGTGGCACGCCGCCGCCTGGTACTGGTCGCCCAGCTGCTCCGCGAGTTCCAGACCGTCCACCTGGAACTGGAGGGCCTCGGCGGTCCGCCCGAGCTGCCACAGCGCCGACCCCGCCGTGTGCAGCGCGGTCACGTGCGACGTGGACAGCGCCACCGACGCGAGCAGCCACAGCGCTTCCTTCATGCACTGGAGCGCCTCGTCGGCCTCGTTCATCCCGAGCAGCACGTTCGCCAGGTTGTTCAGCACGGTGGCCTGCGCGCGGACGTCGCCGATGTCGCGGGCGACGGTCAGCGCCTCCGTGGTGCGGTCCCGCGCCTTCTCGAACTCGCCCGCCGCCAGCAGGCTGTAGCCGAGGCTGTCGAGCGCGGCGCACTCCAGGTGGGGGTCGCCCGCCGCGAGCTGGACGGCCCGCGAGCTCTCCCACACGGCGTCCTCCAGCCTGCCGAGGTCGGCGAGGGTGGCGCTCATGCGCAGCAGCAGCATCGCCTCGGCGTGCGAGTCGTCGAGCGCCCGCGCGGCGTGCAGGCCGACGCGGAACGCGTTGAGCCGGTCGACCCGGTTGCCGCGCCGGAAGTAGAACGCGTCCAGGCACAGCGCGAGCTTCCACGTCCGCTCGTGGTGGCGGTTGTTCGCGGCGATCTCCAGGACCAGCCGCAGGTTCGCCTCCTCCAGGGTGAACCAGTGCACGGCGTCGTTGTGCGAGGACAGCACCGGGAAGCTCGCGGGCGGGTGGACGGGGTCGCCGAACGGCCGCACGTGGTCGGCGAGGTGGGCGCGGGCGGTGTCGGCGACGTGCAGGTAGTAGTCGAGCAGCCGTTCGGTGCTGACGGCGTTGTCCTCACCCGGCTCGGTGGCCACGAGGTGCCGCGCGAACAGCCGGACCAGGTCGTGCCGGGAGTACCGGTCGGGCGTCGACTCGTGCAGCAGGTTCGCGTACGCCGCCGTGCGCAGGTGGGTGCGGGCGGTGGCCACGTTGATGTCCAGCAGCGCGGCGGCGGCGTAGCAGTCGAGGTCGGTTCCGGGGTGCAGGCCGAGCCTGCGGAACATCCGGGCCGCGCCCTCGGGGAGCTCCCGGTAGCTCACGGCCAGCGCGGCCCGCACGCCCCGCCGGGCCTCGGGGAGGGACAGCGCGGCCAGCCTGCTCTGCTCGTCGTGCAGCTCGTCCACCAGCGACCGGATCGTCCAGCGCGGCCGTGAGGTCAGCCGGGCGCCCGCGATGCGCAGCGCGAGCGGCAGCCGGTCGCACAGCTCCACCAGCTCCGCGGTCGCCTCCGGTTCCAGGTCCGTGCGCCGCCGTCCCAGCATCCCGACGAGCAGGTCGGCCGCCGCAGTCCTTTCCAACGTTGTAACAGGCACCACCGACGCGCCCTCGGTGACCACGAGGTCGTTCAGCCCGTGTCTGCTGGTCACGAGCACGAGGCAGTGGGCCGACCCCGGCAGCAGCGGCCTGACCTGACCGACCGAGCGGGCGTTGTCCAGCACGACCAGCACCCGCTTGTCCGCCAGCAGCGACCGGTACTGGGCCGCCTGCTCGTCCAGGGTGCTGGAGATCTGCGAATCGGCCAGGCCCAGGGTGCGCAGGAACCCCATCAGCGCCGTGCGCGGGTCCACCGGCTCGGTCTCGTCGAACCCGCGCAGGTCGAGGAAGAGCTGGCCGTCGGGGAACCCGGGCGCCACCCGGTGCGCCCAGCGCAGCGCCAGCGCCGTCTTGCCCACGCCGGGCGGCCCGACCAGCAGGCCGATCGCGGAGTCCTGCCCGGTCAGGCAGTCGTCCAGGTCCGCCAGCTCCGTCTCGCGCCCCACGAACCCCCGGTGCTCGCGCGGCAGCTGCGCGGGCCCGCCCGCGACCTCCGGCGGCTCCTCGACCGCCAGCACCGCCTGGTAGGCGGCCCGCAGCTCGGGGCCGGGGTCGACGCCCAGCTCGTCCACCAGCCGCTTCCTGGTCCGGTGGAACAGGGCCAGCGACTCGGCCTGCCGTCCCGCTCGGTGCAGGGCGAGGACCAGCTTGGCGACCAGCGGCTCGCGCAGCGGGTAGCTCTCCGCGAGCGGCGCCAGCGCCGTCACCGCGTCGCCCGCCCGGTCGAGGCGCAGCAGCCGCTCGGCCATGTCCTGCACGGCCACCAGCCGCAGCTCCTCCAGCTTCGCCGCGGTCGCCTCGCCGAGCCCCGGTGACGGCACGTCGGTGAGGAACGGACCGCGCCACAGCTTCAGCGCGGCGGTGAGCTGCTCGACGGCGGTCTGGTCGTCGACGGCCTCCCTGGCACCGCGCACCAGGTCCTCGAAGACGAAGACGTCGACCGCGCTCCGCTCGCCCTCCAGCAGGTAGCCGGGGGCGCGGGTCACCAGGTCGAGGCCGGGTCCGAGCACCTTGCGCAGCTGGGCGACGTGGCCCTGGAGAGCGGCCTTCGCCTGCGGCGGGGGAGCGCCGTTCCACACGATCGAGAGCAGCCGATCACCTGAGACGACCCTGTTCAGCTCGAGCGCCAGTGCCGCGAGCACCGTGCGGCGCTTCGCCGCCCCCAGTTGCACCGGGGCGCTGCCAGCGGAAACGAGCTCAACAGTGCCGAGCAGGTTCACCCGCATCCGGAATTCCTATCGGCCATAGATGAAGTTCTCCGTGGAAATATTGGCACAGCGCCTGCCGCTGACCGCGTTGGAGACACGTTGGTGTGGCGTTGGCGGTTCACCGGAGGCTGGACCCACCACCGGAGAACCGTGCCCGCAGGGGGACACCCGCAATGCAGAACACGAATGAGACGACGCCGCCCCCGACCATCAACGGTCAAGCGATCGAGCTGCGAGAGAACATCAAGTCCGGCAAGGTCATGCTGGACCCCGTCACGGGCGAGGAGCTGCGGAAGCTGCTGCGCGAGCAGGTCGAGCAGGTCGACTCCTGGCTCGCCCGCGCGGGCAGGCTGGCCCGCCCCGCCCCGCTGGGCGCCAACCCGGTCAGCGACGCGATGTCGAACAAGTTCGAGTCCCGCGCCGAGGGCGACCCGCTGTCGTTCGTGAACGTCATGACCGCGTACCGCAAGGTGTTGCAGGACACGCACGACCAGGTCAGCGCGGCGATCACCAAGTACCAGCAGGTCGACGAGGACCACCGTGCCGCACTGACCAAGCTCGAAGGCATCTGAGGCGAGAGGCGCACCGCATCATGACTCCCGAGGTCGACCCGGTCCTCAAGGACACGCAGAACTGGGAATCGCACTCCCACCGCACCCTCTACGAGTCCGTGCACATCAACAACGACCCCGGCCAGTCCGGTGAGATCGGCTCCGAGTGGGCGCAGTTCGCCACCGAGCTGGCCGAGTCGGCGCAGGTCATCACGGAACGCATCGTGGCGACCGAGAGCGGCTGGACCGGTGACTCGGCCGACGGGGCGCGGACCGCCATCAAGAAGCTCTCCGACTGGATCTCCGGCACCGCGCAGACGGCGGGCCAGGTCGGCGACCGGGTCATCGACCAGGGCCGCGTCATGCAGGACGCCCGCGCGAGCATGCCGGAACCGCTCGAGTTCACCTGGAACGGCGCCACCGCCGCGATGGTCGGCGGCGGGATCTCCACCCTGCTCACGTCCACGGCCGACGTGCAGGCCGCCAGCGCCGCGGCGCAGGCCGCCAAGGAGCTGGCCGTCACGGTGATGACGAACATGGAGGCGAACTCCCGCGCGATCGACCAGACGACGCCGGTGTTCACCGCCCCGTTCAACCCGGTCACCGGTCAGACCGAGGAACCGCAGGTCGTGACCATGCGCGGCGTGCAGGCGCCCACGGCGGGCGGCGCGGTCGACGGGCTGGCGATGCTGACCCCGACGCAGCAGGGCCGGATGCTGCCGGACGGCGTGGAAGCCGGGGTGGCGCAGGCGCGGCAGGCGGGCCTGGAGCCGGGTGCCGGGCAGCAGGGGGCCTACACGTCGGACGGGAGCACGGCGGCGGCCGCCGCGATGGCGCCGGTCATGCCCGCCGCCTCGTTCGACGGCGGCGCGTACGGCGCGGGCGGTGCCGGTTCGGGCGGTTACGCGGGCGGCGCGGGTGCCGGTGGTTACGCGGGCGGCGCCGGTGGCGCGGGCGGCTTCGCCAGTGGCGGCTTCGCGGGCGGCGGCGCTGTCGCCGCTGGTGGCGGTGGCTACCGGGGTACCACCGGTGGCAGCGGCTCCGACGACTTCGAGTCGTACCGGCCTGCCGGGACGACCACGGCCGCCGACGCGGCGGCGTCGATCCCCGTCGCGAACCCGTACTCCCCGTCGGTGGGCGGCGGCTTCGGCGGCGCGGGCGGGTCCTCCGACCCGAACTACGCGGGCGGCGGCGCCGGGTACGGCGGTGGCTTTTCGGGCAACGGCGGAAAGGGCTCTGCCCCTTCGCGCAATCCTGCCCCCGGAACTGCGGGCAACCCTGCCGGTTACCTCGGCGCCCCCGGCGCCAGGCCTCCCGGCGTGCCGATCGAGGGCATCGGCGGCGCGGGCTCGCCCGGCCGTCCCGGCTTCGGCGGCGCCGGCGGCTTCGGCGGTGGCGCGGGCGCCGGTGGGTTCGGCGGCGGAGCCGGAGCCGGTGGCTTCGGTGGCGGCGCGGGCGCCGGTGGCTTCGGTGGCGGCGCGGGTGTCGGTGGCGGCGCGGGCGGCGGCTTCGGCGGTGGCGGTGGCGCGGGTGGCGGCTTCGGCGGCGTCGGCGGTTCCGGCGCGGCGGGCGGCGGTGGCCAGATGGCCGCGGGCGGCTCGACCGGCGTCGTGCAGCCGGGTCGCGGTCCGGTGCCGACCGGCGCGTACCCCGTCGGCGGTGTCGGCGGCGCGGGCATGACCGGCACGCCCATGGGCGGCGCGCCGATGGGTGCCGGCGCGGGCGGTCGCCAGGAGGACAAGGAGCACAAGGCCGCCTCGTACATCATGGGCGGTGACCTCTTCGACGTCCCCGGCGAGAACCTGCCGCCGTCGGTGATCGGCGGCGTGAAGCCGAAGAAGAAGAGCGGTGAGCAGTCTTGATCACCCCCGAGTTCCTGCTGAGCCCGGCTGAACTGGACGTGCTCTGGCACGACCTCGGACTCGGCAGGCTGCCGTACCCGCTGGACGTCCCCAGCTTCGGCAGCACGATGGAGGAGCGGGCCCGGCTGCGGCTGGACGTGCTCGACGGCCTGCGGCGGCGCGACCTGGCGACCAACGCGCGGTTGCAGGACCTCCTGCGGCTGCTGAGCGACCACGAGGTCGCGGTCGACGCCGTGGCCAACATGGAGCGGCGGCCCGTGCGGGCCGTCGCCGCCTCGGACGGCAGCCAGGCCGTGCTCGCGATCATCGACGAGGAGCAGATCGGACTGGTCGAGGTCCGGCCCACGGCGTTGGCGAAGTCCATCGTCGGCGTGCTGACCGACGCCTCGGCTGGGCCGGGCAGCGCGCTGTCGCTGCGGCTGGAGACGTTGGCCTCCGCCGTGGCGATGCACGACGAGCCGGACGAGTCCGACGACCCGTGGGGCGACGACGACCTGGACGAGAAGCAGGCCCTCCAGCGCGCGGGACTGTCCAAGCAGGACGCCTCCGTCATCAGCGAGCTGGCGGAGAACCGCGTGGCGGGCGGCCAGTTCGGGGTCACCCGCCGCGGTGGCAACCGCTACCGCACCGAGCGGGCCGGGGTGTTGATCAACTGGTTCGACACCCCGCAGGGGCGCTACCTGATGGTCCGCGAGAACGGTTGGCTGAGCCTGTCGCCGACCGACAACGAGCGGATCGCGAACCGCATCGACTCGGTGCTGACCTCGGTCTGAGGTCTGTTCGACACGAGGGGGAAGACGTGGACCCGGACCAGTGGCTGAAAGACGTGGAGACGCGGCTCTCCGACCTGAGGCAGAAGTCCGAGGTGCTGGTGGAGAACCTCGCGACGGCCACTGCGACCGCGACGTCCGGGGACGGGGCCGTGACCGTCACCATCGCGCCGAGCGGCGCGCTGCAGAACCTGGAGCTGACGCAGCGCGCCGCGGGCATGAGCCCCGGCAAGCTCACGGCGTCGATCATGGAGGCCGTCCGAAGAGGACAGCGGGCGGCGTCGGCGAAGATGGCGGAGGCGTTCGCCCCCCTCGGCGGCGGCACCGAGTCGATGGACCTCGTCCGGAGCTTCCTACCGCCCGCGGAGGACGAAGGTGAAGAGGAGAACGAGGAGCGCGACCTCAAGGCGGTCGACGCCCTCGACGAAGAACCCGCGCCGCCGCGGCCGTCCTACCCGCCGCGGCCCCCAGCGCCGCCGCACCCGCCTGCGTACCAGCAGTTCGTCCCTCCGCCACCCGCGCAGTCGCCACCGCCCGCGCGTCCCGCGCGCGGTCAGGCGGATTTCGAGGAAGACGAGAACCACCCCTGGTGACCGCGCGGCCCCGAGTGCCGCGCTCCCGGTCCCGCTGCCGTCGACGCCGTTCCCCAGGAAGGTCCTGATCATGGTCGATTCGCCCCCCGGCATGGAGATCACCGAGGAGAACAAGTTCAAGGGCTCCTTGTTCATCTCCGCCTACGCCGACCTGATCGAATCGGTCGGCAAGGACGCCGAGTCCGAGACCGAGCAGGTGCTGGACATCACCTTCGCGGCGATCGGTGCGGCGTCGTCGACGGCGATGCTCGCGATCGACCCGTTCGGCACCCTCCTCGGCGCGGGCATCGGCTGGCTGATCGAGCACGTGAGCTTCCTCAAGGAGCCGCTCGACCAGCTCATGGGCGACCCGGACGAGATCAAGGCCAACGTCGAGGCGACGAAGAAGACCGCGGCGGAGATGGCCGTGCTGGCCGAGACCCACCGCAACACCCTGGCGCAGCCGCAGGGCTGGACCGGCCAGTCGTCCGAGGCGTTCAAGGCCAACATGGACACGCTGGGCCAGGAACTGGACGCGCTCGCCAGCGCGGTGGAGAAGAAGGCGAAGATCGTCGCGATCTGCGGCGTGCTCGTGTCGGTGCTGCGCGACATCATCCGCGACCTGATCGCCCAGCTGCTCGGCTCCCTGCTGGCGGGGGCCATCGCCGCCGCGGCCGCCGCGTTCTTCACCTTCGGCGCCTCGATCGTCGCGTTCGTCGGCGTCGCGGTCGGCAAGGCCGTCGCCCTCGGCGTGAACATCGCCTCGCGCATCGCGCGGCTGGTCGCGGCCATGTCCCGGCAGATGGGCCGGATCAAGAACCTGGACGAGATCACCGAGAACGTCGGCAAGGGCTGGAACCGGTTCGAGGGCGCCGCTGACGTGGCCGAGGTCAGCTACGAGTCCTGGAAGGCCCAGGACAAGGTCGACAAGGCCGTCGACAAGGCGACCGCCTAGCCCTCACCCCCACCCGTCCCCGCGATCCCGAAGGCCCGATCATGGCGCGCAACGGCAGTCCGGACACCACCACGACCAGCAACCCCGGCAGCACCCCGCCCGCGGCACCCCCGCCTCCGCCGCCGTCGGCGCCGACCGGGCCCACCGGCACGGCGGGGTTCTCGCTCGGGGAGTCGTCGATCTCGACCCTCCAGAAGCACGCCACCGACCTGGAATCCCGCTACGAGGGGATTTCGGCTCAGCTGTCGTCGCAGACGCTGGCCGTGAACGCGCTGGGCGTGTTCGGCATCCCCATGGCGGTCGCCGTGAACGGCTCCAACTCCCACTCGATCGACAAGGCCAAGCAGGCCGCGGCGACGATGGGGAAGGTCAACGACGGGCTGAAGGCCACCGCGGAGACCCACACCAAGACGGACCAGTTCGCCGCCGACCAGTTCGGCAAGATCGTCCCGGACAGCGGCGCGAAGAACCCGACGGGCGGTCCCGCCGCCACGCCCAGGACGCCCGCGCCCGCCGGGCCCGAGGTGTCCGAGTTCGACCCGCCACCGGGTGGTCCGCTGGACGCGCCGCCCGCCCAGCAGGGTCCGGCCGGTCCGCAGGTGTCGCAGTTCGAGCCGCCGCCCGGCGGCCCCGTGACCACTCCGCCCGCCGCGCAGGGCCCGGCGGGCCCGCAGGTGTCGCAGTTCGAGCCGCCGCCCGGCGCTCCCGCGGTCACCCCGCCCGCCGCGCAGGGCCCGGCGGGCCCGCAGGTGTCCCAGTTCCAGCCGCCGCCCGGCAACGCGGACACCACCACGACGACCGCCGCGACGCCGCCGCCCGGCGCGCCCCCGATCGCGCCGCCCCCGACCGTCCCCGGCCCGGTCGGCACGCCCCCGCCCAACCCCGGCGCGACCGTCCCCGGCGGGCCTCCGATCGCCCCGATGCCGATCATCCCCGGCGGCTCCCCGAAGGCTCCCGCCGTGCCGCCGACCACCGACACCACCCAGGTGAGCGCCATGTGGCCGCCCGCGGGCCCCCGGCCCGGCGGTGTGCCCTACGTCCCCGGCGCGGCAGGCCCGGTGATGGGTTCGTTCACGCCCACGCCGCCCGCCGTCGACTCGCTGGGCCCCATCGCGGCGAACAACCCGCCGACGAACCCGCGTCCACCGGTGACCCCCAACCCCTACGTGCCTTCGCCGCCCCCGCCGCCCAAGTCGCCCGCCGTCGACTCGCTGCGTCCCGTCGCGGACGCCAACCCGCCGTCGGCGAAGCCGCCCGTGACCCCGCCGCCCGCGTGGTCGCCCCCGGCTCCGCCCGCTGGTGGCGTGCCCGGCTTCGGCGGTCCCAAGGCGGAACCCGCGCCCCCCGTGGTCACGGGTCCCTCCCCGGACGGCCCGCCGAAGGGCACCTTCACGCCACCGCCCGGCGCGAACCCGTTGGGCCCCATCGGGGACGCCAACCCGCCCGGCCACGGCCCGAGGCCCGACCCGGCGGCACCCCCCGGCACGACGCCGACGCCCCCGCCCCCGGGAGCGCCCGGTCTGCTCGACCCGAAGGGCTACCCCGGCGGCGAGAACCTGCCCGACCAGCCCGGTCCCAAGGGCGAGCCCGCGCCGCCCGTCACCACGACCACGCCCGACCCGGCCCTGGTCAACCTGCCGCCGACGCCGCCGAAGGTCGAGCAGGTCATGGCGCCGCCGAACATCCTCGACCTGCTCGACCCCCGCGGGTACCCCGGCAGCGAGAACGCGGACGCGACCGGCCCCAAGGCGGACGGCGCGTGGCCCGCGACCACGATCGACGGCAAGCCGTGGTCCGACCTCCAGACCCTCACGCCGGAGCAGAGCCAGAAGTGGATCGACAACCTGCGCAACATCCTGGCCACCAAGGAGGACGGCGCGTTCTTCTGGTCGGGCAGCGTGTACGACTCCGACGGCAACCGGGTCTCGGTGATGAACGAGGCCGAGTACATGGCGAAGGCCGACGGGCGCAGCACGCTGGAGGGCACGCTGGACGACAAGGGCATCAAACTGCCGTCGTGGGGCAACACCAGTCCCGAGGGCAAAGCCGTGTGGGACAGTGTCTCCGCGAGCCTGGCGCACGGCTCCAGCGGTGACGTCTACGTCCTGCTCGGACCCAGCAGGCGGCCGGACAACGTCTTCCACATGACGGAGTTCCCGATCCTCGAACAGAACCCGAACGTGAACCGCGTGATCGCGATCGACGTGCAGACCAAGGAAGAGACGGTCATCTTCACCCGTCCCTGACCGACCCGAGAGGTAAGACGTGGACCCGCTGGGCCCGATTGACGCGAACCGGATGAAGAACGTGGATCCGGATCAGTGGATGAACGACATGCAGGCGAAGCTCACCGACCTCAAGCAGAAGTCCGAGGACCTGGCGGAGAACCTCGCGACGGCCACCGCGACCGTGACGTCCAACGACGGAGCGGTCAAGGTGACCATCGCGCCCACCGGCGCGCTGCAGAACCTGGAGCTGACCCAGCGGGCCGCGGGCATGAGCCCCGGCAAGCTCACCGCGTCGATCATGGAGGCCGTCCGGAAGGGACAGCAGGCGGCGTCGGCGAAGATGATGGAGGCGTTCGCACCCCTCGGTGCGGGCACCGAGTCGATGGACCTCGTGCGCAGCTACCTGCCGCCCGCGGAGGACGACGACGAGGACGACGTGGAGGAGCGCGACCTCAAGGCCGTGGACGCCTTGGACGACACGCCCCCACCCCCTCCGCCTGCCGCGCCGCCGTACCAGCAGCAGTACCCGCAGCCGCCGTACCCGCAGCAGCCCTACCCGCCGCGGCCCCCGATGCCGCCGCAACCGCCCGCGCACCAGCCGTACGCGCCACCGGCGGCCCAACCGCCGCCACCGCCCGCGCGCCCCACGCGCGCGCAGCCGGATTTCGAGGAAGACGAGAACCACCCGTGGTGACCGAGCGGCCGACCTGCCGCACGGCGCCCGACCAGAGCGGAAGGAACACCTGATGGCTGCTGGATTCGAGGTGAGGCCGGACGACCTCGACACGTTCTCGACGAACCTTCAGTCGTTGGTGGACTCGCTGTCCGAGTCCAAGGACGTCCTCAACGGCGTCCACTTCGATCCGCTGGTGTTCGGCATCATCGGCCAGTTCTTCAGCATCGCGGCCCGCAACAAGGTCGCCGAGGCCAAGGAGGTCATCGGCAAGTACGAGACCGCGCTCTCCACGGCCAAGGACAACACGAAGCTGACCGCCGAGAGCTACCGCATCACCGACCAGGGCAACGCCGACACCTTCAAGGGGTAGTGATGGCCGAAACGGCCACAGAAGAGAAGAAAGACGGCGGAATCCCCGGCCTCACCCTGACCCCCGGCTTCGGCGAGGGCACGGAGTGGGTGGACGGCTTCTCCGGCGCGGGCATGGTCGACACCGTCGCCGGCCTCGTCAAGGCGATCCAGGACGGCAACACGGCGGCCATGGCCGCCTACGGCGTGGGCCTCGGCTTCGACGTCGTCGGCGCCGTGCTCAACCCGTTGGGCGCGCTGCTGGGCGCGGGCGTCGGCTGGTTGATCGACCACCTGTACTTCCTGCGCGAGCCGCTGGACCTGCTGATGGGCGACAACATCGCCGTCCGGCAGGAGACCGAGAAGATCAAGAACGACGCGGACAAGTACCAGGCCCTGGCCACGACCCACGTCGAAGCGCTGAAGAAGCTCGACCCGTGGACCGGCCAGACCGCGGACGCGTTCAAGGCCAGCATGAAGAAGGTCGCCGACGAACTGGCGGCCATCGGCATGGCCATCAACGGCTCGGCCGAGACCATGGCCACGATGGGCGCCTGCGTCACGGCGTTCCGCTCACTGGTCCGCGACATCATCGCCATGGTGATCGGCAACCTCATCGGCGGCGCCCTGGTCGCGGCCGGTCTGGCCCCGTTCACCTTCGGCGCCTCGATCGTCGCGTTCGTCGGCGTCGCGGTCGCCACCGCGCTGGAGGCGCTGGGCCGCATCCTCCGCCACATCACCAACCTCAAGTCCCTGCTCACCGCCAACAAGGCGGCGGGCGACCAGCTCGGCACGGCGCTCACCAAGATCGCCGACGACGCGGGCAGGCTGAACAGGAGCGGCGGCACCACCACGCCGTCCGGCGCACCCCCGGTCGCCCCGCCCGCGAGCAAGCCACCGGAGGTCCCCGGCGGCGGCGCACCCGCTCCGAAGCCCCCGGACACCCCGCCGGCGCCCCCGGTCTCGAAGCCCCCGGAGGTTCCGGGCGGCGGCGCACCGGCTCCCAAGCCCCCGGACACCCCACCGGCACCTCCCGTGTCGAAGCCGCCGGAGGTCCCTGGCGGTGGTGCGCCTGCGCCGAAGCCGCCGGACACGACGGTTCCCGCTGGTGCTCCGCCGGTGTCCAAGCCCCCGGAGGTCCCAGGAGGCGCTCCGAAGCCACCGGGCGGCACCACGACCCCGTCGGGCGCTCCGCCGGTCTCCAAGCCGCCGGAGGTCCCAGGGGCACCCGCCCCGAAGCCCCCGGACCCGAAGCCGCCGACACCCCCGGTCAACCAGCCGCCCAAGTGGTCGCTCCAGGACATCAAGGACATCGCCAACAAGATCAAGAACGGCCGCAAGGACGGCATGGAGCAGTTCGGCAAGTTCGGCAAGGGCAAGCTGGAGGCCAAGCTCACCGGACCGCCGCACAACAAGACGCCCCAGGAAGCCGCCGACATCGCCCGCTGGGTGAAGAACTTCGAAGAACTGGCCGCACCCGGCGGCACGGTCAACGTGGGCGGCAGGGTCGTCGCCACCGGCACCCTGCTCCACCTGGCGCACGAGCTGTGGAAGGAAATGTCCGCCGACGTGCAGAGCCAGAAGGAGAACGAGGACTACATGCAGGACATCAGGGACTACAACAAGACCAAGTAGGCCCCTGACGACGACGGGCGGCCCCAGGCACACTCCTGGGGCCGCCCGTTCGCGTTCCTGAGGTGGCGCTTTCGGCGTTCGTGCCTAGCATTGGTCCGTGCCCGAGCCGGAGGAGCCGCCATGGTGTTCAGAAGCGCCTTCCGCCGCGGCCTGGAGTCCCACGAGGCCCGGATAGCCCACCAGGTCTTCGGCGACGCACTGGACACCAGCGCCCTGAGCTTGGCCGAGGGCGGCCTGCTGGGCAGCTTCGGTGTGGCCCGCACCCTCCCCAGCCTCGTCACGTTCCCCAGGGGAGTCCTCACCACACCCCAGCACCAGGCCAGGTACGAACGCTGGCTAGTGCACGAACTGACCCACGCCTACCAGTACCAGCACGGCCGCAGCGTCCTCAGCCTCCTACCGACGGCGTTCGCGGGCTTCTTCGTCAAGGGCCTCTACGACTACGGCGGCCCCGAGGGCTTGCGCGGGAAACCGTTCACCGCCTTCAACACCGAACAGCAGGCCAACATCGTCGCCGACTACTACTACCTGAGCACCTACGAACCCCACCGCGACCTGTCGGCCTACGAACCGCACATCAACCACGTGCGCTCACAACCAACCTGAACCCGCCGGACT
>NZ_DASUSQ010000081.1:0-7733 GCF_036375055.1 Umezawaea sp.
CCGTCACCGGCGACACCAGGATCGGCACGCTCGACGGCGCGTACACCGGCACGGTGGTCGCCACGTCGAGCACCGGAGCCGTGCGCACCCCGCTCTCGATCGCCCGCGAGGTCGAGAGCTACACCGTCACCGTCAACCACATCGGACCGGACGGCCTGCCCGCCGTGGAGAGTTCCACGGCTCTGGTGGCGCTCGACACCATGAAGGGGTACGGCTTCTACGACGCGGACGGGAGCAGCACGGTCCGCCTGCCGAAGGGCGACTACTTCGGCAACACCTACATCATCACCGAGCCCGACTGGGCGGTCCTGACCCAGCCGAAGGTCACGGTCTCCCAGGACACCGTGATCACCCTCGACGCGCGGACCGCCAAGCCCGTCAAGGTCTCCGTCCCGGAGCCCGCGGCCGAGGGGATGCTCGGCGAGTACTCCACGACCAGGCGGTCGGGGACGAAGCAGACGGGCTACGGCCTGATCTACTTCAGCGACTTCGGCGACACCCTGACGACGGGCCAGGTGGGCCCGGACGTCGGGCAGGACGAACTCACGGCGCAGATCGGCCTCCAGTGGCGCGGCACCCCCGACGGCGACACGCCGATCAACTACCGGTTCGGCTCGTCGTGGACCGGCGAGGTGCCGACCGGGCACGTCCGCGACCTGGGCAAGAAGGACCTGGCCGAGGTCAGGACCACGGTCGGTCCGAGTCCCGCGGGCCGGAGCCACGCGCAGGCGCTGCTCGGGACGAGTCCCGACGGCGGTGGCGGGTGGTCGTGGATCGCGCCCATGGGCGAGTCCGGCACGATGATCGACTACGTCGCCGGCGACAACACCCGGTGGGGCGCCCTGCACCAACAACTGTCGGGCAACTCCGCGGAGACGCAGCAGGTCACGCCGCCGAAGACGTACAAGCCGGGCAAGAGCTACACCCTCGCGCCCGGTCACGCCGTCTTCGGCCCCGGCATCGGGGGCTACCCGAGGGCGCTGGACAGGCAGGGCGACTCCATCCGCGCCGCGGTGCCGCTGTTCAGCGACAGCAGGGGCGGTGAGGGCTACTCGGTGGTCGACTCGGCCAGGACCACGCTGTTCCGCGACGGCGCGAAGGTCGGCGAGACCACGTCCACGGGCGGCAACTTCCCCGTGCCCGCAGCGGCGGGCGGCTACCGGCTGGAGGTCGAGGCGGCCCGCAGCGGCGTCTCGGAGTTCACCACCGGGGTCAGCGGCGCGTGGACGTTCCGCTCGGCGCGCGTGGACGGGCAGGAGACCCAGCCGCTGCCGCTGACGGTCATCCGCTTCCAACCGGTGCTGGACGAGAAGGACACGGCACCGGCCGGGCGGCTGCTGCGCGTCCCGCTCGTCGTCCAGCAGAACCCGGACGCCGCCAACGGCCGCGTCACCCGGATCGCCGTCGACGTCTCGTTCGACGACGGCAAGACCTGGCGGCGCGCCCCCGTCGTCGGCAGGTCGGCGCTGGTGCACGGCGGCCCCGCGGGCAGCTTCGTCTCGCTGCGGGCCAAGGCGACCGACAGCAGGGGCAACACCGCGGAGAACACCGTGATCCGCGCCTACAAGATCGCGGGCGCGTAGCGGTGGTGGGCCCGTGGCGTCCGCGCCACGGGCCCACCCGTCCCGCCGAGCAACCCGACGGGTGGCCACTTCCGTCTGGAGCGCATGAGGATCATCGCCGTCGTCACGGCGCTGCTCGCGCTGTGCGCGTGCTCAGCGGAACCACGGGCCTGCACGCTCATCGGCTCACGGCCGGGCATCGGGCTGGACGTCGAACTCCCCGGTGCCACGTCGGCGGCGGTGGAGATCTGCTGGGACGGCACGTGCACCGAGCCCGCCGTGCGGTTGACGCCCGCGACCTCGCACGGCCCGCAGACGTGCACCGGCACCAGCCCCACCGACACCTGCGGGGTGTCGGTCGTGCCGACGGGCGGGCTGACCGGCTTCGCGGACGTCGCGAACCTGCCCGCCAAGGCCGTCACGGTGACCCTGGTGCTGACCGACGCGACGGGTGCGGTCGTGCTGGACGAGACCACGACCGCGACGCCCAAGATGGTCTACCCCAACGGCGAGGCGTGCGGTGGCGGCGGTGCGCAGACGGGCCTCGTCGTCTCCGCGGCCGGTGTCGTCACCGAGCGCGCCTGACCTCGGCGACTACCCCGCGTGATCGGACGTCGGGTCCCCGCTTCGCTCGTTGAGCGGAATCCAACCACTTTCACCGCCGATAGGTTCGAGGCGTTCGGGGGGACAACGTCACGTTCGGTACACCGTCGCCGCCGTCTGATCGGCGCCTCCCGGTAGCGCGCCCGCCCTGGGCGCGCCCACCTCAGGGAGAGGTAGCCAGTTGCCTACAACACGACGGAACTGCACGCGGTGGGGTGCGTCCCTGCTCGCACTCGGTCTGGCGGTCGGCTCGGTCCAGCCCGCGACGGCCGCGCCGGAGGTCGCCGACCGCACGGGCGCGACCCCCACCGGTTCGGTCACCCTCGTCACCGGTGACCGGGTGGTGGTGACCGGCGACCAGGTCGGCTCCGTCATCCCCGGCAGGGACCGAGCGGGACTCGTCTTCACCAGGTTCACCGCGGGCGGCCACCAGCACGTGGTGCCCGAGGACGCCGAACCGCTGCTGGCGGCGGGCAAGCTGGACCTGCGGCTGTTCGACGTCACCGGGCTGGTGCGGGCGCGCTACGACGACGCGCACCGCGACTCCGTGCCGCTGATCGTCACGCCCGCGCCGGGCGGGTCCGTCGCGGGCCTCGCCAAGACCACCGACCTGCCCGCCGCGGGCTCGTACGCGGCGCGCGCGGCGAAGGCCACGGCCGCCGACACCTGGCGCGCGCTGACCGCCGCCCCGGACGGCTACCGCAAGGTCTGGCTGGACGGGCTGCGGCAGCCGACCCTGGACCGCACCACCGCCCAGATCGGCGCTCCGGCGGCGTGGCGGGCCGGGTACACCGGGACGGGTGTGACGGTCGCCGTCCTGGACACGGGCGTGGACGGCGCCCACCCGGACCTCGCGGGCCGGGAACTGGTCGAGAAGAACTTCACCGAGGACCCGGACGCCACCGACGGCGTCGGCCACGGCACGCACGTCGCGGCCACCATCGCCAGCGCGGGCGCGAAGTACCGCGGCGTGGCACCCGACTCGCGCATCCTCGACGGCAAGGTGTGCATGACCGGCGGGTGCGCCGAGTCGTGGATCCTCGACGGGATGGCGTGGGCCGTCGAGCAGGGCGCCGACGTGGTCAACCTGAGCCTCGGCGGCCCGGACACCCCCGAGGTCGACCCGATCGAGGCGGCCGTGAACGCGCTGTCCGCCGAGCACGGGACCCTGTTCGTGATCGCGGCGGGCAACTCCGGCCGCGCGGGCACGATCGGCTCCCCCGGCAGCGCGGACGCCGCGCTCACCGTCGGGGCGGTCAACCGCTCCGACGGGATCGCGCCGTTCTCCAGCCGCGGCCCCCGCACCGGTGACGGCGCGGTCAAGCCGGACGTCACCGCGCCCGGTGTGGGCGTCGTGGCGGCCCAGTCGTCCACCGGCACGATCGGCACGCCCGTCGGCGACGGCCACGTGGCGCTGTCCGGCACGTCGATGGCGACCCCGCACGTCGCGGGCGCGGCGGCGCTGCTCAAGCAGCAGCACCCGGACTGGACCGGCGCGCGGGTCAAGGCGGCGCTCGTCGCGTCGACGAAGCCCACGCCCGGTCTGAGCGCGTACGACCAGGGTTCGGGCCGGATCGACCTGGCCAGGGCCATCGGCCAGACCGTCACGTCCGAGCCCGCCACCGTCGGCCTCGGCTCCCAGCCGTGGCCGCACGACGACGACGAGCCCGTCACGGAGAAGATCGCCTACCGCAACGCGGGCACCGAGCCCGTGACGCTGGACGTGGCGGTCGAGGCGACCGGACCGGACGGGAAGCCCGCACCCGCGGGCTTCTTCTCGGTCACGCCTGCCGAGGTCACCGTCCCGGCGGGCGGCGAGGCATCGGTGACCGTCACCGCCGACACCAGGATCGGCGCGCTGGACGGCGGGTACTCCGGCTCGGTCGTGGCGGGCTCCGGCGCGACCGCCGTCCGCACCCCGGTGGGCGTCCTCCGCGAGGTCGAGACCCACACGCTGACCGTCGAGTACACCGACGCGGAGGGCGCGCCCGCGGCGGACGGGTCGACGTTCCTGGTCGGCCTCGACTCCGGCCTGGCCGTGTTCCTGGACCCGGAGGGCGGCAGGGCCGAGATCGACCTGCCCACGGGCCGGTACTACACGGGCAACAGCGTCCGGACCGGGGAGCGGTACGCGAGCCTCCCGCAGCCGAAGGTGGACCTGGCGGCCGACACCACGATCGCCGTCGACGCCCGACTCGCCAAGCCGATCTCGCTGTCCGTCCCCGATCCGGGGGCGGAGGCCATCGGCAGCGTCCTCAGCAACAGCCTGACCTACGGCCAGGGCGGGGTCACGTCGATCGGCCTGTTCCTCGGCGCGTTCAAGGACATCTCCACGGCGCACCTCGGCCCGGCGCTCGACGACGACTTCACCGCCGTCCTGAGCACCGACTGGCGGGCGGCTCCCGTCGGCGACACCCCCGTGACCTACCGGATCACGTCCGTGTTCACCGGGACGATGCCCAACGGGTACTCCTACGCGCCTGCCCTGCGGGACTTCTCCGAGGTCAGGACCCGCTACGGGCCCGCCCCGGAGGGCAGGCGGAACAACCACGGCCTCATGGGTGTGGACGCCAACGGCTCCGGCGGGACGTGGCTGGTCGACGTGCCCGCGCCGGGCACGTCGATCGACTACCTCGCGGGGGAGAACGCCCGCTGGGTCTCCAGCTTCACCCAGACCTCGGGCACCGGTCAGAACCTGGTGTTCGAGACCAGGCAGGCTTCGGAGCCGCGGACCTACCAGCCGGGCAGGACCTACAGCGAGACGCTCAACACCGCCGTGTTCGGCCCGACCGCCAGCCCGTACGGCTCCGCCCTGTCGCGGGTCGACGACGAGATCAACGCCTTCGTGCCGATGTTCGGCGACGGCGCGGGCAACGCGGGCTCGTCGCAGACGACGAAGGCCCGCACCACGCTGTTCCGCGACGGCGTGAAGGTCGGCGAGACCACCGAGGCGGGTTCCGGCCGGTTCACCGTGCCCCGCGAGGCGGGCGCGTACCGGCTGGAGGTCGAGGCGACGCGGGACGTCTCGACCGTGAGCACGAGGGTCGGCGCGGCCTGGACGTTCCGCTCTCGGGGTGACGGGAGCGGGGAGGAGCGGACGCTGCCGCTGTCCGTGCTGCGCTTCCAGCCGAAGCTGGACGAGGTCAACGCGGCCCCGGCCGGACGGCTGCTGCGGGTGCCGCTCGTGGTGGAGGAGAACCCCGGCTCCCCCGGCGGGCAGATCCGGCGGATCGCGGTCGAGGTGTCCTTCGACGACGGCGCGACCTGGCGCCGGGTGCCGGTCGTCGGCGAGTCGGCGCTCGTGCTCAACGGCGGGCCCGGTTTCGCCTCGCTGCGGGCGAAGGCGACCGACAGCAGGGGCAACACCAGCGAGACGACGGTGATCCGCGCGTACGCGGTGGCCGGGGAGTAGCCGGGAGCGGGCCCGCGGCGTTCGTCGCGGGCCCGCTCGCGGTCACGGCAGGTTGATGACCAGTTCGGAGGCGGGCACGCGGGTCCCGGTGTAGAACGGGACCTCCTCGCGGACGTGCAGGCGCGCCTCGGTGCCGCGCAGGTGCCGCATGAGGTCGACGATGCGGTGCAGCTCGTCCGCCTCGAACGCCAGCATCCACTCGTAGTCGCCGAGCGCGAACGAGGACACCGTGTTGGCGCGCACGTCCGGGTAGTCCCGCGCCTCCTTGCCGTGGTCGGCGAGCATCTTGCGCCGGTCCGCCTCGGGCAGCAGGTACCACTCGTAGGAGCGCACGAACGGGTACACGCAGACGTACTTGCGGGCCTCCTCACCGGCGAGGAACGCCGGGATGTGGCTGCGGTTGAACTCGGCGGGGCGGTGCAGCGCGACCTGGCTCCAGACCGGGGTGGACACGCGGCCCACGGCGGTGCGGCGGAAACCCTGGTAGGCGGCCTGGACCTGTTCGATCTCCTCGGCGTGCCACCAGATCATGTAGTCCGCGTCGGCACGCAGGCCCGCCACGTCGTACACGCCGCGCACGACGACGCCCTTGCCCTCCAGGGCGTCCAGGTAGTTCTGCGCCTCGGTGGCCGCGGAGCCGCGGTCGTCGGGAAGACGGCCGGGTTCGACGCGGAAGACCGACCACATGGTGTAGCGGATGGTGTCGTTGAGTTCGGTGTAGTCCAGGCGGGCCATGACCCCATCTTCTCACCGTCGGACGCGGCAGGGGTCGGCCGGTGGCGCGGGCGACACCGCGCTCCGCGCACCCGTGCAACCACGAACGGCCAGTGGTCGTGACTCGAAGTGCGAGAACGCCTGGAGAACACCGGAGGTGGCTGTTGCGATCAACACGACGACACGGCGCTCTAGCCGGGGTCACCGCGCTCACACTCGGTCTCGTGGTCGGACCGGCGGGTGGGTCGGCGGCCGGGGACACCGCGCCCGCGAGATCCCCCGCGACGGGTTCCGTCACGCTGATCACCGGCGACCGGGTCCTGCTCGACGGAGCGGGAGGGCGGTCGATCGTCCCCGCCGCGGGCCGTGACGACATCGCCTTCTCCACGTACTCGGAGCGGGGACACCTGTTCGTCGTACCCGACGACGCCCGGAGGGCCGTGGCGACCGGCCGGGTGGACAGACGGCTGTTCGACGTCACGGAACTCGTCGAGTCGCGCTACGACGACGCGCACCGCGACTCCGTGCCCCTGATCCTGACCTCCGACGACGGGGTCCGGGCGGCGGGCGCCCTCGCGGGCACGACCGTCACCGGCGATCTGCCGGTCGTGAAGTCGTTCTCGGCCACCACGGCCAAGGCACGGGCCGCGGACACGTGGCGGACGCTCGTCACCGACGGCTCGTTCACCAGGATCAGGCTCGACGGCCTGCGGCAGCCGAGCCTGGACCGCAGCGCGGCGCAGATCGGCGCGCCCGAGGCGTGGCGGGCCGGGTACACCGGCACGGGGGTGGAGGTCGCCGTGCTGGACACCGGCGTCGACGCCGAACACCCCGACCTCAAGGGCCGGGAACTGGCCGGGAGGAACTTCACCTTCGAGGCGGACGCGGACCTGGTCGGCCACGGCACGCACGTCGCGGCCACCATCGCCAGCGCGGGCGCGAAGTACCGCGGTGTGGCCCCAGACGCGAAGATCCTGGACGGCAAGGTCTGCGCCCGGTTCGGGTGCGTCGAGTCCTGGATCCTCGGCGGCATGACGTGGGCCGTCGAGCAGGGCGCAGACGTCGTCAACCTCAGCCTGGGCGGTGGGGACAGCCCGGAGATCGACCCGCTCGAAGAAGCCGTCAACACCCTCTCGGCCCGGCACGGCACCCTCTTCGTCATCGCCGCGGGCAACTCCGGCAGCACCGAGACCATCAGCTCGCCGGGCAGCGCGGACGCCGCCCTGACGGTCGGCGCGGTCGACCGGAACGACGGGATCGCACCGTTCTCCAGCCGTGGCCCCCGCGTCGGCGACGGAGCGGTCAAACCCGACGTCACCGCCCCCGGCGTGGACATCGTCGCGGCCAAATCCTCCACCGGTGTGATCGGCACCCCCGTGGCCGACGGCTACGTGTCCATGTCCGGCACCTCGATGGCCACCCCGCACGTCGCGGGCGCCGCC
>NZ_DASUSQ010000082.1:0-147811 GCF_036375055.1 Umezawaea sp.
ACGCGAAGCTCAGCAACCGCTTCGTGAGCGACCCGGCGAAGTTGTCGTGGAAGAACGCCGCGTCCTTGCCCAGCAGCTCGTCCACCGCGAACGCCGACAGGTTCTCGATCCCGCGCCCGTCCACGCGGTTGAGGCAGTGGACACCGAGGCGCCACAACACCTCCGAGAGCAGCATCAGCCCGCCGAAGGCCAGCAGGTGCGGCAGCACGTCACGGCCACCCCCGGCCAGGTGCGCCACGAGGGCGCCCACCGCCAGCGGTGCCAGGTAGACCCGGCACGTCACGCTCAGCGCGGGCACCACGAGCACCCCCGCCGCCATGGCGCCGTGGCGCCGCAACTCCTTCCCGTACAGGCGCAGGGCGAGCAGCACCGCGCTCCTGCGGACCGGCTTCTCCGCTTCCGGCGGGACCATCCGACTCCCTTCAGGGGGCACCTCGGCCTGCTCATCGTGCAGCAGGGCGACGTCCGGGAACGCCGCTGTCCAGTGACGTCATTCGAAGCGAGGTGGACACTTCCGCCGCCGGGGCGCCGTCGCTAGGGTTCCCAGCCGACAGGTCGGTGTCGAGCGGGATCGTCGGTACGGGGGTGCTCGATCGTGAGGGCGGTGGGTGCGGCACCACAGGGAGCCAGGGCCTCCGCCGCCGGTCTCACCGTGTGGCTGACGGGCCTGCCCAGCGCGGGGAAGTCCACCATCGCCGACGGCGTGGCCGCCCGCCTGCGGGCCGAGGGGCGGCGGGTCGAGGTGCTGGACGGCGACGAGGTCCGGACGAACCTCACCAGGGACCTCGGGTTCAGCAGGTCGGACCGCGAGGAGAACGTGCGGCGCATCGGCTTCGTCGCGAGCCTGCTCGCCAGGCACGGCGTCATCACCCTCGTGCCCGTGATCGCCCCGTACGCGTCGAGCAGGCACCAGGTCCGCTCCGGACACACCGACCTCGGTCTCGACTTCGTCGAGACGTACGTGGCGACCCCGGTGTCGGTGTGCAGCAGCAGGGACGTCAAGGGGCTGTACGCGCTCCAGCGCGACGGCGGGCTCAGCGGGCTCACCGGCGTCGACGACCCCTACGAAGCACCCGCCGAACCGGACCTCGTCGTCCAGGCCCACATCCAGACACCGGAGGAGTCGATCGACACCGTGCACGCCTTCGTGCTCACCAGGATCCCACGATGACCGCCCGCGCCGAACGGCGCCCGCTCCCCGCCGCCGTGCTCGTGGCGCTGGTGCTCGGCTGCGCCGCGCTGGGCACGTGGTTCGCGGTCCTGGTCAACGGCGCCAAGCCCGACTGGCTGGAGGACCTCGCCGTCTACGTCGGCGGCGGCCAGGCGGTGACCAGCGGCGAACCGCTGTACCAACTGGTCGTCCCGCCCTTCGGCTACCAGTTCACCTACCCGCCGTTCGCGGCGCTCCTGTTCATCCCGCTGTCCCTCGTGGGCGCGGGCGCGCTGAAGATCGCCTGGACGTTCGTCGGCGTGCTGCTCCTCGAAGTGGTGCTGCTGCTCTCGCTGCGCTGGGTCCGATCGGGACCGGCTCGCGGGCACGTCGCGCTGGCCGCGGTCGTCGCGCTGGCCGCGATGTGGCTCGGACCGGTGCGCTCCACGCTGGAGACCGGCCAGGTCAACCTTCTGCTGGTGGCGCTGGTCCTCGCGGACTTCACCCTGCTGTCCCGGTCGAGGGCGATGGGCGTCGGCATCGGCCTGGCCGTGGCGATCAAGCTGACCCCCGGCGTGTTCCTGGTGTACCTCCTGCTGACCCGCCGCTTCCGGCCCGCGCTGACGGCCGTGGCGACCTTCCTGGCCACGGTGCTGCTCAGCCTGGCGGTGCTGCCCTCGGACACCCTGAAGTACTGGGGCGGTGTGTTCGTCGACGCCGACCGCGTCGCCATCACCCAGCACCGGTTCCAGCAGTCGTTGCGCGGTGTCGTCGCGCGCGTCGCCCACTCCACGGACACGACGCTCGTCTGGGCCTGCCTGGCCGTCGTCCTCGCCGTGCTGGGCCTGGTGCTGGCGGTCAGGCTGTGGCGGCGCGGACAGGACCAGTGGGGCGTGCTGGTGACCGCCGGTGTCGGCCTGGTCGTCTCCCCCGTGTCCTGGGAGCACCACTGGGTGTGGGTCGTGCCGGGGCTGGTGTTCCTGGCCGCCGCGGTCCGCACGCCGCTGGGGTGGGCGGGCTGGGGCGTGGTCGTCGCGGCCATCGCGCTGCGGCCGTACGCCTGGGCCGTTCCGCGCGATCCCGCGGAGGCCCTGCGCATCAGCGATCCGCTCACGCAGGTCGCCGCGAGCTGGCTGCCGCTGCTCGCGGTGCTGGTCGCGGTGGCCCTGGCCGTGAGGTCGGGGGTCAGCGGGCCGCCGACCGGTGCAGAACTCCCGTCAGACAGCCGAGAGCTCCGGCGGCTTTGACGTACTCGCCCACGTCCACCACGTGGGTGCTCACCCCCGCCGCCTCGATGCGCTCGCGGAGCACCGGGGCGGCGGTGGGCATCAGCACCCGTCCCGGTGCCAGCGCGACCAGGTTCATGCCGCGGGCGGTCAGGAGTTCCCCGTCGGGCGGCACCTCCACGACCCGGTAGCCGCGGTCGCGGAGCAGGGTGCGCAGGCCGGGTCCCGCGGCGGCGGCGTGGACGGCGGCGAGCCCGTGGTCCAGGAACACGACGCTGCCGAGGAGGTGCTGGACGCCCGGTCCGAGGCGCACCTCGACCACGTCCACGCCGTACCCGCGCAGCGCTCCCGCGACCGCACGGGCACCCGCGGCGTTCGTCCGGAACCCGACGCCGACCACCACGGTCGTCCGGTCCAGCCACAGCGCGTCGGCGCCCTCGAAGGTGGCGGTGCCGGTGACCGTGCGCTCGATCGGCACGCCGAGCGCGGCCAGTGCCCGCGCGACGACCGGCTCCTCCCCCGCCCGCTGCGCCGAGGCCATGCGGGCCACCACCGCGCCGCCGGGGGTCATGAAGAACAGGTCCCTCGCGAAGACGACGTTCGGCGAGACCGGCGCGTCCGGCTCGACCCAGTGCACGCGGACGCCGTGCTCCTCGTAGGCGGAGGCGACCCCCCGCGCCTGCTCGCGGATCAGGCCGAGGTCGACGGGCCCCACCATGAGGTTGGCGCGCGCGTCGGCCGCCGAGGCCATGCTGTCCGGTGGGCGCACCAGCACCACCGCCCGCAACGGGTCGACCTCGCTCGTGCACCCGCACTCGGTCCAGATCCGTCCCAGTTCGGCGGCGTGCGCCGCGCTCCTCGGCCGCCACCCCGGACCGCCGTGGGTGCTGAGCCCGTCAGATCCAGTGCGCGGAATCGCCATACCCGAGCCCCTCCGCCGTCCGCAGGACGTCCTGGACCAGCACCTCGTGGATCTCCTCCGCACGGCGCCGCCACCGGCCGGGCGACGGCGGCGCCGTCGTGACCACCGGGTCGAGCCCGTCCCGGACCGCGCGGGCGAAGGCGCCGTCGAACGGGATCCCCAGCCAGTCGCACAGCCGGGCCAGGCACCGCGTCCTGCTCTCCGGCCCCGACACCAGGTCCTCGTAGCGCACCCGGACGCTGTCGATCCCGCCGTCGCGCACGGCGTCGAGGACCGCCTCGTGCGCCGAGCGCCACTGGAACGCGCACACGGAGGTGAGCGGCGACCCGGTGTGGTGCCGCCACCCCGGCGGCAGGTCGAACTTCCACCACCAGCGGTCCTGCGGGCACTCGTCGGCGTAACCGGCGATGCGCAGCGGCTCGGGCATCCGGTGGGCGTGGAAACCGGGGTGGCGCCAGCCGTCGACCAGCCCGTTGATCGACGCCGCCGGGTTGCGGGTCAGGTGGACGACCCGCAGGCGCGCGTTCGGGAACATGGCGCGCAGGAACCCGAGCCGGTAGGCGTTGCTCGGTGTCTTCACCACCAGCGGTTTGGTGTCGCAGTCGCGTTCGTCGGCCCGCCGCCACGCGCGCAGCGCCACGAAGGGCGGTTCCTCGACCAGCCTGTCGCCGGGTGCGCCGCGCGGCGGTCGCACCGCGGCCGTTCCCGGCAGGTCGTAGTACCGGTGGTCCACGGCGTACCCGTCCCCGGCGAGGTCGTGCAGGAGCTCCCGCTGGAACCGGCCGCCGTCGCGGAGTTCGCCCGCGTCCCACCCGGACTCCCGCCTGACCCGGTCGAGCACCCGCCTGCCCGCCCGCACCACGCACTGCGGGTCGAAGTCGACCGACGGCCACTGCACGGCCAGCCGCCACGCCACGTCGAGCAGGTGCTCCTCGTCGTCCACGCGGGCGGCGGGCGTGCCCGCGTCCAGCGCCAGCTCCTCGTCGAGCAGTCGGCGGCGCGCTCGCGGCAGTGCGTGCCAGTGCCGGGGTTCGAGCCGGTCGTCGTCGCCGGAGTCCGGGTAGTCCAGACCGGCCAGCCGCAGGAACGGGTTGATCTCCGCCCGCAGGTGCAGCAGGTCGGGCGACTCGCGCAGCAGGTCGGTGAACATGCTCGACCCGCCGCGCGAACTCGACGCCACGACGACGAGTTCGCCGATCCGCTCGGTGAAGGCGGGCACGGCCGCACCGCGCAGGCCGCGCAGCACGGCGAGCCGCTGGTCGAACGACGGGGGTGAGACCTCGGTGCGGGCGGTCATCGGCGTCAGCCGAGCGGCTTGCGCAGGGAGTAGACGCACCAGCGCCACCTGTCCCGCACCGAGCCGTCCGACCGCACCTCGAACGGGTGCACGGCCCGCACCTCGGCGGGAGCGTCGTAGTAGAGGCGGCGGATCTCGCTGCGGTGGGCGGGAGTCGTCTCGTGGGTGTCGATCCACAGGTCGATGGACTCCCAGAGGAAGTACTCCTCCATCCTGAGGTCGACGAAGCCCGCGTCGAGCAGCAGCGCCCGGAACTCCTGCTCCCGGAACATCTGGAACAGCAGCGGCTGCTTCTTCTTGAAGATCCGGAACATCCAGAACGCGTCCTCGTCGGTGTAGGGCACGATCTGGCCGACGATGAACTGGCCGCCGGGCCGCAGCACCCGGAAGACCTCCGCGAGGGGCTTCTCCGGCTGCGGGAGCAGGTGCAGCACCTCCCGGTTGACGACCAGCCCGAAGGAGCCGTCCCCGTACGGCAGGTCGTAGACCGTGCCCTGGTCGACCCGGTCGAGCCGGTCGGAGGCCAGCCGGACCATCTCCGGGGTGATGTCGAGGCCGATCATCTCGCCGACCCTGCCCGCGAAGGCGTTGCCGACGACACCGCTGCCGCAGCAGACGTCCAGCATCCTGGTGTCGGCGGGCACGTCGCACAGGTCCGCGTGCTTGGCGAGCAGGCCGTCGTCGGTCAGCCACGAGCACGAGTCGTGCCAGTTGCGCGAGCGGATGCCGAACTGGCGCTGGTAGACCGCGTAGTCGATCTCCAGCTCACGGGGTCGGTGGCGGGCCGTCCGGCCCGCCAGGCGCGCGGCGAGCCGTGCCCTGGTGGCGTCCAGAGCCCTGGCGACGACCCGGCGCCCGAGGTCGGGATCGTCCAGCAGCGCCTGCCACAGCGCGCGTTCGACCACTCCCTTCAGGACGTGCGCGACCTCCGGGGTCCGCAGGCGCTGCTTGACCTGCCCGTCGAAGCGCGGCGCGTCCATGCGCACGATCATCGCCGCGGTCAGGCCCTCCAGGATGTCGACGGTCGTGATCCGCTCACCCGCGACCGTGTCCAGCATCCCGTTGTCGGCGGCGTACCGGTTGACGGCCGAGGCCAGCCCGGCGCGCAACCCCTCCACGTGCGACCCGCCCTGCCGGGTGCGGACGCCGTTGACGAAGCTCCAGACCTCCTCCTCGTAGCCCTCGGTCCACCACAGCGCGATCTCGACCGCCAGCGAGCCCGACCGCTCGTCCACCACGACCGGTGCGGGGTGGACGACGGTCGCGTGCCGGTTGCGGTGTTCGAGCAGCCCCCGAACCCCGTCCCGGTGCAGGAACGCGTCCTCCCGCCCGGTGCGCTCGTCGGTGAAGCGCACGCGCAGACCGGGGTGCAGGAACGCCACCTCCTCCATCCGGTCCGCGATGGTGGCCGCGTCGAACCGGTGCTCGCCGAACACCGCGTCGTCCGGGCCGAACCGGATCAGCGTGCCCCGGCCGGTCGAGCCGTCGACCCGGACGGGGTCGCCCTCGGGTTCGCCGCGCGCGAAGTTCTGCCACACGTGCTCCCCGTCGCGCCAGACGTCGAGCGCCAACCACCGGGACAGCGCGTTGACGCAGCACAGGCCCACGCCGTGCAGCCCGGCCGAGGTGGCGTAGGAGTCGCCCCCGAACTTGCCGCCGGAGTGCAGCGTGGTCAGCACGACCTCGCAGGCCGGACGGCCCGTCTCCGGGTGCGGGTCGGTCGGGATGCCCCGGCCGTCGTCGCGCACCGAGCACGAGCCGTCGTCGTGCACGGTCACGTGGACGTCCCCGCAGTGGCCCGCCTCGTGCTCGTCCACGGCGTTGTCGACGAGTTCGAACACGAGGTGGTGCAACCCGTCGGCGTCGGTGGAACCCACGTACATCGAGGGGTTGCGGCGGACGGCCTCCAACCCGGAGAAGACCACGATGGACGCGGCGGCGTAGTCGCCGGTGAGCACGATCGGGCCCACCTCCCCGATCCTGGTGTCGTCGGTCGTCATCGCACTCACTCCAGGTCGGGTCCGGTGGGCGCCGAGGCGAAGGCGTGCTCGGTCAGCTGGGCGAGCACGCGCTCGAACTTGGCCGTGTGGGCGTTCTTCAGCGCGGCGACGGTGGTCAGCCACCCGGCCACGTCGGCCAACCCCTCGGCGTGCGCTGCCGCCACCAGCTCGGGGTAGGACTCGGTGGCGTCCCGCAGGACCCCGCTCACCGCCGAGGCGACGTTCAGCTCCGTCTCGCCGATCGGTTCGTCCGTCGTGGCGTCACCGGCGTACCGCAGGAAGTCCAGGTGCCCGTGCGCGGCGCACTCGGCGCTCCGCGCCGCCTCGGTGAACAGCCTGGCGGCCTCGGCGTGCCCCTCGACCTCGGCGACCTGGGCGAAGTAGGTGTAGCGCACCACGGCGACCGCCTCGGCGGCGAACGCCGCCCGCAGTCCGGGGTGCAGCCTCGTGCTCGGTCCAGTCATCGTCCCCCCGCGCTCTCACGTCCGGCGCTTGTGCCCGACCGTCACCATGAACAGCATGTTGTCGACGATGCGCCCCCCGGTCTCCTCGACCGAGTGCAGCCGCCTGAAGTCGTCGGACGCGGTCCGGTAGACCTCGCGGATCGCCTCCCGCCTGCTCTCGTCGATGGCCCCGTTGTCGGACCACACGTCGACGTCCTCGACCGAGACGTACCGGTACGACTCGACCGGGTTGCACCCCTGCGACTCCAGGAGGTGGGCGGGCTGCCGCGGCAGGAAGAAGTGCCGCCGCACCGGGTTGCGCAGCCTCAGCACCTCGAAGTACTCGTCGCGGTCGCGCTCGCCGTAGGCGCAGAGGTCGACCAGGACCACCCGGCCGCCGGGCCGGGTCACCCGCACCATCTCGCGCACCGCGTCGGGCAGGTCCATGAACTGGATGCCCTGGCGGCAGACCACGACGTCGAACTCGCCGTCGTCGAACGGCAGCGCCTCCGCCCTCCCGATGTGCAGCCGGGAGAGGTGCGGTGCGGCCTGGACGGCCATCGCCTCGGTGACGTCCACACCGACCACCTCGGCGACCCGGCCCGCGAACAGCCTCGACACCAGGCCGGTGCCGCAGGCCACGTCGAGCACCCGGTCCGACGGGCACGGCCTGGCCGAGCGGAGGACGAGGTCGCCGAGGTCGTCGTCCGTGCACCACGAACTCGACCTGTCGTACCTGCCCGCCCGCGCGGAGAAGTGGTCGACCACCGACTGCCCCTCACCGTTCACGACATGTCCTCCCTCGGTCGGACGCGGTTGTACCGGCCCGCGGTTCGGTGGCCGGGCACGCGGGAGCGGAGCCGTGCCCTGACCCTCAGCCAGGCGACCGTGGCGTCACGCGCGAGCCGCTGCCGCGCGTTGTCGTCCCGCCGCAGCGAACGCGCCTCGACGAGGACGCGCGTCCCGAAGTCCCGCAGGCGCACGTCGAGCGCGGACGGCAGCACGACCGGCGTGCGGCGCGGACCGACCTCGTAGCCGAGCCTGCTCATCCCACGACCCGCGATCTCCTCGACCACCGCGCGCTCCGCGGGGGTCAGTCCGTGCCGGTGCGCCCCCACGCTGGTGGTGGTGATCGGCGACCCGGCGTTGCGCCAGGACTCCGCCAGCGCCGACGTCCGCCGGGCGGCGGGCGACGTGTGGTGGGCGAACATCGCCTCCTCGACCGGTTCGCCGAGGAACGCGCACAGCCGCCCGACCTCCACGCCCGGTCCGGACACGAGGTCCTCGTAGCGCAGCAGGTGCACGACCGCGGGGCCGTGCCGGTCGAGCGCGGCCAGCCCCCGGTCCTGCTGGCGCGCCCAGAGCGCCGCGGTCCGGGCCGGGTGGTAGTGGCAGAACACCGACCGCCGGGCGGAGGCCGCCACGTCGCGCGGGTCGCGCACCAGCAGGACGAACCGGGCGTCGGGCCGTTCCGCGAGGACCTCGTCCACGTGGTCGACGGTGAAGGTGCTCTTGCAGCCCCAGCGGGCCTTGCCCTCGGCGGCGCGGTACTGGTCGTAGATCGCCGCGACGACGCCGAACACGGACCTGCCCGCCTCCCGGACGACCCGCTCGACGTCGACCGGGTGCTCCCAGGGGTGCGGGTGCACCCGCAGCAGCAGCACCGCGTCCGCCACCAGCGAGCGCAGGTTGGCGTCCTCCCGCAGGTCGCCGTAGGAGTCCGCGAGCGGCGCCAGGTAGCGCAGGAAGTGCGGCGGGTGCGGCACGGCGACGCGCGGGTGGGCGTTGAGCACGAGGCGCAGCAGGTTGGAGCCCGAGCGCTCCGTCCCGATGATCAGCACGGGCCCGTCGCCCGGTGCGGCGTCCGTCATGGACTGCCCGCGCCGGGTTCGAGCCACCGGTGTCGTTCGATCCCCACTCGGCCTCCTCCCCGCCCCGTGGCGGCGCTCAGTTCGCGGGCGCGGACTTCGCCATCGTCTTGGCACCGCACTCCACGAGGCTGCTGCCCCTGCTCGCGACCTCGGGGTCGGCGCACTTGTCCAACGTGAAGCGGTCGGCGTCCGGCACCATCACCGGGCCCGCGGAACTCCACCTGCTCCGCCACCCCTTCCCCGCGTACGACGTCGACCGCGCCTTGCCGTCGTCGGGCTGCGGGTGGAAGTACTGGAAGTGCTCGGGGTAGTGCTTGAAGTCCATGACCGGGCCGGGCTCGTAGGCGTCGTAGATCCGCTTGTACGCGTCCCGGCAGGCCTGCTCGGACAGCTCGCTGACGTTGAGGAACTCGTCCTCGTGCAGGGCCTGCTCCACGGACAGCCAGTTCAGGTGGTCGATCTCCGAGCGGATCAGCCCCGAACCGAGCGCCTGCTTGTACACCGTGGTGCCCGGCATCGCGGACAGGTACTTCACCCTCGTCACGTGGTTGTAGCTCTCGGCGAACTCGACCATGTGGTCGAGCGACTCCTCGTTCTCGTTGGGCAGCCCCACGATGAGCAGCGCGCCGAACCTGACGTCCGCCTCGAACGTCGTGCGCATCGCGCGCACGGTGAGGTTCTCGCTGTTGCCCTTGCGGGCCTCGCGCAACACCTCCGACCCCAGCGACTCCACGCCGTAGAGGATGATGTCGGCGCCGGAGTCGCGCATCGCGGTGGCGCGCTCCTTGTCCATGTCGGCGCACCGGGTCAGGCAGGTCCAGCGCAGGTCGTGGTCCTTGATCACGTCGCAGACCTCCACGGTCTGCCTGCGGTGCGAGCTGAACGTCAGGTCGACGAAGAAGGAGAAGTCGATGCCGTACTGGGACTTCAGCCACGCCAGGTCGCGGTCGAGCTTCTCCGGGGACTTCGCCCGCACCTGCGGGGTCGTGCGGTAGCAGAAGGAGCAGTCCATCTTGCAGCCCCTGCTGTACGAGGAGATGATCTGCGGCTGCAACCCCATGGGGCTGTGCGCCTGCGGCCACAGGTCCAGCCGCATCCTCGGCAGCGCGTCGAGGTCCATCATCTGGCCGCGCGGGCGGGTCCGCTTGTTCTCGCCCTCCGGGGTGCGGTAGCAGATGCCGCGGATGGTCGGCAGGTCGGTGCTCCAGCGCCCCGCCGAGTAGCTCTCCATCAGCTCCAGGATGGTGATCTCACCCTCGCTGATGACCGCGACGTCGCACGCCGTGCTCTCCATGAACACGTGCGGGACGGACGTCACGAGCGAGCCGCCGCAGATGATCGGCACGTCCGGTTCGGCGAGCTTGACGCGGTCCATCAGCTCGCGGCACCACGGGAAGTTGTCCTCGAACGTGCAGAGCCCGAGCACGTCGGTCTGGCCCACGATCTGGTCGTAGGCCGCCTGGAGCGGGTCGGGGGTGTAGCGCACGTCGACGATCCGCACCGGGTAGCCGGCGTTGTGCAGCACGGTGCCGATGTACGTGGCGCCCTCGTAGGGGGAGGTCAGGAAGAACTCCCAGCCGCGCGGCATCGTGAACGGCGACGGTCCGACGACGAGCGTGAACCGCGGCAACGAGGGGTCCGTCGGCACGGGGGTGATGTCCTGCTCGCGCATCTGGGTCATGTACCGGTGGTCGACGAGATCGTTGGCGTCGGTGTACAGCTCAAGTGCCAGGGAAACCTTGCGTGCCATGACTTCACCCTCCCCGTCGGTGGATTCGGGAGCACGCCGCACCTCACCACGGCCGAAATCCGTTGTGCGCCAACGGGATCCCGTGACGGTGACGACGTTGGACGTCCACCCGGCAAGCTACCGGGATCGTCGCGCGAGGTCCAAGGCCCGGCGGTCGGCGGTGGACAGCCGACCGCCGCGGCGGACCGGGCGCTACTCCGGAGGAGCGGGGAGGGCCGCGTCCCCGCCGTCCTGCCCGACGACCAGCACCCGCGCGTCCAGCTCGTGCGGGTCGGCCACGAGGTCGTAGTGCTCCACGCGACCGCTCCCCCGGTGCCACACGACCTTGGTCCGGCCGTCGCCGTCGGCGAGCCGGATCGCGTGCAGCGGTTCGAGGTCCGGGTAGTCACCCGCCCGCGCCCGCTCCTCGGGGAAGTAGGTCTCGCAGTACGCGGGCCGGTCCGCGTGCGCCCGCCCCCGCAGCAGGGGTTCGAGGGACTCCCCGTCCGACGCCGTCCCCTCCAGCCCCAGCAGGTCCAGCACGGTGGGCATCACGTCGACCAGCCGGACCTGGGCCGCGACCTCGGCGCCCGAGGGCAGGCCGGGAGCGGCGAAGACCAGCGGGACGTGCTGCGTGGTGTCGAACAGCAGGCAGCCGTGCCCCTCCTCGTACGGGTGGCCGAGTTCCCCGGAGTGGTCGTTGGGGTACCACCCGGCCAGGTCCTCGCCGTGGTCGGAGAAGCAGACGACGAGCATCGAGTCCAGCGGGTGCCCGAGTTCCTCGATCCTCCGCAGCAGGCGGGACAGGTGGTGGTCGCTGAACGCGACCTCGCCCTCGTAGGGGTTGTCCACCTCGACGCCCACGTCCTCGGGCGGCTCGTACGGCCAGTGCGCGTCGAAGAAGTGGGCGAACAGGAAGAACGGGCCGTCCTGCTCCTCGACCCACCGGGCCGCGCGATCGGCCACGACGGGCGCGCGCTTGAGCGCGAGGCCCCGCATCTTCACGTCGCCGACCGTCAACGGGTTCCGCCCGTCGGGCAGCAGTGGTATCTCGTCGTCGTAGAAGTCGAACCCGCGGTCGAGGCCGTACCACTTGTCCAGGCCGGGGCAGGACACGACCGCGCCGGTGCGGTACCCCGCCGACCGGAGGCGCTCGGCCAGCGTGGGCACGTCGGGCCTGAGCTGCTCGCGCAGCAGGTGCCGGATGCCGTGGCCCGGCGGCTGGAGGCCGGTGAACACGGTGGCGTGGCTGATCGGGGTCAGCGGGGCCGACGAGATCGCCTGCGTGCAGGTCACGCCGCGCGCGCGGAGCGACTCGACACCGGGGAACCTGCCCGAGTAGGCGACGTCCGCCCGGAGGGTGTCCAGTGAGACGAACAGGACGTTGGGCTGCTGCACGATGATCCCCTCTTGCCGTGGGAAGGACGGCGCGCCGGACCCGGACGATCCACAGTGGACCGCCGCGTCGGGGCCCTGCCTACCGGAATCGTAGGTGGGCGGACACCGGTGTCAACGTGATCGACGACCACCGCGCGAGGCTCCCCACCCGGTCGACTACCGCGCGCGGCGGCGTCGGCCTACGTTGGTCTCCGGTGACCGGTTCCTGGCGGTTCCGACGACGATGGGAGCGCACCGGTGCGGATCGGCGACCACGACGCGGACGAGCTGACGACGGCGCTGCGGCGGCGGTACCCGGAGCGGGTGAGACCGGTCGGCTTCTACCCACTGCCGTCGCGGCGCGTCGAGCCGGGGCGGTTCGCCGCCGAGTACCGGCCGCGCCGGACGTCGCGCGCCCGGACCGGGCTGGTCTACGTCCACGTCCCGTTCTGCGCCCAGCGCTGCGACTTCTGCCGGTTCTACCCCGGCCACCACGTGGACGACGCGGCGAGCCGCTACGTCAGGACGGCGTTGGCGCAGCTGCGGCTCTGGCAGGACCTGGTCGGCGGCGACCGGGCGGCCGGTCCGGTGGAGGCGGTCTTCGTCGGAGGCGGGTCGCCGAGCGTGCTGTCGGCGGAGCAGCTGCACGACCTGCTGACGGGCATCCGCGGGATCATGCCGTTCGTCGACCTGCCCGAGATCACCGTGGAGTGGTACCCGCGCGACGCGACCGAGGAGAAGCTGGCCGCCGTGCGCGCGGCCGGGGCCACCCGGATCAGCCTGGGCGTGCAGACCTGGAACGCGGAGGTCTCGGCCGCCATGGGCGGTCACCACACCGCCGAGCAGGCGGACGCCGCGCTGGCGATGGCGCGCGACGCCGGGTTGCGCAACGTCAACATCGACCTGATGGCCAACATCCCCGGCCAGCGGCTCGACCAGCACCTGGAGGACGTGGCACGGGCGCTCGCCTGGCAGCCGGGCATGATCTCGTTCAACGCGCTGGAGGTCGCCGCCGGGACGCCGCTCGCGGCCAGGGCCGCGAAGACGTCGTTCGCCGAGAGCGACGACGACAAGCGGAGGTGGCTGGAGGCGACCCGGCGGACGCTGTTCGACCACGGGTACGCGCACCAGCGGGTGCGCAACTTCCACCGCCCAGGGGGCCTGCACCGCTACAACCGGCGCAGTGCCGGGGTGTCGTTCGACATCGTGCCCGTGGGGCCCGGTGCCTACGGCTACGTCGGCGGCTCGGCGGTGATGAACGAACTCGACCTGCGGGCGTGGACGGCGCGGGTGGAGGCGGGCGAGCTGCCGGTGGTGGGCCGGTCGACGCCGTCACCGGAGGAGGACCGGCGCGCGTTCGGGGTGTCGAGCTTCCTGGAGTTGCAGTTCGACGTGGACGACTACCGCGCGGAGTTCGGCTCCGACCCCCTCGCGGACTTCCCGTTCCTGGGCGACCTGCTGGACCTGGGCGCGGTGACGTCACTGGGCAGCCTGCTGCGCCTGCGGACGGACGCCGCTCCCTTCGGCGACGACGTCTGCGGCGAGTTCCACTCCCCCACCCAGCGCACCCTGTTCGACCGGCACCTGTCCATCGGACGCTCCAAGCAGGCCAACCAGTACTTCCCCCTCGCCACGACCCGACCCCACCGCCCCACCGACGACACTCAGATCCGGTAGCCCAACGACATCAGCCGCAGCCGCAGCCCCTCGGTCTGCTCGTCCACCGGCTCGCTCGCGCCCGTCCCCGGCCGGTCGTGCCCCCGCAGGTCCGCCAGCACCACGCCCTCGTGCTCGGGCAGCGGATCCACCCCGAACAGGTCCAGCACGGTGGGTGCGATGTCGAGCACGGACGACTCGGCGAGCCGACCCCGTGCGGTGATCCGCGGTCCCGCGGCGATCAGGATCCCCTCCGCGTGGTGGTCGCCCGCGCACCCCGTGCGCGCGGGGTCGACGACGTCGCCGATCGGGGCGACCAGCCGATCCTCCCCCGCGCCGTAGAAGCTGTAGACCTGGCAGAAGTACACGTCGGTCGCCGCCGGTACCGGGGTGAGGTCGGGGCCCGCCGCCGCGTGGGGGCCGCGGTACAGCTCGTCGCGGCGGAGCACGCGCTCCACCAGCGGTTCCCCGGAGGGACGGCGCAGGTCCAGGTACGCGGTGGTGAGCCGGTCCAGCAGCCGCGCGTGCTCCGCGTCCGAGACGACCGCGCCCGCGCCGCGCTCCCGGTTGATCCGCAGCTGGCCGTAGTCGGAGGTGCAGAAGACGCTGGTCCGGTCCCAGTCGATCGTGGAGAACCCCACGTTCGCGCCGGGGAAGCGGTCGCGGTGGCGCTCGAACAGCTCCGCGCGGAACGCCCGCCCCTCGCGGCGCAACCGCTCCACCAGCCGCGCGCACTCCCGCGCCGACGCGTCGGGACCGAGGACGACGGGCACCTGCTCGTCGGCGAGCCACGGGCCGAAGTGCAGGACGCCCAGCTCCCGCAGGAAGTTGTGCACCATGAGGAAGTCGTCGATCGGGCAGGAGCCGTGGTCGGACACCACGAGCACGTCGGTCTCGGGGTACAGGTCCAGGAAACGGCCGAGGAACTCGTCGGCGCTGCGGTAGGCCAGGTCGCGAGCCGGGTCTCCCGGCCGGGTCCGGTGCGCGATGTGGTCGGTCGCGAAGAGGTTCAGCTGCACGAACCCCGGCCGGTAGCGGTCGACCAGCGCGAAGAAGGAGTCGGCGCGGTGGCGCTCGACCTCCGTCCACCGCGCCGCCGCCGCGAGGGTGTCCTCGCCGTCGAGTCGCTCCGGCATCACCCGGTAGCGCCGGACGCCGTCCGGTGTCGGCTGGGCGACCTCGTCGAGCACGCCACGCGGGTAGGCGAGCAGGGGGTCGTCCTCGGGGGCCGACGACGGGCAGTCGAGCCCCGCGATGGTGAATCCGCGGACCGGCCTGGCCGGGTAGCTCATGGGCACGTTGACGACGCCGACGACGACGCCCGTGCCGGAGAGCACCTCCCAGTACCGGGCGCGCTCGACCCGCGCGCCGCTCGCGGGCACCAGTTCCCCCGAGCGCAGGTCGGGGTTCCACCAGCCGTACACGCCGTGCCCACCGGGGTTCACGCCGGTCGCCATCGACGTCCACGCCACCGGGGTCTGCCACGGCACGGTCGACACCAGCGGGCCGTGCGCGCCGAGGTCGAGCAGCCTGCGGAAGTTCGGCAGGACACCCCTGTCGACCATCGGCATGAGGACGTTGAACGACACGCCGTCCAGACCCACGACGGCGAGCTGGGGTGCGACCCTTGCAGCGGACACCTCGGCGTCCTCCCACTCTGTCGACGGTTGCGCTTCAGGAGGCCAGGATCCGCAGGCGCATCAGGTGCCTGCGCTCGGCGGGTGGTCGGCCACCCGCTCCCGCGGAACGCCCGTGGAAGCCGAAGGTGTTGTCCAGCACCAGGACCGTGTTGGGCCGCCAGTGGATCCCGCGCACCGCCCCGACGTCGTACAGGGCGGCGGTCAGCGCGCGGAACGCGGAGTTGACCCGCTCGGGGTCGACCTCGGCGGCGGCGTCGTGGACCCAGTGCAGGGGTTCGTCCGCGAAGTCGCGGAAGGAGAAGCAGGGACGGCCCGACAGCTCCCGCAGGATCGGCGGGCCCGGCGGGTCGAGGTCGTAGCGGCAGTGCTCCAGGACGTCGCGCTCCGCCCCGTCGAGCGCGTCGTGGACCCGCGTCCCGGACACCACCAGCGTCTGGGCCCCGCGGTCGGGTTCGGGCGCGCTCAGGCACTGGAACACCAGGTGGCGCGGTTGGTCGGGCGCGGGTTTGCCGCTGCTCTCGGTGTGCAGCGCCAGCGCCGTCTCGGAGAACGGCTGCAAACCCGTGTCGGCGACGACGCCGTGCTCGGCGACCAGGTTCAGCACCACGTCCCGCTCGACGTAGGGCCGCACGTCCGGTGCCGTCTCGGGCATCGGCCGCCCCAGCCGCCACCCGAAGGAGACGAACTCGTCCGTCGTGAGTGGACGGTCGACGTCGATCTCGACCGCGCCGAACGCGTCGAGCGCGCCCGCTACGCCCTCGACCACGGCCTCGTCGTTCACCAGGTCCGCGGCGGGAACCGCGTAGGAGCGGAGCCACTCCGGTTCGGGGTACCAGCGCGGGTGGTCCAGGACCTCCGCGCGGCGGGCTCGCAGGAGGGCGTCGTCCGCGGCCAGGAAGGTGCCCGCACACCGCTTCGAGGACCGGGTCATCGCCATTCCTCCGCTCCTGGTTCCCGCCCGGTGGAGCTTACGAACGCCGCGACGTCCCGACAAGGTCACCGGGGCGGGGCGAGACCCAGCTCCCGCGCGGCCCAGGGCAGGGCGGAACGCAGCTGCGCCACCTGGAGTTCGCGCACGGTGCTGCCGGGGTGCGGGGGCGGTCGCCACGCGCGGGCGGCGAAGAACCCGGCGACCAGCGAGGCCAGCTCCGGTGCCCGGCCCACCACGCGCTCCGGCTCCGGGCCGCCCTCCACGTGCAGGCTGGGCGCCCAGAAAGCCAGGTCGAACAACGGGTTCCCGACCGCGCAGCGGTCCCAGTCGATCAGCACGGTGCGGCCGTCGAGGTGGACGACGTTGTCGCTGCGGACGTCGCAGTGCAGCGGCGAACCACCGTCCAGGGGAGCCGCCGCCGCGGCGGCCCTGAGCACGTCGAGCGAGTCCGCCAGCCAGTCGCGGTCCACGATCCCCAGTCCCAGCAGGGGTTCCGGGTCCGCCGAGACCACCTCCCAGCCGTCGGCGACGTCGCGGTCGTCGACGAGTCGCGGCAGGTGCGCGGGCGCGCGGCGGGCGTGCAGCTCGGCCAGCAGCCCCACGACCTCGCCGACCAGACCGGCGCGCCAGGGCGGGGGCCACTCCCCCGCGCTGAGGTCCTCCAGCACGAGCAGCGGGAGCGGGCCGTCGGACCAGCCGAGGAGCGCGGGCGCGAACGGAGCCGAGAACCCGGACAGGGTCTCGTGCTCGCGCCGCAGCCACCCGGCCGTCATCTCGTCGCTGGCGGCCTTGACGAACACCGAGCGACCCGCCCCGGTGGTCACGACGAACCGCGTGGCCGCGCTGTAGCCCCCTTCGACCCGCCGCCACGACGACACGGGGCCGAACTCCCGCGCCGCCCACTCGCGGACGTGGACGGGAACGGTGTCGGCGCCCATGTGCTCCCCACTCCTGGAAAACCGGCAACCCGGATAGTGTCCCACGGCGTATCGGCCACTTCGTCGGGGAGGCTGCCACGTGACGGCGGAAGTCCTGCCTCCGACCGCGCTCTTCGCGCGGCTGCCCGAGACCACCGCCGTGCCGTTCCCGTCGCCGCCCGTCGCGGCGCACGTCCCCGGTGGCGGCCACGACCTCGACCCGGCCGTCGGCGACCGGCTGCTCGACCTCTACGGCAGGGTGTCCGACCCCACCGATCCCCTGGCGCTGCGCGACCTCTTCCTCTCCAGGGTGGAGGCCGAGGTGGCGGGCGGGCGCCGCGGGGTCGCGGACCTCTGGCGGAGCAGCAGACCACAGAGGACGGTGACGGCAGAGGAGGTGCTCGGGTCGCGGACGACCGTGCGCTTCGTCAAGGAGCTGTTCAACTCCTACTTCCGCGACGACCTCTACGGACGGCTGCGCTCGGACCGGCACCTGATCCTGTCGTCTGGCTCGGTGGACGAGACGTGCTTCGGCCTGCCCGCGACGCTGCGCTCGTGCCTGTCCTACGCGCTGGACCGCGACTGGTACGGCTACTCCGACTCGCGCGGCAGGCGGGCGAGCCGGGAGGCCATCGCGGCGTTCGAGAACGCGACCGTGGCCGGGAGCCCCTACGACGTCGGCAACGTCTGCCTCACCCTCGGCGGGACGTTCGGGGTGAGCGCGGTGGCCGACTTCGTGCTGGCCTCCTCGACCGCGCACCGCCCCGAGGAGACCGCGCCCGCGCTGTGCGGGCTGCCCAACTACCCGCCGCTCATGGAGGCGGTGGCCAGGCGGTCCCCGGTGCGGCTCGTGCCGCTGGTGTGCGCCTCCGGCGGCGGCACCTCGTTGCGACCGCTCATCGAGCAGCTCACGCCCGCGACACCGCTGGTGCTGCTCCAGACCGTCACCAACCCGACGGGCACGGCCGTGGCGGAGGAGGAGCTGGAACGGCTGATCCGGGCCGCGGGTCCGCACACGACGATCGTGCTCGACGAGGCGCACGAGTGCCTCGGTCCCGTGCGGCGCAGCGCGCTGCGCGCCGATCCGCGGGTCGTGCGGGTGGTGAGCCTGTCCAAGTCGCTGTCCACGCCGGGGCTCAAGCTCGGCTGGCTGGTGGCGGGGCGGGACTTCGTCGACGAGTTCTACGAGTACGCCTCCACCAGCTACGGCAGCCCGGCCTCCGTCTTCTACCTGCTGATCGAGGTCATGGCGCGGATGGAGCGCTGGCGCGTCGAGGGGCTGGACGGCGTCGGCCGGGTGGAGCTCGCCGAGTTCGAGCGGACCTACGGGCTCACCGCGGAGTCGCTCGGGCGCGCCCACCGCTCGTACCTGTCCGACCGGGAGCGCCGGGACCGGGCGCTGGTGGTGCAGCGCGACCGGGCGGCGGAAGCCCTGCTGTCCCTGGACTTCGACGTGGTGCGGCCGACCCACTCGATCAACATCGCGGTGCGGCCGCACGGCTGCGACGACGGGTACCTGTGGTTCCGCGAGGCCCTCGCGGGCGCGTGCGTGGCCGTCTACCCGGCGATCCTCAACGGGTGCCTGAACGGCGGCTGGGTCCGCGTGTCCACCGCGGGCGAGCCAGGCGGCCTCACCGCGGCGATCCACGCGCTCCGGTCGCTCACGCGGGGCTGACCGCCCTCACCCCCGCCCGGTGACGAGGGCGCTGATCCGATCGACGACCAGCCGGGCCTCGTCGTCGTCGAGCGTGTCCGGGCTGAGGAAGATCCGCCGCTCGTGCGGGCGGATCCGGACGAGCACCGACGGTTCGCCGTCGGCGAGGCGCCGCGCCAGCTCGCGCGCGTCGAGGCCCGCCGTCGCGGGGTCCACCTCCAGGACGGCCCTGGGCACGGGTTGTCCCATCGAGTTGGGGAAGGAGCGCTCGGCGCGCACGCCGGGCAGCGCTCCGAGCCGGTCCACCCACGTCGCGACCACGGCGTCCATCCGTTCGAGGCGCTCGTCGTGGTCGGTCTCCAGGTACAGCTCCAGCGCGGCGACCAGACCGGCGATCTCCTCCTTGCCGACCTTCATCGCGCGGGCCAGCCTGGTGTGCGGGCTGCCGTGCCGGAAGCACGCGTCGACGAGGTCGGCCCGCCCGAGGATCATCCCGGACGCCTGCGGACCGCTGAGGTCCTTGCCACCGCTGAAGATGGCGAGGTCCGCGCCGACCTCCTCGGTGAAGTGCCACAGGTTCGTCGCGGGCGGGAGCAGCGCCGCGGCGTCGACGACCACCGGCACCCCGGCCTCGTGCGCGATGTCCACGGTCTCGCGCAGGCCGAGCGCCCCCTGCGCGAAGAAGTCGCCCGCCATGTACACGACGGCCGCGGTGCGGGCGCTCAACGCCGCCCGCAGCTCGGCCGCCTCGGTGCGCATGACGTTGCCGATCTCCACCAGCCGCACGCCGGTCAGCTCGATCGCCGGGTCCATCGGCATCCGGTGCGAGCGGTGGATGACCACCTCGTCCCGGTCGCCGAGGACGGGCAGCCGCGCGATGGCCACGTCGTCCGGGCCGGTGGCGCACGCGAGCGTCGCCAGGAACAGCCCGGCGGCGGACCCGTTGCACACGTAGGCGGCCTCGTTGCGGGTCAGCTCGGCGATGCGGGCGCCCGCGCGCCGGTGCAGCTCGAACATGTCCACGTAGGACCGTCCCGCGGCCGACATCGCGTCGAGGACCCGCTCGGCCATCAGCGAGCCGCCGAGCGTGGTGTACCTGCCCCTGGCGTTGACCACGGCGCGGAGGCCGAGGCGGGCGAAGGGGTCCACGTCCTGCCTCATCGGGCCGCGGTGTCGGTGGGTTCCGGCGCGACGGCCCGGACCGCGGACCCGGTGGCGTGGACGGGTTCGATCCGCACGGCCACCCGCACCTGGCCCGGTCGGTGGTACTTGAAGTCCTCGCCGGTGTACTTCCTGGCGAGGCGGTCGTTGAGCGCGTCGGCGTCGGTGAACTCGACGGTCGCCAGACCCCGGACCTCGACGTAGTGGTAGGGCCGCGCGGGGTCGAAGACGGTCACGCTCACCCTGGGGTCGCGGCGGATGTCGCGTTCCTTCTGCCTGCCCTGGACCGTCGCGAGCAGCAGGTGGTCTACTTCCCGCTCCACCCACACCACGCTGGAGTGCGGGCTGCCGTCGCGGCCGATGGTGGACAGCACAGCGAAGTTCGGCCCGTCGAAGAGGGCGCGGGCCGCGGCCGTGAGCACGAAGGTCATCCGCCGAGCATGGCCCAACACCCCCCGCACGTCGATCCTCGCGGACCGGTCACCGAACCGGTGCGGCGCGGGCGGTCCACCCGCGACCGGGCCGGAAGGCGTTGTCCGGCAACGGTCGTTGACGGTGGGGCCGGTCGCTGCTGATGCTGGTGCCCGGTACGACCGGGAAGGCGGCCCCATGGCGGCGATGCGGACGAGCACACGGCGGGCGCTGATCGCCAGCACGGTCGGCAGCACCATCGAGTGGTACGACTTCTACCTCTACTCCACCGCGGCGGCGCTCGTCCTCGGACCGCTGTTCTTCCCGTCCACCTCGACCTCCGCGAGCACGCTCGCGGTGTTCGCCACGTACGCGGCCGGGTTCGTGGCCCGCCCGCTCGGCGGGTTGGTGGTCGGCCACTTCGGCGACCGGGTCGGCCGCAAGTCCATGCTGGTGCTCACCCTGCTGATCATGGGCGTGGCCACGTTCGGCATCGGCCTGCTGCCGACCTACGAGCAGGTCGGCGTGTGGGCCCCGGTCATGCTGGTCGTGCTGCGCGTGCTCCAGGGCATCGGGATCGGGGGCGAGTGGGGCGGGGGCGTCCTGCTGGCCGTGGAGAACGCGCCGCGGGGCCGCCGCGGCCTCTACAGCAGCGGGCCGCTGATCGGCTTCCCGCTCGGTCTGCTGGCCAGCACCGTGGTGTTCGGCGCCGTGTCGACGCTGCCGCGCGCCGACCTGCTCGACTGGGGCTGGCGGGTGCCGTTCCTGCTGTCGGTGGTCCTCGTCGTGCTCGGCGTCTACGTCCGCGTCGGCATCGCGGAGACCCCGGAGTTCTCCGACGTCCGCGCCGCGGACCGGATCAGGCGGGTGCCGGTGCTCACCGTGCTGCGCACCCGGTGGCGGCACGTGGTGTGCGGGGCCCTCGCGGCGCTCGGGGTGGGGTCGGTGGTCTCGGTGTACACCGTCTACCTGCTGTCGTTCGCCTCCGGCCACAGCGCGGGCGGGAGCACCCTGCCGCTCACGGGCCTGGTGGTGGGCGCCGGGTTGCAGTGCGTGTCCGTGCCGCTCTACGCGGCGCTGTCGGACCGGGTGGGCCGCAAGCCGGTCATGGTCTTCGGCTACCTGGTGACCGCCGCGACCGCCGTGCCCGCGATGACGTGGCTGACCTCCGACGACCCGTTCCTCGTCGTGCTGACGTTCGTGCTGGCGATGACGGTCGGCCACGGCGCGGCGTACGGCTGCCTGGCGGCGTTCCTGGTCGACCGGTTCCCCGCCGACACCCGCTACTCCGCCATCGCGGTGACCTACCAGGTGGGCGCGACGGCCTCCAGCTTCGTCCCGCTCGTGGCCACCGCGCTCGTCGGCGGGGTGGAGGGCTCCTGGCCGGTCGCGGCGCTGTTCATCGGCATCGCGTGCACCGCCTGCCTCGCCGTGCTGCTGGCGCCCGCGGCCACAGCGGCGGGCGAACCGGTGCGGGACAGGGAGGTCGCGGGGTCGACCGTCGGCTGAGGGGTGTCAGCCCGCCTCGGCACCCGCGTCCTGCGCCGGGTACACCGTCGGGTCCTCCAGCGGCAGCCTCAGCCACGACAGCATCTGCCGGAGCTGGTGGTAGGCGGCCAGCCTGCGCTCGTCGCTGTCCTCGGCCTCGGCCGCGGCGACGGGTTCCCACAGCCTGTGCACCATCACCGGGCCGAGTTCCAGCAGTCCCCCGCTCCCGCCGGTGGCCCACTTCGCCAGCACGTAGCGGGCGATGGCACCGACCGGGATGTCGAGGTTCTCCGACATCCCGCGCACCGTCGTGAGCGGATCGAGCAGCCCGTACGAGACGACCTCGGCCTTGAAGTTGGCGTGCGGGTCGTCGTCGGGCCACGTGGCCCGCCAGCGGCGCAAGCGCACCACGGGCTCGTCCCCGTCCCAGTCCTCCACCCCGGTCACGGCGGACCGCCTCCCGTGCGTCGTGCGCTCATCCGGTGCGGTCGGATTCGCCGCGGTTGGCCAGGTCCTCGGCCAACCGCTCCAGGTTGGCCACGAAGTCGCCCCACGAGTAGGCGCACTCGCGGGCCACCGCGATCACGCGGTCCACGCAGTGCGCCGGAACGCCCTCGGTCAGCCACGCCCACTCCTGCTGGTCGATGCTGTGCGTGCTGAGCAGCCGCAGCAAGGTCCTGCCGACGTCGTTGAGCCGCAGCGACGGGTCCCTGCGGAGGCTCTCCAGCAGCAGCGACTGCTCGGCCGGGGTCACCCGCCGCGGCGCGGCGTCGCGTCCCACCGCGGGGGCGCCGCTCACCCGCGGACGCGGGTCGCGCTGCCTGGGCAGCAGGGGATCCTCCCCGCGCCGGAGCCGGTCTCGCACGTCGCGCGCGGTCTCCGGCGAGATGGCGGCGTAGCGAGCGATCTCCCGCAGGGAGGCCTCGGGGTGGTCCTCGATGAAGGCGGACGCCGCCTGCCTTCCCTCGGCCCCGTCCACCGGCCGCACCCTGCCGTCCCGGCCGATCCTGCTGTCCAACTGCGCGACGCGAGCGGTTGGACGGCGCCGCAGCGCGGCCACGGTCGTGGCCGACAGACCGGCCACGAGCGCGATGGCCCGGTCCGACCACTCCGGCCGGAACCCCATGATGCGCGACGCCGCTGCCTTCCGGTCGGCCAGCGTCAACGGCAGTCCGTGCGAGACGTTCTCCGACACGGCCAGGACGAACGCGTCGCACTCCCCGCCCTCGAAGAAGCACACCTCGATCTCGTGGCGCCCCTGCATCTGGGCGGCTCTCAGGCGGTGCACGCCGTCGATCACCCGCATGGTCCGCTTGTCCACCACGATGGGCGGCAGGTCTGCCTGCACCTCCGACAGCACCCTGGCGTGCTCGGTGTCCTCACCCGCCGACCTCGGTGAACCCGCGACGACCAGCGACTCGATCGGCACGACGGTGGCCGCGTGCAGCGTGCCCGGTCTGGTGCTCCCCGTCCCCCGGAACGCCTTCCCGCTCGGCCTGGACGTCCTTCCCGCGTGTGTCATCTGAACTCCCGCTCGACGTGCGTGACGGTGTGCGACGGTCCGAACCGGACACGGACGGGCGGCTCGGCGGCGGGGTCACGCGGGTGCGGCGGGGGCCTGGGGCGGACGGTGCTTCCGGGGCGCCCGCGGCGACCTCCCAAGAATCGCCAATCGATTCACGGCCCTGCCCGGAGGCACACTAAAGAGAACAGCAGTTTCATCACTTATTCTCCACCAAGAGAAATACGCGAGCCTGCACAAGGCACTACCCGGACACTTCGTAAGCCAATTTATCCAAGTCCCGAGCATAGCGACTTGACCAATGCAGGCAATAAGCCGAACGGCGGACAGCGGTTTACTCCTATTCGCGACCGAAGTAACGCTTCACGGCAGAGTCGCGAGAGTGCCGCCCCGGCCAAGGCCACGAACCTCAGACACATCCGCAGATGGGTATCGATTCGCAGACGTCCAGCAATCCGCAATGACTTGCCCGTTATTCGCGGAGGCACCATGAACTTTCGGCATCTTTCCCGACTTCTTCAGCGGACGGCCCGACTTTGCCGCACCGACCGCACCCCTCTATTCCACGCGACGCGTGCTCCACTCGACCCGGAGTTCACCACCAGCGGTGAATTCCTGTTTGCCGGGATCCGCTCGGGGGTACGACCCGCCACCACCACATGATCAGCTTAGGACCAGGGCCCCTGGCCCGTGGGACACGCTCTTCGGTTCACCGAAGCCGGTGGCCGGTGCGGGGACCGCGACCGGGCAGGCTAGTTTGCTCCGGTGAGTCTCCTCGACGACGTGGCCGAACGCGACGGCTGGCGGTGCTGGGTGTGCGACGAACCGGTCGACCCCGACATGTCCGTGAACGACGCACGGGGGCCCAGCGTCGACGCCAGGACCGCCGACCGGAAGGCCAAGGTCGCCGAACGGCTCGCGCACCGCGGGTGCAACACCCGCAAGGGCGCGGTCAAGGTGGTCATCGCCTGGCCGGACCGCCTGCACGTCGTCGAGCCCGCGCCGCTGATCACCGTCGCCGGACGGCTGGAACGCAAGGGGGGCCGCGAGATGGTGGCCCGCTGTCCCACCGAACAGGACGCCCACGAGGCCGCGGACTGGCTGGTGGACCGGTTCTCCCGCCTGGTGCCGGGGCTGCCGGTGACCGCGACCGTCGAAGCGGGCGGCGGCCAGTTCCTCGTCGTCCTGGCCACCGGCCGCCGCTGACCCCGCCGACCGGCCCTCCCGGACGCACGAACGACCGACCGCCCGCCCGCGCGCGGAGAACACCGAACAAGCCCGCCGACCGCCCCCGGACGCACGACCGACCGCCGAGGTCGCCGACACCCTCGACGACGCGGGCGACGCGGGCGACCCGCGCGCCGCGCTCGGCCAGCACGACCACGCCCGCGAAGCCTGGCCGGAAGCCCTTGCCCTGTACCGGGAACAGGTGCCCGACGCCGAGCGGGAGCGGTGGCAGCTCGGCGGGCCCGGTCCACGGAGGACCGGTCCCCGGCCCCGCGCCGTGGTCCGGGGCGAACCCGGCGGGTCACACGGTGGCGGGCTCGCTGAACAGGTCGCCGGTGATGGACCTGGTCCGGCCGTCGTCGTCCCTCACCAGCGACGGCACCGGGTCCACCGGGGAGGGCGCGGTCCACGGCGACCGCGCGGGGACGTCGGGCGGCTGGGCCGCCGGACCGGTGTCGGGTCGCCAGCCCGCCACGAGGCCGTCGAGGAACGCGAAGCGCTGCGGCGCCTGAGCCCTCAGGCGGTCCGGGTCGAGGAAGTAGACCATCGCGGTCTCGGCCAGGTCCTCGTCCGGGTTGGTGGCGCCGTAGCCCGTGGTGGGCGGCTCACCCGCGAAGTCGGGCCCGCCGTCGGGCGTCCACGTGCCCACCCTGGCGCTGAAGTCCGCCAGCTCGGCCGACAGCGCCGCGGCGATGCGCTCGGCCCTCGCCTCGGCCGGCTCCACGCCCCGCCGCTCGAAGACGTCGGGGTGCCGGGCCGCGAGGTCGGCGATGGCCGCGGCGTGCTCGGGCGCGGTCCCGGCGAAGGTGGAGACGCCCAGGACGTGCGACTCGATGGACTCCTTGAAGTCGTCCGCCGCGTTCCTCGTGTTCTGGTGCGGCGGCTCGGCGCCCGCGGCGAGCACCGGCTTGCCGTCGGTGTCCCGGGTGCCGAACCTCGCGGTGTACTCCGGGAGCGCGTACTGGAGCAGACCGTGCGCCAGCTCGCGGGTCGCCGTCGCCTCGACCTCCCCGGCGCCGCCGCCGAAGGAGTTCCCGACCACGGCCATCGGGTAGAGGGTGACCGTGGTGTGCGAGGCGATGTACTCGCCGGTGGCCAGCAGGAACGGTGACGTGCCCCTGATGGCCCGGCTGACCGCGCCGACGGTGGTCAGCTCCTGCGGGTGGCCCGCGCGGGTGGAGCTCTCCCGTGCCGCGCCGAGGATCGGCTCGTAGTGGGCCAGGGCGTCCTGGAGCCCCTTGAGCTCCCTGGGGTCCCACCCGCGGGCCGTGACCTTGTCCAGGTTGGCCCGGCTCGTACCGGGGTGGGACTCCTTGACCGCGGAGGCACCCGCGGTGGAGTCGACCTCGATGCCGTACTTCTCGGTGATGTCCGCCATCACCCGCCGGGCCTCGGCGGTCACCACCACCGGGTCCGCGTCCTCCGGGACGGCGACCCGCTCGGTGGCGGGCGCGTGGGGCGGCCGCGGGTACGCCTCGGCGTCGGCGCGGGCGGGCGCGTTCGGCGCCGCCACGTCCTGGCCGGTGATGCGCGCGTGGTGCTCGGCGACGGTGGCCGGGTCGGCGAACATCGCGGCCAGGTCGCGCATCCTCCGCGCCACGTCGTGGTTCCCGGCGTACTGGAAGTGCCTCCCGTCGCCCGTCAGCTCGATGCCGTCCGCCCCCCGCTGGAAGCGGTCGGTGAACGCGTTCGGGCCCTTCCTGGTGGCCCCGTCGCGGTCGACGTACGTGCTGTCGGGCGTGTAGGACGAGAAGTCGGCCTGGTAGTACTGGTGGAACTCGTCGAAGAGCTTCCTCGGGTTGTCCGGGTTCGTGCCGTCGACCTTGCCCGCGAGGTCGTGGATGAAGATGAACGCCTCGTCCGCGGTGATCTTGCCGCGCAGGTGGAAGCCGAACGGGTCGGAGTCCACGATCGCCCTCGCGGCGGCGAACTCGCGCTGGTTGGCCCACAGGCCGCGGTAGCGGTCCATCATCTCGACGGCGAGCTTGTGCTCGGGCTCGCGGTCGTGCCTGCCCTGGCCGTCGCCGAACTGGTTCTTCGCGTTGTTCTTCTCGATGTCGTGGAACAGGATCGCCTTGGCCAGCGCGTCGACCGGGATGAGCCGGGCGTCCGCGTCCTCCGCGGCGGTGAGCTTGAAGTACTGCCCCAGCACCATCTGCGAGTGCTCGTAGAAGGTGAACGGCGTGGTGTGGCCCGCCGCGCGTCCCGGCGTGAGCTGCGGAGCGGTGGCGACCTCGTCGAACTTCCGGTCCAGCTCGCCGAACCGCGCGATCAGCTGGTCGACGACGGCGTGCGGGTCCCGGTCGGGAGCGTTGATGCTCGCGCTGAGGTCGTCCCCCGCCGCGCGCTGCGCGTCGAACACCTGGCCGCGCTCGGCGTTCCACTGGAAGTAGGAGTTGAGGAACGGGTCCGCGCCCTCGGTCCTGGTGTTGAAGTCCAACGCGGCGCGGTCGGAGTCGGCGGCGACGAGCGCGCCGATCTCCGCCTGGGTGGCGATCTCGGGCACCCTGGCCATGAGCGCGTCGACCTCGGCCGGGTCGACGCGGTCGAACGTGAACGTGGCCAGGGCGAGGCCCGCGCGGGCGCGGGCGTTGTTCGCCACGGCGTTGGCCATCGTGTCGCGGAACGACTGGTCTGCCAGTGCCAGCGCGGGGTCCGTGCGCAGCGCGGTCCCGATGTCGTTCGACAGCGCGGGCAGCACCTCCGCGGACACCACGGACTTGAGGTCGTCCGGGCTGCTGGTGAGGAGGTCCTGCCCGGTGAAGGCGTCGAGCGCGCCGGTGACGACCGGCTTGAGCACCTTGTTCTCCGCCACGGTCGCCAGCAGGTCGGGGTCGATGGCCACCTGCGCGGTCGGCGCGGGGCGCGCGGCCATGTTCGCGGCCACCTGCCTGCCGAACTCCGCGCCACGGGGACCGCTGAGCCAGCCGCCCTTCTTGCCGCCCTTCGCGAGGGCGTCCAACCCGTCGAGGTTGCCGAGTTCCTGGCGGACCGCGGCGTCCATGTCGACGCGCAGCTGGTCGGCGATCCGCCCTCGGCTGGCGTCGTCGAGCAGCGCCAGGCTCGGGTGCGCCCTGACCTTCGCGGCGAAGTCGGTCGCGATCCGGTCCGCCACCTCGGCGGTGAAGTCCCGCTGGGGCCCGCTCTTCGCCCTGAACCCGTCGCGGATGAGGGTTCGCAGCTCCGCCTTGTCCTGGACCGGTCCCTTGACCTGCTTGACGGCGGCGTCGACGTTCTTCGCGGCGTCCCTGGCGGCGTCGGAGACGGTCTGGTCGAGCGCCCGCTGGTAGGCGGCCTGGTCGACGGACGGGACGCCGTTGCCCGCGAGGTGGGTGCGCAGCGCGGCGGGGCCGGTGGACAGGACGTCGTCGGTGATCTTGCGGACGTTGACCGACGCCGGTCCCACCTCGTTGAGGAACTGGTTGAGGCGCTGGACGCGGGCGTCGAAGCCGAGGTCCTTCGGCCCCGCGGCCTCGGAACCGGGACGGGGGTTGGGGATGGACTCGTGGTCGGGCTCGATCCGCGCGTCGTCGGTGCGGTTCGCGGCGCCCTGCTTGACCTGCTGCCAGGTGACGTCGTGCTCGCGCAACCGGGTGGCCATGTCGTGCAGCCCGTGCGCGTCGTTGCGGAAGCCGTCGAACTTCCACGAGCCGTCGGACTCCTGCTTCCAGGTGAACCACGGGTCGTAGGCCTTGCCGACGGCGTCGCTGCGGAAGTCCGGGCTCAGGCCCACCTTGCCCTTCATCTCGGTGAGGGGCGTGACGCGGCCCGCCAGCGACTCGTGGGCGAACCCGGCCGTGGGGTTGGCCGGGTAGCTGGTCAGCGAACCGGGTTCGGCGTTCTTGATCAGCTCGGCGAGGTGGTCGCCGCCGATGCCGAACTGGTTGGGCTCGCCGCGCTGGTCGACGTTCACCGTCGGTCCGGCGACGCCCTCGATCTTCGTCTCGGTGGTGATCTTGTTGAACGTGTCCAGCGGGACCAGGAACGACCGGAGCACGGGGCGCTTGATGATCGAGGGGTTCTGGAGGTCGGGCTTGCCGCCGTCGGTGTGCTCGTACTTCGTCAGCCACTGCAACGCCCGCTGCGGACGACCGGCGCCCGCCCACAGCGGGCCGTCGCCCTTGCCCGTGGAGAAGGTCAGGTCACCGGTCTTGGGGTCCTGCTGGATGTCCTTCCACTGCGACGTCGGCTTGCCGTCGGCGTCCGGGGTGATCGTCTGGGGGTTGACGACCGCCGTGTAGATCCGGACCTGGTGGCGGCCCGCGATCGTCTCGATCTCGAACTCGCCGCGGTTGACCGTCTTCAGCACGCCCTCGTGCCGGATCGTGGTCGGACCGGGGTAGGACACACCGGGGCGTCCGATGTGGACGTTCTCCTTGGTCGCGTGGTAGCGCGCGCCGTCGCCCGTGACGCCGTTCTCGACCACGTGCACCGGGAGGCCGGTGATCGGGCCGTGCGAGGTGAACCCCCCGTCCGTTCCCAGCACGTGCACGCGCACCCCGGCCGCCGCCGCCACGTCGGCGATCGTCGCCGACGACGTCACGGCGTTCACCTCGTCCACCAAGGCCTGCCGGGCGTCCGGCGAGTTCGGCGCCAGCGTCACGGCGATCGACTCGACGAGGCTGGTGCGCGTGTCGACGGCCCCGACGTCGAAGGCGTAGCCGCCCTGCACGTTCAGCGCGTCCTCCTGCGCCCGCGTCACCTTCGCCCCGTCGGGCGACGGGGCGTTGGGCGGCGCCAGCGGCGAGTCGTAGGACGCCGACGGCGGCGCGGCGTTGGGCGAGGCGAGCGCGTCGGCGCGGGTCTCGATCAGCCACAGGTTGCGCGGCTTGATCTCCATGGTCGGCGAGTCGATGCCCGCGGTCATGGGGCCGTTGTCGGCGACGACGCGGCCCTTGCCGTCCTGGTGCTGGAAGATCGGCTTGGCCGCACCGGTCTCGCGGTACTCGTCCTGGAGGCCGAGGAAGTGGCCGACCTCGTGCGCGAGCCGCCTCGGATCGGTGTCCACGGGCCAGTTGAGCTGGTTGGCGCGGCCGTCGGGGCCGGTGATGGCGATGTGGCCGTGGGCGTCGGCGGGGTTGGCGGTGAACTCGACGGTGACGTGGAGCTGGTCGCCGCCGGGCAGCCGGTGGCCCTGGTTGAACACCGATTCGACGCCCGCGACCGTGCGCGCCTTGACCGCGTCGACCTGGGCCGGGGTCGCGGTGCTCGACGGGTCGAGGAACACCTTGACGGTGAAGTCCTGCACCGTCACGCCGTCGACGTCGACGCTGCGCCTGTCGTAGGCGATCGGGCCGCGCCACGCCGTGAAGTCGACCTTGCCCGGTGCGATCGTGCTCGTGCTGAGCAGGCCGCCGTCCTCGGACCGCACGGTGCGGACCGGTGCGCCGGCCCTGGCGGCGAGGACGTCCTGGGAGGACACGGGGTTGCTCGGGCGCGACCAGTCGGCGCTCGGGGCGTCGCTGTGCCGCCAGGACTGGTCGGACAGGATCGGGTGCGGGGCCCGCGGGCCGGAGGCCGTGATGACCGTGTCGGTGACCTTGACCGACTTCGGCGCCTCGGGCGGCACGTAGCCCTCGGGGCGCTCCAGGTCCCAGTCCACGTGGACGTCGGCGCCGTCGGGACGGCCGCCCTCGGCGATCGCGACGTCGACCGCCCCGGCGAGCGTCGCGTCCAGCGCGGCCTTGACCGCGGGGGCGTTCGCGCCGGACACCTCGACCACGGGCGGCAGGTAGCCGCGGTCGGCGCGCTTGCCCGCGGACTCGGCGAGGTCGGCGGCGAGCGCGTCGACGGTGGCCGACTGCTCCGGGTTCAGCGCCGTCGTACCGGGTGCGAAGTCGAACGACCGCTCCGGTGACGGGCCGCGCGGGGCGGGCGCGGGTGCCGCGGACGGCGACGGGGTGGCGGTCGGGACCGGCGGCGCGCCACCGCTCGGCGGCGCGGGGGGCGGGGTGGAGCCGCCCGCCACCGGCGGTGCGGGGGTGTTGAACGCCTCGACCTGCTGGTCGACGCCGGTCTTGGCGTCCCACCACGCCTGCTGCCGGGCGTCGGCGGCGTTCCTGGCCCGTTCCAGTTCCTGCTCGGCCTTGGCGATCCGGTCGGCGACGTCCTGCTGGGCGCCGACCGCGGTGTCGAGGTCGGCGTTCGCCAGGTCGAGCAGGTCCTGCAACCGCTGGGCCTCGTCCTTCGCGGTCCGGAGCCTGCCGTTCTCGGTGTCGAGGGTGTTCCGCGCGGTGTCGAGGTCGGTCACGGCGGTGGCGTGGTCGGTGTCGGCCTCCGCGACGGCGACGGCCGCGGCGTTCACCTCGGCGACGGCCAGGCCCTGGTCGACCACGGCCTGGTCGAGCTCGCCCCTGGCCTCGGTCAGCGCCGTGGTGAGGCCGTTGAGCCGTCCCCGTTCGGTGGTCAGCTCGATCGTGGCGTCCGACAGTTCGCCCGCCAGTCGGGGGCCGACCGGGTCGGGCTGGGCCAGTTGCCCCTCGACCGGGGCGGGGCGCGGGGCGTTCAGGTGGGTGTCGAGCGCCGTCTGGGCGGCGGCGGCCCTGGCGTTCGCGTCGGTGACGGCGGCTGTGGCGGCACCGACCTCCGCGGTGAGGTCGGCGACCGCGGCGGTGTGCGCGGTCACGGCGGCGTCGGCGTCGGCACGGGCCGCGGCGGCGAGGTCGGCACGGGCGGTCGCGGCACCCCTGGCCTCGGCCAGGGTGGCCACCTCGGTGGCCGCGTCCGCGACGGCCCGCGCCGCGGTGTCCGCGTTCGCCCGGAGAGCGGGCAGGCTGTCGCGGACCGCGGTGAGGTTGTCGTCCGCGGTGGTCGCGGCGCCCTGCCGGGTGGCGACGTCGGCGTTCGCGGTGGCCAGGTCGGGGGCCAGCCGGTTGATCGTCTCGTCGGTGGCGTGCCGGACGGCGTCGGAGGCGACCTCCGCGGCGCGCCAGGCCGCCGCCGCGTCCTTCACCCCGGTCTGCGCGGTGTCCAGCGCGGGCGGCAGCGGCTTGCCGAGCGCGGTCTCCACCTCGGGCGCGGGCATCCGCACGCGGGCCGCGGCGGGCACCTGGAGGTCGACCACGCCGACGCGCCCGCCGCCGAGGTCGGCCACGACCCGGTACTCGACGTCGTAGGTGACCAGGCCGGAACGGCCCTGCGGCTTGAGGTTGGCGACCCTGTTGTCGGTCGCGCCGCCGGAGGTGGCGGAGCTGTCCTCGCTCGCGTGCCTGCCCTCGACGCCGCCGGTGGAGAAGCCCACGTCGGGGTTCTTCGACGACACGCCGCCGGAGGCCGCGCCGAAGGAGACGTCGCCGGTCTCGCTGTGCTTGGACTCGCTGGAGGTCGTGGTGACGGTGGTCCTGGGGTTCTCCAGGTTGACGCCGTCGCTGAGGCCTTCGAGCCGGGGGTTGACCAGCTTGGCGTAGACCTTCACGTCGGCGTGCGTGCTCGCGGTCAACGCGGCCTCGTGCAGGCCGGGCACCTCCAGCGCACCCGTGAGCATGCCGGGCAGGTTGGGCTGCAACGACTCCGAGCTGAGCGCGGAGTGCAGGGCGTTCATGGAGCCGGTGCCCTTGCCGGTGATGCCCCGGTTCGCGCCCGCCGCGGTCAGCGCGCTGACCGCGGCCTCCCGCAGCGCCTGCGCGCCGCGCAGGTTCTCCACCGACGCGGACGGCGGGAGCACGGCGGGGGCGGCGGTCGGGGTCGCCGGGCTGGGGTTGGCCTGCCAGGCGTTCGCCGTGGCGGGGGCGCCCTGCGCGGCCGGGCGCGGCGTGGTGGTCGGGGCGAACGCCGCCGTGTTCGCGGGCGTCGCGCCCGCGACCTTCTGGTTGTCCGCGAGCACCCGCACGGACATGTCCTGCGGCGGGCCGCTGGTGGCGCGGCCGACGACCTGGTTCCCCTTCTCCACCACCAGTTCGAAGGTGACCGGCACGGTGTACCTGACAGCGGGACCGCTGCCCGCGCGCAGGTGGCCGACCTGCTCGGTGGTCGAGCCGGTCGTGGAGTTCGAGTGCGCCTGGCCGAGGGTGGCCGATGCCACGGCACCCGCGGAACCGGACAGGTTCGGGTTCCCGGTCGCGGGCAGACCGCTGCCGGGGACCCTGAGACCGACGCTCCAGCCCGTGCCCCTGCCCTGTCCCTGGGAGAACTTGGCGGTGCCGGTGGTGGTGTGCTCCATCTCGACGCCGTCGTTGACGACACCGTCGAACGCGGGCGTGCCCAGCGTCGCCTTCAGGGTCACCTGGTAGGTGTCCTTGCCGAACACGCCGGGGTCGTGGACCAGCAGCGGCACACCGCCGTCGAGCGCGCTGTCCACCAACGCCTTCACGCTCGCGTCCGACGTGAGGTCGGTGAGGCGCTGGAGGTTGTTCATCGAGTCCTTGAGGACCGACGGCGGCATCAGGTCGGTGCCGAGCGCGCCGAGGTTGGTCCTCAGCTCGGGCACCAGGCCCGACAGGTTCGGCACCGACTCGACCAGGCCGAGGCCGAGCGCGCCCGGCTCGCCGGGCTTCAGCGTCGCGGGCGGGGTCATCGCGCCCATCGGCGGCGTGGTGTGGGCGGGCAGCGGGGGCAGCAGCCCCATGCCGCGCGCGGTGTCCTCGCTCACCCGGACGAAGACGCCGCCCGGCAGCGTGACGACGGAGGCCGAGCTGCGGGGTGTGCCCCCGTAGAGGGTGTTGCCCGAGCGGCTCTCCCCCACGACGGTGACGTCGGCGTCGAGCTGGACGAGCACGGTGCGCCCGCCCGCCGGGGTGACCCGGTTGCGGTCGACGCTGCCGCCGATCTCGGTGGCCTCGGTGGACGACGTCGACCACGGCGTCCACTTCGCGGTGGCGCCGATCGCGCCCGACCCGGTCGCGCCGGTCGCGGGCTTCATCGGCGTGTTGACGCCCGCGGTGAGGTCGACCGACCGGGCGCCGGTCTTGCCGTCCCCGGCCTTGGCACCGCCGGTGCTGGCGTTCTCCGTGCCGGTGTCGTCCGAGATGGACACCAGCTTCGGGTTGTTCAGCGACACCGACACGCCGACGGCGCCGGTGCGGTCGGCGACCCGGCGGCCGTACCTCATCCCGCCCTCGGTCACGCCCTTGTCCACCAGCGTGCGCAGGTTGGCCTTGATGCTCTCCGGGCTGAACAGCTTGTCGATGCGGTTGCGGGCGTCGGTGCCCGGCACGCCCAGCGCCGAATCGCCGCCCGCCGCGGTGTTGAGCGCCGCGATGGCCTGGTTGCGCACCGCCTCGGTGTTGGCGACGGCCTCGACGTGCAGCCACGGTTCGACCGCGGGCTTCGGCGAGGTGAGCACCGTGCTGATGGTGGTGTTCGGCGGTGCGGCGGCCACGGTGGCCGCGCCGGGGGCGAACACGGCCGGGTCGGACGTCATGGCGGAGCTGTCGGACACCCAGAGGTTGACCGTGCCGGTGATCGCGGGCAGCGCGACGGCGTTCGCGGGCGCGGGCCCGCCCGCGGTCTTCGCGACGGTGGTGGGCTCCGGGACCTTCAGGAACGGCGAGCCGGGCGTGACCCGCTTGACCCACGAGCGGTTCTGGGTGAACTTCGTGACCTCGACGTCGAACGCCACGTCGTGCTGGAACAGCTGGGAGTTCGGGCTGCCGACGTTCAGGGCGGTGCTGCTGACCGTCGGGCCCGCGGCGTTCTTCGTCGAGGTGGAGCTGGTGTACTTCGCGCCCGCGGCGGGCGCCGGGCTCGCGCTGGTGCTCCCCGTGGTCGAGGGGATGACGACCTTGCCCTCGACGCCCGCGCTCCAGCCCTTCTGCGTGGTGGTGGAGCTGTCCAGCCTGGGGCCGGTGGACGCGGCGCCGCGGACGTTGCGGGCGTCGGCCTGGCCGAGGTGCACGGGGTTGGTGAGCCTGGCCTTGACCGTGACGTTGACGTACTCGTTGGTCGCCAGGCCCTGCTTCTTCAACCGGACCTGCACGCCCGGTCCGAGCAGGCTGTCCATCTGGGACTTCAGCGCGGTCGGCGACAGCTCCGTGGTCAGCTTGCGCTGGTTGGCCATCTGGTCGGCGAGGTCGGAGGCGTTCCGCCCGGTGTCGCGCGGGGCGCTGTTCGGGTCGGCGAAGCTCGGCAGGAAGCTGTCGAAGCCGGGCAGGCCGCGCAGCGCGTCCTCGACCTGGCCCTGCACCTGGTTGGCGGGCGCGAACTGGCCGACCTTGACGTTGCCCGCCGCGGCGGCCGCCGCCAGGTACGGCGGGGCGAAGCGCGGGGTGGGGGTCGGGGTGGTCAGGTCCGGCGAGGTGCCGGGCGGCACCTGGAGACCCGCGCTGCTCGCCTCGGGCACGCCCAGCCGCACGTAGCTCGTGGCGGGCACGGTGATCGTCGCCCCGTGCGGGGTCTGGACCTCCAGGTTCACGGTGACCTTGTAGAGGCCGGTGTCGCCCTTGATCTGGACGCCGGTCCTCACCGACGAACCGGTGCCCGCGTGGGACGACTCGGTGGTCCTCGCCGAGTACCCGGCGGTGACGCCCGCCGTGCCGCCGACCTGGGTGGGCGCGACCGCGCCGCCGCCGACGCCCACGGTGACGTCGAACCCGCTCTTGGTGGACGAGGACAGACCGGTGCTCGTCGCGGTCGACTCGTGCAGGCGCAGCACCGTGGTCGGGTTGGTGCCGACCAGTTCCGCGCTGACCGGGGTGGCCCTCATCCGCACCACGCCCGCGCGGCTGCCGTGCGGGCTGACCAGGTCCGGCGACACGACCCAGCCGTTGAGCGCCGGGCCGAGGTTGTCGCGGATCGTCGTCGGGTCGAGGAAGTTCCGCAGCGCGGTGCGGCCGGGCGCGCCGAGCCGGGTGATCGACGGGTGCAGCTGCGCCGCGACGGTCGCGAACGCCAGGTCGGTGTCGAGGTCGACCACGGCCTCCGGCGCCGGGTGCTCCAGCGCCGCGCCCCAGCCGTTGGCCGGGACGACCGGCGTCGGCGCCACGGCGGGCGGTGTCATGGTGGAGAGGTCGTCGGGGATGTGCAGCGTCACGTCGACCGGCGAGGCGGGCGTGGACGCGACGGTGACGGGCGTGCCGACCGGGTTGTTCCGCGCGTCGGCCAGCGACACGGTGTAGGTGACCGGGACGACCGCCTCGACCGAGCCCTCGCCGGAGCGGATGGCGCGCTGGTCGGTGGTGGCCGTGCCCGCCGTGGTGGACTCGACCGGCCTGCCCAGCGGCACGCTGACCGACGCCGCACCGTACGGCCCGACACCCGCGGAGACCACGCCGCCGACGCCGACCGTGGCCGACGTGCCTGCCGTGCCCGTGTGCGCGGTCGCGTTGCCGCTGTTCACGGTCATGTCGACCTTGGTCTTCGTGTCCGGCACGGTGAGCGCGGTGCTCGGGCCGAGGGTCGCCTTGACCGTCGCCTCGTACCAGTTCCGGCCGACCTTGATCGGGAACTTGCGGCCGGTGTCGAGGAACGACTCGAAGTTCTGGTGCAGCGCCGTCTCGACGTCGTTCACCCCGACCGGCGTCACCCCCGGCCTCGACGGCAGGAGCCCGTTCACCGCGGCCGTGACGCGCGCGCCGCCGTTGACGGTGGAGGCGGTGATGGTGCCGAGGGCCTGGTTCTGCTGGATGAAGGCGGGGAGGTTGCCGCGCGACGGCAGCACCGGTGTGGGGACGGGCGGCGGGGTGGGTGCCGGGGTTGGGGTGGGGGCGGGTGCTGGGGTGGGTGAGGGTGCTGGGGTGTTGGTGGGCGGGGTGGTCGGGGTGACCACCAGCATCGGGACCACCTGCGGCTGGGCCGGGGTGGTGCCGAGGATGTTCTGGAGGAACTTCGGGGCGTTCGGCGGGGTGGGGTCGGTGGTGCGGCTGTCCTGGAAGTCGTGGACGGTGGCCGACGGGCCAGACGGCTTGGGTGCGGGGGTGCTCGGTGCCGGGGTGCTCGGTGCCGGGGTGCTCGGTGCGGGTTGGGTGCCGGCCGGTGGGGTGGTCGGGGACGGCTGGGTGGTGGGAGTTGCCGGGGTCTGCTTCGGGGACTGCGTGTCGGCGGGTGGGGTTCCGACGGGGGTGGTCGGTGGAGGCGTGGCCGGGGCGGGCGCGGGCGGGTTCGCCGAGGTGGGCGAACTGGCGGCCGGTGCGGGTGGGGTGGTCACCGGCGAGGTGTTCGGCGTTTGTTGCGCGGCAACAGGAGCCGCCGGGGCAGGTTGGGTGCTGACCGGCGGACTGCTGGGCACCTGCTGCGCGGCGACCGGCGTCGCCGGAGCGGGGGTGGGCTGGGCTGTCACCGGCGGACTGTTCGGCGTCTGCTGGGCAGCGGCCGACGTCGTCGGGGCAGGAGTGGGTGCCGGAGCGGGGGCAGGTTGGGTGCTGACCGGCGGGGTGCTCGGCGTCTGTTGCGCGGCAACAGGAGCCGCCGGAGCAGGTTGGGCGCTGACCGGCGGACTGCTGGGCACCTGCTGCGCGGCAATCGGCGTCGCAGGTGCAGAAGCGGGTGCCGGAGCAGCGGCGGGTGCCGGAGTAGCGGCGGGCGCGGGGCTCGGGGTGGCTGGGGCCGGAGCCGGGGTGGTCGGAGCGGGAGCTGGGGACGCGGCGGGTGCGGAGGGTGGGGTGGCTGCGGCTGGCTTGGGTGATGGTGCTTCTGTCGCCGCTGGTGGGGCGCTGGCCGGCTTGGGTGGCTGGGTGTCGGTGGTCGGCGGAGGCGTGTTGGGCACCGGGGCGGGCGATGGCTGAGTCGCTGCGGGCAGGGGTGCTGCCTTTGGCGACTGCGTGTCTACCTGCGGGGCCGGGCTCGGGGTGGTGACCGCCGGAGACGGTTGCGGGACCAGCGGCTTCGGCGAGGGCTCGGCAGCGGGCTTCGGCTGGGTGTCGGCCGGTGCGGTGGATGCCGGGGCAGGCTGAGTGCCCGCCGGCGCGGTCAACACCGGAGCAGGCTGAGTGCCCGCCGGCGCGGTCGACACCGGAGCCGGTGCGGTCGGCACCGGTGGTGTGGCGCCGGATTGCGGGCCGAATCCGGCTGGACCGCCGGACTTCGTCGCGTCGGTGGGTGCGGTCGACAGCGGTGGGGTGGTGCTCGGCTGTGAGGTGGTGCTCGGCTGTGGGGTGAGGCCGCCCAGGCCGCCGGACTTCGGCGGTGCCGGCGAGACCGGTGGCGTGGTCTCGGGCCTGGGCAGGGGGGTGCCCGGCTTGTCCACCGGGGCCTTGGAGATCGTGCCGTCGCCGGTTGGGCTGGTGGCCAGGTCGAAGGAGCCCTTCGACATGCCGGGCGCGGTGAACTTGCTGCTGCGGTCCGTCGGCTGGCCACCCGGTGCGGCAGCGCCCGCTCCGGGAGCCATCGGGGCGGCTCCCGGCTGGGCACCGGGCTGCGCGCTCGGCTGGGGAGCGGTGCTCGGTGCGGCGGAACCAGGAGTGGTCACGTCGGGTCGCGGGCCCGCTGCCGGAGGTGCGGCGGGTGCCTGCGGGCCCGCCGGAGTGGGCTGCGGGCTGGACGGCGTGCCAGCGGACTGCGAACCGGACAGCGGCGAACCAGCGGACTGCGAACCGGACAGCGGCGAACCGGTGGGCTGTGGGCCGAACGACGGCGTGCCGGTGGGCTTCGGTGTTTCGATGCCGCTGGTCCCGGAGGACACCGGTGGGGTGAAGGTCCCGGAAGTCACCGGTGGGGTGAGAGCGGGCTTGGCGCCGGGCGTGCCCACGGGTGCCTTGGAGATCGTGCCGTCACCGACCGGGCTCTTGGGCAGGTCGAACGCGCCCTTCGCCGCACCCGGCGCGGTGAACTTGCTGCTCCGGTCCGTCGACTGACCACCGGGCGACGCACCACCGCCAGGAGCCATCGGCGCACCACCCGGCTGGACGCCGGTGCTCGGCACCGCGGAACCGGGGGTCGGCACGGCGGAACCGGGGGTCGTCACGCCTGCCGACGCGGACGGGGGGACGGTCGGCTTCGGGATCGACGCACCGCCGGGAACGGACGACGCGGGCGCGCCCGAGCCGCCGACGGGTGCCTTGGAGATCGTGCCGTCACCGACCGGGGCCTTGGGCAGGTCGAACGCGCCCTTCGCCGCACCCGGCGCGGTGAACTTGCTGCTCCGGTCCGTCGACTGACCACCGGGCGACGCACCGCCACCGGGAGCCATCGGGGCCCCACCGACCTGACCGGTCTGGACACCGGGGTTCAACGCGCCGGAGACGTTCCTCGGCCCCCCACCGGCACCCGAGGTGGGCAGCGTCGCACTCCCGCCCGCACCGGGAACGGTGGGCGTCGCGCCGACCGGTCCCCCGCCGAACCCTCCGGGCTTGGCACCGGACGCGCTGTTCGCCCCACCGGGAATCGTCGGCGGCGCGCCAACGCCCCCACCACCGAGCCCGCCCTTGCCACCGGGAACGGAGGCCGAACCGCCGGGGATCGTCGGTGCGGCACCGACAGCACCGCCTCCGAGTCCACCGGCCTTGCCACCGGGAACGGTCGCCCCACCGCCGGGGATCGTCGGCGCCGCACCGACAGCACCGCCACCGAACCCACCGGGCTTGCCCCCCGGCACGCCACTCGCCCCACCGGGGATCGTCGGCGCCGCACCGACAGCACCGCCCCCGAGTCCACCGGCCTTGCCACCGGGAACGGTCGCACCGCCACCGGGGATCGTCGGTGCCTTGCCGACGACCGGACCTCCCGGACCTCCGGCGGTGCCGCGCGGACCCGAGCCCGCACCCGCACCGGGCACGGTCGGCGCGGACGACACCACCGGGCCGCCCGCCGGGCGCGTGGACGGGGGAGCGCCGCCGGGCCCGCCGGGGATGGTCGGCCTCTGCGAGACCTGTCCCCCGGCCTGCTTCGGCCCCGACGCGATGGCGTTCGACCCGCCCGGCACGGGCTTGAAGTTGTTGTTCGGGTCGATCTTCCGGAACGCGGACGCGTTGTTCGTGTCGGTGGAGACGGTCACCTGCTGGGTGGCCTTCAACCCCTGCTGGACGTCCCCGAACGCCTTCGAGCCCCGTTCGGCCTGTGCGACAGCGTTGTCATTGGAGTTGTTCAGCGCGGGCACCGCGAACAGGCCGATCGGCCCCAGCGCGCCCATGCCCAGGTTGAGCCCGCGCAGGCCGCTGGAGATGGAGCTGAGCCGGGACTGCATGTCGCCCGCCCGGCTCTGGAGGCCGCTCATCGTCGACTCGCTCTGGGAGAAGCCGGAGTTCCCCGTCGGTCCCGACCCGATCCCCGCGGGCGGCGGCGGGGGTGCGGGGTTCGTGGTGACCGACGGGGTGGCGTTCGGGTTGACGTTGGGACTACCCGAGTTGACAGCCATGACCGGTTCTCTCCAAGTGGTGCGCTGAGCGGCTGGCTGGTGGGCCTAGACCTGCACGGTGGGGCCGTTGACGTCCGTCTTGGACGGATCGCTCGCGCCGCCGAAGAACGCGTCGCCCTTGCCCGCGTCGGTGATGCTGGTGCCCGCGTTGACGTCCCTGGCGTGCTGCACCGGGTCCGCGGGCGCCTGGGTCGGCGCGGGCGTGCCGGACGAGTGGTTCTTCTGGTACTCGTCGTAGCTCGTCTTGGCGGCCTCGCCGGTGGTCTTGGCCTCCGCGGCCGCGGCCTCGACCTTCGCGCCCGCGGCGGTCGCGCTGTCGCTCGCCCGCTCGGCGGCCTTGATGTCGGCCTCCGACCCGGACTGGTAGGCCTTGGCGTTCGCCTCGGCCGCCTCGGCGTTCTTGGCCGCGAAGTCGACGTTCGCCCTCTCGTAGGACTCGTTCGCCGCCTTGGCCGCGTCGTTCTTGCCGCTGAGGTCGGTCTCCGCGGCGGTCTGCGCCGGGTTCGCCCCGCTCGGACCGGCCGGGTTGTTCGCCCGGTACTCGTCGTAGGCGGTCTTGGCGGCGTCCTCCGACGGCTTCGCGGCCTGCAACGCGTCGTAGCTCGACTTGGCCGCGTCGCTCACGTCGCGGCTCTCCTTGGCCGCGGCGTCCGCCGCGGAGGCCGCTTCGGCCCTGGCCGCGTCGGCCTCGACCTTCGCGGAGTCGTACTTGGCCTTGGCCGCGTCGTACTGGGCCTGGTCGCCGGTCGCGGCGGCGGCGTTGACCGCGTCGGCCGCCGAGCTGAGCTTGTCGTTGGCCGCGGAGTACTCGTCCGAGGCGCTGCCGAGCTTGTCGCCCGCGGCCTTGGCCTCGTCGGCCTGCTTGATCTCGTTGGCCTTGGCCTCCTCGTACTTCGCGGCGGCCTCCTTGGCCCTGTCGTTGGCCGCGGTGACCTTGTCGGTCTGCTTGTCGTCGTCGACGCCCTTCTTGATGGCGTCGTCCACGTCGTCGGAGGCCTTGTAGCCCTCGTAGCTGATCTCGGCCACGTCGGCGGCGTTGTCGAAGCGGTCCCAGCCCTTGCTGACCTTCGCCATCACGTCGTCGAGGTTGCCGATCTTGCCCACGAGCCTGCTCAGCGACGCCACCACGCGCGCGATGCGGGCGGCGATGTTGGTGCCGAGCGCGACGGCCTTGCCGACGGCGAAGCCGACGAAGGCGACGATGGAGGCGCCGAAGGTGATGACCGAGGTGGCCGCCGCGATGAGCGCCCCGCCGATCAGCGAGCCGAGGAGCTGGGAGATCAGGTCGCGGATGATGTCGCGCAGGACGGTGACCAGCATGCCGGTGATCCCGACGATCTTGGCCTTGGTCTCGACCGCGCTGGCCAGCTGGTCGAGCTCCGCGCCCATCTGGTCCATGCTGGCCTTGAAGGTCTCCGACGACTTGCCGGTCCAGCCGTCGAACGTGGCCAGGCCGCTGCGGTGGTCCTCGGCCAGCACGCGCAGCTCCACGGCCTTGGCCTTGGTCGCCTCGACGTTGGCCTGGATCTCCTCCGGGTTGCCCATCACCTGGTTGAGGGCGTCGCGCAGGAAGCTGACGTGCTCGATCAGCCAGCCGATGCCCGCGCCGATCAGCGACCCGAGGGGGTCCATGGCGAACATCACCATCGACGAGGCCGCGCCGATGGCGTTGAACGTGATGTCGAGGGCCTTCTCGGTCTCGGTCTCGGCGTCCTTGCTGATCGCGTCGATCATGCCGCCGAAGGCCTCGACGAACAGGGTGCCCTTGAGCTTGTTCTCCTCGGTGATGTGCATACCGGGAGGGGAGTCGATCGGCGTCTCGGCCATCGTCGCTTCCTACTTCCTGTCGAGACCGGAGCCGGTCACCACGGCTGGTTGTCGTCGTCCGCGTCGTCGGCCGCGGGGCGCGGCCTGCCGGGCGGGCGCACGGGCTGCGCGCCGGGTGCGGGCCGGTGGACCGGCGGTGGCGGCGCGACGGGCTCCTCGGCCTCGACCTCGACGTGGTTGATGTCCGCGTCCTCGTCCACCTCGGTCTCGTCGGCCGGGATCGCGTCGCTGACCATCGACATCGCCTCGGTGCCCTCGCCGAGGGGCTGGAAGACGCCGAGCACCTTCTCGGCGGCCTGGCGCTGGGCGAGGGAGGCCGTCTGGAGGATCGCCGCGGTCAGCTGGGCGGCGCTCATCTCCATCGCGCGGCGGCCGAGCTGGAGGTTCTGCAAGCCGCCGTTGGGGCCGACGGTGACGGTGACGGAGCCGTCCTTGCTCGTGACCGTCGCGTTGGAGGCGGTGAAGTTCTCCTGGAGGTCCTCGGACTTCTTCTTCAGGTCGGCCAGCCTGGCCTCGAACTCGTCCAACCATTGCTGGGGATTCACAAAAGCCTCCTGCGGCGGCACCGGTGCGCTGTCCTGATCGGCGACGAATTCACCGCTGGAGCGGCGACGGGGATGCTAGCCGAACGATCGTCCTGCTAGATGACGCGGTGACGTCCACCAGGTGCACGTGCCGACACCGCCGGAGGTTCACCGGGTCGCGTGCTCGCGGCCCGAAAGCGGGTGACGTTGTTCACCTCGGGAGACCGCCGGAGGACGAAGTGGACTCCGAACCCGGTGACTTTGTCCGGATAACGGTGGATCGACCCATTTCCACCTCTCGTCCACGACGGCGTCCCGCGGGCAGCCGACATTCCCGTTCCGGCTCCGCCACCACGGGAGTGAAGACGCTCGATTCGGGATTTCGCGACTTTCCCGCCGAATGTGGCTGGATGTACACCGAAAGGTGCCCGAAGACACGCGGGGTGTTCGCGAACGCATCCGGCCGCGGCGTCGACACGGCGCGGCGAGGCGCTCCGCTAGGGTTGTCCATGCCCGTGACGAACCCCTGGCTGGCCGGACCGGCTCCCACGAAGCGGCTGGACCACGACCGGTTGTCCGAACGGATCCTCAACCTGCTGTCGTCGCAGAACATGTGCGTGCTGGCCACGTCCGGCGTGGACGGTCCACTGGCGACACCCGTCCGCTACCACCACCTCGACTTCGCGCTGATGTTCACGGCGGCGGCCCGGTCGCCGAAGATGCGCAACATCGCCGCCGATCCCCGCGTGTCCGTCGGGGTGTTCGCGCCGCTGGTCGGGCAGGCCAGCAGTCGGGGCGCGCAGGTGTTCGGCCGGGCTCGGGTGCTCGAACCCGGCGACCCCGGCCACGAGCACCACTGGTCGGCGTTCCGGTGGCAGTCCGACCACGTCGAGCGGTCCCTGCCGCTCGACGAGCCGCCCACCGGGCCGCTGGTCGTGGTCGAGGCCGAGCGGATCGTCTACACCGAGCACTGGCTGCGGCGCGACGGGTACGCGCCCCGGCAGTTCTGGCGGCCCGCCGGGTGACTCGGGAGGAACGCTTCGGGCCTCGGGCAGGCGGATGCCCAGCCCGGAGAGCGCGGCCGGCACCACGCCGAGGGTGACCACCGACGTGAGGATCCCGTCGACCAGCCGGTGCGGCCTCGGGACACGACCAGCGAGTCGGTCGGCGAGACCCGCCGCCCGGAAACCGCGGGCCGCGTTGGGGTCCATGCCGCTGGTGGGTTCGTCGAGGACGAGCACCAGGGGATCGGCCACGAGCACCCGGCCGAGGTGGGCAGCAGGAGGGTGCTCGGCAGGGTGGTCTTGCCCGCGCCGTCGGGGCCGAGCAGGCCGAGGCCTCGCCCTCCCCGATCCGGAGGTCGATCCCGTCCAGGGCGGCGCGGTCGGGCCCGCGGCGCTGGGTGAACACCCGGCGCAGGGCGCTGACCTCGACGGCCGCCGCCTCAGACCACCGGGGTCGAGGTCGCGGCGGACCGCAGGTCCGCGCTCAGCTCGCGGGAGGCCTCCACGTCGGCGGCGGCCACCTCGACGCCGTCCAGCATGAGGAAGTCGCCGACGGGGGTGTGCACGAGGTCCCCACCGGGCGCGGGTCCGCCCGCGCGGTGGCGGACCCCGCCGCGGGCGTAGCCGTGGAGCAGCACGCCGAAGCGGACGTCGGCGGCGCTCGCCCAGCGACCGCCCGACCGGCTCGGACCGTCGGCGGCCCCCGCCCGGCGGCGGCGCTCCCGCTCCTCGTCCGCCAGGACGTCGAGGGACCCCCGGACGGCGACGCCGACCAGGTCCTCGGCCGAGGCGACGAGTTCCCGGAGTTCGGGGGCGAGGTGGAAGGCGCGGATCGAGTCCTCCGCCCCCCGCCCGACCAGCAGATCGGGGTGGGCGGCCAGCAGCACCGCGCAGTCCAGCGCGTGCTTGACGGTGAAGGGTCCCTGGCACCGCTCCTCCGCGACGGCGAACAGCTGGGCCATCGGCACCGACGCCGGGAACCCGACGCGCAGCGGGAGGCCCGCCTGGTCGCCCGCGTAGGCGAAGGTGCTGATCTCCACCTCGAGGTCGGACTCGCAGAGGGGGTCGTCGGACGGCCAGTCCAGGCCCACGAGGCAGTGCTCCGCACCGCCGTGCCCGATCAGCGTGAAGACCGAGGGGGTCGCGCCGAAGGTGTCGACCAGCCGCCGCGCGGCGGCCCACACCTCCTCCTCGGAGTCCACCACGAGGTCGAGGTCCCCGACCGGCCTGCGCAGGTGCGACGGGTAGAACTCCGCCAGGGCGGGTCCCTTGAGCACGACGGGATCGGCGACGGCGCGGACGGTCCGCAGGGCCTCGGCGTACACGTGGGCCCGACGCCGCTGGCGGTCCAGCAGCATCGCGGTGAGCGGGCCGGGGGCGTGCCCCTCGGCGACGGCCGCGCTGAGCACGAGCGGCGCCAACCGCTGGCCGAGGGCGCGGACCAGCCTGCGGACCGGTTCGTCGGGGGCGAGGTCCGCCGCCGCGTACAGGTGGTCGAGCCCGATCATCGGACCACGTCCTTCGACGAGAAGACGGTCAGGGGCACCGACAGGGAGTCCTCCAGGTGCCACGTGTCGTTCACCGCGGCGACCACGGCGCGGCCCCGGTCGAGGCCGATCCGGGTCACGCCGCTGAAGTCGAGGCGGAAGAGCGCGCGAGGGGGCCCGCCCAGCAGGGCGCACAGCACCTCGTTGACGACACCGCCGTGGGTGACCACGACCGTCCGGGCCCCGGCGGGGCAGCCGTGCAGGGCCGTGAGGACGCGCTCGCGGAAGTCGGTGCGCCGCTCGCCGCCCGGCCAGGCCCGCCAGTCGCCGTCCCGCCAGTGGCGCGCGTGCTCCTCGGGGTCGACGCCGGTCGGCCCGAACCCCTCCAGCTCCCCCTTGGAGAACTCCGCCCAGGCGGGGTCCCGGTCGGGACGTCGTCCGCAGGCCTCGGCGATCCGTTCGGCGGTGGCGGTCGCCCGGAGCAGGTGCGAGCTGCGCACGTGGTCCCAGGTGAACGCGGAGAGCCGGGCGGCCACGGCGTCGGCCTGCCGCCGCCCCTCCGGCGACAGCGGCGGGTCCCAGCGGCCGTCGGCCGACCGTCGGCCGTCGGCCGCGTCGTAGGCGGCGTGGCGCACGAGGCAGATCTCGGTGGGCACCTCAGCCACCTCCCCGACCGAAGTCGGCCCACGAGTAGTGGTGGGCGATCCGCCAGCCCGCACGCCCCAGCACCGCCAGCGTGCGCTCGGCGTGCGCCGGGTCGTCCGCGACGTGCACGACGTGGCCCATCAGCGGCGTGCCGGTCCTGGCGGCGTGGGCCTCGGCCGCGGCCACCAGCCGCCGGGAGGCCTCGCGGTCGGTCAGGGGGCGGACCAGCACGTCCAGCAGTTCGACGTACCGCGCGCCGGTGGGGTCGTCGGTCGTGTCGGTCAGCAGCGTCACGTGGCCGACGACGCGGGAGTCGCGCTCGGCGACGTAGGTGACGCGTGCTGGGTCGTCCACGACGGACTCGGCCGCGGCGGCGAGGGCGGCCGGGTCGGCGCGGTGCCCGTGCTGCCCGACGGCGCGGTCGAAGGCCTCGGCGAGCATGGACGTGATCGCGGCCCGGTCCCCCGGTGTCCCGGCCCGGACCAGCACGGGCCCGGTCTGAGCGGGTGGGGCGCCGGGCGGCGGGGGCTCGCGCACCACGTAGGTCAGGTACGGGACGAACGGCGACCCGAGCGGCCCGGCCGGAGCCTCGGTGCGCACCAGCGCCTCCTGGCAGTCGGGCCAGCGGTCGCGCAGGACGCCGAGCAGGACGGCCGGGTCGGGTCCATCCCCGCCGACGTGCTCCACGAGGCACCGCCTGCGCCCGGTCACCGGGTCCTCGACGGGGTCGGCGATGACGACGAGCCCGCCCGCGCGGTGCAGGAGTCCCGCTTCCTCGGCGGCGTCGAGGTACGCGCGGCGGGCCGTCATGCCCTCACCGCCACCGTCAGGGAGTCGGCGACGTGGGCCGCGGCGGCCCGCACCCCGTCGACCGCGACCCGCCGCAGCGCGTCGCGCTCGGCCTCCGGCGACCAGGGGTGGTCGCCGACGTCGCCGTGCAGGGCGATGTCGACGGCGAGCTGCCACGGGTCCTCGGCGTCGCGCAGGCACTGGCCGACGGCCTGCCGGACCGCGGTGGCGTGCTCGGCGGCCGTCGGGCCGGTGCGGGCGATCCGGCGCAGCAGGCCCTCGACGATGCCCACGGCCTTCGGGGCGTTCGCGGTCTCCACCCCCATCAGCACGCGCCAGGCACCGGCGTCGGAGTAGTGCGACGACCAGGCCTGGAACGCGTAGGCGAGCCCGGCCTCGTCGCGCAGTTCGCGGTACAGGGAGGACGCGGGGCTGGAGCCGAGCAGCGTGCCGAGCACGGTGTAGGCGGCCCGGTCGGGGTGGTGGGCCGGGACGGCCCGGCCGCCCACGGCGACCCAGGCGAAGTCCTCGTCCCTCGGCCACCGGGTGCCGTCGGGGTCCGCGGCGGCGCGGGGCGCGGGCGGACCCGGGGTGCGCGCCGTGCCCGCGGACACCAGGGCGTGCGCGGGGAGGGCGTCGCGGACCCGGTCCGGCTCGGCGCCGCCGACCACGATGACGCGGTGCCGGGGCAGGCCCTCGGCCCGCACGGACTCGGCGTCGGCCAGGCTGAAGCGCTCGACGTCGGCGAGGTCGCCCGCGACCGGCAGGCCGAGCGGGTGGGGTCCGAAGAGGTCGGCGAGGAAGGCGTCCTGCACCACGTCGGCGGCGTCGGCGCGGGCGGTGGCGATCTCCTGGGCGACGACGCCCTTCTCCCGTGCGAGGTCCGCCTCGGTGATCAGCGGGTTCTCGACGGCCCGCCAGAGCGCGGAGGCGACCCGCGGCGCGTCCTCGTTGTCCACCCGTGCGCAGTACAGCGTCAGCTCGTTGCCGGACGTGGCGTTGGCCGTGCCGCCGCGTTCCTCCACGAGGTCCGTCAGTGCCGTTCCGCTGCCGCGGGCCGACATGACGAGGTGCTCGAACAGGTGCGCCGCGCCTGCCCTGCCGGGCCGGTCGTCCCGGCTTCCCCTGGCCAGCGCCACGCACAGGGTGGTGGTCCGCAGCCACGGGCGGTGTTCCGTGAGGAGCGCGTCCGCGCCGCTCTCGCGCGTGCGGTGCAAGGGGATCAGTCCTCCCGCGGTCGGGTCGGGTGTTGTGACGGGGTTGCGCGTCGACAGGGGCCGACGCGCAACCCCGTCCGGCTGCTCCTAGGCAGCCTTCTTCACGACGAGCTTGGTGATGCGCGGACGAAGTCCGGCGGAGTGGTTGCGGGTCATGGCTGGCCTCCTTTCCCGGTGAGGGTGATCGCGAGCCGAGTGCCGCCTGCGCCGTTCCCCGGCCGCCCGGCCGCTCTCGACGACACCAAGCTAGCCAGACCCATGACACGAGTCAAGCCTCTAGTCATTCGAATTTGAGACCATGCTTGACTACATTCTTGACTCCAGTCACGATTGGTGGACGCACGCGCCTCCGAGCCAGAGATTGGGGATCCGTTGTCCACCGACGTCATTTCCTACTTCCACCAGAAGGCCGACAGGTACGACGAGGTGGACCAGCAGGTCTACTGGCGGCTGTCGGACGAGCTGCTGTGGCACACCCTCACCACCACCTACCTCGACGACCTGCCCGAGGACTTCACGTTCCTCGACGCGGGCGGCGGCACCGGGCGCTGGACCCGGCGCGTGCTGGACGCCTACCCGCGCTCCCGCGGCGTCCTGGTGGACCTCTCCCCCGACATGCTCGCGGTCGCCGAGACCAAGCGGACGGGCGACCGGGCCGACCGGCTCGAACTGGTCAGGGGCGACCTCGGCGACCTCCCCGAGCAGGTGCGCGGGCGGAGGTTCGACGTCATCTGGAACTTCCACAACGTCATCGGGTTCCTGCCCGACCCCGGCGCCGTCCTCACCTCGCTGGCGGGCCTGCTGTCGGACACCGGCGCGCTGGTGACGCTGGCACCCAACCGCTACCACGCCGTCTACTTCAACCTGGCCGTCGGCAGGCTGGAGGCCGCCCGCAGCGCCGCCACCACCGGCGTCTCCACGTTCACCGACGACATGCCGCCGCTGCGGCTGTTCAGCCCCGACGAGCTCATCGGCCTCTACGGCGCGGCGGGCTGCCGGGTGGACCTGCTCACCGGCTTCCCCAGCGCCGTCTACCCCTCGCGCCAGGAGACGCGGCTGGACGGGTCCAGTCCCGCCGTGGTCGAACTGCTCGGCGACCCGGAGGTCTTCGCCGACGTCCTGGCGATCGAGAAGAAGCTCGCCCTGGAGCCCGACCTCGCCGCCCGCGGCAACAACATCTTCATCGCCGGACGCCGGAGCGCGGCATGAGCACCCCCGACCCGCTCCACGTCTGCAACGTGGAGGTCGCGCTGTGGCGGGGGCGGCGGTGGCTCCTGATCCGCCGCGGCGGCGGGGAGCGCCACTCGGCGGGGCGGCTCGCGCTGGTCGGCGGCAAGGTCGAGCACGACGAGGCGCCGGGCGCCGTCCTGGAGAACGCGCTGCGCCGGGAGGCGGTCGAGGAGGTGGGCCTGGAGCCCGTCGGCGCGCCGCACTACGTGACGAGCGCGCACTTCACCCTCCCGAACGGCACCAGCGTCGTGAACGTCGTGTTCTGCGCCCCCGCTCCCGACGCCGAGCCCGTCGTCCGCGACGTGTCCGAGGTCGCCGGGTTCGCCTGGCTGACAGCGCGCGAGGTCGCGGAGTCCGACGCTCCCGAGTGGACGAAGGCGTACGTCGAACTGGCCGAGCGGATCCGCGGGCGGGTGACGTCCGACGGGGCCGCGGCGCCCGTCGCGGTGGGGGGTGCGGCCCGTGCCGGTGCGTGAGAAGCCGACGTTCAAGGACTTCCTCAACCTCGACGACCGCGTGCTGGGGCTCGTCGTCGACCGGTACGCCCTCCCCGAGGCCGACTGCTTCCTCCCGATCCTCCTCGACGGCGACCGCTGCACCCTCCTGGACGTCCGGTCGGACACCAGCAAGAAGGCGGTCCTGGAAGCCGGGGACCGGCGGTACTTCCTCAAGCAGGTCCCCTGGTACTGCGACGACCCGCGGCAGATCTCCGCGTCCACCCGGATCCAGGAGGCGCTGCGGCTGGCCGGTGTGCCGGTGGCGCGCCTGGTGCCCACCCGCGACGGCGACCTGTGGACCTCCTTCGGCGACGAGCACTTCGTCCTCTTCGACCACGTCAGCGGGCTGAGGTACCGGGCGCACCCGGAGCAGGTCAGGTCGGCCGCCCTGGTGCTGGCCCGGCTGCACACCGCCGCGGTGACCGACGCCGACGCGCCGCGCGAGACCGTGTTCACGCTCGCGGCCGACCACATCGCGTTGCTGCGCAAGGTGGTTCCGGACGCGGCCGACGCCGCCGCCGTCCTCGAGGAACTCCTCGCGCCGGTCGAGCGGCAGGCCGCCGCGGCCGGGTTCGCCGCGCTGCCCACCACGGCGGTGCACGGGGACTTCAACCCGTGGAACCTGCTGTTCACCGAGGACCACCGGGTCGCGGCCGTGGTGGACTTCGACAACTGCGACGTCCAGTCGCGCCTGCACGACGTCGCCGAGGCGCTGCTGACGTTCTGCGTCCTCGGCTACGCGGAGGACTCCACGAACTTCGCCGCGCACCAGCGGTCACCGGTCGACCGGGCCGCCGTGCGGAGGTTCCTCGACGCCTACGAGGAGGTCGCGCCCCTCTCCCCGGCCGAGCGGGAGTGCCTGCCGCACGCGCTGGGCGCGGTGTGGGTCGAGCTGACCTGCCTCGGCCTGCTGCGCGACGACCTCGACACCTCCCCCGCGTACCTCGACACGTGGGTCAGGACGTTCGCCCTGCTCACCGGGGCGACCGCGGTCGGGGAGCCACGATGACCGCGCTGCCCGCGGTCCGGGTCGTCCTGGTGTGCGGCGGCAAGGGCGGCGTCGGGAAGTCCACCGTGGCCGCCAACCTCGCCACCGCGTTCGCCGCCCGCGGCGTCCGCACCGGGCTGCTCGACGCGGACCTCCAGGGCCCGAGCCTGCCCGTGCTGTTCGGGGTCAGGGAGCGGCCCGCCGTGCGGCACGGGCGCATCCGCCCGGTGGTGCGCGGCGGCGTGCGGCTCATGTCGACCGGCCTGCTGGCCGACGCCTCGCGCGCGCTGGCCTGGAAGGGTCCGGTGCTGCGCGGCGCGCTCCGGCAGATGGTGCGCGACGTCGACTGGGGCGACGTCGAGACCCTGGTGGTCGACACTCCCCCCGGCACCGGCGAGATCCACATGGCGCTCGCCGACCTGCTCGACGTGGCGGCGGCCGTCGTCGTGACCACCCGGCAGAGGATGGCGCTGGAGGACACCCGCCGCTGCCTCGCGATGCTGACCCGCCTCGGCATCGCGGTCCCGGCGGTGGTCGAGAACATGGCGTACTTCCCGTGCCCGTGCTGCGGAGCCCGCACCGAGCCCTTCCCCGACTCCGGGCTGGCCGGAGCCCTGCTGGACGAGACCGGCGGCGCGGGCACGCGCCTGGTGGAACTCCCGCTGCTGCCCGCGATGGCGTCCGGGGCCGAGCGGGGCACCCCCTCCGCGCCCCTCGCCGGTGGCGCCGACCCCGCGGCGAGGGCGGCCTTCGCGGCGCTGCTCGACGCGCTGGACGGCGCCCACCGCACCGCGTCCTGAGCAGCGCCGCTCCGGAGCGACGAACCCAACCCAGTCCCGAAGGAAGGCAGTGTCGACATGAGCACCACAGCAGCCCCGATCCCGTTCACCGCCACCGCCCGCACCGGGCACGACCTGGAGACCACGCTGAGCAGCGCGTGGTTCCGGCTGATCACCAGGGTCAACGCCGAACTCGTCCACGCCACCGGGGACTTCTACCGGGCGCGCGACGTGGCCCCCGTGCTGATGCCGATCACCGTCAACTCGGTCTCCAGCCCCATGGGGCTCGGCAGCGACAGCCTGCCCGTGCGGATCGACCTGTTCGGCGACCCGACGTACCTGGCGGACTCCATGCAGTTCCAGCTGGAGTTCATGCTGCGCATGGGGTTGCGCGGCGCCTACTACATCATGCCGACGTTCCGGGGCGAGGACCCCGACAGCACCCACCTCAACCAGTTCTTCCACTCCGAGGCCGAGATCACCGGCGGCCTGGACGACGTCATGCGGCTGGTGGAGGACCACGTCACCACGCTGTGCTCGCGGCTGCTCGACTCCCCCGCCGCCGACGACGTCGCCGCGTTCGCCGGGGGCCTCGACCACGTGGTCGACATCGCGGGCCGCACCCGGTTCCCCGAGGTGACCTTCGAGGACGCGTGCGCCCTGGTCGACCCCGAGCACGTGGAGGACCGCGGCTCCGGCGTGCGGGCGATCACCAGGGCGGGTGAGCTCCAGCTGATCGAGCGGTTCGGCGGGGTCGTGTGGCTCAGCCGGATGCCCGCGAACTCCGTGCCGTTCTACCAGGCGGGTGGGGAGGACGGCACCGCGCTGTGCGCCGACCTGCTCCTCGGCCTGGGCGAGGTGGCGGGCTGCGGTGAGCGGCACACGACCCGCGCCGCCACCGAGCGGGCGATCGTCGGGCACGGCGTGGACCCCGCGAACTACGAGTGGTACCTGAGGATGAAGGAGCTGGCACCCCTGCGCACCGCGGGCTTCGGCCTCGGTCTGGAGCGGTTCCTGGCGTGGGTGCTGCGCCACGACGACATCCGCGACCTCCACCTCATGCCGCGCCTCAAGGGCGTGCCGACGTGGATGTGACCGCCCGCGCGGCCGTGACGCCGCCCCGGCTGCGCGCGGGCGACGAGGTCGCGCTGCTCTCGCTGTCGGGTCCGCTGGCGGCCCGCTGCCCCCGGCGGCTCGCCCGCGCGGAGCGGGAACTCCGCGAGCGGGGCCTGGTCCCCCGGACCGATCCGACGGTCCTGCTCGACTCCGGGAGCACCGCGGGTCCGGCGCGGGTGCGGGCCGAGCGCTTCACCGCCGCGGTGCGCGACCCCGCCGTGCGGGCGGTGTTCTCGACCGTCGGCGGCGTCGGCACCAGGGACGTGCTGCCGCACCTGGACCCGACCGTGCTGGCGGCCTCGCCCACGTCGGTGGTCGGCTACAGCGACACCACCTCGCTGCTGCTGTGGCTCTACCACCGCCTCGGCTGGACGACCTACTACGGACCGGCCGCGCTGCCGCAGTTCGGGGAGCACGGCGGAACCCTCGACTTCACCTGGGACTCCGCGTGGGCGCGTCTGTCCGATGAGGACGGTGACCGCGCACTGCCGTCCACCGACGACGTCGTGGTGGAGACGCTGCCCTGGGACTCCCACGACGACCGGCCGCGCGCCGTCGGCGGCCCGGCCCCGCGCACGGCGTGGGTCCCCGGCCTGGCCACCGGTCCGCTGGTGGCCGCGAACGTCGCCACCCTCGCCGACGACCTGCGGGCAGGCCTGCACGCGGGCGTCCGGTGGGACGGCCACGTGGTGTGCCTGGAGGAGTCGGACTCCGCGTCGGCGGACGGGGTGCGCGACGCGGTGGCGGTGCTGGCGGACAGCGGCCTGCTCGACGGCGCCGCCGCGCTCCTCGTCGGCCGCTTCGCCCAGGACCACCGGCGCGAGTGGACGCCGGGACTGAGCCGCCGACTGCTGGAACCGCTGGTGCGCCGGTGTTCCGGGCCCGTCGTGGCCGACTGCGAGTTCGGCCACACCGATCCCGTGCTGACCCTGCCGATCGGCGCCGTGGCGGAGGTCCGCGCGCCCGTGCCCGGCCGGGGCGCACCCGAGGTCCTCCTCGTGCCACCGGGGAACGGGAGGCCGGGATGACGTCGCTGGCCGAGATCACCACGTGGGTCGCCGAGCGGTTGGGCCCGACCTCGACGCCCGTCCTGCTGTCCACCTCGAACAGCCGGGTGTGGCGGGTGCACGACGCGAACGGGGGCGGGTTCGCCGTCAAGCACCTGCTCGACGGCTCCAGCCAGCCGGGTGCCGAGCGCGCGGTGCGGCGCTACCTGGCGGAGCGGGGGAGCCGTCGCGCCCTGCCCGTGCTCGCCCTGTCGCGCAACCCCGACGGCACGCACCTCGTCCTGGCCGAGTACGTGGAGGGACCGCTGCTCGCCGAGGCGTTCGGCGGACCGGGACCGGTCGCCGAGTGGGCCGGGCAGCTCGCCGACCTGCTGGACGACGTCGCCGGGATCGCGGTCACCGGCTTCGGCAGGCTCTCCGACGACCTGCGGGCGCCGTGGCCGACGTGGTCGTCGTTCCTCCTGGACTACCTGGAGGAGCAGCGCCGCAAGGCTCCCGCCCTCGCCCGCGCCCGCCACGCCGCGCTCCACACCGTCCTGACGGCGGCGGCACCGCTGCTGGACGCCGCCGCGCCCGTGCCGCGGCTCGTGGCCGCGGACGTCAACAACCGCAACTTCGTGATCGGCGCCGACGGGCTCGTGTGCGTGAACCTCCCGGTGCTGTGGGGCGGGGATCCCGCCGCCGCGCACGGCCAGTCCCTCCTGCACTGGGCGGGCACCGGGGGCGAGGCCGTCCTGGCCCGCCGCAGCGGCGCGCCCCGGTGGCGGCTGCACCTGTACGCCGCGTTCCACGCCTACGTCGTGCTCGCGTACGCCGAGCGCTTCAGCCCCGAGCCGCTGCACGCCGTGGCCCCCTGGGGTCGCACGACGCCGCTGCTCGACCTCCTCGACCGGCACCTGGCGGCGGTCGACCCGCCGCGCTCGTCAGCGAAGGACGTGTCGCCGTGACGATCCTCCCGTGCGTCCGCACCACCTCCGTCGTCTCCTCGTCGACCGGTCGGCACCACGTCGACGTGACGTGCGACGAGGCGACCCTCTCGGACCTCCTCCGCCTCGCGGAGCCGTTCCTCGCCGTCACCCCGGCCGGGGACCGCGACGGCCGCCCGCGCCCCGCGGTGCTCGCCCTCACCGCCGCCCCGGAGGGCCGGGGCTGGACGCGGGTCGCCTACTCCTCCCCCTACGAGCCCGACCGGGTGCTGTGGGCGCACCGGTCCAGCCGGACGGTCGCCGTCTGCGGCGATCCGTCCCCGTGGCGGACCCAGCAGCTCCTCCGGTGCGTCCGCAACCTGCTGCGCTGGGAGCACTTCGCCGACGGCGAGCTGTTCCTGCACGGCGGGCTCGTCCAGGTCGGCGGTCGCGGCATCGCCTTCGTCGGCGGGAAGAGGTCGGGCAAGACGTCGAGCATCCTGAGCGCGCTGCTGCACGGCGGGGCGGACTTCGTGTCGAACGACGACCTGGTCGTCAGCGACGGCGACGGACCGGGGTTGCGCGGGCTCGGCTTCCCCCGCAGCGTCAACGTGCGCACGGACTCCCTCCTGGCGCTCGCGGAGGGGTGGCCCGCCCTGCGCGGCCTGCTGCGCGGCGCCACCCACCCCGCCAACAGCTTCCCCGGCCTGCACCACGAGCAGCGGACCGCCGTCGGGCCGGACCCGTCCGTGCCGCCCATGGTGTGGGTGCGGTGCCAGGAGCTGGCCGAGGTCACCGGCAGTCGGCTGCTCGCCTCGGGGACGCTCGACGCGGTCGTCTTCCCGGCCTTCGTCGACTCCGCCGACGGGCAGGCGGTCCGGCGGCTGTCGCCCGCCGAGGCGCGGACGGCGCTCGCCGACCACTCCGAGAGGGCCGCGCTGTCCTACGACCCGTTCCTCGCCGACTGGTACCCGGACAGCAGGACCGACCGCAGGGCCGCGATCACCGACACCCTGGTCAGCTCCGTCCCGTGCTACCGGCTCACCCAGGACATGCACCACCTGGGAGCGGCCACCGAGGCACTGCTCGACACCGTCCTGGACGGCGAGCGTGTCACCACCGGCCATGACCACAGTCAGGATCCAGCTTGACAGCAGGGGAACTCCGGTCACAATACTGGGGCGGGGAGGCCGAGGCGCGGAGGAGAACCGGATGTCGACGACGGAGTCGGTGGGCGCGCGGATCCGGCGGCTCCGCCGCGCGGCCGGGATGTCGCAGGAGGCCCTGGCGCGGCCCGAGCTGTCGGCGAGCTACGTCTCGCTGCTGGAGTCGGACAAGCGGGTCCCCTCCGGTGACGTCCTCGCCCAACTGGCTCAGCGGCTCGGCCGGACCCCCGGCTACCTGCTCAACGGCGTCGACGAGCCCGACCACACCGACCTGGAGATCGAACTCCGGTACGCCGAACTCACCCTGCGCAACGGCGACGCCGAGACCGCCCTGGACGGCTACGAGAAGGTGCGGGCGACGCTGTCCCCCTCCGAGCACCGGTCGCTGTGGACCTCCGCGACGCTCGGCGTGGCCCAGTGCCTGGAGCACACGGGCAGGCTGGAGGAGGCCACGGCCCTGCTGGAGGAACTGCGGCAGGGCGCGATCACCGAGGAGCCGGGCCTGGACCAGCGCTTGGCCCTGGTGATGTCGCTGTGCCGCTGCTACCGCGAACTGGGCGACCTCTCGCACGCCGTCGAGGTCGCCGAGGGCACCATCGCCGAACTGGAGGAGCTGGACCTGCCGCCCACCACGGCGTCCGTGGAACTGCTGTCCACCCTGATCGGCATCTACGCCGAACGCGGTGACCTGAACCGGGCGGGGTACCTCGCCTCCCGAGCGGTCGAGCAGGCGCGGCTGATCAGCGACCGCAAGGCGCTGGGCGCCGCCTACTGGAACGCCAGCGTGGTGCTGCAACGCCGCGGCCGGTCGGACGAGGCGCTCTCGATGATCACGAAAGCCGTGGCGATCTACTCCGAGGGCGACAACGAGCGCGCGCTGGCCCGCATCCGCAACGCCTACGCCAGCGTCCTGCTCCAGTCCGACCCCGGAGACCAGGAGGTCGAGACCGCGAGATCGCTCCTGGAGCAGAGCGTCAGCGTGCTGACCGAACTGGGCAGCAGCATCGACGTCGCGCACGCCGAGACCGCGCTCGCCCGCGCGAACGTGATGCTGGGCGACAGCGGGAGCGCCGTCCTGCACGCCTCGCGGGCACTCGACGTCCTCGGCCCCGAGCACCGCCTGGAGAGCGCTCGGGCCCACCTCGTCCTCGCCGCGGCCCACCTGCGCCAAGGGGATCGCGCCGGCGCCCAGGCCGCGTGCGAGCGCGGAGCACTGCTGCTGGAGGCCTCGGAGGCCACCCGGCAGGCGGCGTTCGCGTGGTCGGAGCTGGCCGAGATCCTGGAGGAGAGCGGGGAGAGCGAACGCGCCGTGCAGGCCTACCGCCACAGCATGAGGCTGATGGGGCACCGGAGCCGCCTCACCGCCGGGACGCTCCGCCCGTCCGCCGCGAACGGCTGAGCCTGCCCCTCGGGGTCGACGTCGCCGACGTGCGTGGCGGTCGATCCCGGCGCGCCCGCCTCACCTCCGGGTCACGGAGGTGTCAGCAGCACAGCGGTGTCTCGCGGTGGCTCGGCGCCCCCGCGGTCGACGTGCCGCCCGCCCCGCCGTCCGGCAGGTGCGTCGCGTCGTCGACGCCCACCGCCACCACGACCGCCAGCAGCAGCGCGGACACCACGCCCCGCTGGACCTTCTCCCTCCGCGCACCGCTCGGCACGAGACGACCGGGGTCGCACTCGACCTGCCCGACCGCGAACAGCGACCGGGGATCGGCGTGTCTCACCAGCACCATGGGACATCCTCTCGGGTTCCGGGACCGAGACCACCGAGGCCGCTCCAGCACCCGGTGGCCCGCCGGCGGCCGTCGGCCGCCTGGAACCACCGTGCTACCGGCCGTTCCTGCCCCGTTCCCGTGCCGTTCCCCGGACCGGCACCACCGTCCCACTTGGCCACCGGGGGCCGGGCGAGCCTCGCGGGGCGACGACGTCCACCGTGGACGGACCCCGGTCAGTGCCCAGGGCGATGCCGATGCCCGTCCGCGCCAGGGGAGCTGGTTGCCGACGCGGTGCTCCACCGCCGCCGCGCCCCTGGCCGACAGGCGCTCGACGACCACGGCCATCGTGACCGAGCCGCGACGCGGTGCTCCTGGGCGGGCCCACCCGCGCCGCGAGCGCGTGGAGCGGCGACGCCTCCCCGAAGGCGGCCAGGGCCCGTTCGAGGCCCAGTTCGCCGTGTGCGGGCCGCCCTGGGCGACGGACCGGTACCGGCGTTCCGCTCATCGGAACCGCCGATGCGCGTCAGGCTGGCTCGTCCGTCGACCACGAGTCGATGCCCGACGCGGTGCACGTGGTGCACCAGGTCGACCCGGCCCGGTACGCCACGACCCTCGTCCAGTGGGCGGTCACGCCGCCCGCGTGACCACGTCCCCGTTCCCCAGCCGGGAGGTGGGTGCGCGGGCACCGCTGCTGGCCGAGATTATTTTCAGTTCACACTGAAATTATCGATCAGGGTGATGTCGACCAGCTCCTCCCTCCCGAGAGAGCGCTCTCTCAGAACGTCGATCTGCGCTACAGTGCTGTCACCCTCAGTGCTGTCGCCTCGACGACGAGGTCATGTGGAGTGGCGGGAGGTGGTAGGCGCGTGACTCTCCCCGCCAACCGGGTCGTGGCCGCGGCCGCGCTCGGCCGCGCCGTGCTGCTCGGTCGGGCCGCGCTCACCCTGACGGCCGCGGGCGTCGGGCTGCGGGTGCTCCCCGATCCGCGGACGGCGCTCGCCGTGCTCGTCGTGGTGCTGGTCAGCACGGCCGCGGGGCTCGTGGTCCTCGCCCGCCGCCCCGAGGTGGTGCGGCACCCGGTTCCCGTGGTCCTGGTGGACTCGGTCGTGGTGCTGGGGGTCCTGGTCGCCTCCCGCGGCGGCGTGCCCTTCTTCTGCTTCGCGGCAGGGGCGTGCGCGCTCGGCGGGGTGGTGCTCGGCGTGCGCGGGCTGGTGCTCTGGGTGCCGCACGCCGCGCTCGGCTACGCCGTGGCCGGTCACCTGCTGCTCACCGGCCCCCCGAACCCGCACCTCGCCGTGTTCGCGCTGGCCTTCCCGCCGGTGGACGTCCTCGCCGGGATCGCCGCCGCGGTCGCCACCGGCGCGCTCGGGCGGTACGTCGACCTCTCCGTGGACGTCGTCGCCTCGGCCCAGCGCTCGGCCGCCGCCTCGGAACGCGCCCGCCTCGCGCGCGAACTGCACGACTCGGTCAGCAAGACCCTGCGCGGCGTCTCGTTCGCCGCTCTCGCGCTGCCGACCTCGCTGCGCAGGCACCCCGAACTCGCCGAGCAGCTCGCGAGCACGGTGTCCAGGGGAGCCGTCGCGGCAGCCCGTGAGGCGCGGGAGCTGCTGACCGGGCTCCGGCTGGACGCCCCCGACCAGGACTTCGCCGCCACGCTGCGGCGGATCTGCGAGCACCGCGGCGAGTCGTCCGGGGTCGCGGTGCACCTCACCGCCGCACCGGTCGACCCACCGGCCGACGTGCGCTACGAGCTGAGCCGCATCCTCGACGAGGCCCTGCGCAACGCCGTGCGGCACGGCCGCCCCGAGCGGATCACGGTCACCCTCACCCACACCGACCGGCTCCGCCTGCGCGTGCACGACGACGGCGACGGCTTCCGCGTGCCCGGCGACCTCTCCGCCCTCACCGCCGGGAACCACTACGGCATCGTGGGCATGGCGGAACGCGCTCGCCACGCGGGCGGCGCGCTGGACGTGACGTCGAGGCCCGGTCGCGGCACGACGGTCGAGGTGTCGGTGCCCGTCGACGGTCCGGTTCGGCTGGCGTCGTGATCGACGTCCTGGTCGTGGACGACAACCCGATCGTGCGAGCCGCGCTGCGCGGCTTCCTCGACGGCACCGGGTCCACGCGGGTCGTGGCCGAGGCCGGGGACGGGCGGCAGGCGGTGGCCAGCGCGCGACGGCTGCGCCCCGCCGTGACCCTGTTGGACCACCGGATGCCCGTCGCGGACGGGCTGTCGGTGCTCGGTGAGCTGCGCCGGTGCACCTCGGTGCTCGTGCTGACCAGCGACGCGGACCCCGACCTGGTGGGCGGGATGCTGCGCGGTGGCGCGCGCGGTTACCTGGTGCACGGCGAGTTCGACCCCGACGAGCTGCTCCGGGCCGTGCTCGCGGTCGCGCGCGGCCAGAGCTGGCTGTCCGCTCCGGCGGCGGCCGTCGCCGTGGCGGCCGTGCGCGAGCAGGCCGACCGGGAACGGGCGCGGCACGACCAGCTGGAGCGGCAGCGGCAGCACCGGATCCGGTGGGGGCTGACGAGGCGCGAGGAGGACGTCCTGGGACTGGTGGCGGAGGGGCTGTCCAACGCGGCCATCGCCCGCAGGCTGGTGCTCACCGAGAAGACGGTGAAGAACCACCTGCACCACGCGTTCACCAAACTGCGGGTGGGCAACCGCACCGAGGCCGTCCTGCGCTGGACGAGCAGGCGGTAGCGGGTGGACCGGAAGAGCGGCGGGGACGGCCGGGTGGTGCTGCGGCGTCTGGGGTGGACGGTGCTCGCCGTCGGGGTCGCGGCGACGGCGGTGCTCGTGCCGCCGCTGGTCGTGCCGTCCCCGCCGCCCGCGCCGACGACGTCGCCACCGCAGGCCGCCGCTCCCCCCTCCGCCGCTCCCCCGTCCGCCGCCACGCCCCCGTCCACCGTCACCTCGTCCGTCGTCATCACCAGGGTCGTGGTCCCCCCACCCGTCGTCACGCCGTCGGAGGCCGCTCCCCCACCACCCGTCGGGGCGACGTCCTCGCGGCCCGCCGCGTTCCCGAGCATCACCGTGCACGCGGCCGACCCGGCCAACCTCCGCAGCGGCGCCCGCGTCATCGAGTGCGCGAGCTGCCGCGGTGGCAGCCGGGTCGGCTACATCGGCGGTCCGAACGTCCTCGCCGTCCGCGTCGCCGGGGTGCCCGCGGCGGGCACCCGCACCCTGACGATCGTCTACGAGACGGAGGAACCGCGGACGCTCATGGTCGCGGTGAACGACGGCACCGCGCAGAGCAGGCGGCTCACCGGCGCGGCGAGCCTGCTGATCCCGGCGACCACGTCGGTCGAGGTGTTCGTGCCCGCCGGGGACAGCTGGATCAGGTTCTTCAACGACACCGGCTCGGCGCCGGACGTCAACGAGATCGTGCTGAGCTGACGCGGGGGGTCAGTACCCGCCCGCGGTGTTGCACTGCACCACCTGGACGACGCAGTCCTTCACCCGGTGTCCCAGCGCGTCCTCGTCCCAGGCGAAGAACCCGTCGCCGTGCATGGACGACGCCATTCCCGACGCCAGCCGGAAACCGTCCGCACTGCCGCTGGTCGCGTAGGAGATGGAGAACGTGACCGCCGGGATGGGCACCGGGAACTGCGCGGTGCACTGACCACCCCGACCCCACGCGACGTGGCTCTTGTGGTCGGGGCTGTCCAGGTGCTTGCCGTCCCAGCAGTCGGGGAAGCGCAGGGTGAAGTGCAGCGTGCCGCCGTCGCACACCGGCCAGTTGCCGTCCCGGCTGCGGCTCCTCCCCTCCAGCGGGCCACCCGCGCAGTAGAACTGGTTGACCGCGCCGACCGGGGTCGGCACCTGGCGCGCCGCGTCCCCCACGACCATCCGCAGTCCCTGCGGCATCGGGACGGTCTTCGACTTGTCGCTGAGCAGCGATCCGTAGTAGACCACCACCTGCTTGGGCTGCACCGGCTGCTCACGCTCGAACAGCGTGGGCACCCAGTACGCCGAGTGGTCCTGCACCGGCTGGCAGCTCGACGCGGTGAAGCGCATCAGGTCGTCGAACGTGGTGCGCGCGTTGGTGCCGCTGTTGCCGATGAACGAGTGCAGGTGCGACGCGCCCGGCTGGCCGGGGAACACGATCGGGTCGTCCGGCGCGGAGTGGCTGTAGGCGCACGTGGCGTTGAACTCGGGGTTCCGATTGGGGTTGGGCGGCACGGGCCTGGGCGTCATCGCCTGGAAGGCGGCCAGTTGCGCGTTCCACTTCGCCTGATCGACCGGCATCCACGTGCCCGCCGCCATCGTCACGGCGCCGTGCTGGTGCCCGGAGTGCGACACCGCCGCCGTCCCGCCGTTCGGCACCAGCACCAGCCCCACCACCGCCACCGCCGCGGCGGCGATGGCGGTTCCGACCCTCTTCCGCTTACCTGGCACAGCTTCCTCCTCCACCCGCGGGAACCGGGACTTCCCGCCGAAGGTAGGGCGCGGCACCACGGGGGTCGTGAGTCGAAAGTCCCAGCCGCCGCCCGTTCGGGGCCCAATTCGCGAGCCCGTCCCGGATGCCCGCGCGCACCAGCACCTCGGCCGCGCCACGTGCGCCCACCCATTGTGAATGCTGATCACGCCAATAGCGGCCAGTGGTGCCCGATCATCCGAATGCCTACTGGGAAATTCCCGGTATTCGAATTCAGCCTAGTGCCCCGATAAATGCGGACCAGGGACATCCGCACCATGCTAAGCCGCGCGACACCACGTCCAGACTAGCACAATTCCTTGCCGGCACGACTGGCAGGCACTTCCCTCTAAAGGGCTAGTTTCACTAGTTGAACCACGTGTTAGCTTCAGCACCGTGGTATTTCCACGACTTGCGCGGAATGCAAAAGCGACCGGATAGCCGAAGCCGGCACGCCGCTGCCGTCATTCACTCCAGCCTTCGCAGCGTCGACGTCGGCTTGCTCAGTGAAGAAAAGGTGCACCATGTCGCAGGACAGCTTGACACGACTGTTCACTCTTCTCGACGGCAATCGCAGCGGTGGGATCGACCGGTCCGACCTGGAGACCTTCGGGGCCAGGGCGGGTGGCAGGGCCAAGGACAAGGTCGCCGCCCTGTGGGACTCGCTGTCCATCCTGGACCGCGACTCCGACGGCGTCGTGACCAAGGACGAGTTCATCGCCGGAGCCGACTACAACGCGGTGTTCGAATCCACCGTCGCTCTCCACCTGGCCCTGTTCGACTCCGCGGACGCCGACAACGACAGCAAGATCAGTCGCGCCGAGTGGGGGACCATCAATTCCACCCTGGGGATCTCGGACGCCGACGCGGACGCCAACTTCAACGCCGTCGACACCGACCGGGACGACCTGGTCACCCGCAATGAATTCCTCGAACGGGTGATCTCGCTCATCAAGGGGAACAGCGACCTCTCCTCGGTCGACGTCACGCGTCCCCCTGCGCGCACCTGAGCGAGACGCGGTCGGTCGCGAGGGTGTCGGGCGACCAGGTCGTGGACACCCCCGCTCCGACCGCGCGGGGTCACAGGTCGAGGACGACCTTGCCGCGCACCTCGCGGCCGAACAGCGCGCGGACGGCGGCGCCGACGTCCTCCCAGTCGCCCCTCGTCCCGACCCCGGCCGACAGCCTGCCCCCGGCCAGCAGGCCGAGCAGGTCCGTCAACTCCTCCGCGACCGGGGACGTCGTGTCCCCGAAGGTGTTGATCGTCCGCGGCGCGCCGAACCCGAACAGGGAGCCCGCCGGGAACGTGGTGTCGAGCCCCGAACTGGTGCCCACGAGGTGGATCGCGCCGCCCTCCGCCAACAGGTCCCACGCACCGGCGAGCAGCGGCCCTCCGACCGTGTCGAGCACGAGGTCGAACCGCCCCTCCACGGTGGACAGATCGGACACCGCCTCCGACGCGCCGAGTTCGGCCAGACCGACCGCTCGTCCGGGGCCACCGACCACCGCCGTCACGCGCGCACCGGCGAGCGCGGCCAGTTGCACGGCGAAGTGCCCCACTCCCCCGCTCGCGCCGGTGATCAGCACCCGGCGGGCCAGCAGCGACCGGGTTCGCAGGACGCGCAGCGCGGTCACCCCGGCGACGCCCAGCGCGGCGGCGTCGCTCAGCTCCACCCCGGCGGGCACCACGCCGAGCCTGGCGGGGCTGACCGCGACCCGTTCGGCCCACGCGTGCGGTGCCATCCCCACCGCGACGCGGGTGCCCTCCGGCGGACCGGAACCGTCGGCCGCGGCCCGGACGACGACGCCGGCCGCGTCGTGACCGTGGACGGCTCCGGCGGCCCACTGGTCGACGTGCTTCAGCTCGCCGAGGTTCAGCCCGATGTGCCGGACCTCCACCAGCGCCTCGTTGACGGCGGGTCGGGGCTCGTCGACGTCGGCGAACCGGACAGGTCCACCGTCGCCGTGTTCGACGACCAGTGCTCGCACGGTGATCTCCTCATCAGCGGAACGACAGGTGAGGTCGAGCCTCGATCACCGCGTCCGCGCCGACCACGTCCGGGAGCGTCAGGTGTGTGCCCGTCCGCCTCTCCGCAGGCGGCTACCGCTCGCGGACGGTGCGGCGGTACTCACCGGGCGCGAACCCCCGCGCCCGCCGGAAGGCCCGGCTGAACGCCTGCGGCGTGGCGTACCCGACCGCGCCCGCCATCACGTCGATCGGCTCGTCGGTGTCCCGCAGCCGGAGCGCGGCCAGGTCCATCCGCCAGCGGGTCAGGTACGCGCCCGGCGTCTGCCCCAGCGCGGCCGGGAAGCGCCGCGACAGCGTCGCCCTGGACACGCGGACCGCCGCGGCCAGCGTCGCGGTGGTCCACGGCCGCTCCGGGTGCTCGTGGATGTGCGTCAGCGCGTCGCGCACGACCGGGTCGAGCACAGCGCCCAGCCACGAACTCGACCGCTCGACGGGGTGGCTCTCCCACCAGGCGCGCACGAACCGCACGAGCAGCAGGTCGATGATGCTGTTCACGGCCGCCGTGGTCCCGATCCGCAGCTGGGCCAGCTCCTCGTCCAGCAGCCGGATGGCCCCGTCGAGGGAGGCGTTCGTCCTGGCGGGCAGGTGCGTCGGGGCGTCGAGCGCGGTCAGCAGCAGCGTGCTCACCTCGGGGTCCTGCTCGTAGTGCAGGGTGAGCAGCCGGGTCTGGACCGGCGAGGAGCCCAGCCGCAGGACGCCACCGCTCGACCGGGCCTCGATCGCGGCGTCCGCATCGCACGGGCCCATCCTGACGCCCGGCCCGCTCGACAGGCCGTGCGCCGTGCCGGGAGGCAGGAGGACGACGTCCCCCGCGTCCAGCCGCCGCGGCTGCTCACCGGGGACGTCGAGCCACGCCGTCCCGGCCGACACGGCGTGCAGCGCGGCTCCGGGGAAGGTGCTCAGCCACACGCCCCACTCGCCACCGGCGTCGAGCCGCACGCCGAGCGACCCCCGCGCGCCCGAGACCCGCAGCGCGTCCTCCAGAAGATCCACCGCTCACCGACCCCGCCCGCACCGACACCCCGACAGCCGCCGACGCTAGCAAGCGGGCTCCGCGAGGAGCGCCTCGATCTCCCGCCCGAACTCGCGGAGCAGGTCGTGCGGCTCGCAGCGGTCCCGGTCGCTCCTGCCGAGCACGCAGGCCGCGACCGACTGGTCCAGGGCCGCCGCCGCGGCCTCGGCCGTGAGGGTCGCCGCGGCCGGGACGCCGATGCCACCGCTCGGGAGCAGTCCTATCAGGACGGACGTCCGAGCCTCGTGGGACGCCCTCTCCGCCTGGCTTCGAACCGAACACCGACGAGGTCGCACCCGGCCCGTGCGCGAACCTCGTCCGGACCTCGCGCCCGCGGCCGAGCCGGTGTCAGCGCAGGGAGCGGAAGGTCGTCCGGATCTCCTCGACCAGCACGGCGGGCTGTTCGAGGGCGGCGAAGTGCCCGCCCTGGTCGAGCGCGCGGTAGTGCAGGACGTCGGTGTAGCGCCGCTCGACCCACCGCCGCGACGCCTGGACGGCCTCGCCGGGGAAGACGCTGAAACCGGTGGGGGTCGGGTTGGGCTCCGAGGACGGCCCCGGTTCCCGGAGCGCTTCCCAGTACAGCCGCGCCGACGAGGCACCCGCGTTGGGCAGCCAGTACATCATCACCTCGTCGAGGATCTCGTCGCGGTCGACGACCAGTTCGGGGTCGCCGTCGTTGTCCGTGACGTCCTGGAAGAGCGTGTAGATCCACGCGGCCAGACCGGCGGGCGAGTCGGCGAGGGAGTAGCCGATCGTCTGGGGCCGGGTGGACTGCTGCCTCGCGTAACCGTCCTGAGAGGACCGGTAGTGCCGCGCCCGCTCGATCATGCGCTGCTCGTCCGGTGTCGCGTCGGCCACCTCCTGCGCGGTGGGGAACACCATCGGCAGGTTGACGTGCGCGCCGAGCAGTCCCGAGGGCGCCCTGCGGCTGATCGCCTCCACGACGGCGGACCCCCAGTCACCGCCCTGCGCCACCCACTCGTCGTAGCCGAGGCGGCCCATCAGCTCGATCCACGCGTCGGCGATCCGCGACGGCCCCCAGCCCGTCGTGGTCGGCTTGTCGGAGAAGCCGAAGCCCGGCATGGACGGGACGACGACGTGGAACGCGTCCTCCGCCCGCCCGCCGTGCGCGACCGGGTCGGTCAACGGGCCCACCAGGCGCCGGAACTCCAGCACGGAGCCGGGCCAGCCGTGGCAGAGCAGGAGGGGGATGGCCGACGGCTCGGGCGAGCGGGCGTGCAGGAGGTGGACGCCCAGTCCGTCCAGGACGGTGCGGAACGAGCCGAGGTCGTTGATCTCCCGCTCGCAGCGCCGCCAGTCGTAGCCGGTGGCCCAGTGCTCGCACAGCGCGCGCAGCCGGTCCAGCTCGGGACCCTGGTCCGCGCCGGTCTCCCGGTCGGGCCAGCGGGTGTCGGCCAGTCGACGGGCCAGGTCGTCGAGTTCCCCGTCGGCGACCTCGACGCGGAACGGTTCGACGGTCGTGAGCTGACTGGACACGGAGCCTCCTCGGGATGCGGTGACGGCAGCGTAGCTCAGAAGTGGAATCTCATTTCAACTTGAGAACCTGGTTTCCAGTTGCTACGTTCGGCGCATGGAGGAACGGCCACTGCGCCGCGACGCGGAGCGCAACCGGCAACTGCTGCTGCGGACGGCCCTCGCCCTGATGGCCCGTGACGGACTGGGGGTGTCCTACGAGAAGATCGCCCACGAGGCGGGCACCGGCACGGGCACCGTGTACCGCCGGTTCCCCGAGCGGACGGACCTGGTGGACGCCCTGTTCACCGAGCACGTCGACGCCGTGGTCGGCCTCGCCGAGCGGGCGAGCCGGGCCGAGGACGCGTGGGAGGGGCTCACGTGGTTCCTGACGCGGCAGTTCGAACTGGAGGCCGACAACCGGGGCCTGGGCGAGCTGCTGCGCAGCGGGAACCAGGCGTCGCACCTCGTGGTGCGGGGCCGGGCCAGGATCACCCCGCTCGTGGCGGGGCTGGTCGACCGGGCCGTCAGCGCCGGTCAGCTGCCCGCCGGGGTGGTTCCGGGCGACCTCGTCGCCGTGCACCTGATGGTAGGCGCGGTGATGGACGCCGCCAGGGAGGTCGACCCCACCCTGTGGCGCCGTTCCCTGACCGTGGCGCTGGCCGGGCTCCGCCACGCCGAACTGCCCGGCACACCGCCGGACGAGCACGTCATCGACCGCCTCTACGGCGTCCCGCCAGCACAACCCGACCAGGAGGTCGTCCACCGTGACACTGCCGAATGACCTGCTCGACGTCCTGCACGCCCCGGCGCTGTGCTTCCTCACGACCCTCATGCCGGACGGCTCGCCCCAGATCACCGAGACCTGGGTGGACACCGACGGGGAGAACATCGTCATCAACACGGTGAGCACCCACCAGAAGACGCGCAACGTGGCGCGCGACTCGCGGGTCGCCGTGGCCATCGCGGACCCGGAGTCGCCGTCGCGCTACTGGGCGGTCCGGGGCCGCGTCCTGTCGGCCACGACCGAGGGCGCCGAGGAGCACATCGACAAGCTGGCCCACAAGTACCTGGGGCGCCCCTACCCGTGGTACGGCGGCCGGACGCAGCAGCGCGTCGTGCTGGTCATCGGCGTGGACAAGCTGCACACGCCGCGCGGGTGAGCCGGGCCCGCCCGGCTCCGCGGCGAGCCGGGCAAGCGCTTCCAGAGGAATGCACTCGATCGTGGCGAACTAACAACGCGAATGCCGGTGAATATCACGAATCACGCCGTTATTCGCGTCCGCACGTCACTCCCGCAGCCTATCGACCACCTACTCCCATTGGGTTTTAATTCCGTACGGAATCCACATGGGAAAGGAATACCATGATTCGGAGAATCGTCGCGGTGGCTGCCGCGGTGACACTGGCGGTCCTCGCCCCGGCCCCGGCCTCGGCGCGGCAGGCGCTGACCATCCCTCCTCCCGACTGCGCCGCCGTCCGCGCCCTGCTGCCGATCGCGGGCGACGGCAACTACCTGCTCAACACCGGCACCCACCTCGTGCCGGTGTACTGCCACGACATGGCGGGCGACCCGAGGGAGTACGTCACGCTCGGCGCCGCCAACTTCTCGCAGTACACCGCGGGCGGCGCGGCACCGGGCACGAGCGTGCGCACCACGTTCACCCGCGTGCGCCTCGACCCGGCGACCCTGACCGTCGACATCAACGACCTCACGTTCGCCACCTCCACCGGCTCGCTGTCCCAGGGGGCCTCCGTCGTCACCTCCATGCCCTACGCGGTCGCCATGTCCTGCGACGGCGGTGCCAGCGGTGTCGGCAGGATCGACCTCACCGGCACCGCGTTCACCCTGTCCGACACCTTCCAGGTCGGCGGGTTCGACGCGTCGGGCACCGCGACCACCAGCGCCGACAACCGCACCGCCGACCTGGCCGGTGGCGGCTACTGCGGGTGGATCACCTCGGCCCCGTACATCTACAACCCGATCAACCCGAGCGGCCCCGACCTCCACCTCGGTCTCGCGTGCGGCCCCTACAACACCATCGACGTCATCCTCAACAGGGCGTGCGTGACCCTGCCCTGATTCCCCTTTCGCGACCGCGCCGCAATTCCGCGGTTCCGGTGCCGCGTTCGACCGGCACCCGTTCTTCCTCCCCAGACACTGGGGGTGGGCCGTGCCCGGAGGGCCGGGACGCGTCCTCGACGACGGCACCCCGGCCAACCGCGTCCTACCGCCCGCCGCCGCGGTGGTCCGGCCTCAGGTGTCGGGCGAAGAACCGGTTCACGGACTCCCCCTCGAACGCGGGGACGCCGGTGTGCCCGCCCGTGTTGGCGTGCAACGTCTTCTCCGCCGACCCGAGCGCGTCGAACAGGTCCAGGGCCATCCGCCGGTCGTTGCCCTCGTCGTCCCACTGGAGCAGGACCAGCAGCGGCACGGTGACCTGCCGGGCCTCGTCGAACACCGCGCGGGGCACGAAGCTCCCGGCGAACAGGACGGCCGCGCGGACGCGCGGCTCGACCACCGCCAGCCGGACCCCGATGGAGATCACCCCTCCGGAGTACCCGACCGGGCCGCTGATCTCGGGCAGCGGGAGCAGGGCGTCCAGGAGGGCCCGCCACTCCGGGACCGCCTGCTCGACCAGGGGGAGGACGAGCCGGTCAACGGTCCCGTCGTCGACCGGCTCGCCGGCCTCCAGCGCCCGGCGCAGGTCGGCGCGGGCCTGGTCGGCGGCGGCGGACGGGGGCCGCTCCCCGGCCCAGGGCAGTTCGATGGTGGCCGCGGCGAAGCCCTCCGCCGCGCACTGCCGGGCCCTGGCCGCCAGCCTGGGGTACATCCCGCGCAGGCCGCCGGGATGGCCGAGCAGGATCAGCGGGGCCGGTGCGGAGCCGGCCGTCCACAGGACGCCGGGGACCTCGCCGAGGGTGAACGCGCGTTCGAGGACGCCGTCGTCGAGGCGCTGTTCGGACGTGAATCGCATGTGGGTCGTGCCTTTCGGGAGTGCTCGTGAGCGGCGCTCCCGGACGACCTAGCGCCCGGCCGTGACCCCGGAGGGGAGCACCCACGTCGGTACAACGGTCACGGGTACCACCTCCTCGATCTCTCGCACGGCCGCCGGGAAGGTAGCAGCGCCCGTCGCGGGTCCGCCACCGGGTTTCCGGCCGACGGGCGGGCGCACCGCCGGGATCACCCCGTGCGGCACGGGGTCCGCGAGCCGCCGCCCGCCGGCGCGAGCGCGGACGAGCCCAGCAGCGCCAGCTTCTCGGCGTCCGAGGAACCCGCTTCGGCGTGGTAGACGACGAGGGTGAGGCCGTCGGTCCCGCTGATCGCGAGCCTCTCGCGGTGCAGGCGCATCCGCCCCACCCGCGGGTGGTCGAACGGGATCGGGGCACCGCGCTGGTCGCGCACGTCGTGGCGGTCCCACAGGGCGCGGAAGCGCGGGCTGGCGGCGGTGAGCTCGCCGATGACCTCGACGAAGCGCTGGTCGTCGGTGTCGGTGCCCGCGGAGTGGCGGAGGCTGGCGACGTAGCAGCCCGTGATCCCCTCCCAGTCCTCGTGCAGGCACCGCTCGGCCGGGTCGAGGAACACGTCGAGCAGCTGGTTGCTCCCGACCGACAGGCGCGGGGACAGCGCGGTCGCCAGGGCGTTGACGGCCAGGACGTCGAAGTAGCGCCCCTCCACGAACGCGGGGTGCGGCAGGGTCGACAGGAGCACGGCGGTACCGGTGGGCACCACCTCCACCCGCGGCGTGCGGCGCGTCCGCCGGGGCCGGTCCGCGCCGAGGGCCAGCAGGTGGGCCAGGTGCTCGTCGTCGAGCAGGAGGACGCGGGCGATGGAGTCGAGGACCTGCACGGACGGGTTGCGGTCGCGACCCCGTTCCAGGCGCAGGTAGTAGTCGACGCTGATGCCCGCGAGCATGGCGACCTCCTCGCGCCGCAAGCCGGGCACCCGCCGACCACCGAGGTCGGTGAGGCCCACCTGCTCGGGCGTGACGAGCTGCCTGCGGGCGCGGAGGTACTCGCCCAGGTGGTTCGGCTTGTCGGTCACCGGACCACGGTAACCCGCCCGCGAGGCGCCCTGGGGGGACCTGTCACCACCCCGGTCCGCCGGGGCACTGGTCCGGTCCCGGCGCGCGGCGTTCGCTGGTGGGGACGTGATCCACTGGTTCGAGCACCGAAGAGGCGACGAGGACATGGGGCAGTTCGAGGGCAAGACGGCGGTGGTGACGGGCGGCAGCACCGGGATCGGTCTGGCGACGGCGAAGCGGCTCGCCGCCGAGGGTGCGCACGTGTTCGTCACCGGCCGTCGCGAGGCCGAGCTGGACAAGGCCGTCGCCGCCATCGGCGACGCCACCGCGGTACCCGGCGACGTGAGCGTCGCGGCCGACGTGGACCGCCTGTACGAGCGGGTGCGGGAGCGCGGGCGGGGTGTCGACGTGCTGTTCGCCAACGCGGGCATCAACCCGGTCGCGACGTTGGAGGAGCTGAGCGAGGAGGTCCACGACTCGATCTTCGACGTCAACGTGAAGGGCACCTTCCTCACCGTGCGGAAGGCCCTCCCGCTGCTCAACGCCGGTGCCGCGGTGATCCTGACCGGTTCCACGGCGGGCGCGGGCGGTGCGGCGGGCATGAGCGCCTACGGCGCGTCGAAGGCGGCCGTGCGGGCCTACGCGCGAGCCTGGGCCGCCGAGCTGGGCGGCCGGGGCGTCCGGGTCAACGCGGTCTCGCCGGGCCCGGTGAAGACCCCGCTGTGGGACGAGGCCTTCGGCGAGCGCGCCGAGGAGATGATGGCCGGTGTCGCGGCGGGCCTGCCCGCCGGGCGGGTCGCCGACCCGGACGAGATCGCCGACGCCGTGCTCTTCCTCGCCTCGCCGCGGAGCAGCTTCGTCTACGGCGCCAACCTCTACGTCGACGGCGGCCTGAACCAGATCTGACGGGGAGTTCGCCGTCCACCAGGTGCGCGACGGGCGGTTCGCGCACAAGACGGCCCTGTGCGACGCGGACGGGCTGCGCGGGCGGTGGACCGGTTGACCGTCAGTCGAGTTCGCACTCCCCTCGTGCCGGCCTTCGCACGACGGTGCCGCGGGAAGGCCGGCACGGGGGCGCATCGCCGCTTCTGGTTGCCTCCGCGGTGCGGTGGCGCTGCTCGACACAGCGGCGTTGATCACTCAGCTGTGGTTCCGGCGCCGCTCAGCGCGGCGATGTGCTCCGCGAAGCCAGCGGCCTCGGCCTCACCGGGCCCGTAGACGCGTTCGAATTCGACCGCCATGGCCTTCAGCCCTTCCACCATCCCCGACGTGTCACCAGCGTCACGAAGGCAGGTGATGATGTTCCGGTGAAGGGTGAGCACCGAGTGGTCGTCCACGTTCCACGTCTGCCGCGCCCCGATCAACAGGTCCTTGTACGCGGCTGCCGCGTCAGCGAAGAGGCCAGCCCTGTCCCACCAGTACGCGCACTCCCTCAGAGTTGCCAGGGTTTCAGGGTGTTCGTTCCCCAGTACGCGCTTCCGATCGGCGAGGACCGCCCTGAACTCCGTCACGGCCCGTGCCGTGTCGCCAGCGATCGCGCGCCAGTAAGCCAGGTTGTTCCTCGTGGACAACGTGTGGGGATGATCATCTCCCAGCACCTTGCTCCTGCTCGACAGAACGCGTTCCAGTCCTGCGACGGCACCCTCGACGTCACCGTTCCCGCCGCGCCAGTGCGCGAGGTTGTGAGAGGTCGTCATGGTGAGCACGTTGTCGTCACCGAGAACGCGGCGGAGATCTGGGAGCAGGACTTCGAAACACGACACGGCCGCCGCGGGATCACCTGCTTCCCCCGTCCAACGAGCAACGTTGCTCCTGGCGGTCAACGTGCTGGGGTGCTCCGGCCCCAACACCTGCGTGTAGATCTGCACGAGGTCGCGAAATTCCCGCAGCGCGTGCTCGACGTCCCCGCTGTGCGCGCGCCAGTACGCGAGGTTGTTGTAGACCTCCAAGGTGTCCGGATGATCGGCGCCCAACACTCGACGACAATCACTGATGAGGGCCTCGAACTGGGCCAGCGCTTCTCGGGGACCTCCTGCTTCGCCGGTCCAACGGGCACAGTGGTCACGGGCGTGGAGGGTGTACGGGTGCTCCTCGCCCAAGCGCGCGCGGGCAACGTTCACGAACCGGGTGAACTGGTCCCTCGCCGCGGCCACAGCACCGGATTCCCCACGACTGATCGCCGCCCGGAACAACAGGTTTCGACAATGGCAGTCCCACACCACGCCATCGGTGTTCACCTCCAGCGCATCGGCGTTGACGCGCAGAACCTCCACGAAACCCTGGTCACGCTCCACGGACGGCCACACCGCGTTCAGGGCGCGCGCAGCGACATGGGTAAGACCCTTGAGCGCTCCGGGTTGGAGGTCGTCACGAGTTGCCCGTTGCACCAAGGAGTGCACCCGCACGGTGTGAACCGATGTGGAGTCGAACGTGATCAAACTCAAGCGGTGCAGGCAGTGCAGGCCATCAGTGCTGTCATCGACGTCGACCGATCGGCCGGTGGCCCTGACGAGCAGGTCCAGGACAGCGGTCGTGGTGAAGACCTCCGCCGGGATTCCGTTGGGGTCCAGCAGGCTGGCCACGGCGAGCAGCGGGCGGCCGAGACCGGCGGGGGTCAACTGGTCGGCCAGTTCGACGGACAACGACCAGGTGGTGGCGACCGTCGTCCGGTGTTCGTCGGGCAAGGAACCGACCTCCGGGAACAACGACGCCAGCCTACGTCTGCGATCGGCGAATCGAGCCCGGTACGCCTCGCAGGACAACTGCCTGTCCAACGCGTACGCCGACGCCTGCGCCAGTGCCAGCGGCAGGTGTCCGAGGTCGTCGGCGAGTTCGACGAACGATGCCAACAGGTGCCGGGAATCGCTGAACGCCGTGCGCAGGTACGCGTAGGACTCCTCCGGGGCGAAAACGCCGACATCGACGAGATCGCGCCCGACACCGCGCACGGCGGTGTCACGACGGCGGGTCGTGGCCACGACCCGGCCACCCGCCCCCGGCGGCCACAGACCATTCACGTCCGACGGTGTGCGGATGTCGTCGAGAACGACCAACCAGCGGCACGACGTGGTGGCCAGCCACGTCAGCAGGCGCCGCGCGCCACGTTCGGGATCCGACCGGTCATCCCCGAAGAGGGCGGACGCGAGGTGTGCGTACTCGGCCACCACGGATTCCCGCGAACTCGCGGTGACCCACACCAGCAGGTCGAGTTCCCCGGATTCCCACAGGCGTTCGGCGAAGTCAACGGCGAGTTGCGTCTTGCCGACGCCTCCCAATCCGACCAGCACCGTGGTGTCGGCTCCACCGAGCCGAGACGAAGTCGCACTTCGTCGCTGGAACGACATGGCCCGCGGAGGAACCGCTCCCGCCCTGTGGGGGAGCGTGACCTCGGCCTGGTCGTTGGCCAGCTCGTAGCGCACTCCGCCCAAGATCGTACCCGCGTTGACCACGTTCCCCTGAACGTCACCCGAGATCGAATTCGACACGGCGGACGATGAAGGCGAACCTTCGCGCGGCGACATGGCGCGAGTATCTCAAAGATCATTTTCGATAAACACGCAGGTATTTCCGCAGAACTGCGGCCGCGTGCCACTTCTCTCCACGGTGTCGTGCGGCACGTGCGGCCGAGGAGGTTCCCGTCACTGCTGCCGGAACGGCAAATTCTCTCGCCCCACCCCCGCCCTCCCCGGCTACCGTCCGCCGACCCGTCGAGCCGTGCACACCCCAGAAGGACACCATGGACATCTTCCTGACCGGCGCGACCGGTTTCCTCGGAGGCGTCATCGGCGCCCGCCTCGTCGCCGACGGGCACGCGGTGCGCGGTCTCCTCCGCGACCCGGCCGACGCGCACCTGGTCGCGCGGGCCGGGATCACGCCGGTGATCGGCGACCTGGACGACGCCGACCTGCTCACCGCCGAGGCGGAGCGCGCGGACGGCGTGGTCAACGCGGCCGCCAGCGACCACCGCGGCGCGGTCGAGGCGCTGCTGCGCGGCCTGCGCGGGTCCGGCGGGCCGTTGCTGCACACCAGCGGGACCAGCGTCGTCGGTGACGACGCCAAGGGGGAAGCCTTGTCCCCCACCGTGTTCGACGACGCGGGGGAGGTGGTCGCCGACGCGCACCCGGTCCGCCGGGCCCGCTTCGCGATCGACACCGACGTCGTGGCCGCGGCCAGCACCGGTGTGCGCACGGTCGTGCTGTGCAACTCGCTCGTCTACGGCACCGGTCGTCCACCGCGCCCCGACACCGTCCTGCTGGTGCCGCTGGTCGAGCAGGCCCGCGGCAGCGGCGTCGTCCGCGTGGTGGGCGTCGGCGCGAACACCTGGTCGACCGTCCACGTCGACGACGTGGCGGCGCTGTACTCGCTCGCGCTGGGCGATCCGAACGCGAGCGGCTTCTACTTCGTGGAGAACGGCGAGGCCTCGTTCGCCGAGATCGGTGCCGCCATCGCGCGGCGGCTCGGGCTCGGGCCGGTCGAGCCGTGGCCGCTGGAGGACGCGGCGCGCGCGTGGGGCGAGGGTCTGGCCCGGTTCGCCCTGGGGTCGAACAGCCGTGTCCGCGGCACCCGCGCCCGGCAACTCGGCTGGCGGCCCGAGCACGCCTCGATCACCACGTGGATCACGGAGGACCTGATCGTGAGGTGACCTCCCCCTCGGCCTGCCGGTCACGACGATCGGCAGGCCGAGGGGGAGGTGCCTCAGACCCCCGAGCACCGTCGCCACCCGGTCACCGGGCGGGTCCGGTGCCAGGCGACGACGAGGAGCAGCACGCCCACCGCCAGGGGGATGGCGCTCGGCGACCGGCCCGGCGCCCGCGGCGGTCCGGGCGGCTCCAGCACGGTCACCGCCTGGATCGCGCGCGCCGGGGTGGCTCGTGGGCACCGGAACCGCCGGTCGTGCGGGAGTGGCGGGCGTCCTCGTGGTCGGGACGCCGTGGCAGAACGCCCCCGCGTCGCAGGGGGCGGCGGGCTCAGACGACCAGGACCCGCCGTCCACGCGTGTGCCCCGCCTGGCTGTCGACGTGCGCGGCGGCGGCGTCGGCGAGCGGGTAGGACCTGTCGACCGGGATGTGCAGCCGTCCCCGCGCGATGAGGTCGACGGCCTCCGCGAGCGCGTCCGACATGCTCCCGGCCGCACCGGAGAACCGGACGCCGGTCCCCTGCTCGTCGAGGTCGGCGATGGTGATCACCTTGCGCGGGTCCCCCGTCAGCTCGACCAGTTCGCGGAGCACACCGGACCCGGCCAGGTCCAGCGCCGCGTCCACGGGACCGAGCCGCCGCACCCGCTCCACCCAGCCCTCGCCGTACGTCGTGGCGACCGCGCCCAGGCCGCGCAGGTAGTCCTGGTTGGCGGGCCCGGCCGTGCCGATCACCGCGATGCCGCGGTCGCGGGCGATCTGGAGCACCGCCGATCCGACTCCCCCGGCCGCGCCGCTCACCAGCAGCGTCCGCCCCGGCCGCACCCCGACCTCGCGCAGGACTCGCAGCGCGGTCTCCACCACGGACGGGTACCCGGCCGCCTCGTCGAACGGGAGCCCGTCGGGCATCCGCGCCCACGCCGACAGCACGGCGTACTCGGCGTAGGTGTTCACGCCCTCGCCGAACACGGGGTCACCGACCTCGACCCCGGCGACGCCGTCGCCGACCTCGTCGACCACCCCGGCGGCGTCCTGCCCGATCCCCGAGGGCAGGGAGAGGGGCCGGACCTGCTGGAACTGGCCTTCGCGGATCCTCCAGTCGACGGGGTTCACGCCCGCCGCCCGCACCGCGACGCGCACCTCGCCGGGGCCCGCGTGGGGCTCCTCGGCGTCGACGAGCCGCAGGACGTCCGGACCGCCGTACTCGGTGAAGCTCACTCTCCTCATGCCGACCAACATAACACTAACGGTTAGCTTTTTGGAACGGGTACGGTTTTGGATTTGGTAGCCTCCGCGGATGACCGTGCCGACGGGGCGCCGGGAGCGCAAGAAGGCCGCGACCCGCCAGAAGATCGCCGACACCGCCCTGCGGCTGTTCCTGGAACGCGGGTACGAGGCGGTGGGCATCCGGGACGTGGCCGCCGAGGCCGACGTCGCCGTCACCACGCTCTTCTCCCACTTCGCCTCCAAGGAGGCCCTGGTGTTCGAGCGGGGGGACGAGTTCCAGCAGCGCCTCACGCGGGCGGTCACCGACCGGGCGCCGGGCGAGCCGCTCGTCCCCGCGCTGCGCCGCGAGGTCCACGCCCTGGTGCGGCACTGCACGGGCGACGGCGCGGCCCCGACCTGGCACCTGATCGACGAATCCCCCGCCCTGCGGGAGTACGAGCAGTCGATGATGCTGCGGCAGGCCGAGTCGCTGGCGGCGGCCATGACCGCCGATCCCGACCTGGGCGGGAACGCGACGGCCTGCCGGGCCGTCGCCAGGTTCGTGACCGCCGCCTACTCGGTGGCCCGCGAGGCCGCCGACCCGCGGGCCGCGGTGGACGAGGTCTTCCACATGATCGAGGCCGCCTGGGAGGCGGGCCGCCGCGCGCCGGGCGAGGAGCTGTCACGGGCCTGACCGGCGCGGGCCCGTGTTGGCGCGCCCCCCCTTCCGCGCGCGGGGACGCGGCGCGCCGGAGCCGGACGGCAGGCGCGGGGTCACCGGGCCGCGACCTCCGTCCGGGGAACCGGTCGTGAACCGGACTCCCACCGATCACGGCGTGCGCGCGGGCCGCAGGACGTAGTCGTAGGTGAGCGCGCGGTACGGCCGGTCGAGTCCGCGGGCGCGGTAGTCGGCCGGGTCGTCGTGGGTGGTGGTCGACTTGACCGCGTCGGCCGGGATGGCGCCCTCGACGGTGCTCACGACGAGCGGGTCGCCGTCGAAGTAGATCTGGGTGGTCAGCGGCAGGCACCCGTCGGCGGAGACGACCGAGTGGATGTGCAGCGGGCGGAGGCCGTCGAGGCGCAGCGCGTCCAGCAGTTCGGAGAGCGGGCCGTCCGGCGGCAGGCCGAAGGTCTCGGTGCCGGGCACGACGGTGCTGAACTCGTAGCGCCCTCCGGCGTCGGCGACGACCCTCCCCCGCAGGTTGTGGGTGGGGATGCCGGTGGAGTCGTTGGGGATGTCCAGCGGCGCGAAGGCGGTGCTGTCGACGCCGGAGTAGACGTCGTCGGCGTCGATCTGCCAGACGTCGAGGACGGCGCCGGGAAGCGGGTCGCCCGTGGTGGAGCGCACGGTTCCGGACACGACGAGGGGTTCACCGGGTTCGTCGGGGCGCATGGGGAGCACGGCGGGGCTGCGCAGGAGCGGGGAACCGGGGATGCGCGCCGGGCCCTCCATCTCCCAGTGGCTCGCGCCGTCCTTCTCCGGGTGGGCGTACGGGACGCCCTCGGTCGCCTTCACGACGGTCTTGTGGAACAGGATGCTCGCCGACGACAACTGGCCCGCGTCGGCGACCCGCCCCAGCCACGCGGTGGCGGCGAGCAGTTCGTCGAGGGTGACCTGGTGCTTGAGGATGACGTCGTCGACGGCGCGGCGCAGGTCGGCGAACACGACCCGCAGGCGGTTTTCGGACTGGCTCACGCGCGGTGGCTCCTTCTCGGTGCGGTGGCGGTGTCGAGTGGACGGACGTGGGGACGCGTCGGGACCGGTCAGCGGCGGATGCCCGCGACGAGCGCTTCCCAGTTGCGGGAGGCGATGCGCTCGCGGTCGTCGTCGCTGATCGGTGCCGTGTCCAGGAAGCGCCGCGCGGACCCTCCGCGCTCCCTGTTGAACGGGTAGTCGGAGGCGTACACGACCCGCTCGACCCCGACCGTCTCCAGCGTCCAGCGCAGGTACCGGTGGCTGGAGATGCCGCCGGGGGTGATGAGGACGTTGGAGCGGAAGTACTCCGCGATCGGGCGCCGCAGACCCGCGAGCCCGTCCAGGACCGCGACGCGGTCGAGGTAGAACAGCACGACCTCGCCCCAGTGGCCCAGGATGACCTGGAGGTCGGGGAACCGGTCGAACACACCGGAGACGATCATCCGCAGGACGGTCAGCCCGGCGTCGTAGTGCCAGCCGAACGCCCCGGTGGCCAGCATGCCGTCCACCGGCTCCCCGAAACCGCGGTAGTAGGCGCGGTCGACGGCCGGGAGCGGGGCGCGCGGGTGCAGGTAGAGGGGTGCGCGCAGGTCCTCGGCGGCCTCGTAGACGTCCCAGAACTCGGGCGCGTCCAGGGAACGGTCCCCGGAGCGGGCGTTCACCAGTGCCCCGTTGAGCCCGAGTTCGGTGACCGCGCGGCGCAGTTCGTCGGCGGCGGCGCGCGGTGCGGGGGTGGCGAGGGCCGCGAACCCCTGGAGGCGGCCGGGGTTGCGGCGCACGGCGGCGGCGATGGCGTCGTTCGTGGGCCCCTGGAGGGCGGTCGCCTCCGCGGCGCGCAGGTTCTGGAGGCCCGGTGTCGACAGGGACAACACGGCCGTGTCGATCCCGGCGTCGTCCATGGCGGCGACGCGTCCGTCGTCGACGTCGAGCAGCGCGCGCGTGACCTCATCGGTGAGGGCCCACCTCATCATCGGCTCCGAGAGCCCGGGGTCCTGCCGCCGCCACGCCTCGACCACGTCGGCGGTGACCATGTGCTCTTCGAGTGCGTACAGCTTCACCAGGGGGCTCCTGCCGATCGGAGGTGACACGTGAATTTTCAAGTGTCACGCTAATCCATGCTGACATGAAGATTCAAGTCATAGTGGGCTCTCAGTACACTGCGCGCATGTCCGCTTCAGGGGAGTCCGACGTGCCCGAGCCGCGCTGGCTCGCGGGCGACCAGCTGGCGGCGTGGCGCGGGTTCATGAGGCTCCTCCAGACGCTGCCCGCCGTGCTGGGGGTGCAGCTCCAGCAGGACTCGAAGCTCAGCTTCCTCGAGTACTACGTGCTGGCGCACCTGTCGGAGCAGCCCGAGCGCCGCCTGCGGATGAGCGACCTCGCGGACCTCGCGGGCTCGGAGCTGTCCCGCCTGTCGCACCTGGTCACCCGCCTGGAGAACCGGGGTTTCGTGCGCCGCGAACCCGACCCGCTCAACGGCCGCTACACGCAGGCGATCCTGACCGACGCCGGTTTCGCCCACCTGGCCGACTCGGCGCCCGGACACGTCGGCCGGGTGCTGGACGTGTTCATCGACGTCCTCGACCCGGATGAGCTGCGGACCCTGCACCGGGTCTCCGACAAGGTGCTCGCCCGCATCGACCGCGACCGCGGCTGAGGCCGACCGCGCTGGTGTTCCCCGAGCGCCGGACACGGGCGGGGCGCGTGGGCCAGACTGCTGCGATGGTTCCCGAGTACACCAAGAGCGACCGGTTCCGCGGTGCTCGCATCCACCTGTCCGACCTCGCAGGCCTGGAGATCCGCGACTGCGAGGTCACCGGCCTGAAGATCGTCGACTGCTACGGCGGCGAGGTCCACGTCGGCGGCGACTTCGAGCGCCTCGTCGTCAACGACGTCGACGTGACCGCCTACGTCGAGGGTGAGCTCGACCGCCTGCACCCCGCGCGGGTGCTGGCGCGGGACGCCTCCTCCGTCGAGGACTACCGGGCGGCCTGGGCCGCCGTCGAGGCCCGGTGGAGCGCGACGCTCGACCGGGCGCGGCTGCTCCCCGACGCCCGGCTGCACGAGCGGGTCGATGGCGAGTGGTCGTTCGTCGAGACCCACCGGCACCTGCTGTTCGCCTCCGACGCCTGGCTCGGCAACGCCGTCCTCGAAGAGGACGCGCCCTACCACCCGCTGGGCTTCCCCTCGGGCGGTATGCCGCCCGAGGAGTCGACCGCGCTGGGACTCACCCTCGACGCCGCGCCGACGCTCGACGAGGTGCTCGCGCCGCGGCTGGCCCGCATGGCCGTGGTCCGGCGCGTGGTCGACGCGCTCACCACCACCGAACTCGACCGGGTGTGCGGGCGGAAACCGGCGGACCCGTACCCCGACCAGGAGTACGTCGTGCGCCGCTGCCTCAAGGTCGTGCTCAAGGAGGAGGCCGAGCACCACCGCTACGCGGTGCGCGACCTCGCGGTGATCGAGGCGGCCGAACAGGGGTAGCCGCGGTCTCGCCGTCAACGGCGCCGATCGGCCTCGGTGCGGGCGTTCCAGCCGCCGAGCACGCTGAGCGGGTCGTGCTCCGGGAGCCCGGCGCGGGCGTGCGGACCACGATCCGAAATCCGGGTCGCCCGCAGCGCGTGACGGGCACCCGGCTCAGCCCGTCCGCGCGGGCGCGGGGCCGGGCAGGTCCGACGGCACCCCGTCCCTCGTGCGCCACCACCCGCGCGACGCCAGCCCGGCCAGCACGGCGCCCGTCGCGTTGACCAGGACGTCGTCCAGCGACGACACCCGGTCGAGTTGGAGGACGTACTGCGCGGTCTCGACCAGGAGCGAACAGCCCGCCCCGAGCAGCAGGACCCGCGGCACGGTCGCCACCGCCGCGAACCGCATCGGGGCGAAGAACCCCAGCGCCGCGAACACCAGCAGGTTGCCGACGGTGCCCAGCACCCCCATCGTGGCCAGGTCCCGCAGCGGGACCAGGCTCACCCGACCGGGCACGACGCCCGCCCCCTCCCCCGGCATCAGCGTGATCCACACGAACGGCACCGTCCCGTGGACCAAGCCCACCTCGGCCACCGACGTGCGCCACGCCGACGCGACCCCGGCGGCCCGCCGCCGACGTGCCAGTGCCCACGCCACCAGCACGGCCACCGGCAGGGTGACCAGCGTCATCAGCACGACGCCGTTCTCCGTGCCGAAGCAGCCGCGCCACTGCCCGGACACGCACGCCGGAGCGGCCATGAAGAGCATCCGCCGCACGGAGAACGCCAGGTAGGCCGAGCAGGCGGTCGCCAGGACGACGAGCACGATCACGATCGTGCGGCGGGACGGTGCACCTCGGGTCATCGCACCAGTGAAGGCGGGGGGCCGTTGCGGGGGCGTATCCGGTTTCCGATACGCCCGCGATACCCCGACACGGGTCGAGGGCCGTCCGGTGGACGGCCCTCGACCCGTGTGCGGCTCCCGGTCAGCGCTCGCCGAGCTGCCACTCCGGCCGCACGTAGTGGCAGGTGTAGCCGTTCGGGTAGCGCTCCAGGTAGTCCTGGTGCTCCGGCTCGGCCTCCCAGAACGCGCTCGCCTCGACCACCTCGGTGACGACGCTGCCCGGCCACTTGCCGGAGGCGTCGACGTCGGCGATGGTCGCCTCGGCCACCCGCTTCTGCTCATCGGTCTCGTAGAAGATCGCCGAGCGGTAGCCCGCACCGATGTCGTTGCCCTGGCGGTTGCGGGTCGACGGGTCGTGGATCTGGAAGAAGAACTCCAGGATCTGCCGGTAGCTCAGCTGCTCGGGGTCGAACACGATCTCGATGGCCTCGGCGTGGTTGCCGTGGCGGCGGTACGTCGCGTTGGGCGTGCTGGGGTCGCCGGTGTAGCCGACGCGGGTGTCGACGACGCCGGGGTGGCGGCGGAACAGGTCCTGCATGCCCCAGAAGCAGCCGCCCGCGAGAACAGCCTTCTCCGTCACGGTGATACTCCTCTGCTCGGTGTTCACCCAGGAGAACGTTCGGACGGGGGTCGTTCATCCCCGGCGGGTTGTGACGTGTCCATTACGGGGGTCAGGAGCCGTAGGTGGCCTGCTCGACGGTGAACACGTTGCGGTGGCCGACGGTCTCCTGGAGGGACCAGAGCAGGTCGGGCTGGGTGGCGTCCTCCCAGTAGCTGATGCTCTCCGCGCCGCCCACCCAGTTGTGCGTGGCCGGACCGGTGGCGGGCGCCCAGTAGTACAGCTTCTTGGCCCCCGACGAGGCGAACCACCAGCGCGAGTTGTGCGAGGCGACGCCGTTCAGCTTGTACCAGGGCAGCCGGAGCGCCTCGGTGGCCGTGGTCGTGGCGGCGAAGGTGGTGGCTCCGGGGGCGAACGGGAAGCGGACCGCGCGCGGGGGGCGGTTCGGGTAGTCCGCGCAGTCGGCCTGGCAGGTGTACTCGGTCACGACGATCGACGCGGTGGGACGGTCCAGGGAGATCGTCGACCACCTGAGCGAGGCGTCGGACGTGGTGGCGGCGGTGACCGTGCCGACCTGCGGGAGGACGTAGGCGTAGTTGTGGGCGTAGTAGGTGGTGTCGGACTGCCTGCCGATCTGGCTCGCGGTACCGCCCGTGTCGGTCTTGAGGATCTTCCTCATGTCGAACACGCGCATGCCGCGGCCCGTGTCGGCGACGTAGAGGTGGTCGCCGTACCAGGACACGCCGCCCGCGTGCACGGGGATGTCCTTGAAGTCCGGCGCCTCGGCGGTGCCGGTGGGTTCCACGAGCAGGATCTTGCGGTACTTGTTGGGGTAGGTGGCGTCCCAGTCGACCAGCGTGATCCGGCTGCGGGACTGCTTGCCCCCGCAGCCGTCCTTGGTGTACCAGCTGACCAGCACGAGCTGGTGGCCGTCGTAGTTGCCGCTGTTGGCGGTGCCCACGGCGTCCCGGCTCGTGGTGATGCCCTGCGGGTAGTTCGCGCAGTCGCCGTTGTCGCCGGAGTCGAACGTGAAACCGCCCACGTAGCCCGCGACGCCCAGCGAGTCCGTGATGGCCGACCGGTCGTGGTTGGCGTTCGCCATGACCGCGTGGACCGACGCGACACCGAGCTTCGACACGAGCGCGCTGTTCAGGGTGTCGAACTGGTGGTAGTCGGACCGCAGGGTGAACTGGCCCGCGGGCAGCGCGGTCGGTGCGGCCGCGGCCTGCGCGCCGGCGACCGCCGTGGTGAGCAGCGTCAGGACGCAGGCCAGGAGGAGCAGGACCTTCTTGCGCAAGGGCATTGCGGGACTCCGGTTTCCAGTCAGGAGGCGGCGGCCGGACGCGGAGCGCACGACCGCGGAGTTCGGCCAGACGACGATGGAGCCGCAGCGGCGGGGCGCGGGTCAAGGTGTTTTCCCCCAGGGTGAATAACCGTCCACAGTGGATCTCACGGCGCGACGTGCCCGAGGACGCACACCGCGGGCGGGTCGAGGTCGAGCACCTCGGTCCGGAGCCGCTCGAACCCGGCGTCGGCGAGCAGGCCCGTCAACTCGGTGGCGGCCGTCGCCGACGTGGCGGCGGTGGCCCCGGCGCCGCGGGGCTGCGACACCAGCGCGACGCGCCCGCCCGGCCGCAGCAGCCGGGCGAGTTCGCGCAGCCGGACGACCGGGTCCGGCCACATGCCGACCGTGTTGACCGCGAGCGCGGCGTCGAACGGCCCGTCGACGGTCGACAGGCCCTCGACCGGCGCGTGCACCAGGCGCACCCGCCCCGCCCTGACGGCGGCCCTGGTGCGGCGGCGGGCCTGGCGGATCATCACCTCCGAGTGGTCGACGCCGACGACCAGTCCCCCGGACGCCCTGGCGGCGAGGGCCGCGAGGGCCACGCCCGGACCGCAGCCGAGTTCGACGACGCGCTCGGTCGGCCCGACGGCGAGCAGCCGCACGGCCCAGTGGTTGCGCGCCACGTTCGACGAGCGCCTGCCCATGATCCAGCCCGCGACGTGACCCGCGGCTCCGGTCGGCCGGTGGAACTGCGCCACCCCGCCGCGAGAACCCCACCACCGCAGGACGCGGTCCAACACCCTCTCCCCGATCGTCATGGGCCGAGCCAAGCACTTCGAGTACGCTTGAAGTCAATGTCCGCCAGCGAAAGCACCTCGGCCACGCCGACGCTGTCCATCGGCGAGCTGTCCGAACGCACCGGCGTGCCGACGAGCGCGCTGCGCTACTACGACGAACTCGGCCTCGTGCGGCCCGTGGCGCGGGCGGCGGGCAGGCGGCGCTACGCCGCGTCGGCCGTCAACGACGTCGGCGTGGTCCTCTTCTTCCGCGAGATCGGGTTCTCCCTCGCGGAGATCGGGCGCTTCCTCGGTGGCGAGCGGCGGGACCGCCGGGCCCTGATCGACCACAAGCTGGCCGAACTGGCCGAGCAGCGCAGGCGCGTCGACGTCGCCCGCACCGCGCTCGACCACGGCAGGCGGTGCCCGGCGGACGATCCCCTGACGTGCTCCCGGTTCCTGGCGATCGTCGAGGGGCGGCAGCGCGGCCTCCCGCTGGACGAGAGCCACGCGCGAGCGCACTGACGCTCGCGGGGCTACCGCGCGCGGTGACCGGAACACCGGGGGCGCTACGGCCGCGGTGCCGCTGAGGAGATCCCGACTGCGCGGTCTGCCCGCGTCCCACGTCGCCCATCGTCGCTTTACAACTGTTTGGCTTGACGCTACCGTTCGCTTAACAGTCGTTTGGTGATGGCGGATCCACCATTCCGCGGGACGAGGGAAAGGAAATGAAGCACACCGGGCACGCGGTCCTGAACGCCCCGGTCGACCGGGTCGACCTCGAGCACTGGCTGTTCACGCTGACCGACGCCGACTACCAGGCCTGCTCGCGGGGCCACCGCGCGGCGGGGACGTTCGTCCAGGACGGCGTGCGCGGCATGGTCAACGTCGAGGCCATCGGCGGGCACCTGATCGTCCAGCACTACCGGGAGGTCGCCGCGACGCCGTCGCGCGTGGAGATGCTGTCGGAGCGCAGCCGCGTGCACCTGTTCCACCTCGTCCCGGCGACCGTCCAGGTCCGCTGGACGATGTGGGTGACCGCGCGGGACGAGGAGACGTCGGACTTCCGCTGCACCGTCGAGCTGACGATGAACCCGCTGCCGCGCGCGCTCGGCACCCTGTCCGCGCTCGGCCCCGCGATCCGCGCGCACACCACGGAGGAGACGGGGCTCTTCGCCGCCGACGTCGCGCGCGAGCTCGGCTCAGCGAGCCGCCGGTAGCCGCCGTCTCAGCGGACGAGGGCGAGGCGATCCGCGAGCTGGTCGAGCACGTCCTCCCTGGACGGCCACGGGAAATCGGCCGCGGAGCGCAGCAGGCTCACGTAGCCGTGCAGCGCCGTCCACAGCAGCACGGCGTCGCGCAGCGGGTCGGCGCTGGTGGAGTCGCCCGCCGCGACGCAGGCGCGGACGGCGTCGCGGAGCATCGCGAAGGCGCGCGCGCCGGGCATGGTGTCCACCGACTTCGATTCCGCCGCCCGCAGCGACGGCACCTGGTCCCGGTCGAACAGCAGCGCGTACAGCCGGGGTTCGGCCACCGCGAACGAGGCGTACGCCCGGCAGAGCGCCCGCAGCCGCGGCACCGGGGCGGCGTGCGCGGCCCGCGCGGTCTCCAGCGTCGCGGTCAGGTCGTCGAAGGCGCGGTCGACGACCGCGTCCAGGATGGCGTCCAGGTTGCCGAAGTGGCCGTAGATCGAGGGTGCGGTGATGCGCGCTTCACGGGCGACGCTGCGCAGGGTGATGCCCGCGAGGCCGTCGCGCCCCCGCACCAGGCGGACGGCGGCCTGGACGATCTCCTCGCGCAGGGCACCGCCCGCACCCCTCGGGTTGGGTTTGCGCTGATTGCCGTCGGTGTGCACCACAAATCTCACTTTACGACCGTTTTCCTTGGCTGTACAGATTTGCGCCCGCGGTCGTCGCCCAGTGGTTTTTCGTGCGTGTCGGCGCGCACGCCTACCCGCGGCGGGCCCGTGACGCGCGCAGATATCCCATCACCAGGGACTCCAGGTCGGGTTCGGTGCTCGCCCAGCCCGCCGGTGCCGGTTCGGCTCCCCGCAGCAGGAGGGTGGACTGGCGGGCGGTGCGGGTCGCGCTGATCAGCGTTCCGTCCACAGCGGACTCCTCCGCGGCCGGGCCGACCAGGATCCGGTGCTCCGCCAGGACTTCCTCGATGCCGCCGCTGACCTGGACCCTGCCCTCGTCGATCAGCAGGATGTGGTCGCACACCTCGCGCAGGTCGCTGAGCAGGTGCGAGGACATCACGACCGTGGTCCCCCGGTCGGCGACCTCGGTCATGATGATCCGCAGCGTCTCGTCGCGCGCCAACGGGTCCAGGTCGGACAGCGGCTCGTCCAGGAGCAGCAGCCGGGGCAGCCTCCCCAGTGCCATCGCGATGGCCACCTGGGTCTGCGTGCCCCCGGACAGGGTGCCGACCTTCGCGTCGTGGTCCACGCCCACCAGCAGCCCGAGCACCTCGTGGACCCGGTCGGCGGACCAGCGGGCGTTCATGGACCCGACGGCCCGCGTCAGCTCGCGCACCGTGAGGTCGCGGTAGAGCGAGCGGTCCTGCCCCAGGAACGAGACGTCGGGGTGGATCCGGCCCCGGACCGGGGTGTCGAAGGCGCTCAGGTCACCGGTCGTCGGGCGGACGAGACCCGCGGCCATGCCCAGCAGGGTGCTCTTGCCCGCGCCGTTCGGGCCGACCAGGGCGACGACCTTGCCCTCGGGAACGGCGAACGTGCAGTCGCGGACCGCCCATCGGCTGCGGTAGCGCTTGCCCACGGCGGTGGCGGTCAGGGGATTCATGATCGTTCCTCGGCGGGGTAGTGCTCGTCTCGGACCGCGGAGTACAGGGCGTCGACGTCCTCGACGACGAGGCCGCCCTGCCGGGCACGGCCCATCCAGCCCGCCAACTCCTGCCGGAGCGGCGCGTCGTCGCCGGTGGTGGCCTCGGAGGACAGCGACGTGGTCACGAAGGTGCCCAGGCCGCGGCGGGCTCCCACGAGCCCTTCCCGTTCCAGTTCGCGGTAGGCCTTGAGCACGGTGTTGGGGTTGACGGCGGTCGCCTCCACCACCTCACGCGCTGAGGGCAGCCGGTCACCGGGGTTCAGCAGCCCCAGTCGCATGGCCTGTTTGACCTGCTGGATGATCTGCATGTAGGTGGAGACCCCGGAGCGCCGGTCGATCCGGAACTCGATCACATCGGCCAGCATAGGTGCTCCCGCCGCTCAGGGGCCCCACGACGCTCAGCTCTGACGTCGCAGCGCCCAGCCGGTGCCCACCAGCAGCAGGACCGCCAGTCCACCGAAGATCGACGCGTCGACCAGGTGCACCTGCCACGCCTGGCTCTCCGGGATGAAGACCGCGAACTGCTCGGCCAGACCGGACTGCGGCAGGCACGCGAGGAACCCCTCCTGCGTGTTCCGCGCTCCGTCCGGTGCCGACTTGCAGGCCTGGACCAGCGCGGTGGCCCGCTCGCCGGGAACCGGTCGCCCCGCGGTGTCGAGCCAGCCCTTCGCGATCACCAGGCTGCCGTCGCGGTACACGTCCAGGGTCGAGCCGGGCCCGACCTCCAGCCGTTGGGTGGGAACGAGGCGATTGACCACGTCCGACAGCGCGAAGCGCACGACGACGAACACGGCGAGCCCGGCGGTCATCGCCACCAGGGTGCGGCGGGACACCACGCCGAGGAAGGCGCCGAGCGCGAAGGCGAACAGCGCGTAGGCGACGGGTGAGACGTGCTCGATCCCGAAGTTGAGGAAGTAGAACGACCCGCTGTTGCGCGGGCCGAGCAGCCCGGCCGCGGACAGCCACCAGGAGACCAGGTGCTGCATCGCGACCAGCAGCACCAGCGCGGGCACCAGCGCGATGACGAGCTTGCCGAGCATCCACCGGGTACGGCTCACCGACTGCGTGAAGGCGAGGACGTGGGTGCCCTGCTCCAGTTCCCTGGCGAACAGGGGGGCTCCGAGGAAGACGCCGATCAGGACGGGGAGGCAGAGGATCGCGGCCTGTCCCAGGTTGAGCCTGGTGTTCCACGCTCCCTGGAAGGCGGCCGTCCGCTCGCCGTCCAGGCACGCAGGCCCCGTCCGCGCGACACAATCGGCCAGCCCCAACGAGTTGATGGCGTCGATCATGCTCGACCGCAGCAGGACGACGGCGCCCGCGCCGACGACCAGCACCGCGAGCAGGGTGATCAGCTGCGGGCGCTGCCGCCGCCAGGAGACCCAGATCATGCCGCTTCCTCCAGTGCCGCCCTGCGCATGTGGTCCAGGGCCAGTTCGCCGAGCGGGGTGCCGTCCGCGCTGAGCCGGTTGACGTCGCCCGCGAGCAGGACCCGCCCCCGGTGCAGCAGGACGAGGTGGTCGCACACGCCTTCCAGCTCAGCCAGCACGTGCGAGGACAGCACCACGGTGAAGCGCTGCGCCCTCGCCTCGGCGACCAGCGTGCGGAGCACGGTCTCGCGGGCCAGCGGGTCGAGGTCGGCCAGCGGCTCGTCGAGCAGCAGCAGGCCGGGGCGCTTGCCGAGGGCGAGCGCCAGGGCGACGCGGGTGCGCTGGCCACCGGACAGCGTGCCCACCTTCGCGCTCATCGGCACCGCGGCCTGCTCGATCAGGTGCTCGGCGTACGGCTGGTCCCAGGTCGGGTTGGTGTGCGCCCCGAACCGCAGCGTCTCGGACACGGTGAGCTCCTGGTACAGCGGCTTCTGCTGGGCCAGGTAGGAGACCGCGGGGTGCAGTCCCCTGCCCGCCGGGCGGTCCCCGAAGACGGTGATCCCACCGGTCGTCGGTCGCAGCAGCCCGGTGATCAGCCCCATCAGGGTGCTCTTGCCCGCGCCGTTCGGGCCGACGAGGGCCACGATCCGGTTCTCCGGGACCACCAGCGACGTCTCTCGCAGCGCCCACCCCCGGCGGTACCGCTTGCCCACACCACGAGCGTTGACCGGAAGCGCCCGCTCAGGCCGGCTTCGCACGTTCACGCCCCTCTCCCTTCGGTCGTCGACTGGCGCCAAGGTAACACCTTTCACTAGTGAAGTAGTGGACCAGTGATTCCCGCCTCGTGGAGCAACCCGTCGGCGAGGTGCCGCCCGGATGCTGATCACCCGTTCGTGTAGTTGGGCTGCTGGACCGGAGGTCCTAGTTTCGAAGCTCCGGGGTTGACGTCAGGAGCGGACGAGTGGCTGGGCCGAACACCAACGCCAGGGCGGGTCTGCTCACCAAGCGGACGCTCGTGGTCGCGTCGCACGCCGTCGAGCGGGCGGCGCTGGCCGGGCACCGGGACGAATCCGCGATCGTGATCGCCATGTTCCAGCGGCTGCCCTACTTCGAGCGGGAGGCGGAGGTCTACCGCAGGATCGCCGCACTGGCCCCGGTGACGATCGTCGGCATGGTGTCGGACACACGTCCCGACCTCCCCGCGGGCATCACCCCGGTGCTGCTGCGCCGGGACGAGGACCTGGCGCTCGAGTGGTCCGTGGTCGTGCTGTCGTCGACCTTCGGCGCCTGCGTCGTGGCGACGGACCTGGAGGAGCTCGACTTCAACGGCACCTCGCTCGAAGCCGGCCGCCTGTTCCGCGGGCGCTGGGGCTTCCGGCGGGAGGAGGCCTACGCGGAGGCCGTCCGGCTGCGCGACGCCTTGGGCGACCGCCTGCCGCCGCACGTGCGCAGGCGCTTCGAGTCCGTTCTGGACAGCATCGTCGAACCCCCCTCCGGCGAGGTGGAGCGGCGCTCGGAAGCCGCTCTGCACCACCTCAGCTCGCGGCTCGTCCGGTCGAGGGACAGGGCGGAGTCCGCGGCCGCACGGGCGGCGGGCGAGCGGCGCGACGCGCGAGACCCGTGGACCGGTCTGCACACGGTGGACTCCCTGAACGCCTGGCTCGGCACCGAGGTGTCCGACACGGTCAGGCTGGGGATCGTGATCATCGAGGTGCCCGGCCTGCGGACCATCGAGGCGTCCCACGGCGCCAGCGCCGCCGTCCACACGGAGAACAACGTCGCCGACGTCCTGAGCGCCGACCTGCGGCCGATCGACCGGGCGGCCAGGCTCAACGGGGAGGAGTTCCTCCTCGTCCTGCCCGGAGCCACCGAGCACACCACCAGGGCCGCCGCCGACCGCGTGCGCGCCGCGCTGGCCGACCTGCACCGCACGTACCCCCACCTGTCCGTGGCGGCGAGGGTCCGCGCGGGCAGCACGACCGAGCGCCCCATCGACCTGCGCAGACTGGCGACCCCGTCGGCACCGGTCACACCGCGACGGCCGCCGGTGCTGTCCGGCACGTTCAGCGAGGAGGAGTTGGCGGCGGCCCTGTCCCGCTGACCGCCGTCGTCCCACGGCACGGCGGAGATCGTCACCGACGGCCGGGTGCTCAGGTGCCGGTCGAGTCCGTGACGACGAACTCGCCGCCCGCGGCCCGCGCCACCTCGGGACCCAGGAGCCTGGCCGGGGTGAACGCGCCGGGGCGGCCCTCGCCCTTGGCCAGGCGCAGGGCCACCTCGGTGACGGCGTCCACGGTGAACGCCATGGCCTCGCCGGTGCGCAGCCAGCCCTCCCGCACCCGACCCGACGGCCACTCGACCCTGGCCCGGCCCCACGACGATCGACGCGGGCGTTCCCTGGCCGTGGTCGTCGTGACGCGGGCGAGCCGCCGGGTGGCGAAGCCCGCCACGCCCGGCAGGCGCAGCACGCCGCCGATCGCGGGCACGGCCGCCCGGAGGACCGGGTTGGCCGGGACGAGGGCGGAGGCGCCGATCACCGACGGGGCGCCGCTGGCCCGCCAGGCCGCGAAGAGTTCGCCGCCGCCCAGGGAAGCCGTGGTGACCACGTCGCCGTCGGGGGTGGTGACCCGCTCGGCGGCACCGCCCGCCCTGGCGCGCACCACCCGGCCCCGCCGCACCTCGCGGCCACCGTCGCGCAGCGAGTGCACGATCGTGGCGGCCAGGGCGTCGCCGAGGGCGCCGGGTTCGACCGCGACCGACGCGATGGCGTCGACGCGCACCCGTGAGGGCTTGTCCTCGCCCGCCAGCAGGTGCAGCAGGATCCCCTCGGTCCCGAGCACTCCGAAGCCCGCTCCGGGGACCAGCGTGCGACCGGTCGCCGCCGCCTCCCGGTCCATGCCGTCGAGCAGCTCGAACGCGCTCAGCTCGTCGGAGACGTCGACGTAGTGGGTGCCCGGTGGACAGGCGCGCGCGACCCGCGGACCCGTGACCGCGAACGGGCCCACCGTGTTGACCACGACGTCGGGCGCCTCGGTGGCCAGCCGCGCGCAGACCTCGTCGAGCGAGCCGGCGACCGCCCGCGCGTCCGGGTCCACCCGTGCCAGCCGCTCCCGGTCGCGGCCCGCCACCACCACCTCGGCACCGGCCCGGTGCAGGCGCTCCACCACCTCCCGGCCGACCCGTCCGGTCGCACCGAGCACCCAGATCCCACCCGTCATCGTCGCCTCCACCAGTCATGACACGTCATGTCATGACTATGGCACAGCACGACACGACGTGTCATCACTAGACTGCGGCGCATGGGTCGATGGCAGCCAGGCGCACGGGAACGGCTCGAACGGGCCGCGCTCGACCTCTTCCTGGACCAGGGCTTCACCGAGACGACCGTCCCGCAGATCACGGCACGGGCCGGGCTCACGACCCGCACGTTCTTCCGGCACTTCGCCGACAAGCGCGAGGTGCTGTTCGCGGGCGAGCACCTGGTGCCCGAACAGGTGGCCCGCCTCCTGGCCGAGGCGCCACCGTCGCTCGGCCCGATGGACCTGATCACCGAGGGCCTGGCCCCCGCCGCGGCCGAGGTCTTCCAGGGCCGCGGTCTCGACCACCTGCTGCGCAGGCGGGCCGCGATCGACGCCGAACCCGCCCTGCGCGAACGCGAGCTGCGCAAGTACTCGCTGATGTCGGAGGCCTTGGAGAAGGGCTTCCGCGACCGCGGCGTCGACGACCTGACCGCCAGGCTGGCGGCCGAGATCGCCGTGACCGCGTTCCGGGTGGCGGTGACCCGCTGGCTCGACCGCAACGGCGACCCCGACCTCCCGACCACCATCGGCCAGACCCTGGCCGCGGTGAGGCACCTGACCAGCCCGCAGGCCTGACCCCCGGCGCGGCCGGTGGTGCCGGTCACGACCCCCCGTGCGTGACCGGCACCGTCACCGGATCAGTTGTCGCACATCAGCCTGCTGCACCGCTGGGCGGTGATGCCCGAGGCGAACAGCCGCGACGGGTAGTTGTAGGCGTAGGCGTGCGACTGGAACGTGACGCCGTAGGAGTACGTCGTGAAGTACCCGGTGTAGCAGCTGGTCTGCCCCTTGGACACCTCGGCGTTCCCGCCGTCGGCGCTGGCGCAGGTCAGCCTGCCCGCGAGCACCCCGTCCACGTACACGTCGACGAACGCGTTCGCCCACTGCCCCTCACCGAGGGCCTTGTCCAGCTTGACCTGCGCCCAGTACTGGTCGCAGGAGTTCGCGTAGGTCGCGACGACGCCGACGCGCGCACCGGTCGAGGTGTTGGTGACCTGCCCCGACCGCAGCACCCACCCCGCCGACGAGCAGTCCCCCGGCGCGGCGGACGCCGCCGACGCCGTCCCCAACACCCCACCCAGCACCAAGACCACGCCGAGCAGCACCTTCACGATTCTCGCCATCGGTCCCTCCTCCTCCGTCGTTCGAGTTCGGAGCCGAGTACAGCGGTCCCCGCGCCGCCGAACGGGCGATCCTGGAAAGGTCTGGACGGAACTGGACGCCCTGCGCCGGACCGCCGGCTACCCTGGACCGCGCCCGGTCACCGGCCGGCGCGGAGGGGGGACAGTGAGGGGCGATCCGGGGCGCGTCCGAACACGCGCGGACCTCGCGCGCGAACTGGACCTGCTGAGGGGCGTCGCCGCACGCGGCACCGGGCGGACCAGGGTGGCGCTCACCGAACTGGCGCGCCGGGTCGCGGTGCCGCGCTCGACCGTCCACACCTACCTGACCGGTCTCGCGCTGCCGCCCGCCGAGGTCGTGGACCGGATCGTGATCGCCCTCGACGCCACGCCCGCCGAGCAGGCCGCGTGGGCCGACGCCTGGGAGCGCGTGGCCGTGCACGAGCACGAGTCGCGCCGCGCCGTTCCCACCGATCCGCGCCCGGCGCCCCGGCAGCTGCCCCCGGACGTCCCCGCGTTCACCGGCCGCGTCGCGTGCCTGGACGCGCTCGACCGGCTGCTCGACGACCGGAGGGCGGGCCGGACGGCGGTCGTGTCGGCCATCGCGGGCACGCCGGGCGTCGGGAAGACGGCGCTCGCGGTGCACTGGGCGCACCGGGTCGCCGACCGGTTCCCCGACGGGCAGCTCCACCTGAACCTGCGCGGCTACGACGCGCACGCGCCGCTGACCCCGGCGGAGGCGGCCGCGGTCCTGCTGCGGGCGCTGGGCGCCACCGACGTACCGCCGACGCTGGAGGAACGGGCGAGCAGGCTGCGCAGCGAACTGGCCGACCGCAGGGTGTTGCTGCTGCTGGACAACGCGGGCAGCGTCGAGCAGGTCCGCCACCTGCTGCCCGCGACGCGGTCGTGCTTCGCCGTGGTCACCAGCCGGGACTCGCTCGCCGGGCTGTCCGTGCTGGACGGGGCGGAGCGGCTGGACCTGGACGTGCTGTCCACCGCCGAGTCGGTGGACCTGCTGCGCGCGCTGCTGGGCGAACGCGTGCGCTGGGAGAGCGACGCGGCGGCCGACCTGGTGGAGCGGTGCGCGCGGCTGCCGCTGGCGCTGCGCGTCGCGGCGGAACTGGCCCGCGCGACGACGCTGCGCGACGTCGTGGACGGGCTCGCCGACGAGCGGACCCGGCTGGACCTGCTCGACAGCAGCGGCGACCCGCGCAGCATGGTCCGGGCGGTGTTCTCCTGGTCCTACCGGCGGCTGCCCGCCGACGCGGCCACGCTGTTCCTGCTGCTCGGCCGCCACCCCGGCCGGGACTTCGACGTGCCGTCGGCGGCGGCGCTGGTCGGCCGCCCGCCCGCCGAGACCGCCAGGACGCTGGACCTGCTCGTGCGGGCCAACCTGGTGCAGGACGGCGGGAACCACCGCTACGACCGGCACGACCTGCTCCGCGACTACGGACGCGAACTCGCGGAGGCCGCGACCCCGGACGTCGTCGAGCCCGCCACCGCCCGGCTGCTCGACCACTACCTGTCGACGACGGCGGCGGCGTTCGGCCTCGCCTACCCGGCCCACCGCCAGGAGGACACCGGTCCGCCGCCGCACTGGCTCGCCGACGCCGACGCCGCGCGGGCCTGGCTCACCGCGGAGGCCGACAACCTCGTCGCCGTCGTGGAACTGGCCGCCGCCACCGGGGCCGGAGACGTGGCGGCCCGGCTGGCGGCGCTCGCCGCCCGGCACCTCGACACCACCGCCCAGTGGCCGGAAGCGCTGCGGATGCACCGCGCGGCGCTCGACGCGGCGCGCGGCGCGGGTGACGTCGCCGCCGAGGCCACCGCGCTGCGCGACATGAGCATCGCCGCGGGCGAGCTCGGCGAGCGCGTGCAGGCGTTGGAGTGGCTCCGCCGCTGCGCCGCCCTCCGCCGGGAGCTGGGCGACGGCCCCGGCACCGCGGCGGCGCTGAGCAGCATCGGGGTCATGCTCGACGCGCTGAGCCGGTTCGACGAGGCCACCGCCTCCTACCAGGAGGCCATCGCGCTCAACCGGGAGCTGGGCGACCCGCACCGCGCCGCGATGGCGCTGCTCAACCTGGGTGTGGTCCTGCAACGACGCGGGGACGTGGACGGTGCCCTGGCCAACCACCGCGAGGCGCTGGAGGCGTTCCGCGAGGCGGGGGACGCGCTGGGCGAGGCCCACGCCCTGACCAACACCGGCGTCGCGCTCAACCTGCGCGGCGAACCCGACCGGGCCACGCCCCTGCTGGAGGAGGCCCTCACCGCGTACCGCGCGCTGGGCAGCAGGCTGGGCGAGGCGTTCGCCCTCAAGGGGCTCGGGTCGGCGCTGGCGGCCTGCGGCGACCACGCCGCCGCCCTCCCCCGCTACGCCGAGGCGCTGGAGATCACCGCCGAACTGTCCCAGCCCACCCTGCGCACCGAGGTGCTGAACCGGCTGGGCCGAGCCAGGTGCGCCACCGGCGACCACCCCGGAGCCCGCGACGCGCACCACGACGCCCTCGCGCTCGCCCGCGAACGCGGCGACCGCCTGGAGGAGGCGAACGCCCTGCACGGCCTGGGCCGCGTGGCCCGGGCCACCGACCGCCTCGACACCGCCCGCAGGCACTGGCTGAGGGCGCTCGACCTGTACGACGCGCTGGGCGTGGCCGACGCGGACCGCCTGCGCGGTGAACTGGCCGCGCTGGAGCCGTGACGCCCCGCGGGGCGGACGGTGGAGCGACACCGGTCCACGGCCGCGCGCACGTCGTGCCGGGGTAGCGTGGCGGGCCGTGGCGAAGATCCAGGGCGGTGCGACGATGACGCCGCGGTTCAGCGACTTCCTGCCGCCGTGGGTGGCGCTCCAGCCGTGGTACCGGGGTTCCGGCGTTCCCGTGCTGGCGCCGGTCGGCTTCTTCCGCTTCGAGGACCCGGCCGGTGAGGTCGGCCTCGAAACGCACCTCCTCACCGACGGGGAGACCGTGTACCAGATCCCGATGACCTACCGGGGCGCCCCGGCGCGGGAGATCGGGGAGAACGCGTTGATCGCGACGGCGGAGCACGGCGTGCTGGGGCGCCGGTGGATCTACGACGGCCAGGCGGATCCCCTGTGGCACGACCGCGTGCTCCACCTGGTCCGCACCGGCGGTGCCTCCGACCCGAGCGGCAGGGGCACCGCGAGGTTCGCCGAGGCGCGCGGCGAGGCGCGCACCTCGGACCCGCTGACGCCCGACGTCGCACGGGTGAGGCTGCTCCGCGTGCTCACCCCCGGCCCTCCCCCGTCGGGCCCGGACGTCGCCGGGGTGGTGCTGGGAACGTGGAACCCGCCCGGCGGCGCGGCACCGGCCACCGGCTGCCTGGCCGTCGTCGAGCCGACCGCCCTCCCCGATCCGGCCGCCTGACGGCCTCCTTGGCGGCGAACCGCCTCAGGCGGTCTTCAGGGCGCCCGCGTCCACCGCCCAGTTCGACCCGATCGCACTGGGCATCGTCGGCGACGACAGCAGGAGCACCGCGCGCGCGATCTCGTCCGGCTCGATGAGCCTCCCGGTCACCATGCCGCTCTGCGCGGGCAAGGCCGCCAGCAGGTCCGCGTGGCCGATCCCCAGGTGCGCCGCCACCTGCGCGACGTACCCGTCCGCGCCCTCCATGAGGTCCGTGCGCGTGCCGGACGGCGTGACGACGTTGACCCTGACCCCGACACCCGCGACCTTCTCCGCCAGCCCGCGGGAGAACGCGTTCAGGGCCGCCTTGGCCGCGGCGTAGTGGAGCGGCACGCCGAGCGGGCGGCGGGCGGTGTCGGAGCTGATGTTGACGATGGCGCCGCGGGCCTCGACCAGGGCGGGCAGCGCGGCGCGGGTGGTCTCGACGGCCGCGCCGAGGTTCAGGGCGAACGTGGCCGCCCAGTCGACGTCCGCGCCGTCCAGGGAGTCCTCGAGCGCCCCGTCGGGCACGGTGCCGCCGCCCGCGTTGTTGACCAGGACGTCCAGGCGCGGGTCGGCGGCGAGGACGGTCTCGACCGCGCGCCTCGGACCGTCGGGCACGGACAGGTCGGCGGACACGAAGGTGGCGCCGGTGGCGTCGAGCTCCCCGGTGCGCCGCCGGGAGACGGCGGTGACCGAGGCGCCCTCGGCGAGGTAGGCCCGGACGATCGCGAGGCCGATGCCCTTGCTCGCACCGGTCACGAGGACGCGCTTGCCCGCGAGTTGCAGATCCATGGCTGATTCCCTGTCCCACTGGGTGACGTGACGCCGCAACTGCATCATGGGCGTCCAACCCCTGTCAATATCTGCGACACATCTGTCTCAGTTAACTGCTGGGTAGGGTTGGGCACGACACTGGAGGTGGGATGACCGAGGCAACTCGTCCGCGCCGGGTGCGGGCGGACGCTGAACGCAGCACCGCCCGGATCCTGGAGGCCGCCGTGGCCGTGCTCGCGGTCGACCCGAACGCGACGCTGGAGCGGATCGCCGACGCGGCGGGGCTGGCCCGCGCCACCGTCCACCGCCGGTTCTCGTCCCGCAGGGCGCTGCTGGAGGCCATGACCGACCAGCTCAACGAGCGCTACCTGCTCAGCATGAAGCAGGCACGGGTGGAGACGGCACCACCCGTGGTCGCCCTGCACCGCCTGACGGAGCGGGTGTTCGAACTCAAGATCAGCCACCGCTTCGCCATCGAGCTGGCCGCCGACCCCGCCAACCGCAAGCCCCTGCTCAGCCGGGAGGTCCTCGACGGCCTCGACCTGCTCTTCACCCGCCTGCACGCCGCGGGCGCCATCACCGCGGGCAGCCCGAGCTGGTGCAGGCAGGTCTACCTGGCCCTCCTGCACGAGGTGGACGCGCTGCCCACCGGCTCGCCGGAGCTGGGCGCGGCGACCGACCCGACCGAGGAGGTCGGCGCCAGGTCCGACCTCCTGGTCAGCACCGTCCTCGGTGCGCTCGGCGGCACCCCCTGACCACCGGCCGTCCGACGCGCGGACGACGGGCCCCGACCGCCGGGGTGGTGGCTCAGCGCACCGCGACGCGGTCCAGTTCGCGGATGCCCCGCGCGCGCAGCGCCGCCGGGGAGCCCGCCGCGGTGCTCGTGACGACCGCGACGTCCACGCCCCGCTCGCGCAGCTCGTGCCAGCGTTCGAAGACCGGGCCGCCGGGGCCGAGCGCGGCGCGCGACAGCGGCAGGTCGTGGTCGTCGACGTCGACGACGACACCGACCGTGCGGGGCGGGGGTGGCGTGCCGCGCTTCGCCTCGGCGACGAGGTCGGCGAAGCGGCGGCCGAGGGGCTTCACCCGGTTCTCGGTGTCGAGGAGACCGAGGGAGTACTCCAGGTCCTTGTAGTCCGCGAGCGAGCGCGAGACGTCGTGCGAGCACCACCAGGTGATCGCGAAGAGGTCGGTCGTCGTGAGCGCGGCCTCGACCGTGCGCGCGCAGAACTCGGGCATCTCCGCCTCGGCGAGGTTCATCGACGGCGCGCCGACCTCCTGGAGCCACACCTTCCGCGCGGGGTCGGTCGCGAACGCCTTCGACAGCTCCACCATCCACTCCGCGTGGCGCACCGACTGCGGCGAGAGCGCGCCGTAGCGCGCGGCCGTCCCGTTGAAGATCCAGGAGTGCACGGTCGTCAGGTCGCCGAGGCGGGAGGCGTGCACGGGCACGAACGGGTGATCGTCGCGGTACCAGAGGTGGTCGTTCTCGCTGTGGGCCAGGACGTGGCGCGGGTCGCGGTCGCGCGGCGCGTCGAGCAGCGAGGTCAGCCAGTGCCGCACCTGCTCGGTCGTGGCGGGCATCGCCGCGGGGTTGGGGGGCTGGAACTGGTTGAGCTCGTTGCCGAGCGTCAGCCCCAGGAAGTTGGGCCGGTCCCGCACCGCGTCGTAGACGGCGGCGACGAGCGCGGCCTGGGCCTCGACGGCGAGCCGGTCGGTGAACATGTTGCCGTCGTGCCAGTTGACGAGCCAGGCGGGCACGAAGTCGAACCCGGACATGTGGCCCTGGATGACGTCGACCGCGATGTCGAGGTCGAACTCGGCGGCGACGTCGGCCACGAGGGCGACGTCGTCGAGCGCCCGCTGGCGGACGAGGGTGCGGTTGGGCTGGAGCACGGGCCACAGCGGGAAGACCCGCACGTGGTCGACGCCGAGCCCGGCGATGGCCTCGAAGTCCGCGCGCACGGCGTCGGGATCGACGGCCATCCACTGGAACATCCAGTCCTGCGACGGGGTGTAGTTGACGCCGAACCTGGGCGCGGTCGTGGTCAAGAGCGGTCCTCGCGGTCGTGGGTGTGCGGGGCGGGCGCCGTGGACTCGCGCACGAGCAGGCGGCGTCCGCTGACGGTCTGCGCCTCGACGGCTTCGCCGCGGACGAGGCGTTCGAGCAGGGCTACGGCGGTGCGGGCGCTCTCCTCGACGGGGGCGTCGAAGGCCGTGAGGCGCGGGCGGGCGATCGACGACACCCAGGAGTCCTCCCAGGCGATGACCGACAGCTGTTCGGGCACCCGCACGCCGATCTCGGGGGCGTGGGCGACGATCTCGGCGGCGATCGTCTCGCTGTCGACGATGATCGCCGTCGCCCCGCCGAGCCTGCCGAGCAGGTCTGCGACGGGGTCCTCGGCGTCCGGGTGCCACACGGCCAGGCCCGCCACGACACCGCGGTCCCGTGCGGCACGGCGGAAGCCGCGGTCGCGGGCGCGGGTGTGGGCGAGGCCGGGGGCGTCGGTGACCCTCGTGATGGCGCGGTGGCCGAGTCCGGTCAGGTGCTCGACCGCCTCCGCGAAGGCCGAGCCGTCGCGCACGGTGACCGAGACGACGGGGCCGGGGACGGGGGCGCCGAGCAGCGCCGCGGGCGCGCCGAGCTGCTCGACCAGCGCCAGCCGCGGGTCGTCGTCGCGCACGTCGACGAGCAGGAACGCGTCGACGCGCTGCTCGCCCCACCACTGCCGGTAGACCTGCTCCTCCTCGTCGGCCTGCACGAGGGTCAGCGACAGCGCCCACCCGATCCGGCTGAGCGGTTCGGTCAGCCCGGCGAGCAGCCGCATGAAGAAGGGGTCGCGGCCGAACGTCTCGCGCGACCGCGCGATGACGAGCCCGAGGCTCCGGCCGCCCTGCCCGGAAACCTTGCGGCTGGCGAAGTTCGGGCGCCAGTTGAGCTCGTCGGCGGCGGCGCGGATCCGGATCGCCGTGGCCTCGGAGACGTTGGGTCGCCCGTTGAAGACGTGCGACACCGCGGAGGGCGAGACGCCCGCGAGCCGGGCGACCGCGGCGATCGTCACGCGCTTGGTGGTGGGTTCAGTCATGGCCAGGCCGAGAGTAGGTAATTGACCGCGCGATGTAAAGCGGTATACCTTGCCCGCCACTTGATGTGTATCGCTTTACAAGGCAGCCCGAGGAGGAACTCGTGACCCACGGCATCAGCAGGCGAGCCGTGTTGCGCGCCGCGCTCGGCGCAGGCATCGCCTCACCACTGCTCGCGGGGTGCGGGGCGTTGACGCCCGCGTCGGGCAAACCGGGCGCCCTCTCGGTGCACACCCAGCTCAGCGGCGCGGTCGCGGGCGCACGGGTCTTCGCCGACGCCGTCGCCGCCTACGAGCGGCGCACCTCCCGCACGGTGGCGCTGCTGAAGAACGGCTCCGACCTGCCCATCGTGTTCGAGACCAGTTCGCTCGCGGGCGCGGAGGCCGACGTCGCGCTGGTCAACCTCCAGGGCCGCACGCTGTCGTGGACCGGCCTCGGGGCCACGATCCCCGTCACCGGGCTGCTCGACGACTGGGGGCTGCGCGAGCAGATCATCCCCGAGGCCGTCGCCGAGTGGACCGACGGGAGCGGCAACGTCCGCGCCTTCCCGTTCACCCGCACGAACTGGCCCGTCTCGTTCAACACCAGGCTGCTGGAGCAGGCGGGCGTCGGGATCCCGACGACCTCCGACGACCTCATCGTCGCCGCGGAGGCGTTGCGCGCCAAGGGGATCGGCCCGGTGACGGTCGGCGGCTCCGACTGGAGCGGCCAGAAGCTGTTCCTCCAGATCATCCAGGGCTTCCTCACCGCCGAGGAGTCGAAGCGGGTGTTCGCCAGCGGCAAGCTCTCCGAGAGCGCCGGTGCGCTGGCGGGCGTCGAGCACTTCGTCGAACTGCGCGACGCGGGCGTCTTCATCGACAACGTGCAGGGCTACACCTCCGACTCCGAGCTGACGCAGTTCAACACCGGCAAGGCGGCGATCGTCCCGGCGATGTCCTCGGCGCTGGCCAAGGTGCCCGCCGACCGCGCGCGGGAGGTCGTCGTCGGCGGCTGGCCCAAGCCGTCGCGCGGCGGCGTGCTCGACCACCCCAGCGTGATCCGGAGCTACAACGGCCACGGCATCTGGATCAGCGAGAACGGCGCGAAGAAGCTCGACCTCGTCCAGCCGTTCGTCCAGTACCTCTACAGCGACGAGGTCACCGACGCGATGATCCTCGGCTCCGGCCGGGACATGAGCCGCGTCACCGACACGCTCAGCACCGACTTCCCGCTCGTCGCCCAGGCGTCGCGGCTCACCTCGGCGCAGGTGTCGCCGGTCATGCTGCCCGACCTGATCATCCCCCAGTCCGCGTTCGAGCCGATGATCCAGGCCACCGCGACGGCCTACGGCCCGGTGTCCGTCGAGCGCATCGTCGACGTCTTCGAGAAGGCCTACGCCACGGCGTGAGGGCAGGCCTCAGGAAGGGATCCACCGTGACCGCTCTGACCGACGTGGCCTCCAGCGCCGCGACCACCCCCGAGCCCTCCCCGCCGCCCGCGCGCGGGGCGCGCACCCCGTTGCGGGAGCGCTTCCCCGGCTTCGCCCTGCCCGCGCTCGTCTGGTACGCGGTCTTCATGATCGGCCCGGTCGTGGCGATGGTCGTCATCGGCTTCCTCTCCTGGCCGGGGATGCTCGTCGAGCCGGGGTTCGCGGGCCTGTCGAACTTCGGCCGCGTCCTCGCCGACGAGAAGTTCTGGGCCGCGGCGGGGAACTCGGCGGTCCAGATCGTCGTGGGCCTGCCGGTGATGATCGTGCTCGCGTTCCTGCTCGCGTTCTACGTCGTGCAGAAACCGCGCGGCCACAGGGTGATGCGCTACCTGCTCTTCATCCCCGCGCTCATCTCCGCGCCGGCGACCGCGATGGTCTTCTACGCCATCCTCAACCCCGACGGCCTGCTCAACGGTGTGCTGCGCCCGTTCGGCCTCGACGGCACCGCCTGGCTGGCCAACCCCTCGACCGCGCTCGGCGCGATCATCGCCGTCGAGCTCTGGAGCGGGATCGGCTACTCCGCGGTGCTCATCGCCGCGCGGCTCGACGGCGTGGCCCCCGAGATCGTGCAGGCCGCGCGCATCGACGGGGCGGGCGACTGGCGCATCGCGTGGGGCATGTACTGGCCCATCGCCCGCGACTTCATCGGCGTCGTGACGATGCTCCAGTTCCTGTCGATGCTGTTCAACTCGGCCCAGACCGTGCTGCTGCTGACCCAGGGCGGCCCCGGCACGTCGACCACGACGCTGTCGTACCTCGTCTACCGCAAGGCCTTCGTCGAAACCGACCTGGGCTACAGCCAGGCGGTGGGCCTCATCCTCTTCGTGCTCGGGCTGCTGGGCATGGGAGCCATCCGCCGGGTGCTCCGCGCCTCCCACTGACCAGTACCGAAGGAGTCCACCATGGCCCGGACCGCCCTCCGTCCCCGGCGCGACCGCGTCGGCTCGATCACCAGCGGGGCGCTCGCCTGGATCTACTGCGCCCTGCTGGTCGTGCCGCTCTACTACTTCGTCGTGTCCTCGTTCAAGGACAACGAGCAGATCTTCGAGTCACCGCTGGCGCTGCCCGGCACGTGGGACCTCTCGAACTTCGGCACGGCGATCGACCAGGCCGAACTCGTCCTCGCGGTGGCGAACTCCGTGATCACGACCGTCGCCGCGCTCGTCCTGACCCTGCTGCTGGCCCTGCCTGCCTCGTTCGCGCTCGCACGCTCGAACGGCAGGCTCGGTCGCTTCGTCGAGAACGTCTTCGCGCTCGGCTTCCTCATCCCGTCGTTCGCGGCGCTCTTCCCGACGTTCCTGCTCGCGGCGTCGCTGGGCCTGTTCCACAGCCGCACGTTCGTGGTGTTCCTGCTGCCCGCGACCGCGCTGCCGCTGTCGATCGTGATCCTCACGTCGTTCATGCGGGCGATCCCCCGCGAGCTGGAGGAGGCGGCCTCGATGGACGGCGCGTCGGCGCTCCAGGTGCTGCGGCAGGTCTACCTGCCGATCTGCGTCCCCGGCATCGCGACCGTGCTGCTGCTGAACTTCCTGTCGTTCTGGAACGCCTACCTCTACCCGCTGATCCTCATCGGCCCCGACACCGCGCAGCGCACGATCCAGGTCGCGCTGCCGACCCTCAAGGTCGACGCGGGCACCGACTACGGGGTGCTCATGGCCGGGACGCTCTTCACCCTGCTGCCCGTGTACCTCGTCTACACCGTCCTCCAGCGCCAGATGCAGCGCGCCCTGATCTCCGGAGCGGTCAAGGGATGACCCCGCACCTCTCGGCGTCCTCGCTCTCCCTCCAGAGCCGGATCGGCCAGGTCAACCAGCGCCTCAAGGGCTGGGAGGCGCTGCGCTGGATCGACGGCGCACCCCGCGTGACCGACGTGCTGCGGCGCGAGGTCGACCGCTTCGGCGGCCTCGGCGCCCTCTACGGGGTGCTGCGCGCCGACCCGTGGTCGGCCGTCCACTGGCACAACGGCGTCCCGCCCGAGCGCAGCGCCGAGGCGTACGCGGCCGTGCAGGACCACGTGACGCGCCACGGGGACGGCGTGCCCGTGCTGTTCGTCGAGGAGGCCCCGCACGGCGTCCAGGCGCTCGGCGGGACGACGCTGCCGGTCAACCTGGCGCTCGGCGCGGGCATGGACGTGGAGCTGACCGAGGAGCTCGCGGCCGTGGTCGCCGCCGAGGCGCGGGCACGGGGGACGCACGTCGCCCTCGTGTCGGGTCTCGACGTGCTGCGGGATCCCCGCTGGGGGCGCGCGGAGGAGTGCTTCGGCGAGGACCCCGCTCTCGCCGCCGCGCTGGTGGCGGCGACCGTGCGCGGCATGCAGGGCGGCTCGACCGGTGCCGAGCCGATCGGCACGGGGCACGTCGCCGTCGTCGCCAAGCACCTCGCGGCGCAGGGCGCGGGCATCGGGGGCCGCAACGGGTCGGGGGCGCCCATCGGTGCCCGTGAACTCGGCGAGGTCCACCTGCGCCCCGCCCACGCCGCGGCGCGCGGCGGTGTCGCCGGGTTCATGGCCGCCTACAACGACGTCGACGGTGTGCCGTGCAGCGCGAACCGGGCGCTGCTGACGGACACGATCCGCGGCGACTGGGGGTGGGACGGTGTCGTCATGGCCGACGGCACCGCGATCGACCGCCTCCGCGACAGCTCCCCCGATCCCGCCGCCGCGGCGGCGCTCGCCCTGCGCGCGGGCGTCGACCTGAGCCTGTGGGACGAGGCGTTCACCCACCTCGGGGAGGCCCTGGACCGCGGGCTGGTGCGGGAGAGCGACCTGGACCGCGCCGTCGACCGCGTGCTCGCGCTCAAACGCCGGGTCGGGCTGATCGGCGAGCCCGCGGTGGTGGAACGGGTGCCCGCTCGGGACGTCGTGGCGCTCGTCGACCGAGCCGCCCGGCAGGCCGTGGTGCTGGTGCACGACCACGGCGTGCTGCCGCTGGACCCCGCGGCCACGGTCGCGCTCATCGGCCCCAACGCCGACGACCTGGACGCGCAGCTCGGCGACTACACACCGCCCCGGCCCGCGGACGACCCCGCCGCGTCGACCGTGCGATCGGCGCTCGTGGCGCGGATCGGCGCGGACCGCGTGCCGCACGCCCCCGGTTCCCGCGTGCGCGGAGGCCTCGGCCCGGACGCGCTCGCGGCGGTCGAGGAGGCGGTGCAGCGCGCCGACGTCTGCGTGCTCGTGCTCGGCGGCACGAGCCGCCGGAGCTACGACGACGAGTTCGCCGACAACGGCGCGGTCGAGGGCCCCGCCGACGACACGACCAACGGGGAGGGCGTCGACCTCGCCTCGATCGCGCTGCCCGAGGCCCAGCTCGACCTCGCCCGCACGGCTCGGGCGAGCGGCAGACCCGTCGTCGCCGTCGTCGTCGACGGCAGGCCCCGCGCGCTCACCGCGCTGGCGGACCTCGCGGACGCGCTGCTCGTCGTCCCGTTCCCCGGTCCGAGCGGCGGGGCCGCCATCACCAGCGCGCTGTTCGACGGCACCGCCTCGGGCAGGCTGCCCGCCTCGTTCCCCGTCGCCGACGGCGTCTTCCCGGTCGCCCACGACGAACGCCTGGAAACGGCCCGCGGCTACCTGGGGCACGAACGGCCCGTCGGTCTCCCCTTCGGCAGCGGAGCACACCCCTCCGTCGTGACCGGGGTGCGCGCGGCGGGGTGGAGCATCCCCGCCGACGCGCTCGGCACCGGCGGCTCCGTGCGGGTCGCGGTGGACGTCACCAACAACGGCACGACCCCGCTGCCCGTCGCCGTGCCGCTCTACGGCCGCAGGCACGAACTCGGCGTGCGCCCGCGCCGCCGGACCCTGCTCGCCGTGCGCCGCACGACGTGCCCGCCCGGCACGCGGACCGTCGAGTTCGAGCTGGGCCTGGACGAACTGGGCTCGTGGGCGACCGGACGGCCGGTCGCGGTCCCCGTGGAGATCGGCGTCTGGAGTTCCGAGCACACCGACGAACCCGACCACGCGCCGCGCGTGCGCGTGACCGACGAGGAGGGGACAACGCCGTGGCAACGGTGATCGACCCGTGGATCGTCCGGACCATCGAGGCCGCCGCGGCCCGCGTGCGCGCCGCGACCGGCGACCGGATCGGTGATCTGGTCGAGGCCGCGCTGCTGCGCACCCTGCGCGACACCACCACGATCGGCGAGGACGGCACCGCCTTCGTCATCACCGGCGACATCCCGGCCATGTGGATGCGCGACTCCACCACGCAGCTCACGCCCTACCTGCGGTTCCTCGCCGAGTGCCCGCCGCTCGCCGCGCTCGTCACGGCCGTCGTGCGCAGGCAGTTCGCGTGCCTGGACCACGACCCCTACGCCAACGCGTTCAACGACGGGCCGACAGGAGCCCACTACGAGCCGGACGACGTGTGCGGCGACCCGCACGTCTGGGAGCAGAAGTACGAGGTCGACAGCCTCGCCCACCCGATCACCCTCGCCCACCGGCTGTGGCGGACGACCGGCTCCACCGCACCGTTCGACGCCCGCGCGCACCGCGTCCTGCGCACGGTCGTCGGCCAGCTGCGCCGCGAACAACGGCACGACGAGTCCCCGTACCGCTTCGAGCGGACGACCACGATCCCCACCGAGACGCTCGCCCGCGGAGGCCGCGGCACCCCGGTCGCCGTCACGGGCATGACGTGGAGCGGGTTCCGCCCGTCGGACGACGCCTGCACCCACGGGTACAACATCCCGGCCAACCTGTTCGCCGCACAGGCGCTCCTGGCGATCGCCGACATCGCGGACGAGGTCTACCGCGACGCGGACCTGGCCGCCGACGCCCGCGCGCTGTCGCGCGCACTCGTCGACGGCGTCGAGGCGCACGGCATCGTCGACCGCGGCGGCACGCGCGTCTACGCCTACGAGGTCGACGGGCTCGGCGGCGTGCTCCTCATGGACGACGCCAACACACCCTCGCTGCTCTCCCTGCCCCTGCACGCGCCCGACCTCCTCGACGCCGAGGTGTGGCGGGCGACCCGCGGGTTCGTCCTGAGCCCCGACAACCCGTACTACTCCAGCGGCAGCGTGGCGAGCGGCATCGGCAGCCCGCACACGAGGCCGGGGTGGGTGTGGCCGATCGCGCTGGCCGTCGAGGGCCTGACGGGAACGGCGGCGGACCGCGAGCGCCTCCTGCACCTGATCGCCGACACCGACGCGGGCACCGGCCACGTCCACGAGAGCTTCGACCCCTCCGACCCGACGTCGTTCTCCAGGCCGTGGTTCTCCTGGGCGGACTCGATGTTCTGCGAACTCGCGCTGGCGGTCGCCGACGACGTGGAGACCGCCGCCCACCGGGGGGACGCGTCGACACCCGTCTGACAGCCCCGCTGCTCGCCCGCCGCGCCCCCGGTCAGCAGGAGCCCGAGGTCCAGCGGTGCGACCGCATCCTCACGCCGGTGCCGCTCGCCTCCCACTGGGTGCCCTGCCAGGCGCACAGCACGAGGCTGGAGGCCGCGTGGTTCGCGGCCGAGTAGAGGTTCACGCCGAGGTAGTTGGTGCTCGTGCCGCGGTTGTAGATCGACTTGACCGGTCGGTCGTCCGCCCAGGAGCAGACGACGGGGGTGCTCCACCAGTCGTTGTCCGCGTTCGTCCAGCTGCACCTGTTGCCCGTGCCGTCGTAGCCGTCCCACACGCAGAGGTCGCCCGCCGCGCACGACCAGGCCTGGACGGTCACCTCCTCCGCGGCCACCGGGCGGTAGTCGGTTCCCCGGTCCTGCTCGGGTGCGGTCGCGCTCGCGGTCCCGCTGATCCCGGTCAGCGCCACCAGCAGTGCCGGCAGCAGGATCGATGCCTTGCGCATTGGTCTTCCTCCCCTGGAAAGACGGCCGTTGCCGATCGACAGCTCCGCCCGGACCGCACCCACCTGTGCGACCGCGGCAGCACACCGCGGTACGAGCGGCCTGCTCGTACGTCCTCCTCGCAGGTGCGGATCGACCGCGGTCCGCGAACTGTCCCACCGGGGAGCCGGGTCGGTGACGCGTTTCGACCACGGTCTAAAAGCCCGCCGCGTCGGGGGCCGTCCGGGCGGCCGGCGCCGGTCTGGGATGCTCCGCGCATGTCCCCCCACCCGGCGACGTCCACCGAAGACGTGGTGGACCAGCAGGTCCGCATCCAGTTCGACGCCTTCCTGGACGAGCACCGCGAGGCACTCGACCGCTGCCTGGACGGGCTGACCGAGGAGCAGGCCCGCCGGTCGCTGGTGGCGTCCCGGACCACGCTGCTGGGCCTGGTGAAGCACGCGACCTTCGTCGAGAAGGTGTGGTTCGACGAGGCCGTCACCCGCCGGTCGCGCGCCGAGATCGGCATCCCCGCGACGCCGGACGAGTCGTTCGTCCTCGACGACGAGGACACCATCGCCACCGTCCGGGAGGCGCACCGGGCCGCGTGCGAGGCGTCCCGCCGCGCGACCTCGTCGTTGGCGCTGGACGACCTGGTCCACGGCAACCGCCGCGGCCCGCTCCCGCTGCGCTGGGTGTACCTCCACGTGCTGCGCGAGCTGGCCCAGCACTGCGGACACGCGGACATCCTGCGCGAACAGCTCCTCGACGGGTAGCGCCCCGCGGCCACGCCGGGCAGCGGCTACGGGGGGCGGGGTGGGAACGCGGGTGCCAGGTCGAGCGACGGCCAGCGGTCGACGGCCCACTCCGGCCAACCGGTCCACCCCGGTGGAGGCGCCGGAACCGGTCGGTCGCCGCGCAGTTCCCCGGCGTCCGGGGCCTGGAACCGCTGTCGCCACGCGTCGACGTCGGCGTCGGCCATCGGGAACGTGCTGTGCGGAGCGGTTTCCCGGCGGTGTGCGATCCGGGCGCGTTGGACGTCCTCGTCCACGGGCAGGTAGACCACTCGGCAGGACGCTCCGACCGACGTCGCCAGCCAGCGCAGCGCCGACCGCTCGTCGCGGCCCCAGAGCCCGAAGTCGAGCACGACGCCGGTCCCCACCCTCAACGCCTGCAACGCCAGCGAGATGAGCCGTCCTTCGAGCAGGTCGCGCTTGCCGTCGGGCTGCGACCCGTCGAACAGGGGGATCATCCACTCGTCCGGGGTCAGCCGCAGCGCGCGGTGCGCGGCGGCGAGTTCCCCGGCACGGGTGGTCTTCCCGGCGCCGGGGAGCCCGACCATCAGGAGGAGTTCGGCACCGCGGGCGGCGTCGGGAGGAGGCTCCTGGTGCGACGGGTGGAAACGCTGCGGCACGAGCTTGCTCCCCGGATCACGCGGAACGGTCCGACACGCGAACGGGCTGCCGGGAGGGACCTCGACCCGGCGGTCCGCACCGCCACGATAGTCGAACGCGCCGGCGGACCCCGGCCGCGGAGCCAAGACGGCGGCTGGCTGCGGCCGGCGAGTCGCGCTACGTTGGGAGCGCTCCCAGAACGTGCCCGTCACCCCTGCTCGAGGAGCCCACCCATGCTGCGACGGCGTTGTCGCCCGGCCACCCTGCTGGCCTGCCTGCTCGTTCTCTCCCTGTCCGCGTTCCTGTCGCCCTCGTTGGCGGTGGGCGGCACCGCCGCGGCAGGCACACCACCCGCGGTGCCGCTGACCGAACTGACCGTCGTGTCCGAGCAGGTGGCGTCCGGCCTGCGGCGTCCGATCGCGATCACCGGACTGCCGGACGGCCGGATGCTGATCGCGGAGAAGGACGGCACCGTCCGCTCCTACCACCCCGACACCGGCCTGGCGGCCGAACCGGTGCTCGACCTGAGCGACCGCATCGACACCTCGGACAACGAGCGCGGCCTCCTCGGCATCACGCCCGCGCCGAACTTCGCCAGGACCGGAATCCTCTACGTGGCCTACACGAGCCTGCCCGCGGGCGCGCTGACCCTGGCGCGCGTGCCCATCGGCGCCGCTGACCGGACGCAGGTGCTGCTCACCCAGGAGCACGCCGAGTACGGCAACCACAACGGCGGGCAGGTGGCGTTCGGCCGCGACGGCTACCTCTACTGGTCGACCGGCGACGGCGGCCACGCGAACGACCCGTACAAGTCCGGCCAGGACCTCGGCACCCTGCTCGGCAAGATCGTGCGGATCGACGTCAACCGCACCTGCGGGACGAAGCTCTACTGCGTGCCCTCCGGCAACCCGTTCGTCCGCGTGCCGGGCGCCCGACCGGAGATCTGGCTCTACGGTCTGCGCAACCCGTGGCGGTTCTCCATCGACCCGGTCGACGGCTCGCTGTGGATCGGCGACGTCGGCCAGGGCCTGGTCGAGGAGATCAACCACATCCGCCCGTCGCAGGGCGGCGCGAACCTGGGCTGGTCCTGCCGGGAGGGCACCCCCGTGTTCGACCCGCAGCAGTGCAGGCCGGGCGTGAAGTACACCGACCCGGTCTTCGAGTACGACCACTACAACGACAACTGCTCGGTGACCGGCGGCGTCGTGTACCGGGGCTCCCGCACCCCGGAGGCGCGGGGGACCTACGTCGCGAGCGACTACTGCTCGACCCGCGTGTTCGCCGTGCGCCCCAAGGCGGGCGGCGGCTACGACACCGCCACGATCGGCAACTTCCCCACCCAGCCGTCCGCGATCGACACCGACGTGCACGGTGAGCTGTACGTGCTCAGCGACCTCCCCGGAGCCATGAGCAGGGTGCGGTTCGAACGCGTCCAGCCCTAGGCGGCCGCTGAGTCCCAGCACCGCCGGGGACGGCCGTCCCCGGCGGTGCGCGGTCTCCGTGCAGGCGCGCTCGGTCAGTTCGCTTCGAGCCAGTTGGCGATGGTGTCGACGTCGTCGTTCGTGAGACCGTCGCCGGGACTGACGGTGTGGAGCAGCGCGGGCCCGGAGTGGTGGTGCGCCACCCATGTCCGGTCGACGTCAGTGGTTTCGTCGTCGATCCACACGAAGGGAAGACCGGCCGCGCGCACGACGATTCCCCTGGTCTTCCAGTGCAGCCCGGTCCTGGCGTCGTGACCGTCCTCGGGGAAGTCCGGCCACGTGACCACCGGCAGCGCGGGCAGGCCCAGCAGCGGGCTGACGCACTCGTTGGCCTCGTCCATCCAGGTGGTGGCCCAGACGAGGTGGCAACCGAGCGCCAGCAGTCGCGGCCCGAGCGCCGGGTTGACCCGAGCGAGCAACGGGTTGGACGACTCGACACCACTGGATACCGGGTACTCCCGCGCACTTCCGCCGAACGGGATCAACGGCCCGTCGACATCGAGGAACAGCAAAGGCCGTCGCATGGTGCCGGCAGCGTACCCAGCCGCTCGCACACCAGGCAGGCAACAACCGGATCGCGCCCGTCTCGTTCACCGGGGACCATTGCGCGCATGACGCGGAACGGAACACCGGCAGCGCGGGAGTGCGTCTTCTGCGCCATCGCGGCGCGACGGGCCGAGGCCAGTGTGGTGCACGAAGACGACACCGTGGTCGTCTTCATGGACCTGAACCCCGTCACGCCCGGCCACCTCCTCGTCGTGCCCCGCGAGCACGCGGCGGGCCTCGAAGACCTCGACGGAGCCACGAGCGCGCACGTCTGGTCGGTCGGTCGTGACATGGCACGAGCCCTGCGACGTTCGAGCATGGGCTGCGAGGGGATCAACATGCTCCTCTGCGACGGCGAGGTCGCCTTCCAGACGGTCTTCCACTTCCACCTCCACGTCATCCCCCGCTACGCGGGAGACGGCTGGACGCTCAACGCCGAGTCGTCGGAGCGCGAGAGGGTCCTCCTCGACGGCGACGCGCTAGCCATCAAGGACGCCATCGCGTCGACGGGCTGACCGGTGACCTCCGCCCGTGCCGCCGGGCGACGCCGTCACCGTCCTCGTCCGACCAGCCGTGCTCATCCGACCAGCCGTGCTCAGACGACGGTGCGCCAGCGGGACGGGATCTCCTCGGGCCGGATGGCGCCTCCGCCGCTGCTGTCCTGGTAGAACCACTCGCGGAAGCCGTCCGGGTCGGTGATCCGGTTCTGGTAGCCCCAGCCCCGCGCGCGGTCCTTCTCCGCGCGGGGGAAGGCCGCGCGGTTCTTGTGGCGGTCCAGGCAGATGTCGTAGTCCATCCGGTGCAGGTGCAGCAGGTGCAGCAGCGGGTCGACGTTCGTGCGCTGGTCGAGTCGCTGGTGGAATCCGGGGTTCCACAACGACGGGGCTCGCGCGATCAGCGACTTCGAGTACATCTCGTTGCGGTACCAGTGCGTCCGCTGCGCCAGCACGGGCCGCTCGGGGTCGAACGCCGGTTCGCCGTCGGTGAGGTGCAGGACTTCGTACCCCTGGCAGGTCACGAAGTCCTCGTCGACGTTGTCGAGGTAGTCGCCCAGGTCGCCGGTGTAGGGCTCCGGAGCGATGATCTCGTCGGCGTCGGCGAACAGCACGACGTCGTAGCGGTCGAGCAGGTCGTGCTGGTGGCGCTGGACGGTCTCCCGCTGCCACTCCGCGCCGAACACGGGCTGGTCGACCGCGATCCGGGTGAACCCGTACTCGTCGGCGAACCGGTCGGCGCCGCCGTGGTCGAGCACGTGGATGTCCCCCGGTGCGAAGAACCGGCTGTAGTAGCGCAACCAGATCGGCAGGAAGACCTCTTCGTCGCGCACCAGCGTGAACACCGCGCGCGTCGGGCGTTCGGCGTTGCCGGCCGTGATCCTCCAGCGCTGCCGGGGGTCGTGGTAGTACGACGAGTCGTCGACGGCGCTGCTCAACGCTCGACCGCTCGCGGCCGAGACGACGGCGAACTCCTGCTCCCCCACCGGGATCACGCGCCACCGGCCGGTCACCCCGTCGGCGGCCAGCGTCAGGTCCTCGGTCAGGCTCGCACGGGTGTCGACGTTCGTCAGTTCCCACAGGTGTTCGCGGCCGTCGACCCGGCTGAACCGCCACCGCTGGGACGCGTCGTTCGCGGACCGGCGCCAGGTGTCGGCCAGCGTGCCACCCGGACCGGCCTCCAGGACCTGCCCCGTGCCGACGTTCACCAGCTTGACCGGCCGGTCGTCCGGCACCGACGTGCTCACCTCTCGTTGTCGGCCCAGGGGCGACGCACGTTACGGCGGGCGGCGGTCGTCCGGCAGGCGGGCCCGCGTCGAGCCCGACCGGCTCGTCCGCGGCGACCGTGTCATTGTCCCAGGCCGTGCCGGGGAGAGCAGAGGTGGTGGCCGCGAGTTCGGCGGCACCGGCTGCCTATCGTTCGACGCGTGGTGAGCGGCGAGGAGAAGTACGTGACGTCCAGCGGTCCGCGGCTGTGGACCGAGCGGTTCGGCGACCGCGGAGATCCCGGTGTCCTGCTCGTCATGGGCACCTCGACCCAGGGCATCGGCTGGCCGGACGAACTGGTCGCGCGCCTCGTCCGCGCCGGCCGCCAGGTCATCCGCTTCGACCACCGCGACACCGGTCGTTCGGACCGCGTCGACTTCAGCGCGAACCCGTACACGCTGGCGGACATGGTCGCCGACGCGCTGGCCGTGCTCGACGGGCACGGCATCGACCGGGCGCACGTGGTCGGCCTCTCCCTGGGCGGCGCGATCGGCCAGTGGCTGGCGGTGCACCACGGGGCACGGGTCCGGACCCTGACCACGATCATGACCTCCCCCATGGGCAACAACCCCGGACCGGCCTGGGCACGGGCCATGGCCGGTCAACCCGCCTCGCCGGACGAGCTGCCGCCGCCGACGCCCCGGTTCCTCCACCACCTGGCGGAATCCGCGCGAGCGCCCCGCACGACCCCGGAACAGCGCCTCGACGCGGAACTGCGGACCTGGCGGGTGCTCAACGGCGAGGTCCTGCCGTTCGACGAGCCCGCGGTGCGGCGGTTCGTCGAACGCTCGCACCAGCGGGCCCACGATCCCGCCGCGGCGGCCAACCACGACCTCGCGGGCCGCCGGTTCACCGCCGAGCGACTCGTACCGCTGTCCACCATCACGGCGCCCACGCTGGTGATCCACGGCACCGAGGACCCCATCTTCGCCACCGCGCACGCCGAGGCGCTGGCCGCACAGGTGCCCGGTGCGCGGCTGCACGTCATCGAGGGCATGGGCCACAACCTGTTCTCACCAGGACTGCCCGAGCGGATCGCGGACCTCGTCGCCGACCACACGGCCGCGGGGTAGGCCGATCAGCACGACCGTCGGCCCGTGCGGTTCCCGTCGTTGCCGGAACCTCACCGGTGGGCCGATCGACTCCCCCCACCCACCACCATTGTCATTGGACGAACGGGTGGCCGCGCGAGAGGCTGAGCCGGACGTCAGCCGAACACGCACACGCGTCCCGGAGGAGGGATCACCATGACCGGCACCGAACCGCAGGGCGCTCGACGGGGAACGGTCCAGCGGTTGGACAACGTCGCCGTCGTCGTCGACGACCTCGCGGCCGCCGTGGCGTTCTTCGTCGAACTCGGACTGGAACTGGAGGGCGAGGCGACGGTCGAGGGCGGTGAGGTGGACCGGCTCGTCGGGCTTGAGGGGGTCCGGTCGGACATCGCGATGATGCGCACCCCCGACGGCCACGGGCGGCTGGAGCTGACCAAGTACCACTCGCCCGCGATCCGGGGCGGTGACCCGCACGCCCCGGCGAACACGCTGGGCGCGCACCGCGTCATGTTCGCCGTCGACGACATCGACGACGTCCTCGACCGCCTGCGGCCCCACGGAGCCGAACTCCTCGGCGAGCTGGTGCGGTACGAGAACAGCTACCGGCTCTGCTACCTCCGCGGCCCCGCGGGCATCCTCGTCGCGCTGGCCCAGTCGACCACGTGACACCGCCGGGCGACCCGGCCTGGACCAGTGGCCGCCCTCAGTCCCGTTCCACCAGCAACGCCACCCGGTCGCCGCGCGCCCCTTCCGGCACGACCTCGATCTCGACCGGCTCCCCCGGAACGACGCCTGCCGGGTCGTAGCCGGAACCGTCGACGACGCCCTGGCGGCTGTGGTGGTGGTTGCCGACTCCCCGTCGACCGAGAACACCACGCTCAGCGCGCTCTCGTCGTTGGTGTGGTGGTCGACGTCGACGGCGCGGGTGGTGACCATGATCCGGCGCACGTACGGCTCCGGGTCGCCCCGCACCCGCCGCCACGACAGCCACGCCTTCGTCAGCGCCGCCTGCACCAGGTGCGCCGTGCGCGGCAGACGCGGCGATGCCCCGGCCACGAACTCCTCGAACCCCTCAGGTACGTCCACCGAGCCCTCATCACCCACCGCCTTGCCGCTACTACCGCTCGGGGACGGCGAATGGTCGCCTCCGCCCCCGAGGTCGGTCCGCGGTGCGGGGCTCAGCGGGCGAGCAGGGTGCCGAACCAGGTCGACCAGGCGGCGGTGAGGGTGCTGGCGGGTTGCGGGTCGGTCGTGGTGGAGATCCAGGCGGTGTGCCCGTCGGGGCGGATGAGGAGCCCGTCGAGTTCGGGGTGTTCGGGGCAGCGGGCGTGGTGGACGTCGACCCCGGCGTCCACCCCGGCGTCCGCGTGGGTCGGCGGGGTGCGGTCGCCGAGGTGCAGGAGCAGCGGGCGGGCGGGACGGAGCAGTTCGGCGACGCTGGTGCGCACGCCGTCCGCGACCAGCGCCAGGTTCGGTGCGAGCTTGCCCAGCCACGGGTGGTCGCCGGGGATGCGGGGGTCGTAGCGGGTGCTCACCCCGGTGGCCAGCTCCGCGAGGTGGGTGTTGGCCGCCGGCAGGTCGGTGAGTTCCCCGAACAGCTCCCGGACCGGGTCGAGGTCGGGGTCGTGGCGCCCGAGGACCATCTGGGCGCGGGTGGTCCGCAGCACGCGTGCGCCGACCTCGTGCCGCTCGGAGTGGTAGGTGTCGAGCAGCCCGTCCGGCGCGCGGCCGAGCGCGGTGGCGGCCAGCTTCCAGCCGAGGTTGACCGCGTCCGCCAGCGCGACGTTCACCCCCACCGCCCCCGCGGGCGGGTGGATGTGCGCGGCGTCCCCGGCCAGCACGACCCGGCCCGCGACGTAGCGGTCCGCCTGCCTGGCCGCGTCGGAGAACCGGGTGAGCCAGCGCGGGTCGCGCAGTCGCACCGGGCGGCCGAGCGCGTCGTTCAGCACCTGCTGGAAGTAGTCCAGGCGGACAGGGGCGTGGCTGTCGGCGGGCGGGGCCGGCTCGTCGAGCACGATCCGCACGTAGCCGGGTCGCGGGATCACGAACACGGTGCCGGTCACACCGAACGGCAGGGCCGTGGGATCGGCCAGTTCCACGTCGGCCAGCAGGCCGAACGTGGTGGCCGGCGTGCCGGGGAAGCCGATGCCCGCGAGCCCGCGCACGACGCTGCGGCTGCCGTCGCAGCCGGCGAGGTACCGGACCCGCCTGCGCTCGTGCTCGCCACCGACCCGGACGGTCACGTCGACCCCGTCACCGTCCTGGTCGAGGGCGATCACCTCGTGCCCCCAGGACACCACCACTCCCAGCTCGGCCAGCCACTCCTCCAGGAGTTCCTCGACCCTGGTCTGCGCGATCCCGAGCACGTAGGCGTGATCGGTGTCCATGGCGGTCAGGTCCAGGGGCCTGCTCGGATCGGCGAACATGCCGTACGGGACCGTCGGGCCCTCCGCCAGGAAGCGGTCCACGACGCCGCGCCGGTCCAGCAGTTCCAGGCTGCGGGCGTTGAGGGTGAACCCGCGGCAGAACGGCGACCGCCGCGGCAGCCGGTCCACCACCTCCACCTCGACCCCCGCCAGCGCGAGTTCCGCCGCCAGCACCAACCCTGCCGGTCCAGCGCCTGCCACCAGGACGGTCACCGCTCCTCCGTTCCGGGGTGCCGCGACTCGGTGTGGATCCAGCCGGTCACCGGCTCCGGCCAGGCCAGCCTGCCGGTCGTGATGTCGGCGGTGATCTCCTCGACCCAGCCCAGCTCGGCCTCCAGCATCCGCACCGCGTACTCGGTCTCCACCACGAACAGGCGCGGCACCTCACCCGCCTCCAGCACCCTCCGGTGCTCCTGCCGGATCTCCGCCAAGGACGTGCGGACCCGCTCGGCCCGCTCCCGCAGCGCGGCCGCGGCGCCGTCCGGTCCGAGCGCGCCGAGGTAGCTGACCGCGGCCAGGAACTTCGGGTACTCGTCGGCCGGGGTGCGGACCAGTTCGTCCACCCAGCGCACGAACTCCGCACGTCCCAGGGCGGTGTGCTGGTAGATCGTCCGCTCCGGTCGGGCACCGACGCGGACCGTCTCCCGAGCCTCGATCCACTCGATCCTCTGCAACGTCCTGACCACGTCGTACAGGGAGCCGGTGGTCACCTTGAACACCCGGTCCATGCCGCGTTCCCGCAGGGTCGCGGCCATGGCGTGGGGGTGCGTCGGCGACTCCATCAGCAGCCCCAGCACCGCCAGACCCAGCGGGTTGGACAGCACTCGGCTGTTGCTCGTGCTCATTCGCTCGTCTCCAATCGCTCGGTTCCGAGTATTCGGATCCGAGCGAGCGCTGTCAAGGTGGGACCGCGACGCGGCACGCACACCTGAGCCGACCGACCAGCGCTAGTTCACTACTGATCAGTACCGATCTATGTGGACCACCCGTCCAGCAGTCGGTTCCCAGCGGCGACCATGCCCGGATGAGAGACCCATGACCCCGCAACACCCGACACCGTCCTGGTCACCGGCGCTTCCGACTTCACCGCGGGCCACTGCCGCGTCCCGCGAGGGACGGCACCGGGCTCCTCGGCGCGCAGAAGACCCTCAGCCCGCCCCGAGCCGTGGTCGGCGACCGGGCGGTGTCGTGCCGGTTAGGCTCGCCTCGTGGAGATGGCGCTGCCGGAGTGGACGGTGCTCGCGCTGCTGTGCGAAGGACCGCGGCACGGTTTCGCCATCGCCTCGCTCACCGCGGCCGACGGCGCGGTGGGGCGGGTGTGGGCGGTGCCCCGGCCGATGGTCTACCGGGCGCTGGGGCGGCTGGAGGACGCGGAGCTGATCGCCCCGGCGACCGTGGAGTCCGGGCCCGGTCCGCAGAGGACCGTCTACGCCATCACGGCCACCGGCCGGGACCGCGTGGACGAGTGGCTCGGGCAGCCCGCCGAGCACGTCCGGCTGCTCCGGTCGCACCTGCTGGTCAAGTTGGCGCTGCTGCACCGGCGCGGGCTCGACCCGTGCGGGCTCCTGCTCGGCCAACGCGCCGTGCTGCGCCGGGTCGTGGCGGCCATCGAGGCCGATCAGCGCGAGGGGTTCGACGCGGTGCTGCTGTCGTGGCGCCACGTCAACGCGACCGCGGCGCTGCGGTTCGTCGAGGACCTGGCGGCCGACCGTCAGCGGAGCAAGCCGGCACGCCTGCGGACCCAGGACTCCGACTGACCGCACTCCGCCGCGATGGCCTTCCAGCTCAGGTCGGCCGCGCGGCGGTCGGCGAGGTACGCGGCGACGTCGGCGAACCCGAACCGGGCCGCCACGGAGGCCGCCCGGTCCTGGACGTGGCGGCGCGAGGTCGCGTGCGGAACGCGGGTGACACCGTGCCTGGCCAACGCGGTCCGCACGGCCGTGCGGCTCAGGCCGGTCTCCGCCGCGATGGCCTGCACCGACCGGGCCGACCGCACGTGGCGGTCGCGCAGGTACTCCGGCACGCTCGCGAAACCGAGGTCGGCGAGGACCGGCAGCCACGGGGCGTCGAGCCGCAGGACGCGGGCGTGCTCGGCGACGACGCCCGCGGTGTCCGGGTCGACGACCGCGAGGTGGCGCGACAGCCAGTCCTTGTGCAGCCCGGCCTCACGGCTGATCGCGGCCAGGCTGCGGCCCGCGAGGACCCGGTCGGTGACCAGCGCCCCGATGTCGGGAAATCCCGAATCGGCGGCGGCCTTCGCGGCGACCGTGCGCAGCCGGTCGAGCGCGTGCCGTCGGACGCCCTCGGTGCGCGCCTGCTGGGAGACGGCGGCGAGCGCCCGCAGGGTCTTGCGACGACGCTGCTCGGGGTGCTTGCGCCCCCGAGCGGCCTGGGCGGCGGCCTCGGTCAGCGCACCGGAACGGGCCCGCCGCACGCCCTTCTCGCACCACGCCCGCACGACCGGGTCGGTGGCGCGCCGCCGCCGCAACGCCTCGGCGCGCCGCCGCCGGGTGCTCTCCCCCTCCAGGGACGCGGTCCGCTCCAGCCCGAAGGCCTCGCGGTAGGAGAGCTCGTCCCAGCCGTGCGAACGCAGGTGCGCGAGGACGGACTTGAACCAGCGGCCGCACAGGTGGCACAGGACCCGGTCGCCCACCTGCACGACCGATCCGACCGGCACGTGCTCGGCCACGGTCACGACGGCACCTCCACTAGTCACACTGAGACTAGGTCAGCGGTCGTCGACCGTAAAGGGCCCGCACCACACCCGCGCCGGTCGCCGAAGCCGCGGGCGGTCAGGGCGTGCGGGCCGGCACCGCCTCCCGGTGGCGTGGCCGCGGAGCTGGCGGGTGCCGTCGGCGAGGAAGCGCACCGTCCACCGCTGGTACGACATCCCGTCGCACGCGCAGGTGCGCAGGCCCACGTCGAGGCTGTGGTCCAGGCAGCTCCCCGTGGCCCGGCCGACGTAGATCCGCGACTCCTCGGAAGCCCGCGCGGCACGACCTACCGCACGCTGTCCTAGGCCTCAAGGCCGATGACCACCAGCCCCGCGGGCTGAAGAACGTCACCGGCTGATCCCGCCCACGACCCGTGGCCCGCCAGGCACCCCCCGGCGGGCCACGGGTGCCGCCCTCTACGTGTCCGCGCTGGTGAGACGGCGCAGGCGGTGCCTGAGGTGCTGCCGCTCGGCCAGGTTGACGGTGGTGGCGATGGCGCGGCGGTAGGCGTCCGCCGCGCCGTCGGTCCTGCCCGCCCGCTCCAGCAGGTGGGCGCGGACGGCGTCGAGCCTGGGCAGGCGGGGGTGCTGGGACCCCAGCGCGTCGACGTGGGCGAGGGCGACGTCGGGCCCGCTGACCATGGCCTGCGCGACGATGCGGTTGAGGGTGATCGTGGGGTTGGCGTGGCCGGTCACGAGTTCGAGGAGCCGGTAGAGCGCGAGGATCTCGGCCCAGTCCGTCGCCCCGGTGTCGGGGGCCTCCGCGTGCAGGGCCGCGATGCAGGCCTGGAGCAGGTAGGGGCCGGGATCGGCACCGGGGGCGGCCCGCTGGACCAGGTCGATCCCCTCGCTGATCAGCCCCCGGTCCCAGAGCGCCCGGTCCTGCTCGTCGAGCGGTCTGAGGAGTCCGTCCGGTCCGACCCTGGCCGGGTGGCGGGCCTCGGTGAGCAGCATCAGGGCCAGCAGACCGGTGATCTCGGTGGAGTCGGGGAGGCCGCGCAGCAGGAGCCTGGTCAGGTGGATCGCCTCGGCGGCGAGGTCCGCGTCGCGGGGTGGTGCGCCGGTGGTCGTGTGGTGGGCCTCGGTGAACATCAGGTAGAGCACGTCGAGCACGGCCGTGATCCGCTCGGGGGTGGGAGCGGGCGGCGGGAGCGGCAGGCCGAGCTGGGAGACGCGGCGCTTGGCCCGCGTGATCCGCTGGGCGATGGTGGCCTCGGGGACCTGGTGGACGGTGGCGATCTGGGCGGTGGTCAGCCCGGCGACCGCCCGCAGGGTCAGCGCCACCTGCCCGGCGCGCGGCAGGTCGGGGTGGCAGCACAGCAGCAGGACCAGCAGCGAGTCGTCGGTCTGGACGGCCTCCGACCCCTCCGGGGGCGATGCCAGCGCGGTGCGGACCTCGCGGTCCCGGCGTCGGGCGTCGCCGCGGGCCTGGTCGGCGTAGCGACGGCGAGCGGTCACGGTGAGCCAGCCCAGCGGGTCGTCGGGGTACCGCGCGGGCCACTGCTGGTGCGCCTGGAGGAGCGCCTCCTGGACGGCGTCCTCGCACAGGTCGAACCGGGCGCTGCCGTGGGCGCGCAGCAGCCGGGCGAGGACCTGCCGCGTGAGTTCGCGCCACAGGTCCCCGCCCGGCGCGGGCGCAGCGGTCACCCGTCCCCCAGGTCGGAGAACATCACCGGCCGCAGTTCCAGGGCCAGGCCGGGGATCATCGCGTCGGGGATCTGCTTGGCCAGCTCCACCGCTCGCGCCTCGTCCTCGACGTCGACGAGGTAGAAGCCGCCCATGAACTCCTTGCTCTCGACGAACGGGCCGTCGGTCACCTCGGGCTGCCCGCCGGTGGCGCGGACGACCTTCGACCGGCTGGGGTCGGCCAGGGCCTGGGTCGCGATGAACTCACCGCGTTCCTTGGTGGCGGCCGTGAACGCGGCGTGCCCGTCACCGATCCGCCTCTGCTGCTCGTCGGTGAGCCGCTCCAGCACCTCGGGGTCGACCTGCATCAGGATCAAGTACTTCACCGCTACCTCCTGGTAGGTGGGCCGCCCCTCGTGGCGGTTCACCAGGGGGTCGTCACCGATCCGGCGGACACGACACCACGCGGCCGACATCTTCCCCCGGTTCCTCGGCCGCCGCTGTCGTGCCGGGTGCGGCGGTGACGACCAGGGGGCATGGCGATCACGCCGGACCGACGACGAAGGGATCGGCCATGACCCAGCGGACCAGGGTCCACTGCTTCAGCGTCACCAGGGACGGGATCGGGGCGGGCGAGGCGCAGAGCGCCGAGCGCCCCTTCGGCCACGCGGACCCCGGCGACCTGTTCGCCTGGGCGGGCGCGACGGCCAGCTGGGTCAACCGCACCGATCCCGGCGGCACCAGGGGCCTGGACGACCGCATGACCCGCGACTTCACCCACAACATCGGTGCCGAGATCATGGGGCGCAACAAGTTCGGCCCGGTCCGCGGCCCGTGGCGGAACCACGGGTGGAAGGGCTGGTGGGGCGAGGAGCCCCCGTTCCACACCCCCGTCTTCGTCCTGACCCACCACGAGCGACCGTCGTTCACGCTCGGCGACACGACGTTCCACTTCCTCGACGCGACGCCGCACGCCGCGCTGGAGCGGGCGAAGGCCGCCGCGGAGGGCCGGGACGTGCGCATCGGCGGCGGCGTGACCACCGTCCGGGAGTTCCTCGACGCGGACCTGGTCGACGAGATGCACATCGCGGTCGCCCCGTGCGAACTCGGCGGCGGCCTGCGGCTCTGGGACAGCCCGGACGAGCTGACCGACCGGTTCCACCTGGAACGCGTGCCGAGCCCGAGCGGCGTCGTGCACCACCTCTTCTGGCGGCGGTAGGCGCGCGGCGAGCCGGGTCCGGTTCCACCCACCGGACCCGGCGGTGCGCCGCCGCGGCGGTTCGGGTGAGGATTACCCCGTGCACATCGCGGTGGAGATAGTGGCCCTGGTCGTGACCGTCCTGGTCGTCAGCGCCGTGGCGCGGAGATTGGACTGGTCCGCACCCCTGTGCCTGATCGCCGTGGGCGTCGTCGCGTCCTACCTGCCGGGGGTGCCCGAGTACCACCTCGACCCCGAGGTGGTGCTGCTCGGGCTGCTCCCCCCGCTGCTGTACTCGGCGGCCATCCAGACGTCGCTGGTCGACTTCCGGAGGAACCGCGGGGCGATCGGGCTGATGTCGGTCGGGCTCGTCGTGTTCACCGCCGTCGGCGTCGGCCTGGTCGCGTGGGCGGTGGTCCCCGACCTGCCGCTGGCCGCGGGGATCGCGCTCGGCGCCGTCGTGGCGCCCCCGGACGCGGTCGCCGCCAGCGCGGTCGCCCGACGGGTCGGGATGCCCCGCAAGCTGACCCGGCTCCTGGAGGCCGAGAGCCTGTTCAACGACGCGGCGGCGCTGGTCGCCCTCCGCACGGCCATCGCCGCGCTGGCGGGTTCGATCAGCCTGTGGCAGGTCGGCGCCGACTTCCTGCTCGCGGCGGTCGGCGGGATCGCCGTCGGACTGGTCGTCGGGTTCGCGACCGCGTTCGTCCGGTCCCGGCTCGACGAGCCCGTGCTGGACACCGCGCTGTCGTTCGCGGTGCCGTTCATCGCCTACCTCCCGGCCGAGGCGATCCACGGCTCCGGCGTGCTGGCCGTGGTGATCGCCGGCCTGATCCTGGGGCACAAGGCCCCGCGGATCCTCTCCGGCTCGACCCGGCTGGCCAGCAGGCTCAACTGGCAGACCATCGCGTTCCTGCTGGAGAACACCGTCTTCCTGCTGATCGGCCTCCAGTTGCGGCGGATCCTCACCGAGGTCGACCAGTCCGGCCTGTCCACGGCGATGCTCACCTGGATCTGCGTCGCGGTGCTCGGCGCGACGATCCTCACGCGGATCGTGTGGCTGGTCGGGATCGGCACGATGAAACGCGTGCAGCGCCGCCTGATGCCGGGCAGGACGAGGGGGAAGGTCTGGCCGTGGCGCTACTCGGCGGTGATCTCCTGGGCGGGGATGCGCGGGGTGGTCACGCTCGCCGCGGCGTTCATCCTGCCCACGGACACCCCGCAGCGCGCGGTGCTCGTGCTGGCGGCGTTCGTCGTCGTGGCGGGCACGCTGTCCCTCCAGGGCATGACGCTGCCCCCGCTGATCCGGCGGCTGCGGCTGCCGCGTCCCGACCCGGCCGAGGACGCGCTCCAGGAGGCGGCCGTCCTGCACGACATGACCCGCGCGGCGCTGGTGAAGCTGGAGGAGATCCAGACGCCCGACGACCCGCCGGAGATCGTCCAGCGCCTCCGCGACCAGATGCGGAACCGCTCCGACTCGGCGTGGGAGCGGCTCGGCAGGCAGAGCGCGCTGGCCGAGACGCCCAGCGACGCCTACCGCAGGCTGCGGCTCGAACTCCTGGAGGTGGAGCGCGAGCAGTTCCTGAAGGCCCGTGACAGCGGGAGCGCCGACGACGACGTCCTGCGCCGCGTGCTGGCGCGGCTCGACATCGAGGAGTCGATGCTCGACCGCCACGAGGAGGAGCCCGAGGTCGAGGGCCGCGAGTTGCGCACGCCTGCGGCCACGGCCGGGTCGTGCAAGCACCTGGCCCACGAGTGGGTCGAGAGGGCTCCCGACTCCCCGGACGCCTGCCAGGCCTGCGTCGCCGAGGGGATGACGTGGGTGCACCTGCGGATGTGCCTCAAGTGCGGCACCGTGGCGTGCTGCGACTCCTCGCCGGGCCGCCACTCCGCCCAGCACTTCCACGACACCCGGCACCCGGTGATGCGCAGCTTCGAACCGGGCGAGACCTGGCGGTGGTGCTTCGTGGACAAGCAGCTGGGCTGATCCGCGCCGTCTCGGCTCTGGCAGCGGCGCGTGCCGGTGGGACACCGTGACGGCGCATGCCGCTACTCGAACGGGCGTCGCAGAGGACGGAACTCGACTACGGGAAGTAGAGCAAACCTCGTCTCAACCGGTCGCTCGTCACCCGTTCGGCCCTAGTGATCTCTACCCGCCGCCATGCCCCGGAGCGGGGACTGGGCCGATCGCGGCCTCTTGTGTGAGAGCGGTTTCACGCGGTGTGGATTGGTCCATACCTATTGCGTCAACCGACCGGACCGGTCGTACCGCGCACGACCGGCATGACAAGAGGAGTTCCGAATGTCGATCCCCCGGTTCCTGAAGCGCGCCGGAGTGGCGGTGAGCGCGCTCGCGGCAGCCACCGGCGCGCTCGTGCTCCCCGCCACGACCTCGTCGGCCGAACCGTCCACATCGGCCGCGTCCTTCGTGGTCAGCGAGGCCCAGTTCAACCAGATCTTCCCCGGCCGCAACAGCTTCTACACCTACGGCGGGCTGACGGCCGCCCTGGACGCCTACCCCGGCTTCGCCAACACCGGCGACGACGCGGTGAAGAAGCGGGAGGCCGCGGCGTTCCTGGCCAACGTCAACCACGAGACCGGCGGCCTGGTCCACATCGTCGAGCAGAACCAGGCGAACTACCCGCACTACTGCGACGCCGGCCAGCCCTACGGCTGCCCCGCGGGCCAGGCCGCGTACTACGGCCGCGGCCCGATCCAGCTGAGCTGGAACTTCAACTACAAGGCCGCGGGTGACAACCTCGGCATCGACCTGCTCCACAACCCGTACCTGGTCGAGCAGGACGCGGCCGTCGCGTGGAAGACCGGCCTCTGGTACTGGAACACCCAGACCGGCCCCGGCACGATCACCCCGCACGACGCGATGGTGACCGGCCGCGGCTTCGGCGAGACCATCCGCGGCATCAACGGCTCCATCGAGTGCGACGGCGGCAACCCGGCCCAGGTGCAGAGCCGGATCGACAAGTACACGCAGATCACCGGCATCCTCGGCGTCCCGGCCGGCGACAACCTGTCCTGCTGAGCCCGGCGCGGTGACGAGGGCCTTCCCGGACGGTCCGGGGAGGCCTCCACGCGGTCAGGGCCGACCGGACCGGCGTTCGCGCACGGCGGCCACGACCTTCGCGACCTGGGCGTCGAAGGCGTCGAGCTGCTCGGCCTCGGCGGCGCTCGCGACGAACGCGCGGCGGTCGCAGGCCGCGCCCCCGCGCCAGACCCTCTCGATCGCGCGGGTCGCGGTGATGTCGGCCAACGGGTCGCCGGACACGAGGACCAGGTCCGCGCGCCGCCCGACCGCGACACGCCCCCGGTCGGGCAGGCCGAACACGCGTGCCGGTTCGGTGGTGGCGGCGGCCAGTGCCCGCGCCGGGCTGAGGCCGCACCCGACGAGGAGTTCCAGCTCGCGGTGCAGGCTCGCCCCGAACACGGTGCCGGGGTTGGGGGCGTCGGTGCCCGCCAGCAGCGCGACTCCCGCGTCGGCCAGTCTCCGCACGTTGTCCCGCGCCTGCGAGTAGGGCGGCGTGTTCCAGCGACGCGGACCGGGGCCGCCCGCGGTCAGCCGCCGCGTCCAGGCGGCCCCGAGCGCCTCGGCCAGCCGGGGGTCGCCCGCCACCGCGGCGCCGCCGGGTTCACCGAGGGTGTTCTCGATGGTGGCCAGCGTCGGACCGACCGCGATCCCGGCCTCGGCGACGCGCGCGACCAGGGCCTCGTCCAGCGCGGTGTCGGCGGGGACGTGGGCGACCACGTCGACACCGGCCGACACGACCTGCTCCAGACCGGCCGTCGAACTCACGTGGGCGACGACGAGCAGGCCGCGGGCGTGCGCGGCGGTGACCAGTGCCGCGATGGTGTCGGAGTCCAGCGACGGCCAGAGGCCGCCGACGCCGGAGATGACCTTCAGGTAGTGCGAGCCCTCCGCGATCCGGTCCGCGACGAACCGCTCGGCCTGGTCGGGGGCCGTCAGCGTCGGGATCGGGGCGTACAGCGCCGACGGGTGCCCGTCCGGCGCGGTGGCACCGACACCCGAGGACCGGACGTCGGCCACGTCCGACCGGGAGCCCGCCTGCTCCTCGGCCGCGGCCACCGCGTCGGGCTTGCTGAACATGTCCAGGACGGTGGTCACGCCGAACGTCAGCGATTGCGCGAGGGCACCGGGGGCGAGGTGCACGTGGGCGTCGATCAGGCCGGGGAGCACCGTCCCGCCACCCGCGTCGACCACCTCGTCGCCCTCGCGGGCGGCCGAGGTGACCGAGCACCCGGTGATCAGGCCGCCGTCGAACCGGACCGACGTCCAGTCGCGCACCGCCGTCCCGTCGAACACCCGCGCGTTCACGATCGTCGTCACCCGCGAGGTCCTCGACGACACCCCGTCCCCCCGTCCCCGTCCGCTACCGCCGGTCATTCAACTGCACGCCCCGCGAGGTCCGGACGACACCCCTGTTGCCGTTCAGGTCCGTCCCAGGGGGTTGCACCTTCCGCAGCGGCATGTGGTCCAGTGGACCCACGTCCCGATCCCTTGAGGAAGGTCCCTGCTCGTGCACCCGTCTTTCACGCCACCCCGCCAGGTCAAGATCGGTGACGCGGCGGCCTTCGTCGGCACCACACCGCGGGCGATCCGCCACTACCACGAGATCGGCCTGCTCCCCGAGCCCGAGCGGGGTGGTGACGGCCGCCGCCGCTACGGGTACGAGGACATGATCCGCCTGCTGTGGGTCCGCAAGATGGCCGACGCCGGGATCGCCCTGGACGACATCCGTGACGCCTTCACCACCGGCACGGCGTCCGCGGGCGCGGACGGCGGCGACGGCATCGCGGACATCCTGGAGCGGTTGGAGGACACCCTCGCCGAGCAGGAGGCGGAGGTGCGGCGGCAGCGGACCGCCGTGAGGCGGATGCGCGCCGAAGGCAGCCGGACGGGCCTGCTCTCCGACTTCGTCACCGAACGCCTCAAGAACCTGCCCGAAGGTGCCCTGCGCCAGGCGGACCTGGACACCCTGCTGGTCACCGAGCGGATCTTCGGCCCGCTCGGCGCGGCGCTCCAGGCCACCCGCTTCATCGCCCTGGCCACGCACCCCGCCCTGCGGGAGGAATCCGACCGCGTCGACGACGCCGAGGAGGCGCTCGACGACAGCGTCGCCGTCGACGACCCGCGGGTGGCTCGGGTGGCCGCCGAGCGGCACGCCTTCGAGAACACCCTGCACGCCGTCATCGAGGAGTCCGGCTTGAACGAGGACGACGACGCCCTCCTGGACGCCTGGGACGCCGTGCACCCCCCTGAGGACGAGGCCGACGTCTGCACCACCAAGCGGGGGGCAGGCTCCATGAGCGTTCTCGAGGCCGTCGGCAAGATGCCCTACGACTGGTCCCCCGCCCGCCTGCGCTGCATCGAACTGGCCGAAGAGCTGTCCGCCCAGGACTCCCCCGCCACCTGACCACGGCCCAGCGCGCCGGTGGTGGCACCAGGAGGCACGCCGGGTCCTGGTGCCACCAGCCGCTAGCCGGTGTAGCGGGCGTCCGAGCCGTAGAGCTCCCTGGTGAAGGCGGAGATGTAGGTCTGCGCGTTGGCGGCGCCGAGGTTGTAGGTCAGGTAGACGCCGTACCCCTCGCTCACCGTCCGCCTCGCGAAACTGGCGGCGGTGCTGCTGGCCGTCGCGCTGATCTGCACCGCCGCGGGCGAGAGCCTGGACTTGGGCAGCGCCAGGCCGGGCACGCTCCACGTGCCGTAGTAGGGGTTCCAGGCGTAGTCGAACTTCGAGGTGATGTCCACGCCCCCGTACGACAGCCGCGACGCCGACGGACCGATGTTGTACAGCGTGATGAGCTTGTTCGGCATCAACGCGCGCAACGCCGTGACCAGGTGCACGAACGAGCTGGCGTTCGGCTGGCCGGTGCCGTTCTTGCCGTACTCCGAGTACTCGTCGTCGAAGTCGATGCCGTCCAGGCCGTACCTGGTCACGGTGTCGGACAGCTGCTTCGCGAACGCCTCTGCGGCCTGCTTGGTCGGGAAGTTGGCGAACCCGGCACCCTCGTGGTTGCCGAGGATCGACAGCGTGACCTTGATGCCCTTGGCCTGCAGGGGCCGGACCTCGGTGGCCACGTTGTCGAGCACGCGCTGCACGTTCGGGTTGAAGTACAGGTAGGCCGACTTCGTCGTGACGTTGTAGTTGATGTTGGCGGCGAAGATGACACCGATGTCGAAGACGTTGCCGCCGCCGTTCGCGAGCGTGTACCTGCCCACGTTCAGCATGCTGTTGTTGTTCACCTCGACGTACGCCACGGAGACCGGCCCGGTCTTCGCGAGCGCGCTCGCCGTGGTCGTGGTCCCGCTGGTCATCAGTACGACCGCCGCTACGAGCGCACCGATCCGACGAACTCCGGACACCATTGATCAACTCCCATCGACTGGGGTTGGCAGGGCTATCACGATCAGCGAACCAGCAGCGAAGTCCCGCCGTCCACGTGTCCCGACACGTCTGTCCGGTGAGTTGTCCGCTCACGCGGACCGGTCGACCCGAGCCCGGCGTCGCTGACGACCGGGAGCGGGAGGCGGGGTCAGGCAGGCGCCCGCACCGGGGCGGCGGACCGCGCGCCGCGAGGGCGTTCGTCCACTGGTGGACCTCGACGCGGTCCGGTTCCCGCCCGCGCTCCCACTCCAGCGGCGCCACCCTGATCCGCAGGCACGACACCGCCGCGACGTCCTGTTCGCCATGCTCCGCACCGGCATCCCGACGCAGTTCCCGCCCCGCTGCGGCCTGACCACCACACCGAGACCGATTCCCCTGTGCGGCACCGCGATCCGGTCGGCCTCAGGTCTCGCCGAAGCCGCGGCGAGGGCGACGGTCGACGAGATCGCGCGTTCCGGCGGGACCGCGTTCGCCGTCGGGGCGGAACTGGGTGTGGACGACGACGTCGAGACGCTCTTCGCGGGAGTCGAGGAGGGCCTGGCCGGGCGACCGCCCGACGTCCTCGTCACCAACGCGGCGGGCCCGCCGGCGGGCCCGCTGGGCACCACGACGCGGGCCGAGTTCGACCACCTCTTCGCCGTGGACGTGCGGGCGCCGTACTTCACCGTCCAGCGCGCCCTCCCCTGCTCCGCGACGGCGGCCGGACCATCACGATCTCGTCGGTCGCGACCAGGATGGCCGACCTCGTCGCGGGCTCGACGGCGCTCGGCCGACCGGGCGAACCCGAGGACGTCGCCGACGTGGTCGCGTTCCTCGCCTCCGACGCCGCGCGCTGGATCACCGGTCAGGTCGTCGACGCGAGCGGCGGGCTCGTCCTCGGTCCACGGGCCTGATCGTCGACAATGGCCCCACGCGACACGGCGGGAGGCAGCGATGGGGCGGGTGGCGGTCGCCGTGGTGGTCGTGGTGCTCGCGACGACGGGGTGCGGGACGCGGGACGAGCCCGTGCTCGGTGTCGGTGACGAGGCCGAGGTGCGGGCGTCGATCGTCTCGGGACGCGGGCAGGGCGGCACGGCGCTCATCGGGATCACGCCGGTCGAGGTGCGCCGCGGCGAGCCCGCCGACCTCGCCGGGCGCACGTACACCGACGACGACCTCGCCACGGTGGCGACGCCCGACGGCACGCCGCACTACGTCGACGCGCGGCTGGTGAACAAGGGCGACGAGGAGCTGACCAGCGGTCCCGCCGCGCACGGCGTCGACAGCACGGGCGCGGAGCTGGAGGACCTCAACACGTCGGGCCTGCACCCGCCGGTGGTGGCGTGCGGGACGCCCGCCCTGGGGCTGTCGCCCACGGCGGTCTCCGGCTACACCACGTGCTACCTGTTCGTCGTGCCGCCGGGCAGGCGGCTGGACCGGCTCAGGGTCGGCGACGCGGAGTGGAAGCTCGGGTAGCGCCGGTCAGGCGGGCTGCAACGACGCCGGGTAGAGCCAGCTGCCCGGCGTGTCCTGCGCCGGGTTGGTGTAGTAGTCCTTCACGGCCGCGACGTACTCCTGCACGCTGACCGCGCCGTCGCCGTCGGTGTCGAGGTGCGTGAACGCCAGCCCGCACTCGGCCTCGGACAGCCCGCGCGCGGTCAGCAGCACCTCGAACTCGGCCGCGTCGACCCGACCGTCCCCGTTGGTGTCCGCGATGTCGAGCAGCGACGCCACGGCCTCGGGGAACACCACGTCGAACGCGCCGCCGTCGACGAGCGCCAGGGCCATCGCCCGCTGGTACTCCCGCGGCGAGATCCGGCCGTCGCGGTCGGCGTCGCAGTGCTGGACGAGGGTGTCCCAGAACCCGTCGTACGCCTCGACCAGCTCCCGCCCCCGTTCCGAGGAGGCGGGTTCGCCGAACGCCTGGAGCAGCCGCTCGGCCAGGGCGTAGAAGTCGGCGAGCTCGATGACCCCGTTGCCGTTGACGTCGTAGTGGGCGAACGTCGAGTCGATCCTGTGCTGCAACACCTGCCTCATGGTCAGGCACTGTGGTTCGACCCGGCGGCGACCGCAACCCGGGTCGCCCACTCAGGTGGAGTTGTTCAACCGGTTCAGCCACCGCGGGCGGCTCGGCGTCCACCAGTTGAGGTCGCCGAGCAGGACCATCGCGGCCGGGACGAGCAGGCAGCGGACGACGGTCGCGTCCACGGCGATGGCGACCGCGAGGCCGACGCCGAACATCTTGATCGTCGGGTCGTCGTTGGGCACGAACGCGAGGAACACCCCGACCATGATCGCCGCCGCCGCGGTGATCACCCGACCGGTGCCGAGCAGGCCCTCGCGGACCGACCGCCGGTTGTCCCCGGTCAGCTCCCAGCGACGCCGGACGTCGCTCAGCAGGAACACCTCGTAGTCCATCGACAGGCCGAACAGCAGCGCGAAGAGCACCAGCGGCACGAAGCTTGGAACGGGCACCGGACCGGAGAGCCCGATCCACGTCGCACCCCATCCCCAGGTGAACACCGCCGTCAGGACGCCGTAGGCCGCCCCGATGGAGACGAGGTCCACCACGGCCGCCTTGAGGGCCAGCAGCGGTGCCCGGAAGGCGAGCAGCAGGACCACGACCGACAGCAGCAGCACGACCGCGATGACGAGCGGCAGCGTGTCGGTGACCCGGTCGGCGAGGTCCACCCTGGCCGCGGTGGTGCCGCCGACGTGCACGGTCATGCCCGGCACGGACTGGTTCCGCAGGCGGTGCACGAGGTCCGCCGTCGCCGGGTCGCCGCCCGAGGTCGAGGCGATCACCTGGACCGTCACGACCCGCCCGTCCTCGGACGGCGTCGCGGGCCCGACGGCGGCCACCCCCGGCTGGGCCCGCGCCATCGCCACCAGCGGGGCCGCGCGGGGATCCCGCTCGTCGGCGACCGGCGTCGACAACCGGCCGAGCACGGTCAGCGGCGTGGCCACGCCGGGGCCGAACGCCGCCGAGACGGCGTCGTTCGCCCGGCGGACGGCGGTGGACTCCGGCGAGGACCCGGCGTCGAGCTGACCGAGCCGCAGGTCGGTCGCCGGTGCGGCGAGCAGGACCAGCAGCACGACCGCGACCCCGCCCGCCAGCACCGGCCGGCGGGTCACCCGATCCGCCTGGCGGGCCCAGAAACCGCCGGAACCGGCGCGGCGCGCCAGCCGGTCGTGCAGCGCCCCGCCGCGGGCGATCCGCCCGCCCGCCTGCGAGAGCAGGGCGGGGAGCAGGGTGAGCGCGGCGAGGACGGCGAACAGGACCGCGATCCCGCACGTCCAGGCGAGGGTCCGCAGCAGCGGCACCCCGGTCAGGCCCAGTCCCGCGAGCGCGACCGCGACCGTCACCCCGGCGACGACCACCGCCGGGCCGGAGTCGGCGACCGCGCGGTCCACGGCCCGCGGCACCGCGAGACCCGACCGCGTCACCGCCCGGAACCGGCTGAGCAGGAACAGCGAGTAGTCGATGCCGACACCGAGGCCGATCATGAGCGCCAGCGTCGACGCCTGGGCGGGGATCGACGTCAGGTTCCCGGCGAGCCCCACGACCCCCAGCGTCGCGAGCACCGACAGCGCCGAGGTCAGCAGCGCCAGCACCGCTCCGGCGAGACCGCCGAGCGCGAGGAAGAGCACGAGCGCGGCCAGGAGCACGCCGAAGTACTCGTCGCCGGTGCTGCCCGAGCCGTCGACGACCTGGGCGAGCGCCCCGCCGGGCAGCACCCGCAGGCCCGCGTCGGCGGCGGGCCGGGCGGCGTCGGTGACGGCGTGCGCCACCGCCCTGGTGAGTTCGGCACGGCGGACGTCCAGACCCACCGTGAACCAGCCGGTGCGCCCGTCCGCGGACAGCGACCCGTCGCGCGTCGAGGGTGCCGTCACCGCGGTCACGTGCTCGGCCCCGCGCAGGGACGCCGCCGTCGCCGCCAGCACGCCGGCGCGGGCCCCGTCGTCCAGCCTCCCGTCCGGGGCCACCACGATCACGGTCCCGCCGGTGAGCGGCGCCGTCGGTGACGCGGTCAGGTCCCGCACCAGTTGGGCGTCGGTCCCCGGCAGGCTCACGTCGTTGTCCGTCGGCGCGCCGACCACCCTCGTGGCCACCACCAGCGCCGCCACCAGCACCAGCCACGCGCCGATCACGGCGACCCGGTGCCGGACGCACACCCGGCCCACCGCGGCGACGGCCCGTGCCGCCCGATCGTGGTGCGGCACGGCCCCCATCGGTCCTCCAGCGCTCCCGTGCGGCCGAACGGTTCGGGAAGCCGTGCGGCGATCGGGGAACTCTAGCGAGGTGCGCCACCGGTCGACCACGGTCGGCGACCGCCCGACCCGCCCGAACCCCGTCTCAGCAGAAGACCGTGATCGCGCCCGGCAGGCCGGGGAACTCCGCCTTCGCGGCGGCCGTCAGGCAGTCGTTGAAGTCCGGCCCCTCCTCGGCCTGTCCGTGGTGGTCGCCGTAGCCCGCCTCTCCCCCGCGCGCCGTGACGCCCTGCCGCCGCAGGCACTCCACGGCGTCGTCCCGCAGCAGGGGGTGCGGCTCCCCAGGGTGGGCCGCGAGGTAGGCGGGCTCGTGGAGACGCGCCTCGGCGAGCCGGACCGGCACCGCCGGGCCCTGGCGATCCTCCGGCGGAGCGGCAACCGCGACGACGAACCGGCCGCCCACAACGGACTCGGCGAGGCCGCGGGGGATCACCCCTCGGCCCACGGGCACCGCACCCGCGCCCGCGACCTCCACCGGGCACTGGGCGCACCCGAACCGCACTAGCCCGCGACGACCGCCGCGGCCGACTGTCGGGGTGGTCCACTACGGTCGGTCGCGCCACGCGATCGAGGGGGAAGCACATGCGGCACGACCTGTCCTGGGCCGACGCCCACCCTGGCTCACACCCGTTCCTCGGGGAGATCTTCTCCCTGGCCTTCGTGCGCGGCGTCGAACCGCTGGACGCGCTCACCCGCGTCGGCGCGCTGCCGGACACCCTGGCCCGGCGGACACCGGAGGAGGTCTCGCGGCTGCACGAGTACGACCACGGCTACCCGGAGGTGGTCTCCGCGTTGGCCCTCGGCGAGTGGACCGTGCTCTGCCAGCCGACCGGCTTCGAGCTGACCCACCTGGTCGACGCGCTGTCGCGCGGCACCGAGGCGGTCGCCCTGCTGCGGCACGACTACGCCAGCCCTGGCTTCACCCACGCCGTGGACGGCGCGGTCGTCACCGGCTTCGACCCGAAGCACCCCGGCAGGCGCTACGGCACCGATCCCGACCGCCTGCTCCCGCTGATGCGCGAGGCGGGCTTCGAGCCGGACTCCACCGCGGGCCAGTACGACCACTCCACCAGCCGCGCCCTCCGCCTGGCCGGACTCGTCACCGGCGTCGTCCCCACCTTCGACCAGCTCACCGCGCCGCTGCCGAGCGCGCACATCGACCCCTGGTTCACCCGCACCCGACCGCGCACCACCGCCGACGCGCACGACCTGGCCGAGCGGATCGTCGCGGAGCTGCACCTCGGGAGCACCCCCGGCCTGGCCCCGGCGCTGGCCGCCGCCCGACGGGGCGATCCCGTGGTGGTCTCCCCCGACAGCGAGCTGGGCGGGCACGTGCGCGAGTGGTCGAGCACGGCGCGCCGCGCGAGCTGGTCGCTCAACGACCCCGGCGGGCGGCACCGGATGACCGACGAGGAACGCCACCGCGGCTACCGCCTCGGCCACCTGGTCCAGGCACTGGCCGCCGCGTTCCGCGCCGACCTGGCCTGAGCCCACCCCGCCTTCTTCCCGACCCACGTGCCTCGGCCGACCGCGGAGGGTCGGCTCGATCCCCCGCTCGCACTGCCTCCTGTCACCAGGGCGTGATGAGGTCGAGCGACGAGGCTGCGGCGAACACCCCGGCCAGGACCGCCACCAGCGGCGGAGGTAGTGCCTTGACCGCCTCCGCAGCTGCGTGTAGCACGACCGACAGCACTCGGTTGATCCAGAACGTGGTCCGCCCGACAACGTCCCCGTAGGTGTAGGCGTACGACGACGGGGTCTTCTCGACGCGGCGACTCCGGCTGCTCCAGCGGTACTCCGGGAAGATCAGCAGCATGGCCACCCCGGCGACGGCGCCGCGCAGCGCGGACGCCACCAGGCGCAGGAGGAACGGCGCTGCCCAGCGCGTGGCCAGGCAAGCGCACACGACCACGGCCACGACGAACAGGACGCCCGACGGGACGAGCGGGCCGACGATCCTCGCGGAGAGGATCACGGCAGGCTCACATTGCCGTTGCCGCTGACCACCGGTTCCCTGATCGCCTCACCGGAGGGGACGAAGCGCGGCTGCCCGCTGCCGGTGAGCACCCTGAAGATCGACTCCTGCGCCATCTGCAGGGCGGTCCGCACCTGGTCGTCGATCTGCCAGCGGTCGAGCGCATCGGATTCGAGCAGGCGGTTCATGAAGTTGAAGGTCGCCCGGAGGCGGCTGTCCCTCTCTTCCACGAGGACCTTGACCACGGAGTCGATGTCCTCGGGTTTCAGGGTGAGTTGCAGCGCGAACTGGTCAAAGTCGCCTTCGGCGATGATCGTCCGGAAGTGGTTGACCTTGCGCTGGATGTCCGACTGTCCGAGGCTCGTGTCATCCATCGCCAGTCGAACGTGCGGCCGCACCCACAGACCGCGGTCCTCACCCAGCGAGTCGTCGTCCAGCTCCTCGTTGGCGCAGTTCTCGGCCTGGGCGGCGTCCGCGATGTCGAACCTGCGCGTCACCGCCCGCAGCCGTGCGAGCAGCCGCGGAGACAGAGCCTTGCGCACATCGGTGACGCCGGCCTGGACGACCAGTGCCGGATCGGTCACCCTCCACTCCAGATCGACTATCGCCTTGAAGCAGATCTTGTCGCCGCAGCTGGGCAGGTAGGCCTCGACGGTGGACACGTGGATGCCGAGATCCACCTCGTACACCGTGCGGACCTTGTTCCACACCAACTCCCCGGTGGTGGGCTGTCCCGCCGCCGGATAGGTGAGGCAGTTGCCCGAGCGCGTGACGAAGACGCGAGCGACCCTGGCTCCGACCGGCAGCCGCCGGTAGAGCAGCTCGAACCGCTTCACGTGGAGCTCGTCCACGATCGGACCACCAAAGCTGGGTGCCGCGACGGGAGCGGGCGGTCGAGGGCGGTCCTCCGCGCTCGTGGCGGCCGGTGGTCGTTCCTCGGTCTGCACGGGGATGTTCTCGGAGTCCACACTGGAATCCGGCTGTGTCATGACGATTCCCTTCTGTGCGCGGGCACGCGGATCGCCTCTTCGAGAGACCGGGCGGCGTCACCCTCGAGCGGGTCGCTCCAGTCGTGCCGCAAGCGGTTGAGCAGGTGGTGGAGTCGGTGCACGTCGAGCTCGTCGCGCACCAGGTGTGGCACGAAGTCGATCAGGGCGCGCAGGCACTCGTCGTCCTTCTCCGCCGCTCGGATCCACGGCCCGAACAGGTACCTGGCGACGAAGTCGCCCCGCCGTCCACGCAGGCCCCACCACAGCAGGTCGGCGATCGGGGTGGTCAGGTGTCGTTGCTCGTCCTGCAACGCCAGCAGCAGCGGCCAACGCTCCCGAGCCCTGGGTGTAGGGCGTTCCACCCGTCCGGCCGACAGCCTCAGGTGGTCCAGGTCGAAGCCGTGCATGTGGATCAGGTAGTACATCGCCCACCAGGCGAGCTTGCGGATGCTCTGCCGCTCGCTGGAAGCCCACTCGGCGAGCTTGCCCAGCACCGGCTCCACCTCGCCGAACGCGAACAGGTTCGCCACGCTGTAGCCGGACGCCTGCACCAGGGCGGAGTTCATCCTCTCGTCCAAGGCGGACTGCTGCTCGGACGGCGTTCCCAGGACCCTCAGCTCCTCGAAGGTCGACTTGATCGACCTCCGCCCGAGGTCGTAGCCCAGCGCCGACGCGGCGGTCCAGCGCTCGGCGTCCGTGCCGTACCGGCGCCAGATCTCAAGCTGCTCGTCAACCGCGTCCGCGACCCGTTCGTCCCGCGCCGCCTGGTCGAGCGCGACGGCGGCGAACAGCCGGCGCTGCTTCCTCCGCTTGCCCACCGACGACGCGCCGGGAAGGATCATGTCCTCAAAGGTGAAGTGGAAGTCCAGCGAGCAGAACAGCCCGGTCGCCTGCGCTGCACGGACCCAGATCATCGGGCGGGCGTCCTTGCTCAGCGCCTTGAGCCACTGGACCATGTACTTGCGCAGACCGTGGTGGTTCTTCCACACGTAGCTGAGCAGCACGACCGGGAGGCGGTCGTCCGAGTACTTCGCGAGCCCGACCGGGACGCGCTCCAGACCCGCAGCGACCCAGCCCTCCACGACCTCGGCCCGCGACTTCGACAACCGGCTCTGGTGGTCGTCGCCGAACAGCGAGGACTGGCTCGTGGAAACCCCCTTGAGGTCCTTGACGAAGCAGTTGGCGAGCTGACGGCCTGCCTCTGCGACCATGTTGTAGGGCGACCTGTTCAGCACCGCCAACGCGATGCGGAACGCCGCCAGCCGCAGGGCGTCACCCAGTTCGCCCGAACGGAGCCCCGCGAGCCCGGCGAACCACTCCACGACCTGTCGCTGCACCAACTGGGCTGCCTGGGCCTCGACCTCGTCCAAGCCAATGGTGCCGCGGCCGTACTCGGCGAGCAGGCGAGCCGTCCGGGCGACCTCCACAGGCCGCGGGACAGGACCGAGCGCTCGGCGCAGACGAGCGGATTCACCGAGCCTGCGCAACAGCTCATGCGCGTCCTGGCCGTCCTCGCGCACCTCTTCCACGAGATGGCTCTCCAGGACCCTGTCGGACTCCGGTGGGCTGTACGGAACCGCGTAGTTGCCCAGGTGCCAACCCTGAAGGCCATCGCGTTCAGCGATGAGGACGATGCTGCTCCCGCTGTCCCCCACCAGATCTCGCAGCCTGTCGAGCTGGGTTTGCGTCGTGGAACTGCCCGCCGCACCGAGAAGCTCCACGACGTAGCCGTGTCCGCTCTCGAAGTCGTTGGACGTCAGCGCGCCGATGTCCTGCCCGGCGTCGAACCGGGAGACCACCTCGGATCCGACGTCGTCGAGCAGTCGCACCGCCGTGGTGAAGCGCCCGGTGCCGGGTTCGCCGCAGAGCACCAGAACCCGGCGATCCTCCAGGGTCGACACCATGTCGTCGTAACCGGTGACCGGCACGTAGCGAGCACGCACGGCCTCCAACTCGTCCTCGTGCACCGAGCCCGACCGGCGTGTGCCACCGCGGCCCGACGAGTAGTGGTAGTGCCGGTCCCCGACGTGCATCTCGTCCACCGTGGAATCGCGGATGAACGCCATGGGGCCGTCGGTCGTGAGGTTGCGGCCCTCGTCGTACGCCTCACCGAAGGCGCGTCGGTCCGAACCGTAGAGCGCGTCCGGGTCGTTGCTCTCCGAGGCCGCTTTGCTGTTGCCGGCACCGTCCTTCGCCGCCGTCGGGTTCTTCTCCCCGGCCTTCGCCTGACCGGCGCCGCGCTCGCCGCCTTTGGCGGGTTCACCACCCTTGGCCGGTCCGGCACCCGACGTACCGGGAGCCGCCGTTCGGCTGGCTCCACCGCTCGCGCCCTCACCGCTCATCGCGGCGCCTCGCCTTCATGTTGATCACCGCCGCGTTGAACTGCTCGCCTATCCGTGCGCGGCCCTGGACGAACACGGTGGGGCCCTTGAGCACGTCTCCCGAACCCGATCCGCGACGTCGCTTCTCGGCCTTGGCCGGTCTCGGCGGCACCGAGTAACCCGGTACGCGCACCCAACCGCCGAGGGGTTCCTCGACCCGCCGGTAGGAGCTCAGTTCGTTCGGAACTCCCCTGCGGCGCACGACCGACTCGTACAGTTCGTCCGACACGACGACGACGAGGTTCTTGGTCCGAGCCGCGGCCAGCACCCGCCTCGCGTAGTCGGAACCGGCCAGATCGGCGGCCAACTCCTCGTTCTCGACGGAGACCCCCACCCGCACCGGGAACCGCACATCGGCGGCGACCCGGTCGAGCCACGCGGTGAGCACGTCCGCGTGCGGAACATCGGCAGGCACCACGCAGACCAATCGGTCGTCCGCGACGCTGACGTCGATGCCCTCCCCCTGAAGAGATTGGGAGATCGCCGCCCGCAGTTCGGTCGGGTCTTCGTCGTCGGGGCGCAGCACCACTACCAACTCCCGCTGAACCTCCCGCGCCGGAGGCAGGAGTGCGGGAACCACGTGGGCGGAACGTCGTGCGACGGGCCTGCGCACGCTCTCGTCGTTGTCGATGACCAGTCTCTGCAACTTCTCGAGTTCCGCGTCCACTTCGAGCCCTCCGTTCTCGACGACTTGCTTGCGGTGCGTGGCGAAGGTGTCGAGCGCGTCCTGCGTGCGCCCGGCGAAGTGCAGGGAGGACATCGCGAGTCGGGTGACTTCGGCATTGGCGGGGTGCTCCAGGAACAGTTGGAGCAAGCCGGGTACGCACTCGCGGTACCGCCCGAGGCCGATCTCGATCTCGGCCAGGCGGATCTGGGCGGCAAGGCGTTGTTCGACCAGTGCGGCCCGGTAGGTGTTGATCCGGCGACTCCGCAGCCCGGCGAGGGGCACCCCTTCAGCCAGTTCCAGAGCTTCCGCGAGCAACGTGGCCGCATGGCCGTCGGCGACGGAGCGGGCTTGGGCGGTCAACGCCTCGAAGCGGCGGACGTCGACCTGCGCGTCCACGACGTCCAACCGGCAGAGCCTGTTCTTGCTCTCCAGCAGGTCACCGATCCCGGCTGTGACCAGTCTGCCGCGCAACCGCGTCATGTACCTGCCTATCTCCGACTCGGCGTGCTCCGGAGGGTCTTCCCAGAGCCACTCGGGCAACGCTTCGCGCCGCACCGGCATGCCATTACCGGCGAGCGCGACGAGCAAGCACTGTTCCTTCTCGGTGCCGAGGTGAACGCGCTCGCCGTCGCGGTATGCCGCCACCTGACCCCACAATCGGAATTCGACTGGTAGACCGGTCATCTTCGCCCTTTCGTTTCGATGTTCTTCCACTGGTGGACCTGCACCCGTGCAGTGGTGGTGCCAGTCGGGTGCAGCGCTCCTGCCAGTCGCTTCCAGCTGCGCGGCAAGCAATTCGGCCAGTTCAGCGGACCAACCTCTGTCCATGCGACGGAAATGCCGGAGCAGGACAGGGGATGGAATAGTGGACGCCAAGAGCAGGAACTGGAAGAAGAGCTCGTTCAGCGAGGGTGGCGGCGCGTGCGTCGAGGTGGCCATGATCTCGAACGGCGTGCTCGTCAGGGATTCGAAGAACCCCAGCGGACCGGAGTTGTGGTTCACCTCCCTCGAGTGGATCGCATTCCTGTACGGCGTGATGGCTGGCGAGTTCGGCGTTCAGTGACGGACCGGTGAGCGCGGGTGCGGCGACTGGTCGCCGCACCCGGCTCAGCCGGTGGACGAGCGGATGTCTTCGGCAAGGGTGAGCAGCAACGAGCGAGCGTGGTCGTCGAAGACCGCCATCCGCTCCAGTCGGGACCAGCTGTTCTCGTACAGCTCGATGCTCTCGACGTCCACGACCTCGACGGGGCCGTGGATCATCTCGACCGCCACGAAGGTCCCGCGACCCTCATCTGGTCCCTCGTAGATGACGAACCCGTGGGAGAGCGTCGTCAACGCCTCGGCGTCGAGCGGGATCACGCCGAACGACACGTTGTCGAGCGTGCTGATCGAGACGAGGCGGTCGAGTTGGGCGAGCAACAGCCGGGACGGACCCGGTCGCCAGCGCAGAGCCGCCTCGGTGATCAGGAAGTCGAAGCGCCGCTCCGGCTCGAACACCAACTGCTGCCGACGCAGGCGGGCGGCGACAGCGGCACTCCGGTCCTCGTCGGAGTACGGCACCTGGAACAGGGAGAAGACGCGACGCGCGTAGTCGGCGGTCTGGAGCAGACCGGGCACCACCGAGTGCTGGTAGGTGCGCACCCGGACCGCCATGGTCTCCAGTGCGTGGACCTCGTCCTGGAGGTGGCCCCGGTCCCGGAACAGCGCGGGCCAGTGTCGCGCCTCCCGGTGCGCGATCCTGGTCAACGCGTCGAGCCGTTCCCTCGTGTCGTTGGACGCCTCCAGGGCGACGACCCACGCCGCCACCTCGGGGAGCGAGGGGAGCACGGTTCCCGCCTCGATCCTGGACACCTTCGACTGGCTCATGTCGATGCGCTGGCCGAGTTCACGACCCGAGACGCCGGACAGGCCGCGCAGTTGGCGCAGTTCCGCGGCCAGCCGCGCGCGCCCGGTCGAAGCCGAGTCAGCGTTCTCCGCCGCCATGTCCATCCCGCGGTCACCCTCATTCGGAATGATGTTGATTCCATTTGACTTGACTTGATTCAATTTGAGTCAACACTCAACCAGTGTGATATCGCGGTGTCAAGAATTTTTCGAGCAATGCTCACTAGACCACGTGAGCAGGAATGCCATGGCGTGGAACGTGACGACGATTCAGGCCAGGTGGGCGGGCTCAGCAAGGCTGTCGGTACCCGCCAGGAGTGCGAACCGAGAACGACCTGCGCGCAGATCGGAGACCGAACGCCGAGGACCGCAGGTACCGCAGGAACGGAGATGTCGCGTCCACCCGGCGTGGGTCAGGATTGATCGGTCGGCCGCGCGCCGTCACCGAGCCACCACCGCGACCGCGGTAGGTCGAACTCCGTGAACGCCCGCTGCGCCCGCTCCACTGGCAGGCGCACCCCGGCCGGGTCCTTCCTACCGTCCGCCCCATTCAGTCTCGTGTGCGCGTCCACACCGGCGGGACCGACGTGGAAACCCCTCGGCGATGTTCGCGCCGTCGAGCCCGCCCGCGAGGATCACGGGTCGCGGGGCGCGAGGCCACCGACGGCCTGGAAGTCAACGTGCGCCACCACGTCCAGCATCGCCTCGCCGAGCAGCGGGGCGCTCATGCCGCTGAGGCTGGTGACCCGGAGGTCGACGTGGCTGGCGGAGACGACCACTCCCCCGCGGGCAGGATCAGACGTCCCTCGACGACGACGCGCTGCTTGATGAGGGCGAGCAGGTCGTCGCGGACCCCGAGCCCGCTCGCGAGCGGAGTTCGGCCAGTCGACGCACCGCAGCCCTCCCACAGCATCCGGAGAGCAGGAAGAAGAAGGCGTGTCCTCACCGAATGCCCCGTTTCCTCGCCGCAGCCGGCACAGCGGGCCACAGCAGGGACCTACCAGGACAACCCGTGTCCTGGTAGGTCACGTGATCGGGTGAACCGACGAACGCCTGCGGTCAGATGTTGTACCCACCGGCGACCTCGATGGTCTGGGCGTTGATCCAGCGCCCGTCCTGCGACAGCAGGGTGGCGACCACCGAGCCGACCTCCTCGGGCTCGCCCACGCGGCCCAGGGAGGTCTGACCCGCCAGCAGCTCCTCGAACTCCGGCGTCAGCCCACCGCCCAGCTCCGTGCGGATGGCGCCCGGTGCGACCGCGTTCGCGCGGATCCCCCGCTCGCCGAACTCCTTCGCGATGTAGCGGGTCAGCACTTCGAGGCCTCCCTTGAAACTGGCGTAGGGAGCCACTCCCGGCGTCGCGACGCGCGAGGTCGCGCTCGCCATGTTCACCACCGAGCCACCGTCCGCGATCAGCGGGAGCAGGGTCTGCGTCAGGAAGAACGGGCCCTTCAGGTGCACGGCGAACAGCGCGTCGAACTCCGCCTCCGACACCGACGCGATCGGCGTGTGCACGCCGTGGCCCGCGTTGTTCACCAGCCCGTCGATCCCCTCACGGCCCCACTTCTCCCGCACCGCGGCCAGGAGCGCCTCGCGGAACGCACCGAACGACGGCACGTCGGAGACGTCCAGCGGCAGCGCGAGCGCCGTGCCGCCCGCTTCGACGATCTCGTCCACCACCCGTGCCGCCGACTCGGGATTCGACCTGTAGGTCACGACGACGCCCATGCCCCGGCCCGCACACGCCCGTGCCGCTGCCGCGCCCAGACCCCGACTGCCACCGGTGATGACGACGATCCGCATTGTGCTCATCCCTTCGACCTGTTCGACGACACCGAGTCAACCCGTCGGTCCAGGTGCGAAGAAGGACGCCGTTGCCCGGGTGTGGCACACCCACCCACGGGAACCCGCCACCGCGGCGGGCTCGGCGCGGTCACGCCTCCGGTCCACTCAGGACGGAGCGGGCAACGCCACGTCGCGCACGGTGGTGACCGGGGTCGTGCCGATCGGGCCGTCGTGCAGTTCGCGCGTGTGCGGGGCGAGCGGGCGGTAGGCCCGGTCGCGGATGCGGGCGTCGATCGCGAGCCGCGGCGCCAACCCGGCCGCCATCGAGGCCCGCTCGTCGCCGCCGTCGACGTGCGCGGTGACGGACACCTCCAACCGCGCGGGCAGCACACCACCGACCACGGTGAGGGCGACGTCGCCGAGCGCCGCCCGCAGCGCGGTCGTGAACCCGTCCCAGTCGTCGGCGCGCAGGTCCCTGGCCGCCGGAGCGCACACGACCATCCGCGCACCGCGCACGTCACCCGTCCCACCGCGGCGCGCGGTCGTCCACCACGGCACGTCCACCGCGGCGCCGCGGACCTCCAGGGCGGCTCGCAGGGCCGTGCGGTGGCGTTCGAACGTCACGGGCAGCGCGAAGACGGCCGTCCGCGGGTCGACGTCGTCGTCCAGGGTGATGTCCACGCAGGTCCCCACCCACGGGAGCGGCGCGGCGTCCGTGACGTCGACCGGCCAGTCGGCCACCGAGATCGACCGGTACGCCAGCGCCAGCCGCAGCGCGGCGTCCTCCAGCATCCGCTTCACCCGCAGGCGTTCCTGGAACCCCTCGACGTCGAACGCGTCGACGTCGCCCAGTTCCGCCAGGGGGACCCCGCCCTCGCGGAGCGCCCACAGCGTCTGGCCGTGGCGGATCTGCTCGCTGGAGTACCGCCGGTAGCCCGACACCGGGTCGACCACCACGGGTTTCAGGATGCCGCGCTCGTCGTAGAGCCGCAGCGCCTTGGGCGTGAGCCCGCTGAGCATCGAGAACTCACCGATCGTCATGTCCAGGTCGGAAATGGGGACCTCCTCGGCTCTGCCTGACCTCGTCGACTCCCATGGTGGGCCTTGCCCGAAGGGGAAGGTCAAGCCCCGAGGTCGGCCGAGGAGGCGGATTCCCGCGGTGACCAGCACGACCACGAGCGGCGCGCGCGACCAGGCAGGCGGTGGGCCCGGCAGCTCGTCGAGCGGGACGCGCTCCGCGCCGACGTCGTCCCGCGCACCCTCGCCACCGGGGCGCGGAGGCGGGAGGATCAGACCGGTGACGAGGAAAACCCCGGCGGGCACGTGGATCGCGGAGATCTGGTTCGACCCGTCCTGCCCGTACACCTGGATCACGTCGCGCTGGCTGGTGGAGGTGACCGGGGTCCGCCCGGTCGAGATCCGCTGGCACGTGATGAGCCTGTCCGTGCTCAACGAGCACCGCGACGACGACCCGGAGGGCGACCCCGACGGCTACCTGTGGGTGCCCGTGCGGGTCTGCGCGGCGGTCGAGCGGCACCACGGGCACGAGGCGCTGGGGCGGTTCTACACCGCGCTGTGGACCCACGTCCGCGACGGCGACGACTGGACGGGCGACCTGGAGACCGCGCTGGCGGAGGCGGGGCTACCACGGGAACTGGCCGCGGCCGGGACGTCGCGGGAGTACGACGACGCCGTCCGCGCCTCGCACCACGAGGGCTTCGGGCTGGTCGGCGGCGACACGGGGACGCCGGTCATCGCCGTCACCGGTCCCGGCGCCGATCGGACCGCCGTGTTCGGGCCGGTCGTCTCCCGCGTCCCCCGAGGGGAGGAAGCGGGCAGGCTCTGGGACGGCCTGCTGCTCACGACCTCCGTGCCGGGCTTCCACTCGATCACCGGGCCACCGCTCGGCGGACCCGAGTTCTGAGGCGACCACCATCCCCACGGCGGCTACGCCCGGTCCGCTCGCGGGTCGGCGGTGGCCGCGGCCGCGGCCGCGGCCAGGGCGCCGGGCAGCCCACCGGACCTGGTGACGATCTCCGTCAACGCGGGCGACACGGCCGGTCCGCCGAGCCGGGTCGCGAGCAGCGCCGTCGCGTCGGTCCGGCTCAGGGGGCCCAGGAGCAGGGTGCGCGCGTCGGCCGCGGCGACCAGGCCGCTGAGCCGCTCGCGGCTCGTCACCACCGCCACGCTGCCGGGGGTGCCGGGCAGCAGCGGCAGCACCTGCTCGGTGTCGCGGGCGTCGTCGAGCACCACCAGCACGCGCCGTCCCGCCAGCGCACTGCGGTAGCACGCCGACAGCGCGGCGAGGCCGGTCGGGACGTTCCTGGCCCCGAGGTCGGAGAGGAAGCCGCGGATCGTCTCGGCCGGGTCCGCCGGTCGCGCACCGGTGGACCCGCGGAGGTCGGCGAACAACTGCCCGTCCGGGAACCGGTCCCGGATCCGGTGCGCCCAGCCGACGGCCAGCGCGGTCTTGCCCGACCCGGCCGCCCCTCGGACCACGATCGCGACGGCGGGCCGCCCGCGGACGCTCGACAGCACGGCCAGCTCCCGCAGTTCGGTCGCCCGGCCGCAGAGCCGCACCGCGGGCGGCAGCTGGCGCGGTGCCCGGTCCGGCACGCCCCGCGCGTGGCTGAACGCGTACTCCAGCACGGTGTGGCGGGGCTTCCAGAACTCGGACACCCCGGTGGGCACCGACAGGGTGGCGGCGTCGCCGTACTCGTCGGCGTAGGCGAGGAAGCTCTCGACCAGTCCTCGGACCGTGCCCCACGCGGGCGGACGCCGGATGGCGCCGGTCAGGATCGCACCGATCTGGCTCTTGCTCAGCCCCACCCGGCCCGCCAGCGACCGCAGGCTCGGTCCGCCCGCCTGCCGCCACATCAGCCGCAGATCACCGCACAGCTGGTCGAGGAGTTCGCTCTCCGCACCCATGTTGTCCCCCTCGGTCCACGTCCGCTGGAACGATCGTCGCAAGCCGGAATGGACGGTGACTGGACGTCCGTCCGGAGGTGTCCGGTCACCACGCCGACGCCGCGGCCCCCCACCTGCGCGGACGTCGTGCGTGTCCGGAGGTGTCCACGATCGACGCCCACGCGGTGCCGCACCGGTCACGGTGGGGCCGTTGACTCCCCCTACCGGAAGGACAACCCCAGTGCGCCACCACGTTCGCAGGGCCGCGTCGGCCATCATGATCACGCTGTGCTGCATCGCGGGCCTCACGCTCACCACGGGCCAGGCGGGTGCGGCGGCAGCGCCGTCGAAGCCGCTGAAGACCACGTTCGGAACGGTCCTGACCAAGATCGACGACTCGAAGGCCTCGGCGGCGCTGCCGGAGACCATCTACTGCGGCGGCTACGTCACCAACCCGTACCAGGCGGGCGGCGCGGTGCGGGTCGACATCCACGGCGACTGCACCTCGGTCGTCGACAACATCTACCTCAGCCCCGCGCTCTACTACAGCAACGGCGTCAACGTCGCCGAGCGGCCGAAGAACTTCCCGTCGACGGCGGTGGCCGACCACTTCGCGGTGACCAACTGCCTCGGCATCAACCTGGAGTACTTCGGCTACGGCGTGGCGATCTTCACGAAGGCGGGCTACGCCGGTTCGCCGCTGGTGCTGGCGGGCCAGACACCGAACGTGACGATCTTCTGCTGACCACGTCGCGGTGGCGGGGCGAGCCCCCGCCACCGCGGCTCGGGTCTCGCCCTGGAAGCAATCGATCCGAAAACGGTTCACCGAAGCGGCATGGGATTGGGCCGATCGGGGTAATCAGCCCTCGTCGTCACGAACCCGCGGAGGAAGTCATGCTGCTGCCCCAGCCCCGAGGACCGGTGAGCGCCGCCCTGACCGGGGCTCTGCTCCGAACGCCCGGCCCCCTGTCGGTCCCACCGCTGGACGCCGTGCCCGACGCCGTGCACGACGAGGACCTCCAGCTCGCGCTGTGGATCTGCTACGAACTCCACTACCGCGGCTTCGACGACGTCGACGACTCGTGGGAGTGGGAGCCGTCGCTGCTCGCGGCGCGCGCGGCCCTGGAACGGGTGTGGATCGCCCACCTCCGCGAGATCGGCCCCGCTCAGCGGGTCGAGCCCGACGGCGTCGCAGGCGCACTGGCCCGCCTGGTCGACGAGGACGACGGCCCCTCGCTGGCCGGCTACCTCCAGCGGACCGCGACCCGCGAGCAGTTCCGCGAGTTCGTGGCGCTCCGGTCGGTCTACCACCTCAAGGAAGCCGACCCGCACTCGTGGGCGATCCCCCGGCTGGAGGGCGCCACCAAGGCGGCGCTCGTCGAGATCCAGAACGACGAGTACGGCGGCGGCCGTGCCGACCGCATGCACTCCGAGCTGTTCCGCTCCACCATGCGCGCCCTCGACCTGGACGACACCTACGGGCACTACGTCGATCGGGCGCCCGCCGTGACGCTGGCCGTCACCAACGTCATCTCCCTGTTCGGGCTGCACCGGAGGTTCAGCGGCGCGCTGGTCGGGCACCTGGCGGCGTTCGAGATGACCTCGTCGCTGCCCAACCGCCGCTACGGCAACGGCCTGCGCCGTCTGGGCGGTGACGCGGTCGCCACCCGCTTCTACGACGAGCACGTGGAGGCCGACGCCGTTCACGAGCAGGTCGCCGCGCACGACCTGTGCGGCGGCTACGCGATCCAGCACCCCGAGGCCGCGTCCGAGGTCCTCTTCGGCGCCGCCTGCTGCCTGGCCGTCGAAGCGGAGTTCGGCCGCCACCTGCTCGACAGCTGGCAGCGGCGCGGGTCCGCGCTGCGCGGCGACGACCTGGCGCACGTCGCGTGAGCCCCGACCGGAAGGCCGAAACCCCCGCGGCGGCGGAGGTTCGCACCACGATCACGTCCTATGAGGACGGACCCCTCCTGGTGCGGGGCGACTTCGAGCTGCGCACCCACTCCGGCGAGGTCATCAACCCCGGTCGCGCGACCGTGGCGCTGTGCCGGTGCGGCCTCTCGCTGATCAAGCCCCTGTGCGACGGCACCCACAAGTCCGCCAAGTTCCACGCCTCCGGCGGTGACCGCGAACGGTGACGGCGAGCCCGCTCGTCCGGGCGAACCGACTACCGCGTGTATCTCATCTCGTTCCTGGGTAATCCGTTCGCAACACCGCACCATCACCCGGACGAGGGAGGAACCTATGCAGGGCGACATCGACACCTACCACGAGAACGGCCAGTGGAAGAACAAGGTCGAGGGGAACACGCAGGCCTCCAACACGCACGACACCAAGGAGGCGGCCGTCGCCAAGGGGCGTGAGATGGCCATCGAGGCAGGTGTCGAGCACATCATCCGCAACCTCGACGGCCAGATCGCCGAACGGCAGACCTACCCGCGCAGCCGAGACCCGCGCAACATCCCCGGCTGACGCCACCGAAGACCCCCGCGCACCGCCGAGTTCGGCACGACGAGCGCGCTGCGAGGCCGAGTCGCCACGAGGACCCGCTGGTCCGGCGAACTCGGCCTCGCGCCGCGTCGGCCGCCGGGTGAGCGAGACCCACGAGTGGTCGCGCCCGCGGGTGAAACGCTCCACATCAGACGGAAAGCCCTGGTCACGGTAGAGCAATGCTCCCGTGGACGACGTGGGGCTCCGACACCGGACACGCGAGTTGTCACGCTGAGTAGCCGTGACGTCGTCGAGGCAGCTCTGTCCCACCGACCAGGTGGCGATACGGCTTTTCCAGTCGTAGCAACGATCCCCGGAACGGTGACAGGCCTCCGCACGAGATTCTTCCCGCCGCACAACGGCTACTCCCACTCCAGGAACGGACAGAGGCCGAGTGCGGAGAGGCGACCCGTGAAGGAGATCGACCCGAACCACCCGACCCGATCCGGTTCCGCCGCTAGTTGACCACCGTGTTCGAAGCTCGTTGTCACGGAAGGAAGACCATGCACAAGAACATTCAGCGCGGCCTGTTGGCCGCGATGATGTCCGGAGCACTCGTCGTGCCGGGTGTGTCGGCCGCCCACGCCGGGGTCCCAGGCCCCGATCTCGCGGGTTCCGGACCGGCAGGCTGGACGGGCGGGACGCACCACGGCGACGGCCTGCTGCTCGCCCTCGCGGGCGACGGCGCTGGTTCGGGCGACGGTGGCGACGCGGTCAGCGACAACGTCGCGGTGTCGGGTGACTCCGGTGATTCCGGCGACTCGGGCTCGACGGGTGACAACCTGACCTACGTCTACTGCCCGCTGGGCGACTGCGTCACGTACGTGGTGTCGGGCGACTCGGGCGACACGACCACCGGCGACACCGGCGACGCGTCCAACTCGAGCACCACCGTCGGCGGCGACACCGGTGATGGCGGCGACGGTGGTGACGCCGAGGTGGAGAGCGGTGTCACCGCGGTTCCCATGGCACTGACCACGGAGGCCGAGGAACCGGTAGTGGCGGTCGCGGGTGACGGTGCCGCGTCCGGTGCTGGCGGCGACGCCGCCAGCGAGAACACCGCCGTGAGCGGTGAGTCCGGTGACTCGGGCGAGTCCGGTGACACCGGCGACAACCTGACCACCGGGGCCTTCGACGGCTGGGACCACGAAGCGTGGGGCCACGGCACCGGGTACCACCACGACTGGGACCAGCAGGGCTGGAACTCGTGGGGCTGGAACGGCCTCGAGCACGGCGACTGGAGCGACCAGGGCAACTGGGACGACCACGGCGACTGGAACGGCTACGGCGACGACTCGGAGACCGTGTCGGTCACGGGTGACTCGGGCGACACCATCACCGGTGACACCGGCGACGCGTCCAACGACAGCGTCACCGTCGGCGGCAGCTCCGGCGACGGCGGCGACGGTGGCGACGCCGAGGTGTGGACCGGCGACCTGATCGAGGTCGTGCACAGCTAGGCATCGTGGCGCGTCCCGATTCGTCGGGGCGCGCCGCGGTCGTGGGCCGGCCGCGG
>NZ_DASUSQ010000083.1:0-134501 GCF_036375055.1 Umezawaea sp.
TGCGGTCGTGCGGTCGTGCGGTCGTGCGGTCGTGCGGTCGTGCGGTCGTGCGGTCGTGCGGTCGTGCGGTCGTGCGGTCGTGCGGTCGTGCGGTCGTGCGGTCGTGCGGTCGTGCGGAACGCGGTGAGGCGGTGACGCGGCAAAACAGGAACGCGGCAACACAGGAACACAAGAACGCAGAAACACAGGAACGCAGAAACGCAGAAATGCGGGAAACGTGGTGGGAAAAGGTGCGGTGGTCGGCGTGCGGTGCTGGGGTCTTGCGAGAACTGCGGCCGCCGTGTGCGGAACAGTCGGGGTGGAACCAGTCGGGGTGGAACTACGTCTGCGGGGCCGCGGTGGTGGTCCGCGGTGACCGCGTCGGTGTTGTCGTCACGACCGTGACGGTGGTCGAGGTCGTCGGTGGTTCAAGCCAGGTGGACCCGCGCCGCCGTCGCGTGGAAGACCGTGCCGCGCTCAGCCGACCCGACGGAGGTGGCGGTGGCTGCCGCCCCCTGGGGACTGCTCGCCCGCCACGGTCAGGCAGAGCTGCGCGCTCAGGTACGCGCGGCAGGGCGCGGGTAGGCGCCTGCTCCACCAGCGGGTGCGGCAGGTGGGGCAGCGGCCGTGCTCGTCGGGCTGGTGTTCGTCCAGCAGGACCTTGATGGCGGCGACGATGCGGGGCAGTTCGGCCCTCGCGAGTTCCGCGACGGTCTGGTCGTCGCCGCGGGCCGCCATCTGGGCCACGGTGGCGAGGTGTTCGTGCAGCGACTTGTCGAGTTGGCTGAACACGGTCACGGACATCTCAGCGCTCCCCGACCGGCTGAACTGGGGGATTCCAGGCGACGGCTGGGCGTCGTCCCGTGACGCTGGGCATGGCTGCGACCCTCCGGAGTCCTTCCACGACCGGATGGCCGCGAAAACGTGCTCATGCAGCCTGCGACCGTTCACCCGCGAACTGCAAGTTGCAGTACACGAATGGATGACGTCTCTTTGCTCGCTTGGCTTCTCGTCACAGACTGTGCATGACCCAGGAGGTGCTGGTGATGGCACGGGGCAGCAGCCCGACGTTGCGCAAGCGCAGGCTCGTGGCCGAGCTCCGCCGGTTGCGCGAGGTCGCGGGTCTGACGATCGAGGAGGTCGGCGAGCGGCTGGAGTGCTCGGCCTCGAAGATCAGCCGGATCGAGACCGGTCGGGTGGGGGTCACGCCGCGCGACGTGAGGGACATGCTCGCCGCGTACGGGGCCGACGACCTGCTGCTGGACGAACTGGTCCAACTGGCGCGCGAGGCGCGCCGCAAGGGCTGGTGGGACGAGTACGGGGACATCGCGCCCGGTCGGTACATCGGGTTCGAGGCGGACGCGGAGTTCGTGCGCACCTACCAGGGTCTGATGATCCCCGGCCTGCTCCAGTGCGAGGAGTACACGCGCGCCCTGATCCGCGAGGTGCTGCCCGACGCCGCTCCCGCCGAGGTGGAGCGGCGGGTGAAGCTGCGCAACGCCCGCCAGGCGCTGCTGCGGGAGGAGGACCCGCTGCGGTTGCACGTGGTGATCGACGAGGCCGCCCTGCGCAGGCTCGTCGGCGGCCCCCTCGTGCTGCGGGCCCAGCTCCGACGACTGCTGGAGGTCGGCGAGCTGGCCAACGTCACCCTCCAGGTCGTCCCCTTCGCCTGCGGCGGTCACGCCGCGATGGACGGGCCGTTCGTCATCCTGAGCTTTCCCGAGCGGCTCGATCCGGACGTGGTATACATCGAAAGCACCAGAAGCGGCGTCTATTTGGAGCAGCCCTCGGACGTCGAGTGGTACTCCCAGATGTTCGAGCGGTTGTCGGGCACCGCGCTCGGGCCTGTCGAGTCGGCCGAGGTGCTCGAAGCCGCGGCGCACGCTCTTTCCCCAGAACTGGAGTGAATCCGCAGTGGAACCAACAACCGATTTGTCGAGAGCGACCTGGCGCAAGAGCAGCCGGTCGTCAGCGGGTGGGCCGGACTGCGTGGAGGTCGCGCTCGCGCCGGTCGGAGCCGGTGTCCGCGATTCGAAGAACCCCTCGGGCCCCGTGCTGGGCTTCGACGGAGCCGCTTGGGGCCGCTTCCTCGGCACGACCAAGCACGGTGCGTTCGACCTGAACTAGCTCGTCCGGGGGACATCCCCCTCACTCCTCCCTCAGGGTCTTCTACGACTCCGGTCTGGTTCGTGGTCAGACCGTGGAACGACGCGGTGTAGCCCGCGGTCCGATGTTCGCGACACCCCTTTCCGGTGAACTGTGTCCAGTCACCGGAAAGGGGTTCACGTCGTGTCGTCGCGCGTTCCCGTTTCCGTCGTGCTCGGGCTGTGCTGCCTGGTCGCGGGCCTCGTGCCCGCGCTGCGGGAGCCGACCAGGTACCGCGGCGCGGACCTGGTCGAGGGCCGCTGGTGGCGGCTCCCGGTGAGCCTGTTCGGCTCCTACCACCTCGCGCACGTCCTGTGGACGCTGCTGCTCGTGGCGCTCGTCGTCGCGACCCTCGAACGGACCGCGGGGTCCGCCGCCACGGTCGTCGTCCTCGCGCTCGGCCACCTCGTGCCGACCCTGGTCGCCTTCGGCTTGGCGAACCTGTTCTCCGCGCACGCCGTGCTGCACCGCCTCGACTACGGCGCTTCGGCCGCGCTCGCGTGCGCCGCCGCCGCTCTGGCGCTCCTGCGCCGCTCACGGGTGCTCGCGGCGGTCATCGCCGCGGTGCTCGTGGCCGACCTCTTCTACAGCGACTGGCTCACGGCCGCGCAGCACTGGGCCGCGGTCCTGCTGGGGCTGGGGCTCGTCGCGCTCACCTCTGGGGGAACGCATGGGATTCGTGACCGACGCGCTGGCCGGGCTGGCGAGCCTGCCGCAACCGGCGGTCGTGGCCGTGACCGGGGCGCTGACCCTGGCCGAGTGCACGCTGGGGGTGGGCTTCCTGGCGCCGGGGGAGACGTCGCTGCTGATCGCGTCGACGACGGTCACGACGGTGCCGCGGTTCCTGGTGATGTGGCTGGTGGTGTCGGTGTGCGCGGTGGCGGGCGACAGCATCGGGTACCTGCTCGGCCGTCGCTACGGTGAGCGGCTGCGCGAGTCGCGGATCGTCCGCAAGCTCGGGCAGGTCCACTGGGACCGGGCCGGTGACCTGCTGCGCAGACGCGGTGGGACGGCCGTGTTCACCGCCAGGTTCCTGCCGGTGGTGAGGACGCTGGTCCCGGCGTCGGCCGGGGCGTCGAAGCTGCCCTACCGCCGGTTCCTGCCCGCCTCCGTCGCCGGCGCGATCTGCTGGTCGGCGCTGCACATCGGCATCGGGTCGGCGGCGGGCGCGTCGGCGAAGTACGTCGAGTCGGTGCTCGGCGGGGTCAGCTGGGTCCTGTTCGGCGCCATCGCCGTCGCGGGCGCGGTCTACGCGCTGCGCCGCAGGGCGAAGGAGCGGCGGGTCCCGGAGCGCGAGTTCGAGAAGGTGTCCTGAAAAGGGCGAAGAGGGCCACCCCCTACCGGGTGGCCCTCTTCATCTGATGGGGACGTGGGTCGGCCGGCGTTCCGCCGCCGCGGGCTGGATGCCCCTTGCACGCCGGACGACCCACGTCGATCAGGGAGATGGCGGAGGTTCGGTTCCGCCATCTGGTCCAACCTCCCCCACCGGGTTTCGCCCTGTGTGGTTGGTCGGACACGCTTAGCCTAAGAACGCGGCTACAGCGCGACTGGAGCCGGACTGAAGTGATCTCTAGGCTCAGGGCGTGGGGCACAGCACTTCGGCAAAGGACACGTCGGTGGAGCACGACAACCCCGAGTCCCTCCGGTTCGAGGTACTCGGCCTGCTGCGGGTGATCCGCACCGGTCGCGAGGTCGACCTCGGTGCGGCCAAGCAGCGTGCCGTCCTCGCCGTGCTGCTGCTCAACCGCAACACCCCGGTGAGCCGCGACCACATCATCACGGCGGTCTGGGGCGACGCCGCGCCGACGAGCGCGGTGAACCTCGTGCAGACGTACGTGGCCGGGTTGCGCCGGGCGTTGGAGCCGACCCGCGCCCGTAGGGCGCCCGCCGAACTGCTGACGTCGGTCGGCGACGGCTACCTGCTGCGGGTCGACCGCGGCGCGCTGGACCTGGACGTGTTCGAGTCGAGCGCGGCGGAAGCGGTGAGGCTGCGGGCCGCGGGCGACCTCGCGGGCGCCGCCCGGCTGCTGGAGGACGGGCTCGCGCTGTGGCGGGCCGAACCCCTGGGCGGCATCTCCGGGCTGTTCGCCGAGGTGGAGCGCGGCAGGCTGGTCGAGCGCCGCTTCGCCGTGCTGGAGGAGCGCGCCGAGCTGCGGCTGGCGCTCGGCCAGGGAGCCGACCTGGTCGGCCAGCTCACCGCGCTGGTCGGCGACCAGCCGCTGCGCGAGCGCGCGCACGGGCTGCTGATGCGCGCGCTGTGCCAGGCCGACCGCCAGGCCGAGGCGCTCGCCGTCTACCGCGAGGCGCGCCGGGTCCTGATCGACGAGCTGGGCGTCGAGCCGGGGCCGGAGCTGCGCCGCGTCCAGATGGCCGTGCTGGCGGGCGACGACCCCGAACCCGGCCGGGCCGCGACCCCCGCCCCGCCCGCACCCGTCACGCCGATCTCGCCGGTCGGCGGCACGGTGCCTGCCCAGCTCCCGCGCGCCCCCGCGTCCCTGATCGGCAGGGACGCCGAGCTGCGCCGCATGGACGAGCTGCTCGCCGACGACCCCGGCAGCGGCCTGCTGCTGGTGGTGAGCGGCCCCGCGGGCGTCGGCAAGACGGCCCTCGCGCTGCACTGGGCCCACCGGGTCCGCGACGCCTTCCCCGACGGGCAGCTCTACGTCGACCTGCACGGCTACGACCCGAACCAGGACCCGCTGGACGCGGGCGAGGTGCTCAACCGGTTCCTGCGCACGCTCGGCGTGCAGCCGAACGACGCCCCGGTGACCGTCGAGGAGCGCTCGGCCCTCTACCGCACGCTCGTCGCGGACCGCCGCATGGTGGTGATGCTGGACAACGTGCTCGGCTCGACCGAGCTGCTGCCGCTGCTGCCCGGCTCGTCCTCGTGCGTCGTCGTGACCAGCCGCAGGCGCCTGGTCGGGCTGGTCGCGCACGCCGAGGCCCGGCTGGTGGAGCTGGACATGCTCACCCCGGAGGCGGCCGTGGAGGTGCTGGGCCGGGTCGCCGGTCGCGGCGCGGGCGCCGACGCCGCCGGGCTGCGCAGGCTGGCCGAGCTGTGCGACGGGCTGCCGCTCGCGCTGCGCATCGCCGCCGCCCGGCTCGCGGTGTCGCCGACGCTGCGCGTGGCGGACTTCGTGGCGGAGCTGGACGACGAGCACGGCAGGCTCGCCGCGCTCGGCCTGGAGGACGGCGAGGGCCCCGTGCGGGCCGCGCTGGACGCGTCCCGGCGCGCGCTGCCGCCGCTGGCCGCCCGCCTGCTCGCGCTGGTCGGCCTGCACCCCGGCACGCACGTGACGCCGTTCGTCGCCGCCGCGATGGCCGCCGTCGACGCGGGGCAGGCGCAGCGGGCGCTGGACTCGCTGACGGCGGCGAACCTGCTCTCGGTCGGCGAGCCCGGCCGCTACGGCGCCCACGACCTGGTCCGCGTGTACAGCAAGACCCTCGCGGGCGAGCTGGCGCCGGAGGAGCGGCGCGACGCCACCGGCCGGATGCTCGACTACTACCTGCACGTCGCGGACGTGGCCGACGGCCTGCTGCCGATCAGCCGCGGCAGCGTCCGGGTCGAGCCGAAGCACCGGCCGACCGCGGTGCCGAAGCTGGCGTCGTCGGCCGACGCGATCGGCTGGCTGGAGGCCGAGGAGGCGAACCTGCTGGCCGTCGCCGACCTGGCCGCGGACAGCTCCGCGCCGGTGTTCGACCGCGAGTGGCTGGTGCACGCCTGGCAGCTCGCGTACGCGCTGTCGCGGTTCTTCTGGCTGCGCGCCGACCACGGGACCTGGCTGCGGGTCACCGAGTCCGGTCTGCGGGCGGCCACCGAACTCGGCGAGCCGAAGGCGAAGTTCGTGATGCTGTTCAACCTCGGCACGGCGCTGCTGCGGCTGCGGCGCAACGACGAGGCGCTGGTCCGGCACGGCGAGGCGCTGGACGTGGCGCGCGCGAGCGGCGACCTCGACCAGCAGGCGCGCGCGCTGACGACGGTGGCGGACACGCTGCTCGACGTCGGCCGGATCGAGGAGTCCGAGGCGCACTACCGCGAGGCCATCGAGGTCAGCCGCAGCGCCGGGTCGCGGTGGACCGAGGCGAACGCCCACCACAACCTCGGGCTGCTGTACCTGGCGAACGGCCGGGTGGCGGACGCGCCGACGTGGCTGCGCGCTGCGTTGGTGATGTACCGGGAGGTCGGCGAGCAGTGCGGCGAGTCGACGTGCCACTCGGACCTGTCGGTCGCCCTGCTGTCGGAGGGGCACTACGAGGAGGCCGCGGTGAGCGCGCGGTCGGCCTTGACGCTGGCGACGGACGCCGCCAGCCCGTACCACCAGGCGCTCGCGCACGACCAGCTCGCGACCGTGTTCGACCGCCAGGGGGTGCCGGGCGCGGTGTCGCACTGGCAGCGGGCGCTCGCGCTGTTCACCGAACTGGACGCCCCGGAGGCAGACCAGGTCCGGGCGCGGCTGGCCCGCACGCGGGCGGTGTCGCCGACCGCTGTGTGACGATTGGTCTATACCTATTGACACCGGGTGCCCGCGCTACCTACGTTCAGCGCGACGCGTCACGGGTGAGCCGTGACACACATCCCTGCTCTCTCAACACACCTGCCAGGCCGCCGCCAGGTGCAGGAGGTTCGCCGTGCCCAGAAAGCTGGTGCCGGTGTTGGCGATGCTCGCCACGCTGGCCGGACTCTTGATCGCCGTAGCCAACCCCGCCCCGTCCAGTGCCGCGGGCAACGAGGACTGCCGCCCCGACGGCCTCTACAAGACGCCCGGCGTCGACGTGCCGTACTGCTCGGTCTACGACACCGCGGGCCGGGAGTCGTTCGACGCCAACCACTCCCGCCGCGTCATCGGCTACTTCAGCAGTTGGCGCACCGGCAAGGACGGCTCGCCCGCGTACCTGCCGAAGGACATCCCGTGGAGCAAGGTCACGCACCTCAACTACGCGTTCGCGCACATCGACAACCAGAACAGGATCTCCGTCGGTGACGCGGGCGCGACCAACGCCTCCACCGGCATGGAGTGGCCCGGTGTCGCGGGCGCGGAGATGGACCCGTCGCTGTCCTACAAGGGGCACTTCAACCAGCTGACGAAGTTCAAGAAGCAGAACCCGAAGGTGAAGACGCTGATCTCGGTCGGCGGCTGGGCGGAGACCGGCGGCTTCCTGCGCCCCGACGGCACCCGCGACGCCAACGGCGGCTTCTACAAGCTGGGCCAGGACCAGGGCGCGATCAACACCTTCGCCGACTCGGTCGTGGACTTCCTGCGCACCTACGGATTCAACGGCGCGGACATCGACTACGAGTACCCGACGTCGAACAACAACGCGGGCAACCCGGACGACTTCGCCCTGGCCAACGCGAACCGCGGCCGGCTGTGGGCGGGCTACGAGAACATCATGAAGACCCTGCGCGAGAAGCTGGACCGCGCGGGCGCCGCCGACGGCAAGCACTACCTGCTGACCGCCGCCGTTCCCGCGTCGGGCTGGCTGCTGCGCGGCATGGAGGCCTACCAGGTCACCAAGTACATGGACTACCTGAACGTGATGACCTACGACCTGCACGGCTCGTGGAACCACTTCGTCGGCCCGAACGCCGCGCTCTACGACAACGGCAAGGACGGCGAGCTGGCCGCGGGCGGCGTCTACACCGCCCCGCAGTACGAGGGCATCGGCTACCTCAACACCGACTGGGCCTACCACTACTTCCGCGGCGCCATGCCCGCGGGCCGGATCAACATGGGCCTGCCGTTCTACACCCGCGGCTGGCAGGGCGTCAGCGGCGGCGTCAACGGGCTCGGCGGCACGGCCGCGCTCCCGGACCAGTCGAAGTGCCCCGCGGGCACGGGCGGCTCGGTCGGCTCGACGACCCCGTGCGGCAACGGCGCGATCGGCATCGACAACCTGTGGCACGACAGCACGGCGGGCAACGCCGAGGTGCCGTCGGGCGTGAACCCCATGTGGCACGCCATGAACCTCCAGAACGGCATCACGCCGGACTACCTGGCGGCGTACGGCCTCACCCCGGACACCGACCCGACCGACCGGATCAGCGGCACCTACGCGCGCAACTACGACAGCACCCTCGTCTCCCCGTGGCTGTGGAACAGCACCAAGAAGGTGTTCCTGTCCACCGAGGACGAGCAGTCGGTCGCCACGAAGGCGAAGTACATCGCCGACAAGGGCATCGGCGGCGTGATGATCTGGGAACTCGCCGGTGACTACCGGTTCGACTCCACCAAGCAGCAGTACACGATCGGCGACACGCTGATCAGCAAGATCAACGACGGTCTGCGCGGCGCGGCCCCGTACGGGAACCTCAAGGCGTCCACGGCCACCCCGGCCGACGTGCTCGACGTCTCGGCCGTGGTCGGCGGCTTCGCCCTCGGCGACGCCAACTACCCGATCACGCCGAAGCTGAAGATCACCAACAACTCGACGGTCACCATCCCCGGTGGCGCGAAGATCGAGTTCGACTACGGCACCAGCGCGCCCGGCAGCATGACCGACCAGTCCGGCTTCGGCCTCCAGGTCGTGTCGAAGGGCCACACCGGGTCCAACGTCGGCGGTCTGCGCGGCGACTTCCAGCACGTGTCGGTGGCCATGCCGACGTGGCAGTCGCTGGCACCGGGCGCCAGCGTCGACATCACGATCAACTACCAGCTCCCGATCACGTCGCCGTCGAACTTCCGGTTCACCTTCGGCGGCAAGACCTACGCCATCGCGTCGGACCACCCGCGCGGAGCGGGCGGCAACCCGCCGACCAGCACCACCACGACGACGACGACCACGACCACCACCACCACGACGACGACCACCACGACCACCCCGCCGAACTGCACCGCGGCGGCGTGGGACCGGACGAAGGTCTACGTCGGCACGAACGCGGTGTCGTGGAAGGGCCGCAAGTGGACGGCCCAGTGGTGGACGCAGGGCGAGGAGCCCGGCACCACCGGCGAGTGGGGCGCGTGGCGCGACAGCGGCGCCTGCTGATCGCCTGACGCGGAGCGCGGGGGCACCTCCGACCAGGGTCGGGGGTGCCCCTTCCCGCTGTCGGGTAAGGCCCTCGCGGGCGCGGGCCACGTGAACCTCCGATGCCCGCCCCCACCCCTTACGACGACTCTCGGTGTCACTGACGAAGACGACACGGGAGTGAAGACGATGAGCCTCGAGTGGACGCCCGAAGCGATCAAGGCGGAGGTCGACTACCGGCAGCGGTCGATGCGGGCCGACGCGGAGCACGTGCGGCAGTCGCGGCGCACCGCGCCGCGCAAGGCGGCCTGGTGGGCGCGGCTGGCCGGGTTCGCCGGGGCCGACGTCCCCGAGCAGCGGAAAGCCAGGGGCGACGCCGCCTGAGGTGTGCGAACATGCCACTCGTGGCGCGTCTCGGATCCGGCATCCCCCTGGTGGCCCGCGGTCGGGAAATGGCTCGGCTGCGGGCTTCGCTCGCGTCCGCCGCCGCGGGATCGGCGTCGGCGGTGCTGCTCGCGGGTGACGCGGGGGTCGGCAAGACGCGCGTGGTCGAGGAACTGGCGTCCGCGGCGGACACGCTGGTGCTGACGGGCCGCTGCCTCGACGTGGAGGAGATGGGCATCCCCTACCTCCCCTTCGCCGAGGTGCTCGGCCAGGCGAGGGACCGGGGCCTGCTCGACATCGGCGCGAGGCCCGCACTGGCGCGGCTGCTGCCCGAACTGGCGCTGCCGGTGGGGCAGGACGAGACGCGGGACGGCTCGAACCAGCCGCCGCTGTTCCCGCGGAGCCGCCGGTCGGAGCAGGACGTCGGCCAGTTGCAGCTGTTCGACGCGGTGCACGGGCTGCTCGGCGAGCTGGCCGAGCGGCGGACCGTGCTGCTGGTGCTGGAGGACCTGCACTGGGCGGACGCCTCGACCCGCTACCTCCTGTCGTTCCTGCTGTCGCGGCTGCGCTCGCAGCGGCTGCTGATCCTGGGCACCTACCGGTCCGACGACCTGCACCGCGCGCACCCGCTGCGGCCCCTGCTGACCGAGCTGCTGCGCCTGCCCGCCGTGGAGCGGCTGGAACTGGCGCCGTTCGGGGCTGAGCAGTCGCGCGCGTTCGTCGAGGCGCTGGCCGACGAGCTGCCGGACGACGTGGTCCGCGAGGTCGCCGAGCGGTCGGAGGGCAACCCGTTCTTCGCCGAGGAACTGCTCGCCGCCGCGAGCTGCCTGCCCAGCGGCGGCATGCCGGCGGCGCTGGCTGACGTGCTGCTGACCCGGATCGAACGCCTGGCGCCCGACACCCAGCACGTCCTGCGGGTCGCGTCCATCGGCGGCAGGCGGGTGAGCCACGACCGGCTGCGGACCGTGGCGGGCCTGGACGACGCGAGGTTGGACGCCGCGCTGCGGGAAGCCGTGCAGCACCACGTGCTGCTGGTCGGCGACGCCGACGAGATCTACGTGTTCCGGCACGCCCTGCTCCAGGAGGCGGTCTACGGCGACCTGCTGCCCGGCGAGCGGGTGCGGCTGCACGCGGCGTACGCGCGGTACCTGACCGGCCGCGAGGGGCGCGGGTTCGCGGCGGGGCTGGCCTACCACAGCCTGGAGAGCCACGACCTGCCGCGCGCGCTGGCCGCGTCGGTGGACGCCGGGCAGGAGGCGCACCGCACGGGCGCGCCCGCCGAGGCGCTGCGGCACTTCGAGCAGGCGCTGAGGCTGTGGGCCGCGGTCGCGGAGGACCAGCGGCCACCGGACGTGACGGAACTGGTGCTGCTGAGCCGCGCGTCCTGGTCGGCGGGCACGGCGGGGCAGCCGGAGCGGGCGCTCGCGTTCGCCAGGTCCGCGACCGAGGTCGTCGACCCGGCCGACCCGGAGAAGGCCGCCGAGATGTGGCGGCGGGTCGCGCAGGCGTCGCAGGGGCTCGACGGGCACGACCGGGAGATGCACGAGGCCGTCGACCAGGCGTGGCGGCTGGTGCGCGACCGGCCCGCCAGCCAGTCCCGCGCGTGGGTGCTGGCCGTGTCGGCGTCGTGCCTGCGCTACGCCCGCGACCTGCCGCTGGCGCGGGAGCGCGCGGAGATGGCGGTGCGCGACGGGCGCGAGTCCGGCGCGGCGGGGGCCGTCGCGGACGCGCTGGCCACGCTGGGGCTGCTGGACGGCCGCGAGGACCGCACCGAGTCGGCGCGCGAGCACCTGATCGGCGCGATCGACTGCGCCGTCGAGGCGGACGCGGTCAACACCGAGATGCGCGCCCGGTACTTCCTCGGCCTGGACCACTACGACCGGGGCGAACTGGAGGACGCGCTGCGCGTGTTCGAGGAGGCGTCCCGCCGGGCCAGGGCCAAGGGCATCACCTGGAGCGGGTTCGGGCTGGAGGTGCGGGTGCTCCAAGCGCTGGCGCTCTACCACCTTGGCCGCTGGGACGAGAGCGCCGCCGCGGCCGAGCCACCCGGCCTGGCCGTGTCGAGCACGGTCGTCGCGAGGCTCGCCGCCGTGGGCACGCACGTCGCCGTCAGCCGGGGCGACGTCGACCACGCCGAGCGCATGATCGCCGAACTCCGCGAGGACTGGCACCGCGACGTGCAGATCGCGCTGATCACCGGCGGCACCGGGGCCGAGCTGGCGCAGTGGCGCGGCAGGCCCGAGCAGGCCGTGGACCGCGTCGCGGACGCCCTCGCCTGGACCCGCGAGGTGGGCGACGAGTGGCTGCTGGCGGGCATCCGGCTGGGGGCGCTGGGCGTCGCGGCCCACGCCGACGTCGCCGCCGGGGCCAGGCGCCGCCGGGACGGCGACGGCGAGGCGACCGCCGTCGCCGAGGGCAACCGGCTGGCCGACCACGCCCGCGCCACGGCCGTGAACGGCCTGCCGCGCACCGGCGTCCTCGGCCCGGAGGGGCGGGCGTGGCTGGCGCGCGCCGACGCCGAGCGCAGCAGGCTCACCGGAGCGGGCGACCCCGAGCTGTGGGCGCGCGCCGCGGCCGAGTTCGGCTTCGGCATGGTGTTCGAGCAGGCCGTGTGCCGGTGGCGGCTGGCCGAGGCGCTGCTGGGCGCCGACCGCCGCGACGAGGCCGCAGCCCACCTGCGGGAGGTCGCCGAGTTCGCCCGCACCGTCGGCGCGGCCCCGCTGCTCGACGCCGTCACCCGCGTCGCCCGCCGGGCCCGCGTCACCCTGCGCGCGGACGAGGCCGAGCCGCGCGACCGCGTGGACCCGTTCACCCCGAGGGAACGGTCCGTGCTCGGCCTCGTCGCACTGGGGCGCACCAACCGCGAGGTCGGCGAGGAGCTGTACATCAGCGAGAAGACGGTCAGCGTCCACCTCACCCGCATCATGGCGAAGCTCGGCGCGGGCCGCCGCGCCGAAGCCGTCGCCCTCGCCTACGACCGCGGCCTGCTGGACCACTCCTAGGCGCGTTCCACCTTCACCCACAGCGCCGCGTCCGCCGTGGCGCCGTCGGCCGACACCTTCGCGCTGAGCAGCGACGGACCCGGCGCGCTGCGGTAGGGGTTGGACGGGAACCACTGCGTGTACACGTCCCGCCACACCTCCTGCAACACCTTCGGGAACTCGCCCGAACTCTCGAACACCGCCCACGTCCCGGCGTCCACGTCCAGCGACTCCAGGTCCTCCGGCACGTCGGCGCCGGACGCCACGGCGTAGTAGAAGTCCAGCTCGGTGCCCTCCTCGAAGCCCTCGTCGACGTTCACGCTCACGTTGAGCACCCCGGACGGCTCCTGGTCCGACAGCGCCTCGATCCGCGCCCGCACCTCCGGTCCGAGACCCTTCACGAACTCGACGATCGCCGGGTTCATCCCCTCGTGGACGAGCGGCACCCTCGCCCTCCGGCCGACCACCCGGAACCCGTCCTTCTCCACGACCCGGTACCGCATGCTGCTGCTCCCTTCGACGACGAGGCGGAAGGACATCCGTGGCTGGGACCGCAGGGCCGCTCCGGTCCTGCGCGCCTCACCGGGCCCGACGCCGTGCACGGCCCGGAACGCCCTGGCGAACGCCTCGCCCGAGCCGTACCCGTACCGCACGGCGATGTCGAGCAGCGTCTCCCGCCCGGCCAGCACCTCCGCGCCCGCGACGGTGAGCCGCCTGCGCCGGACGTACTCCGACAGCGGCACGCCCGCGAGCGCCGAGAACAGCCGACGCAGGTGGTACTCCGACGTCAGCGCGATCCGCGCCAGGTCGGCAACCTCGATCGGCTGGTCGAGGTTGCGCTCGACGTGCTCCATGGCCTGGTTCAGCCGTTCCAGCACTCCGGCCTCCCTTCCTCGACGTCCATGCTGCGGCCCGTCCACCCTGCCGGACCCGACAGTTCGTGCCCGCCCCGGTCGGGTCGTGCGACCACGGGAGGAGCCGGGGTCATCCTGCGGGTTGAGTCCGGAGTGCGCGTCGGGAGGGATGTCCGCTCACGTGGCCGCTGCCTAGGTTTTCCCCTGTCAGCGAGACGGTGAGCGAAATGGGGCAGGGAATGTCTGCAGTGGTGTCCGAGACGGGCCGGGTTGGCACGCAAGCCGCCGTCGCCGCCTCCAGCCTGGTGAAGGTGTACGGCAAGGGCGACACCGCGGTGCGGGCGCTCGGCGGCGTGAGCGTCGCGTTCCAGGCCGGGAAGTTCACGGCCATCATGGGCCCGTCGGGCTCCGGGAAGTCGACGCTCATGCACTGCCTCGCGGGTCTGGACAACGTGGACGGCGGGTCCGTCCACATCGGCGGGACCGAGATCACCGGCCTCAACGACAAGGACCTGACCAAGCTCCGCCGCGACCGCGTCGGGTTCGTCTTCCAGGCGTTCAACCTGCTGCCCACGCTGTCCGCGGAGGCGAACATCCTGCTCGGCCTCGAACTGGCGGGCCGCAAGCCCGACAAGCAGTGGTTCGACACCATCGTCGACGTGCTGGGCCTGCGGGACCGGCTGAAGCACAAGCCGTCCGAGCTGTCCGGCGGCCAGCAGCAGCGCGTGGCCTGCGCCCGCGCCCTGGTCGCCCGCCCGGACGTGGTGTTCGCCGACGAGCCGACCGGCAACCTGGACTCGCGCTCCGGCGCCGAGGTCCTCGACTTCCTGCGGATGTCCGTGCGCAAGCTCGGCCAGACCGTGATCATGGTGACCCACGACCCCGTCGCCGCGTCCTACGCCGACCGCGTCGTGCTCCTCGCCGACGGCCACCTCGCCGGTGAGATCCAGAACCCGACCGCCGACTCGGTGCTCTCCGCGCTCAAGCACCTGGGGGCGTGATGCTGAAGACGATCATCGCGGGTGTCAGGGCGCGCACCGCGCGGCTCCTGCTGTCGTCGATCGCCATCATGCTCGGGGTCGCCTTCGTCAGCGGCACGCTCGTGCTCGGCGACGGCATCACCGAGGGCATGAAGGACGAGTTCGCCAAGACCTCGCGCGGCGTCGACGCGTCGATGTCGCTCACGGGGGAGGGCCCGGAGTCCGAGACCGGCATCTCCCAGGCCGCGCTCGACAAGGTCCGCGGCACGCAGGGCGTGCAGGGCGCGGACATCCGCAGCTACGTCTCCGCCGCGCTGCTGACGGCGGGCGGCAAGGCCAAGCCCGCCAGCGCAGGCCCGCTCGCGTCCACGCCGGAGCTGCGCGAGTACGACCTGAAGGACGGCCGCTTCCCCGCGTCGACCACCGAGACCGCGGTCGACGTGCGGGCACTGGCCACGACGAAGCTGTCGCTGGGCCAGCAGATCACGCTGCTCGACGAGAACGACGCCAAGCACTCGTTCACCATCGTCGGCACGTTCGCCCAGGGCGCCAACTCCATGTCGCTCGGCGGCAGCGAGCACCTCGTCCTGCTGCCCGAGGCGCTGACCGGGCTCAGCGACAAGGTCCGCGGGTACGAGCTGGTCGCGAAGGCCGCTCCCGGCGTGACCCAGCAGCAGCTCGTCGCGAACCTGGAGAAGACCTTCGGCGGCGACAGGGCGTTCAAGTTCCAGACCGGTGAGCAGCTCACCACCGAGACCCTGAAGCAGATCAGCGAGCGCTCGAACGAGTTCACCCAGCTGCTGCTCGCGTTCGCGCTCATCGCGCTCGTGGTCGCGGCCATGGTCATCTACAACACGTTCACCATCCTGGTCGCCCAGCGCACCAGGGAACTCGCCCTCATGCGGTGCGTCGGCGCCAGCCGCGGCCAGGTGTTCGGCAGCGTCATCGCCGAAGCCGTCGCCATGGGCTTCCTCGCCTCCGTGATCGGCCTGTTCGGCGGGATCGGCGTCTCCGCCCTCATGCAGACGGTCGTCGGGTCGCTCTCCGGCGACAACACGGTCGTCCGGCTCCCCGTCACGCCCACCACGGTGCTCGCCGCGTTCGGCGTCGGCGTGCTGATCACGGTGGTCTCGGCGGCGCTGCCCGCCCGCAAGGCGACGAAGGTCGCCCCGGTCGCCGCGCTGCGCGCCCAGCTCGACAGCGGCGAGGAGGTCGCCCGCACCGGCAAGCTGCGGATCGCGTTCGCCGTGCTCCTCGGCCTGGCGGGCGCGGGCGTCGTCTACCTCGGCACGGGCATGGAGGAGGAAGCGGCGCTGATCATCACCGGCTCCGGCACGATGCTGCTGCTGGCCATGGTGGTCACGCTCGGCCCGGTGCTCGTCGGACCGGTCAACCGGGTGCTCGGCGTCGTGCCGAGGGCGCTGTTCGGCGTTCCCGCCAAGCTGGCGTCCGGCAACGCGGGCCGCAACCCCAAGCGCACCGCGGCCACGACCGCCGCGCTGATGATCGGCGTGACCATCGTCAGCCTCGTCACGGTCGTCGCCACCAGCGCGAAGGAGACCGCGAGCGCCGAGGTCGACCAGCGCTTCCCCGCCGACTACACCGTCACCTCGTCGATCTACAGCAGGCCGTTGCAGCAGGACCTGCTGGACCAGCTCACCGCCGTCCCCCAGGTCGCCAAGGTGGCCCCGGTGGCCGCGTTCGCCCCGGAGAGCGAGGAGAACTCCCAGTACAGCGCGTACCTGGAGGCCACCACGCCCGAGGCGCTCGGCGACCTCGTGCGGCCGAAGGTCGTGTCGGGCAGCATCACGGGCCTCGAGGACGGCGAGGTCGCGATCAGCTCCAGCTTCGCCAAGCGCGGCGGACTGGCCGTCGGCGGCACCCTCCCGCAGGGCGTCGGCGCCACCAAGAAGGACCTGAAGGTCGTCGCGGTCGTCGACGGCATCGACAGCAGCGGCATCGTCACGCTGGCCACGCTCAACTCGTTCAACCCCGACACGCCCGGCTTCCGCAGCATCATGGTGAAGCTCAAGGACGGCGTGGGCGCCGAAGCGGGCCGGGCGGCCGTCGAGAAGGTCACCGACCCCTCGCCGATCGCCGTCATCGACAGCGCCGCCGAGACGAAGGCCCAGCTCAACACCCAGGTCGACCAGGTGCTCGGTTTCATCTGGGCCCTCATCGGCCTCGCCGTGATCATCGCCCTGTTCGGCATCGCCAACACGCTGACGCTGTCGGTCCTGGAGCGCACCAGGGAGTCGGCGCTGCTGCGGGCGCTCGGCCTCACCAAGAGCCAGCTGCGGCTGATGCTCGTGGTCGAGTCGGTCCTGATGGCCGTCATGGGCGCCGCGATCGGCCTGGTCCTCGGTGTCGGGTTCGGCTGGATCCTGGTCGAGGCGCTGTCGTCGGACAGCTTCCCGATCACCTTCGACGTCCCGGTCGGCCAGATCGGCGTCATGCTCCTCGCGGCCGTGGTCGCGGCGATGATCGCCGCCGCCATGCCCGCGAGGCGAGCGGCCCGCACCTCGGTCGTCGCCGGGATGGCCGAGGCCTGACCCGACGGCCCGTCCTTCTTCGGGGGAGGGCGGGCCGTCATCCCCGGTACGGCCGCTGCCCCGCGCCCCACGGTGCGGGGCAGCGGCGCGCCACGGGGGTGCGAAGCCGGGGTCCGCGGTCGCGGGAGCCGTTCCAGCTCCCGCACGGGCCGGTCCGGGGACGCGACGAGGTCGCACGACCGGTACCGCTCGGCGAACCCAGCCCCGCCGAGCCGCGGCTCGCACAGGTCGCCCTCGGGCACCACCGCGTCGAGCCGACCACCTCGCGGCGGCGTTCCGCCCGAACGTCCGATTCGCACCGCGGCGGCGTCCGCTCCGCGGGACGGCCGGGAGCGGTCGAGGAATCTTTTCTTCCCGCGCGTCACGTTCGGCGGCGCGAGGCCTCTACCAGGGTGCGGGGTTGGCTCGGGCGAGGGCCGAGCCAACCCCCGCCTCTTGCCCCTCTGGGCCGTTCGGAGCACAGTTCACCCGGTGTTCACCCGTACTGGTGCTGCCGCCACCACCTCGTACTGCTGAAATCACGGGCGGCCCCGTGCTCGTCGCGCGGTGCGCCGGAAGCGGTCGGAAGGTTACGGAACGATGTCGACAGCGGTCCGCCTGCTTGACACCGGGGGCTGCCACGTCGACTGTGAGAGCGCTCTCACTGCGTTGGGTCACGCGGGCGGAGCGCGCCGAGGAGGACGGATGAGCAGGACTCTGGTCGGTCGTGCGGCTGCGGCCGTGGTGGCCGCCCTCGCCGTGACGAGCGTCGCGGCGTGCGGGGGAGAGGCGGGAGGCTCGGACGGCAAGATCAAGCTGTCCATCGGCGTCTTCTCCGACTTCGGGTACGACGCCCTGGTCAAGGAGTACCAGGCCGCGCACCCGAACATCGAGGTCGAGCAGCGCAAGGTCAAGATGGAGCAGCACCACACGCAGCTCGCCACCCAGCTCGCGGGCGGACGCGGCGCCGCGGACATCGTCGCCATCGAAGAGGGCAACGTCGCCCAGTTCCGCCAGTCCAAGGACAAGTTCGTGAACCTCGCGGACCACGGCGCCAAGGACCTGGAGAACCAGTGGGCCGCCTGGAAGTGGAGCCAGGGCACCACCGACAACGGCAACTTCGTGCTGGGGCTCGGCACGGACATGGGCAGCCTCGCCCTGTGCTACCGCCGCGACCTGTTCGAGGCGGCGGGCCTGCCCGTCGACCGCGTGGAGGTCGGCAAGCTCTGGCCCACGTGGCAGGACTACGTCGCCACCGCCCAGACCTTCACCGAGCAGACGCCGGACGTGAAGTTCGTCGACACGGCCCTCAACGTCTACAAGGCGATCCTCGACCAGACCGAGGAGGCGTACTTCGCCAAGGCCGACGACTCCTACATCGCCGACAGGAACACGAAGGTCGGCGACGCCTTCACCCTCGCGGCGAGCCTCGGCGAGAAGCGCCAGACCGGCGCGCTCCCCCCGTTCAGCCCGGAGTGGAACGTCGCGCTGAAGCAGGCGTCCTTCGCCACCACCACGTGCCCCGCCTGGGCCCTCGCCCTCATCAAGGCGGGCGCGGGCGACGAGGCCGCGGGCAAGTGGGACGTCGCGGACGCCCCCGGCCCCGGCGGCAACTGGGGCGGGTCCTTCCTGGCCGTGCCCAAGCAGAGCGCGCACCCCCAGGAGGCCTACGAGCTGGCCAAGTGGCTGACCGCCCCCGAGCAGCAGAAGCGGATCTTCAAGGAGACCGGCAACCTGCCGAGCGAACCGGTGGCCTACAAGGACCCCGAGGTCACGGCCACCGTCAACACCTACTTCAACAACGCCCCGGTCGGCCAGATCTTCGGCACCTCCGCCGAGAACCTGCAACCCACCTACCGCGGCACCAAGGACTCCAAGGTGACCCCGGTGTTCAGCAGCGCCCTCTCCAGGGTCGAACAGGGCAAGCAGAACACGTCGGAGGCGTTCGCGCAGGCGTTGAAGGAAGCGCAGGACGCCGTCAAGTGACACCGGACAACCACGGGCGGAGCGGGGTCCCGGCCCCGCTCCGCCGCGCGCCGGGGGCCGTCGATGGCCGGTGAGACCAACGGCGACCGGCGGTGGCCGCTCGCGCGGCTGGACGGCGAGTGCACGCCCCACCTGGTGATCGCCCCCTTCTTCCTGGTGTTCGGCGTCTTCGGCCTCCACCCCCTGCTGCACACCGCCTGGGTGTCGCTGCGCGACTGGCAGCCGATCGACGGCGACCAGGGCCTCGTCGGCCTCGACAACTACGCGACCCTCCTCGGCGACGCCAACTCCTGGAACACCCCGATCCTGGTCGTCCTGGTCGTCGCGGGCATCAACTTCTCCGTGACGCGACGCATCGCGTCCAAGGGCTGAGGGGGAGCCGTGGCAGCGCTCGACACCGCCCCGCCGCTGACGCCGGGTGGTCACCCGGTCGAGAACACCACCAGGGTCTTCGACACCGTCGACTCCTCCCCGGCGATGACGAACTCCCCGTTCCTCCTCGCCCCGGGCACCGCGATGGTGCCGACCCAGCTCGGCGTGGTCCCGCTCCACACGCTGATGTCCGACCTCGACCGGTACGGCACCCCGCAAGCCGTCATCGTGCGACCCCAGGCCGCCGTCATGGGCGTGTTCGCGTTCACGACGGCGTGGAACGACTTCTTCCGGCCGCTGATCGTGCTGGACCCCAACGACGGCCCGACGGTCCAGGTCGCGCTGTCAGCACTGGCCAGCGGCTACCACACCGACCACTCGCTCATGCTCGCCGGCGCATCGCTCGCGGTGCTGCCGGTCGTCGCGATCTTCATCCTGCCGGCCCGCCGGATCGTCGGCGGGATCGTGCAGGGTGCCGTGAAGGGATGACTAGATGACCACCACCGACCCGGACAGCCGAGTCGGGCGGGCGCCAGTGCCCGCCCCGGACCTCGCCCCCGACACCCTCCGATTCCCGGCGGGCTTCACCTGGGGCGCGGCCACCGCGTCCTTCCAGATCGAGGGTTCGACCACCGTGGACGGTCGCACACCGTCCATCTGGGACACCTTCGCCGCCACGCCGGGCAAGGTGCTCAACGGCGACACCGGCGAGCCCGCGTGCGACCACTACAACCGGTCCGCCGAGGACGTCGAGCTGATGTCGCAGCTCGGCCTGGCGGCGTACCGCTTCTCCGTGGCGTGGCCCCGGATCGTGCCCGCGGCCGACGGCCTGGTGGAGCCGCGCGGTCTGGCGTTCTACGACAGGCTGGTGGACCAGTTGCTGGCCAAGGGCATCGAGCCCGTCGCCACGCTGTACCACTGGGACCTCCCGCAGTGGCTGGAGGACCAGGGCGGGTGGCGCAACCGCGACACCGCCCACCGGTTCGCCGAGTACGCGCAGGTCGTGTTCGGCCACCTCGGCGACCGGGTGAAGCTGTGGAGCACGCTCAACGAGCCGTGGTGCTCCGCGTTCCTGGGTCACCACAAGGGCAACCACGCGCCCGGCCTGACGGACTCCAAGGCGTCGCTGGAGGCCATGCACCACCTGCTCCTGGCGCACGGCCTCGCCACGCGGGCGATGCGCGAGCGGGCCACCGAGGAACACAAGTTCTCGCTGGTCCTGAACTTCACCCAGGGCAAGGCTGACAACGATGACACCGCGTCGCTGGACGCCGTGCGCAAGGTCGACGGCCTGCACAACCGGATCTTCCTGGACCCGGTGCTCGGCCGCGGTTACCCGGCCGACGTAGTGCAGGACGTGGCGTGGCTCGGTGACTGGCAGCGCGTGGTGCTGGACGGTGACCTCGACGTCATCGCCACGCCGATCGACTTCCTGGGCGTGAACTACTACAGCCCCACCCGCGTCGCGCCCGCCGCCGACCCGGAGGTCGTCACCGACGGGCCGTTCCCCGGTCTGCGCGGTGTCGAGCTGCTCGACCCGCGCGGTGAGCTGACCAGCTTCGGCTGGGAGCAGAACGCGGACGCGTTCGCCGAGCTGCTCGTCCGCCTCGGGAAGGACGCGCCGGGCCTGCCGATCGTGATCACCGAGAACGGGTCGGCGTTCGTCGACGAGGTCGACGAGTTCGGCCACGTCGAGGACCCGCAGCGGGTCGCGTTCCTGGTCGACCACCTGCGGGCCGTGCACCGGGCCATCGAGGCGGGCACCGACATCCGCGGGTACCTCGCGTGGTCGCTGCTGGACAACTTCGAGTGGGCCGAGGGGTACAGCCAGCGGTTCGGTGTCGTGCGGGTCGACTACGAGACCCAGGAGCGGACGGTGAAGCGCAGCGGGGCGACCCTGGCGCGGATCATCGGCCGCAATTCGATTCCCGCCACCGGGTACGAGGTGGAGTAGGGGCGTGAGGTGACGAGGGGCCCGCACCGTCGCGCGGGTCCCTCGTCCAGGGCTTGAGGAGGTCCCGATCGGGGCCTCCTCAATTCATGTGCGATGCATATTCCGGGGGAGACGTACGCAGAGTTGTTTGCATCGACAAGCGCTCATCGGAATGACGGCCGTCCGCCGTGCCCCGACCGCGGACTCGCCACCCCGTCGAGCGGTGTCCGGTGCTCAGGGCGGGGGTGCCGCACCGCGTGACCGGAAGCCCGGTCGGCGGAATGGCGATTGACCCGCGGTCAACAATTTCCGAACGGCAAAACGCGATCACGCGGAATCGCGCTTCCCCGCCTCGCGCACTCACGCCGACTCAGAGGTAACCCGCCCAGGGGGACCCCTGTTTTATACATTACTCTCGGGGTCCGACAAATACGGTGAGTTGTCTGCGGCAATAGGAAATGCTCGAAAGAGTGGCCATTGGCGGCGATAAGGACACCAGGGGTAGTAGTAATACCGCCCGAAGGTGGTATCAAGTCGACTGGCGGCGCACGAGAATCGTCGGCAGCACTTCCCGGCGGGCCCGGACCGGCTCGTCGCGCAGCAGCCGCAGCAGGTGGTTGACCATGTGGGCCACCTGGTCGTTCGAGTCCTGCTTGATCGTCGTCAGCGGCGGCTCGGTGTGCGGGGCGATCAGCGGGTGGTCGTCGAAGCCCACGACGGCCACGTCGTCCGGCACGCGCCTGCCCGCCTCGCGCAGGGCGTCCAGCGCGCCCGCGGCCATCAGGTCGCTGGCGACGAACGCGGCGTCCAGGTCGGGCACGCGGTCGAGCAGCGCGGCCATCGCCCGCTTGCCGCCCTCGCGGTCGAAGTTGCCGCTCTCGGTCATCAGCGCGGTCACGGCGTCGTCCGCGCCGACGGCCGTCCGCCAGCCTTCGAGGCGGTCGATGGACGAGTACTCGTCGGCCGTGCCCGTGACGCTGACGATCTTCTTGCGCCCCAACGACAACAGGTGCTCGGTCGCGACGACCGCGCCGCCGGTGTTGTCGTTGTCGACCAGGTGCAGGCCGCGCAGCGGACCCCACGGGCGGCCCGCGTAGACGACCGGCAGCGGGAGCTTGCGGGCGATCGACGGCAGCTGGTCGCCCTTGTGCGGCGCGAACAGCAGGGCGCCGTCGACGTGGCCGCCCGCCAGGAAGCGCTCGGCGCGGGCCTGGTCCTCGGGGGAGTGCACCAGCATCAGGACCATCTGCACGTCCGCGGCGGCGAGCGCGCGGGCCGCCGCCCTGATCAGCTGCCCGAAGTGCGGGTCGTCGAAGATCTTCGGTTCCGGCTCGGAGAACACGACCGCGACCGCGTCGGTGCGCCGCGTGACCAGCGAGCGGGCCGCGTGGTTCGGCGTGTAACCGAGCTCCACCACCGCAGCCGTCACCGCTTCGTGCGCCTCGGGACTCACCCTCGGCGAGGAGTTCAGCACCCGCGACGCCGTCGCCCTCGACACGCCCGCTCTCTCGGCGACGTCCTCCAGGGTGGGACGCGCCGCGCGCTGCGGTTGGACGGACACGGGCACCACTCCTCGACGATCGGTGAATCGGCTCAGCTTAGCCGGATCACCCCCGCTCGGGAGCGCTCCCACACCCGACCGTCAGCGAGTCCCACCGATTTGCGCACGCGCCGCGCGGACGGGTGCGCGCAGCGGCGCGGGCGTCGGCGTGATGGACAGCCGCAGCAGTCCGTCCTCCCGCCGCACCGCGGTCTCCAGGCCCGCGCGGGCGGCCGTGCGCACGAGCCCGGTCTCCGAGGGCAGGCACCACGCCACGAGTTCGCGGTACCCCGCCGCACGACCGGTGTCGGCCAGCGCGCACAGCAGCGCCGTGCCCACTCCCCGGTGCTGCCACGCGTCCTCGACGAGCAGGGAGATCTCCGCGCTGTCCGGAGTGGACGTCCGGATCAGCTGGCCCAGCGCCACGACCCGGTCCGCGCACTGCGCCACCACGGTGCTGCCCCGCGGCGGGCTGAGCAGCCGGTGCAGCCAGCGGCGCGGGAGCGTGCGCATCCCGGAGTGGTAGCGGGTGAACAGGGTCCGCATCGAGCACCGCGAGTGCAGGGCCGCCACGGCGTCCTCGTCGTCCGCGCCGCCCGCCCTGAGCACCAGCGCCATGCCGTCCGCGCTGATCAGCGCCGTCGGTCGAGGGGTGGGCGTGCCCGACTCGTCGAGCAGGTCGATCAGCGCCGCCGCTCTGGCCAGTTCGACCTGGGTGAACGGCGACCAGCCGCGCCGCGCCACGACGACCGTGCCGTCACGGGTGAGCAGGCGCGCGTGGTGGCCGGGCTTCTCGTCGGACGGGTCGCCCTCGGCGCCGACGGGCAGCACCACGACCGAGTCCGCGGCCAGCACGGCGCGCAGGGCGTCGCACGCGCTGCCGGGGTGGCGGACCGCGTCGCCCGCCGCGCGCAGGGCCGCCGTCGGGGCGTCGACCAGGTCGTGCACGTCGGCGTTGGTGATGCCGACGCACCGGCCGCCCTCGGCGCGGATCGCCTCGACCAGGTCGGCGGGCAGCAGGCCGGGCGCGGCCCGCACGACGAGTTCGTCGACGACGCCGCCGGGCACCGGGATGACGGACAGCGCGAGCACGTTGCAGTCGCGTTCGGCGAGTCGGATGGTGACCCTGGCGAGCGCGCCGGGACTGTCGTCGAGCTGGACGCGCAGTCGCCAGGTCAGCGGTGTGGTCTTCCCCGTGGACTCCATCGCTCCAGGCTTCCGAGCTCCTGTTGCCGCCGGGGGACGGGCTTGTTTCGACTTCCGCTCAGGGGCCGCAGGTGGGCGGTGGCAGCGGGTTGAGCGGGCTGCACGGCCATTCCCTGGGCTTGGTGGTCGTCGTCGTGGTGGTGGTCTGGGTCGTCGCCACCGGAGGCGCGACGGCCTCGGTCGTCGTGGTCTCGGGGGGCGGCGCGGCGGGGGGAGTGGTGGTCGTCGTGGTCGTGGTCGTCGTCGTGGACGACGGCGGGACGCTGGAACTCGAACCGGTCGACGACGACGGGGGTCTGGACGTGCTCGACGGGGCGTTGGTCATCCAGGTCGACCCCGGCTTCGTCGGATCACCGGCCTGCTGCCCGGAACCGTCGAGGAGCACACCCAGCAGCACACCGGCCAACGCCGATGCCGCGACGGCCGAGCCGCACGCGGCCCAGAGCACTCGCACAGCAAGCTCCTTCGCAGGGATGACCAGAACGTCGTGTGGAGAGGGATTCGTTCGAGACAGTACAGGTGGTTCGACGCCGGATAAATGTGTTGGCTGAACTTAATCGAGCCATTCCAGGTCTGCCTCTGACCCCTGGAAGTCGATGCACCGATCGATCTCCCAGCGCGTGGTTTTCCGCGTCGGCGCGCTGACCGGGAAGAATGGCTCGACGACCACCCCGGCTCCCTTGTCACCGCGCTCGAACCGCCGCGCACCGGCCGACTTTGCGCCCGCGGCCCGTGCGCGGGACGACCCGGCTCGAGTCCTATGCGCACGGTCGGGTGAAATGGCTCCGGGTGCCCGGTTCACGCACCCGGACCGGTGGTCAACGCCTGCCGCGCATCGCGTTCAGGTCTTCCTGGATCCGCGCCAGCCTCTGGTCGACGCTCGCCGTGCCCGCGATCCGCGCCAGCACCAGGCTCGCGCCGGACAGGCCCGCCACCAGCACCGAACCGGTCATGTGCCACGTCGGCGCGTCGCCCGCGCAGGTGAAGACGTCGGTGAACCGGTCGTTGGAGCAGGTCGCGAACGGCACCGCGGCCAGTCCGACGCTCGCGACGGCCACACCCCCGAGCAGCGCCGAGCCGAACGTGCGCATGAGGTCGAACGCGGCGTTGGCCGTGCCCACCGCGGCGATCACGAACAGCAGCGGGACGGGACTCGGGAACGGACCCGCGGCGGCGCAGCCGAGCATGATTGCCCCGACCACCAGTTGGCCGACGGTCGTCTCCGTGCTCGTTCGTGGAACCACCGGGCGACCCTAACCCGATCAGGTGAGCTGATGTCAGAACTTCGTAAGGCCGAAACCGCCCCGTGAGGCACGTCTCCGGTGGTCTCCTCTCGGGGACGGACTGATCGGACGACGAAGGGTGGCGGGCATGTCCCGGCGGGTAGTGGTGAGCGCGGTGGCGGTGGTCCTGGTCGTGGGGGTCGGGGTGGGCTTGGCGCTGTTCCAGCCCTGGCGGCTGATCACCACCCGCACCGCCGACGAGGCCCTGCTGGTCCCACCGTCGACCAGCGCCCCGGCGGCAGGCGCGCCGACGACCACCGGCCCCACGGCCTCCGCGACCTCGTCGACCCCCGAACCCCCGAAGCAACCGGTCGCACTGGCATCGGGACCCTTCCGCTCACTGGAGCACGCGACCACGGGCTCCGCGACGCTGGTGCGGCGAGCCGACGGCGGCCACGTCGTCCAGTTCGAGGCCCTGGACACCAGCGACGGTCCGGACCTCTACGTCTACCTGTCCGACAAGCCGTCCGACTCGGCCGAGAAGGCGTTCGGCAGCGGTTTCACCAGCCTGGGAAAGCTCAAGGCCAACCAGGGCAACCAGGTCTACGAGATCCCGGCGGCCACCGACCTGGACGGCGTGCGCAGCGTCGTGATCTGGTGCCAGCGGTTCTCCGCGGGCTTCGCCGTAGCGCCGCTGGAACAGGCCTGACACGCAGGCGGAACACGGCCGCCTGCGCGGCCCGGATAGGGCCGTTGGACCGTATTGACGTATCTGGTCTAGACCTCATACCGTGGTGTGAGGCACAACTTCCCTTGCCGGCGGACGAGCACAAGCCCCGTCGGCGAGGAGTCGGCTCACTGGGGTGAGCCATCCGCGGGCGGCGGCGCGGGAGACCGCGCCGCCGCACCCGGATGTCCGGTGGGAGACTGTCGGGTGATGCTCACCAGGACCATCGCGATCCACTACGTCCGCGCCGCCCTGCGCGGCGCGCTCCGCGGCGGCCACGACGTGACCCCGGTGCTGGCCGCGGCCGGGATCAGCGGGTCGCTGCTGGCCGACGACCGCGCCAGGGTCACCGCCGAGCAGTACACCCACCTCATCCAGGCGCTGTGGGACCAGCTCGACGACGAGCTGATGGGCTTCGGCCCGAAGCCGAGCAAACGGGGCACCTTCCAGACCATGTGCCTGCTGGCGGTCCACTGCCCGGACCTGGGCGCCGCACTGCGGAGGGGCCTGGACTTCTACGACCTGCTGGACTCCAGGCCTGCCATGTCGCTGGTGGAGGACACCCCGGACACCTTCCGCCTGGAACTGGACCTGTCCGCGGCGGACGACCCGGACCACTTCCTCGCGGAGTCCCTGCTGGTCCTGTGGCACCGCTTCTCCAGCTGGCTGATCGGCAGGCGGATCCCGTTGCGCAGAGTCGACTTCAGCTACCCGGAACCAGCCCACGGCGGCGAGTACCACCTCATCTTCGGCTGTCCGCTGAACTTCAACGCACCGAGGACAGCGCTCAGGTTCGACACCAGGTTCCTCAGGATGCCGGTGGTCCAGGACGAGAGCGCACTGCACCGCTACCTCCGCGCCTCACCGGCGGAGTTGTTGTCCCGCAGGGACTACGGCGCCAACACCGCGGGCCTGGTGAGGCGCATCCTCGGCAACGGGATCTCCGGCGGCCTGCCAGAGGTGGCGGCGAGACTGGGAGTCAGCGCCCCAACGCTGCGCAGAAAACTGGCAGCGGAAGGCACCTCGTTCCGCGAGGTGAGAGAGCAGCTGCTGCGCGACCAGGCGGTCTCAAGCCTGGTGAGGGGCGGCGAATCGGTAGAAGAGCTGGCTCTGAGATTGGGTTTCTCGGAAGCCTCGGCGTTCCACAGGGCGTTCAAACGCTGGACGGGAAGCAGCCCGGGAGCCTACAGAGCAGCCGGCACCTGACCACCGAGAACTCTCACAGGTCCAACGGCACCCAGCCGGCTCCCGGCCAACGGCACCCGGATGTGACCGGCCCCCGGCCCGAACCAACCCCGGACCCACCCCACCACCCACAGCTCTTCCACCCGCACCCCCCGCCCCCGATGCTCTAAGACCCTCGACGCCCCACCCCTTTGTCAAGGCATCTTTCCAGCCTGGACAAAGGGGCGGGGCGTCGAGACACTGCCAAGATCGGGGAGGGAAGATCCCCTAGAACCCCTCCCCCCTCACCACCCGCTCCCGCAGCGAAGCAGGCGGCCGGAACCTCTCCCCGTACGTATCCGCCAGGTAATCAGCCCGCTCCACGAAAGCCCCGAGCCCGTACGAGTTCACGAACTGCAACGTCCCCCCGGACCACGGCGCGAACCCGAACCCGAAGACGCTCCCGATGTTCGCGTCCCGAACACTCGTCAACACCCCCTCGTCCAGGCAGCGCACCGTCTCCAACGCCTGCACGAACAGCAACCGGTCCGCGACGTCCTGCTCGGACACCCCGGCGTCCTCGCGCGAGTACCGCGTCACCAGTTCCGGCCACAGGAACTTCTTCGCGCCCTCCGGGTACTCGTAGAACCCGGCCCCACCGGACTTCCCGGTGCGTCCGAGCCCCACCAGCTCCTCGATCACCGCGAACGCCGGGTGGGCGCCCAGCGCGGCCAACGACGGGTCGTCCGCCAACGTCTGCTCGCGGATCTTCAGCTGCAACGTCAGCGTCACCTCGTCGGACACCGCCAACGGCCCCACGGCCATCCCGGCCCTCTTCGCCACGTTCTCGATCAACGCGGGCCGGACGCCCTCGGCGACCATCGTCACGGCCTCGGTCACGTACGTCCCGAACGTCCGCGACGTGTAGAAGCCCCGGCTGTCGTTCACCACGATCGGCGTCTTCCCGATCTGGAGCACGTAGTCGAACGCCTTCGCCAGCGTCTCGTCCGACGTCTTCTCCCCGCGGATGATCTCCACCAGCCGCATCTTCTGCACCGGCGAGAAGAAGTGCAGCCCGATGAACTTCTCCGCGTCCGACACCGAGGCGGCCAACCCGGTGATCGGCAACGTGGACGTGTTCGACGCGATCACCGCGTCCGGCAGCGCCGCGGCCTCGGCCGCGGGCAGCACCTTCCCCTTCAGCTCGCGGTTCTCGAACACCGCCTCGATGATCAGGTCGCACCCGGCGAGGTCGGCGTCGGAGTCGGTGGGGGTGATCCCCGCGATCCCGGCAGCGCCCCTGGTGGCCGCCTCCAGCGTCACGTCCTTGAGCACGACCTCGATGCCCGCCTTGGCGCTCACCTCGGCGATCCCGGCGCCCATCATCCCCGCGCCGAGCACACCCACCTTGGCGGTCTTCCGGCGCTCCACACCGGACGGTCGCGAACCGCCCGCGTTGATCTCGTTGAGCTGGAACCAGAACGCCGTGATCATGTTCTTGGACACCTGCCCGGAGGCCAGCTCCAGGAAGTACCGCCCCTCGATCTGCAACGCCGTCTCGAAGTCGACCAGCGCACCCTCGACCGCCGCGGCGAGGATCTTCTCCGGCGCGGGGAAAGCGCCGTGGGTCTTCTTCCGCAGCACGGCAGGCGCCGCCGCGAGCAGCGAGTACACGTTCGGGTCCCCGACCCGCACGTCCTTGATCGCGAACCCCGGCTCGTCCCACGGCTGCCGCGGCGCGGGGTTCGCGGCGATCCACGCCCGCGCCTTGGCGATCATGTCGTCCCGGTCGGCCGCCAGCTCGTCCACGAACCCGGCCTGCAACGCCCGCGAGGGCCGCAGCTGCTTGCCCTCCATCAGCAGCGGCAGCGCGGCCTGCAAGCCGAGCAACCGCACCATCCGGGTCACACCCCCGCCGCCCGGCAGCAGCCCGAGGGTGGCCTCGGGCAACCCCAGCCTGATCCGGTCGTCGTCCAGCACCACCCGGTGGTGGCAGGCCAGCGCGATCTCCAGCCCCCCGCCCAGCGCGGCACCGTTGACCGCGGCCACCACCGGCTTCCCCAGCAGCTCCAACCGCCGCAGCTGCGACTTCACCAGCGACACCCCGGCCAGCGCCTCCGACGAGTTCTCCGGCGTGACCTGGATCAGCAGGTTCAGGTCGCCACCGGCGAAGAACGTCTTCTTCGCCGACGTCAGCACCACCCCGGTGATCTCGTCGCGCTCGGCCTCCAGCCGGTCGACCGCGACCCCCATCGCCTCCTGGTACTCGGCGTTCATCACGTTCGCCGACCCGGACATGTCCATCGTCAACGTGACGACGCCCCCGGCGTCCTTCTCGTAGTGCACAGGCATGTCTCAGACCCTCTCGATGATCGTCGCGATACCCATGCCGCCACCGACGCACAGCGTGGCGAGGCCCCGCCGGAGCCCCTGGCGCTCCAGCTCGTCCAGCAGCGTCGACAGGATCATGCAGCCGGTGGCCCCCAGCGGGTGCCCGAGCGCGATGGCCCCGCCGTTCACGTTGATCTTCTCCTCGGGCAGGTCGAGGTCGCGCTGGAACTTCAGCACCACCGACGAGAAAGCCTCGTTGATCTCGAAGAGGTCGATGTCCTCGACCGTCAACCCGGCCCGGTCCAGCGCCTTGCGCGCCGCGGGGGCGGGCCCGGTCAGCATGATCGTCGGCTCGGTGCCGATCACGGCGGTCGCGATGATCCGGGCCCTGGGCGTCAACCCCAGGTCCTTGCCCGCCCGCTCGTTCCCGATCAACATCGCCGCGGCGCCGTCGACGATCTGCGACGAGTTGCCGGGGTGGTGGACGTGGTTGATCCGCTCGACCGACGGGTACCGGTCGATCGCCACCGAGTCGTACCCGAGGTCACCGTGGAACTGGAAGCTCGGCTTCAACCCCGCCAACCGCTCCAGCGTCGTCTCCGGCCGGATCGTCTCGTCGGCCGCCAGCACCAGCGTGCCGTTCTGGTCCACGACCGGCACGATCGACCGGTCGAAGTAGCCCTTCTCCTGCGCGAGCGTCGCCAGCCGGTGCGACCGCACGGCCCACGTGTCGACGGCCGACCGGTCGAAGCCCTCCAGGGTCGCGATCAGGTCCGCGCTCACGCCCTGCGGCACGAAGTTCGTCGCCATGTTGGTCTCGGGGTCCGACGCCCACGCGCCGCCGTCCGAGCCCATCGCCACCCGCGACATCGACTCGACGCCACCGGCGACCACGAGGTCCTCGAACCCGGACGCGACCTTCGCCGCCGCCATGTTCACCGACTCCAGGCCCGACGCGCAGAACCGGTTGAGCTGCACGCCCGCCGTCCGCTGCGCCCAGCCCGCCGCCATCACGGCCGTCCGCGCGATGTCCGAGCCCTGCTCGCCGACCGGCGACACCACGCCGAACACGACGTCGTCGACCGCCGAGGTGTCCAGTGCGTTCCGCTCGGACAGCGCCTTCAGCACCCCGGCGGCCAGCGTGACCGGCTTGACGCTGTGCAGCGACCCGCGCTTTCCCTTGCCGCGCGGCGTCCGCACGGCATCGAAGATCAAGGCTTCGCTCATGTGCTCGACGGTAGGCCCGCGGCGGGGCGTTGCCCATGACCGCGATGGGTGACCGAATAGCTCACTTGAGCGGTCCAGACCACGGCCGCACCAGGTGCGGGACGAGCAGCAACGACATTTTCGCTCACGTTCGGCCCCTCATCGGAAGCTCGATGGTCATGGCAGACCGCGCGGTGCGGTGCTTGGCTGACGGGTATGCCGAAGCGCCGTTCCGCCTGGATGACCGAGGACCTCGACCAGCTCCGCGAGCTGGCCCGCACGTTCATGGCGAAGGAGATGACACCCAACCAGGAGCGCTGGGCGGCGCAGAAGCACGTCGACCGCGACCTGTGGACGAAGGCGGGCGAGGTCGGGCTGCTGTGCCTGTCCATCCCCGAGGAGTACGGCGGGGGCGGGGGCACGTTCGCCCACGAGGCCGTGCTGATCGAGGAGCAGGCGCGCGCGGGCGACAGCGCGTGGGGCAACAGCGTGCACAGCGGCATCGTCGCGCCCTACCTGCTCGCCTACGGCACGGAGGAGCAGAGGCTCCGGTGGCTGCCCAAGCTCGCGAGCGGCGAGTACGTGGGCGCCATCGCGATGTCCGAGCCCGGCGCGGGCTCCGACCTCCAGGGCATCAAGACCAAGGCCGTCCGCGACGGCGACTCCTACGTGCTGAACGGCTCCAAGACCTTCATCACCAACGGCAGCCAGGCCGACCTCGTCGTCGTGGTCGCCAAGACCGACCCGGCCGGAGGAGCGGCGGGCACCTCGCTGCTCGTCGTCGAGACCGCCAAGGCGCCCGGCTTCCGGCGCGGCCGGGTGCTCGACAAGGTCGGCATGAAGGGCCAGGACACCGCCGAGCTGTTCTTCGACGACGTCCGCGTGCCCGCCGCCAACCTGCTCGGCGGCACCGAGGGGCAGGGGTTCGTCCAGCTGATGAACCAGCTCCCGCAGGAGCGGCTGATCATCGCGGTGGCCTCCGTCGCGGGCATCGAGGCGGCGGTCGCGATGACGCTGGAGTACACCAAGGACCGCACCGCGTTCGGCCGTGAGCTGATCAAGTTCCAGAACACCCGGTTCACCCTCGCCGAGTGCGCCACCGAGGCCGCGGTGACCAGGTCGTTCGTCGACGACTGCATCCGCCTGCACCTGGACGGCGAGCTCGACGTCCCCACGGCCGCGATGGCCAAGTGGTGGTCGACCGAGCGCCTGTGCCGGGTCGTGGACGAGTGCGTGCAGCTCTTCGGCGGCTACGGCTACATGACGGAGTACCCGATCGCGCGGGCGTGGGCCGACGCGCGTGTCCAGAAGATCTACGGCGGCACGAACGAGATCATGAAGGAGATCATCGCCCGGTCGCTGTAGTCCGCCGCGACGAGTTCGCCGTAGCAGGGAGAACCCATGAAGCAGGGACCGCTGGCCGGGCTGCGGGTCGTGGAGCTGGCCGGGCTCGCGCCCGCCCCGTTCGGTGCGATGGTGCTGGCCGACCTCGGCGCGGACGTCATCAGGGTGGACCGGATCGGCGGCGACCCCGGCGCCGTGCCGGGCGATCCGCTGGGCCGCGGCAGGCGGTCGGTGGGCATCGACATCCGCACGCCCGAGGGCGCGGCGCTCGTGCTGCGCCTGGTCGACCGGGCCGACGTGCTGGTCGAGGGCTTCCGGCCCGGCGTCACCGAGCGCCTCGGATTCGGCCCGGAGGACGTGGCCGCGGTCAACCCGCGCATCGTGTACGGCCGGATGACCGGCTGGGGCCAGGACGGGCCGCTGGCCGAGCGCGCGGGCCACGACATCAACTACATCGCCCTCTCCGGGGCGCTGGAACCCATCGGCCGGGCCGGTCAGGCGCCGACCGTGCCGCTGAACCTGCTCGGCGACTTCGGCGGCGGTGGCCTGCTGCTCGCGATGGGCGTGCTCGCCGCGCTCTACGAGCGGGAGCGCTCCGGCCGGGGCCAGGTCGTGGACGCGGCGATGGTCGAGGGTGCCGCGCTGCTCACGACGTTCCTGCACGGGATGCGCGCGGCGGGCGGGGAGAAGGGCGAGCGCGGCACGAACCTGCTGGACGGCGGCGCGCCGTTCTACGACGTCTACCGGGCCGCCGACGGCCGGTACGTCAGCATCGGCGCGCTGGAGGACAGGTTCTTCGCCGAACTGGTGGAGGTGCTGGGCCTGGGGGAGCTGCCCAACCGGCACGACCCGGCGAACTGGCCCGACCTGCGCGCCCGCATCGCGGCGGTGGTCGCCACGAGGACCAGGGACGAGTGGGCGGACCTCGCCGCGGGCACCGACGCGTGCCTGGTGCCGGTGCTCGAACCCGGTGAGGCGCCCTCGCACCCGCACAACGTCGCGCGCGGGGTGTTCACCGACGTGGGTGGGACGGCGCTGCCCGCACCCGCTCCCCGGTTCGACCGCACTCCCGCCGGGGCGCCCGAGCCACCCGTGCGGGCCGGAAAACACACGATCGAGGTCTTGGCAGAACTCGGCCTGCCGGACTCGGAGATTACGGAACTGAGTCGGGCCGGAGTAATTGGATGATCGATAAAAGGGCAGCGAAATAGCGCCGGGAAAGAATCACGGCACTGAACTACGGCGATCACGCAGAGTGCTCGTGGAGCACGGCTCGGGAGAGCGGCGGGACCCTCTGGGTGTGCTGATGGTTCGCGAGTACCTCGGTGCGCTAGCTGGGGGGTTGCCGGACGAGACGCCCGTACCCAGGTCATCGTCCGATCCGGACGGCTCCTTGAGCGGCCATTCGGGTGACGCTCGAACCCCCTCGAGCGTCTCAGGGCGCTGATCTCGGGGCGGTTCGAGGACGGCATGCGTGTTCGAGGTTCATCAACCGGGTGAATGGGGGACCATGTCGGGTGACACGGCGTGCTCCCGGCTGTCACGGGGGACCGCCGCACGAACCTGAGCGGACGGAGTGGCTTGACGTGAACACGAAGAAGGTGGTCGTGCTGGCGGCGGTCGCGCTGGTGCTGTTCCTCCTGATCACCCGCCCGGTGGAGTCCGCCGACGCGGTCTCGCAGGTCCTCGCCTGGTTGCGCGAGGGGGCCGAAGCGATCATCACGTTCCTCCGGAGCCTGTTCGGCTAGTCGCCGGGGCCCCGTCCCGGCCCGTTCGACCGGTGTTGCGCGGCCCGCTCCCCGGCGGGCCGCGCGACCCGGTTCCGGACCATCACCCTGGGTGACGTGGCGGCTCGACCGTTGGACCTTATGGGTGGAATAGGGCCTATAACACCCTGGTAACGGGGTTATCGACAAACAAGGGTCTAGCGGTTGGCCGAACCCTTGAATACGGTGCGCTGCATTGGCTGATCTTCGACCCCAGGGAGGCATAAATGGTCGAGGACTCCGGAGTCGACGAACTGCTTAGGCAGTGGGCGGCGGAGCGGTCGGACGACGCCGAGATGCAGGAGGTGAACCGGATCAAGAACGCCTGGCTGGCGGAGGCACCACCCAGCGCGTCGCCGGGGATCCCCTCGCAGCGGGCGAACGGTGGTCCACGTGGAGTGGTGCGGGTCGAGTCGGCCAGCCCCGCGTACGTGGCGGCGATGCGGAGGAGGGCACCCGAGGTGCCCGAGGTCCTCCTGGAGGCGGCGGCGAGCTACTGGCAGCTCGTGGGCGACCTCGCCGAGGCGGAGCAGTGGTGGGACGCGGGCATCAGCCCGTTGGACCAGCGCGCTCTGGACTACCGGGTGGCCGGGCTCCTGCCCGCGGACCTGGGTCGTCGACTCGGCCCGATGACGGTGCTCCAGCACCTGCGTCGGGGTAGTGCGGCAGCGTGGTGCGTCGCCAGGTTGCAGCGGCAACGCCGGGACGGCGTGGCCTAGGACGGTCGGCGGTCCGGATACGGGAGTGGGCTCCGAGCGGAGCCCCAACCCTTGGGTCACCCGGCCCTGGACCTCCAGCCGCAGTACCGCCGGTGCTAGTTTGGAGAGGTGACCGGCGGTCCTCTCATCACCCCCCAGCGCCTGGGCATCGCTCTGGTGTGCGCGGTCGCGCTGGTGGGCTGTTGCGGTCTCGCGTGGTGGCAGTGGACGAGGTTCGAATCCGCCAGCGGGACCTTCCAGAACCTCGGCTACGTGTTGCAGTGGCCGCTGTTCGGACTCTTCCCGGCCTTCATGGTCTGGCGCATCCGCAAGCTCGACGCGCAGCGCAAAGCCGAGCCGCCCGTGGTCGCACCCGCGCCTGTCGTTACCGTTGACGCCGTCAGGGCTCCCGTCGTGGACACCGACGACGAGCTGGCGGTCTACAACCGCTACCTCGCCGAGCTGAACGCGCGGGACCAGCGGTAAGCGGAACGAAGGCGGTCGGACGGGCGATGAGCGGTGCGTTGAACCGGTTCAGGTTCATGGCCTACGTGGTCGGTGTGGGCCTGTTGCTGCTGGTCGTGGCCATGCTCTTCAAGTACGTGGGCGACTCGACCGGCATGATCAAGCTCGTCGGTCCGGTCCACGGCTTCCTCTACGCCATCTACCTGGTGATCGCCGTCGACCTCGGGCTCAAGGCCCGCTGGTCCATCAAGGGCACGATCCTGGTCCTGCTCGCGGGCACGATCCCGTTCCTGTCGTTCTACGCGGAGCGCAAGGTGGTCGAGCGCGTCCGGGAGGGCGTCCCCCTGTGAGGCGACCCCTGTTGACCTGCGGCACGGCCTGCGAATAGCGTCTGGCGGTATCAACTGAACACGGCCGTCGATGGCGCGCGGAAGAGTCCCCGCGAGGGGCGCCGAAGGAGCAACTCCTCCCCGGAATCTCTCAGGCACCGGTACCGCGCGACGCAGGCAACTCTGAAAAGCAGGCGCACCCGTGCGCCTCGCCCACGGTGCAAGTCGCGCTCGCGCGTCGAAGCTCTCAGGCTCATGACAGAGGGGGAGGCTCGCTCACAGGAGGAGTCTCGCCGATGACCGTGTCCCCACTGCCCGCCGCCGGTCGACCGGTCGCCCCCGCGGCGCGGTCGGCCGTTGAGCATGCCCACCAGGGAGGATCCACCCAGATGGAAAGCCGTCGGACGCCGCTGCACGCCGAGCACGAGGCGCTGGGCGCCATGTTCACCGACTTCGCGGGCTGGCGGATGCCCCTGCGCTACGACAGCGAGCTGGCCGAGCACCACGCGGTCCGCCGGACGGCGGGGCTGTTCGACCTCACGCACATGGGCGAGATCGTGCTGGAGGGCCCGGAGGCGGGCGCCGCGCTCGACCACGCGCTGGTCGGCCACTGCTCCGCGATCGGCGTCGGCCGCGCCCGCTACACCATGATCACCCAGGCCGACGGCGGTGTGCTGGACGACCTGATCGTGTACCGGCTGGGCGACACCGAGTACCTCGTCGTCGCGAACGCCTCCAACGCCGCGCTGGTGTTCGGCGAACTGGTCGAGCGCGCGAAGGGCTTCGACACCGCCGTGGTCGACCGGTCGACGGACTACGCGCTGCTCGCCGTGCAGGGGCCGAACTCCACCGCGATCCTGGCGGGCCTCACGCCGACCGACCTGGCGACGGTGAAGTACTACGCCTCCTACCCGACCGAGGTCGCGGGCACCCCGGTGCTGCTGGCCAGGACGGGCTACACGGGCGAGGACGGCTTCGAGCTGTTCACGGCACCGGCCGACGCGCCCGCCGTGTGGGCGGCGCTCCTGGAGGCGGGCGAGGAGCACGGCCTGAAGCCCGCGGGCCTCGGCTGCCGCGACACGCTGCGCCTGGAGGCCGGGATGCCCTTGTACGGCAACGAACTGAGCACCTCCCGCACCCCGTACCACGCGAACCTCGGCCGGGTCGTGAAGCTCGACAAGCCCGGCGACTTCGTCGGGCGCGACGCGCTGGCGAAGGTCGCGGAGTCCGGTGTGGACACCACGCTCGTCGGTCTCAAGACCGAGGGACGCCGGGCGCCGAGGCACGGGTACACCGTGCTGGACGCCGACGGCGCCGCGGTCGGCGAGATCACCAGCGGGGCCCTCTCCCCGACGCTCGGGTACTCGGTGGCGATGGCCTACGTGGCCAAGGGCAGCGCCGAGCCCGGCACCAAGCTGGCGGTGGACGTCCGGGGCAGGCAGGAGCCCGTCGAGGTCGTCGCACTGCCGTTCTACAAGCGCGCCAACTGATCCGTCCCAAGGGAGACCACATGTCGGACCACTTCAACACCTCCCTCGCGGAGTTCGACCCGGAGGTGGCGGAAGCCGTCGCCGCCGAGCTCGCCCGCCAGCAGAACACGCTGGAGATGATCGCGTCGGAGAACTTCACCCCGGTGTCGGTCCTCGAAGCGCAGGGATCGGTGCTCACCAACAAGTACGCCGAGGGCTACCCCGGCCGCCGCTACTACGGCGGCTGCGAGAACGTCGACGTCGTCGAGCGGCTCGCCATCGCGCGGATCAAGGAGCTGTTCGGCGCGGGCTTCGCCAACGTGCAGCCGCACTCCGGCGCGCAGGCGAACGCCGCCGCGATGTTCGCGCTGCTGAACACCGGCGACACGATCCTCGGCCTCGACCTGGCCCACGGCGGTCACCTGACGCACGGCATGCGGATCAACTTCTCCGGCAAGCTGTACAACGTGGTGCCCTACCACGTGTCCGATTCGGACGGTCTGGTCGACATGGCCGAGGTCGAGCGCCTCGCCCAGGAGCACCAGCCGAAGCTGATCGTCGCGGGCTGGTCGGCCTACCCCCGCCAGCTGGACTTCGCGGAGTTCCGCCGGATCGCGGACTCCGTGGGCGCGTTCCTGATGGTGGACATGGCCCACTTCGCCGGTCTCGTCGCCGCGGGTCTGCACCCGAGCCCCGTGCCGCACGCGCACGTGACCACGACCACCACGCACAAGACCCTCGGCGGTCCGCGCGGCGGCGTGATCCTGTCCAACGACGCGGACATCGCGAAGAAGATCAACTCCGCTGTCTTCCCCGGCCAGCAGGGCGGCCCGCTGGAGCACGTGATCGCGGGCAAGGCCGTCGCGTTCAAGCACGCCGCCAGCCCCGAGTTCGCCGACCGCCAGCGCCGCACGGTCGAGGGCGCGAAGATCCTCGCGAACCGCCTGGTCCAGTCCGACGCCGCCGCCGCGGGCATCAAGGTGCTCACCGGCGGCACCGACGTGCACCTGGTGCTCGTCGACCTCGTCGCGTCCGAGCTGGACGGCAAGCAGGCCGAGGACCGCCTGCACCAGGTGGGCATCACCGTCAACCGCAACGCCGTCCCGAACGACCCCCGCCCGCCGATGGTCACCTCGGGCCTGCGCGTCGGCACCCCCGCCCTGGCGACCCGCGGCTTCGGCGAGGCCGACTTCGCCGAGGTGGCGGACATCATCGTCGCGGCCCTCCTGCCCGACCCGGACCTCGCCGAACTGCGCTCGCGCGTCGAGGTGCTGGCCGCGAAGCACCCGCTCTACCCGAGCCTCTGACGGCAGCGGTGGTGGAGGCCGACCGGTCTCCACCACCGGGAGACCTCGATCTCCCACCACCGCGACGAGAACGGCCCCCCGCGGACGCGGGGGGCCGTTCTCGTCGTACCTCACCGCGAAGCGAATGAGCGGCAAGTCCTCAGTTCCACGAGTGCGGTGAAGCCCGGCCCCTTCCCCGGGGCCGGGCTTCACCGCACTACCGGTGGTTCAGCACTACGCGGCGGGGGCCGTGACGCCCGGCGGGAGGCACTCGACGTTGCGCTTGCCGTTCGGCTGGATCACGAACCAGGTGCCGCCCACGCCCTGGCCCGCCCACTTGCCGGGGCCGGGGTCCTTCGAGTACGTGTACAGGCCCCAACCGTCGATCGTGACCTGCTCGGTGCCGTCAGCGCGCTTCAGCGTGCCGACGAGGGCCGGGTCGACGCCCTCCAGCTGCGGGGTGGAGCCCGCGGGCACGACCAGCGGCGGCCAGGTCACGGCGCACGCGTCGTTGCAGTTGGAGACCGGCGGCTTGGGGGTGTCCTTGTCGAAGCGGTACAGCGTGCGGCCGTCGCCGTCCTGCACGACCTCGCCCATCTTGTCGACGGTCTTGGCGACCAGCCGGACGTTCGAGACCTCGGGTGCGGCGGCGGGCGGCTCCGCGGCGGGCTGCCCGGCGGCGCTGGTCTGCGCGCCCGCGGCGGGGGCGTCGGTGCCCGCCGCGGCAGGAGTGTCGTAGCCGTAGTCACCCGGCGCGGCAGCAGCCTCCACCGCGGAACCGGTCTGAGCCACGGTGGTGCCCTGAACGCCAACGGCGTTGGTGCTCCACATGACCAGGGCGAGCACGGTTGCCATGCCGCCTGCAACGGCGATGGCGATGCGGTTACGTCGGATCACTTCTCAACTCCTCCTCGTCCGTTCATTCGCTTCACGGAGCAATACGGGGGGACCGCGTCAGCGGTTCAGAACCGAACCGAAAACAATCTCGGGCCGAACAACTGCTACCCGTCTTGGCTCAGGAGGCTCGTGGTGGTCGTTACCGGTGGAGTGGCAGGTCAGCTCGCTACCGTCGTCGAAAAGGTCCTCGGAACGCCCCTGCCGATCGGCCTGCGGGCGTGGGACGGGAGCAGCGCGGGCCCCACGAACGGACCAGTGGCGGTCATCCGGTCCAAGCGGGCGCTGCGCCGCCTGGTGTGGAACCCGGACGAGCTGGGCCTCGCGCGCGCGTACGTCGCGGGTGAGCTGGACGTCGAGGGCGACCTGACCGACGGCCTGGCGCGGTTCTGGGCGTTGGCCAGGCGGGGAGCGCTGCGCGCGGGCAAGCCGAAGGCCGTCGACCTGCTGGGGGCGGCACGGGTGGCGCTGCGCCTCGGCGCGCTCGGACCCCGGCCCGCGGCACCCGGTGAGGAGGCCAGGCTGTCCGGCGCGCGGCACACCCGCGGCCGCGACCGGGCGGCCATCGCGCACCACTACGACCTGAGCAACGACTTCTACCAGCTCGTGCTCGACCCGAGCATGGCCTACTCCAGCGGCTACTGGACGTCGGACGGTCCTGAGTACACCGTCGCGGACGCGCAGCGCGACAAGCTCGACCTGGTCTGCCGCAAGCTGGACGTGGGACCCGGCACGCGGCTGCTCGACGTCGGCTGCGGCTGGGGTTCGATGGTCGTCCACGCGGCCAAGCACTTCGGCGCGTCCACGACCGGCGTCACGATCTCCCGCGCGCAGCACGCGCACATCAGGAAGCGCGTGGCCGACGAGGGACTGGAAGACCTCGTGACGGTCAAGCTCCAGGACTACCGGGAGATCGACGACGAGCCGTTCGACGCGATCTCGACGATCGAGATGGGTGAGCACGTCGGCGAGGAGAACTACCCCGAGTACGCCGCCACCCTGCACCGGCTGCTCAAGCCCGAGGGCAGGCTGCTGCTCCAGCAGATGTCGCGCGGGGCCAACGCACCCGGTGGTGGCGCGTTCATCGAGTCCTACGTGGCCCCCGACATGCACATGCGGCCCGTCAGCGCGACGATCGGCCACCTGGAGCGGGCGGGCCTGGAGATCCGTGATGTCCACGCCCTGCGCGAGCACTACGTTCGGACCGTCCGGGCCTGGGCCGCGACGCTGGAGGAGCGGTGGGACGAGGTCGTCCCGCTGGTCGGCGAGGGCCAGGCGCGGGTGTGGCGGCTCTACCTCGCGGGCGGGGCGCTGACCTTCGAGGAGGGGCGGATGGGCGTGGACCAGGTCCTCGCGGTGCGGCCGAGCGCGAACGGCACCAGCGGCATGCCGCGCACCCGTGAGCGGGTGGCGGGGTGAACGCGGGTGGTTTCGGCCTGAACGTCCTGCTGACCGCGGTCTTCGTGCTGGTGCTCGTGTCGGCGCTGTTCGCCGCCGCGAGGTCGCGCGGCCGGTACGACGTGATCGACGTGTTCTGGGGCGTCGGCTTCGCGATCATCTCCGTGGTCACGCTGCTGCTCGCCGGTCCGACGCCGCGCGGCCTGCTGGTGGCGCTGCTGACGGTGGTGTGGGGTGTCCGCCTCGGCTGGCACATCCACGCGCGCAACCGCGGCGGGGACGAGGACCCGCGCTACGTCGCGATCCTCAAGAGGCGCGGCGTGCTCGGCATGTACCGGGTCTACGCGATCCAGGCCGTCGTCATGGTGCTGGTGTCGCTGCCGGTGCAGGCCGCGTCGTACCTGACCGCCCCGCTCGGGGTGCTCGACCACCTGGCGGTGCTCGTCTGGGCCGTCGGGTTCGCGTTCGAGTCGGTCGGCGACCGGCAGCTGGCGAGGTTCCGCGCCGATCCGGCCAGCAAGGGCCAGGTCATGGACCGCGGGCTCTGGCGCTACACCCGGCACCCGAACTACTTCGGCGACGCGGTCGTGTGGTGGGGGCTGTTCCTGTTCGCCGCGCACCACTGGATCGGCCTGCTCACGGTGGTCGCGCCGATCGCGATGACGTTCACCCTCGCCAAGGGCACCGGCAAGCCCCTGCTGGAGAAGGACATGGCCGCGCGCAGGCCCGGCTACGCGGACTACGTGGAGCGGACCAGCGGCTTCGTGCCGTGGCCGCCGAAGAAGTCCGCCTAGGTTCTTACCGGCCTCTCACCGGGACCGGCCAGACTGCTCGACGTGATGAGCACGGTGCTGCTGGCCGACGACGATCGGGCGATCCGCGAGTCCCTGGTGCGGGCGATGGAACTGGAGGGGTACCGGGTGATCCCGGTGCCCAACGGCGTCCAGGCGCTGAACGAGGTGCGCCGGTCCGGCGTGGACGCCGCGGTGGTCGACGTGATGATGCCCGGCGTCGACGGCCTCGACGTGTGCCGCCTGCTGCGCGCGGACGGCTACCGCACCCCGATCCTGCTGCTGACGGCCCGGTCCGAGACCTCGGAGCGGGTCGAGGGCCTGGACGCGGGCGCGGACGACTACCTGGTGAAGCCGTTCGAGCTGGACGAGCTGCTGGCCCGCCTGCGCGCGCTGCTGCGCCGGGTGGAGCCGCCGGACGGGAACAGGGTGCTCCAGGTCTCGGACCTGCGGATCGACCCCGCCGCCCGGCGGGTGTGGCGCGGCGGTACCGCGGTCGAGCTGTCCAAGACCGAGTTCGACCTCCTGGAACTGCTGGTGCGCAACGCGGGCATCGTGCTGGACCACGCCACCATCTACGACCGGATCTGGGGCTACGACTTCGGCGTCGAGTCGAAGAACCTCGCGGTGTACGTGGGGTACCTGAGGCGCAAGGTGGGCGGGCCGTCGCTGATCCACACCGTGCGCGGTGTCGGCTACACGGTGCGTGGGGCGTGAACGCGCGGCGCGGGCTCACGCGGGCGTTCACGGGCATCTCGGCCGCCGTGGTCCTCGCCGTCTCCGGGGTCGCCTACGCCGTCGGGGAGAGCGCCCTGGAGGGTGACGCCGAGAGGGCGTTCCGCTCGCAGGTCGACGCCACGGTCGACCGCGTCTCGCGGACCGAGCTGACCCCCAAGGGGTTCATCGAGGACGGCGAGGTCGGGAAGGACGTGATGAGCTCCCGCGACGTCGTCACGCAGGTCCTCGCGGGTGACGGCAGGCTCGGCCAGACCGATCCGGAGGCAGGTTCGTTCCCCGTCTACACCGTCGACAAGGAGGTCGCGGCCCTCGACACCGCGGGGGAGACGGCCGAGCGCGAGTTCACCCCTCGCGGGGGTGAGGAGCTGAGGGTGGTCACGGTGTCGCTCGGGGGCGGTCGGGGCGCCGTCCAGCTCGCCCGGCCGATCTCCCGGACCGAGGCGATGATCGCCGGGTTCGCCTGGCGCCTGGCGGGCGCCGCGGTGCTGGTGCTGCTGCTCGCCGTCCTGGTCGGGAGGCTCGTGGCCCGGCGCCTGACCCGTGGCCTGGAGCGGCTGACGAGGGCCGCCGAGGAGGTCGCCGAAGGCGGTCGGCTCGACCTGATGCTCGGGACGGGCGGCACCGACGAGGTGGCCAGGCTGGGGGCGGCGTTCGACTCGGTGCTGGTGCGGCTCGCGGGCGCCCGCGAGGACCAGCGGCGGCTGGTCCAGGACGCGAACCACGAGCTGCGCACGCCGTTGACCAGCCTGCGCACCAACATCGCCGTGCTCAAGAGGGTGGACGAGCTGCCGTCGGAGTCGCGCGGGCAGCTCATCGACGACTTGGACGGCGAGGCGCGGGAGCTGTCGCACCTCGTGGCGGAGCTGATCGAGTTCTCGGCGGAGCGGCGGGTGGACGAGGCGTTCGACGCGGTCGACCTGCCCGGTCTCGCCGAGCGGGTGGCGGGCCGGGCCCGGCGGCGCAGCGGGCGCGAGGTGCTGGTGGACGCCGAGGGCGTGGTCACGGGCCGCGTGCGGGGCCTGGAACGGGCGGTGACCAACCTGGTCGACAACGCGATCAAGTTCTCCGAGGGACCGGTCGAGATCGTGCTCCGGCCGAACGGCTTCCGCGTGCTCGACCGGGGACCCGGTGTCGCGCCGGAGGACCGGGCCCGGATCTTCGACCGGTTCCACCGCGCCACCTCTGCCCGCTCGCTGCCCGGTTCGGGGCTCGGGCTGGCGATCGTCCACGAGGTCGCCACCACCCACGGCGGCGCGGTGTTCGCCCGCCCGAGGTCCGGTGGCGGAGCGGAGATCGGGTTCACGCTGTGACCCCGTCCCACTGCCGGGACCAGCGCGGATCGCGGTACTAGGGTGGCCGGGTGGGCAACGAAACCTCCTTCCCGCGCCAACACGCGCGCACCCAGCGGTTCACCCTCGGCGCACCGAGGACCTTCACCGTCGCACCCGACGGTTCACACGTGTACTTCCTGCGCGTCGCGACGGCCACGAGCCGCGCGAACGGGCTGTGGGCGCTGGACACGGCCACCGGCGTCGAGACGCTCGTCGCCGATCCGGCGGCGCTGCTGACCGACCCCGAGGACCTCTCGCCGCAGGAGCGCGCGCGGCGCGAGCGCAGCCGGGAGTCCGGCGCGGGCGTCGTCGGGTACGCGGTCGACGCGGACGCCCGCCAGGCGGTGTTCGCCCTGTCCGGCAGGCTGTTCCTGGCCGACCTGACGACGAACGCGGTGCGGGAGCTGCCCGCGGCGGGCTCGGTGGTCGACCCGAGGCTGGACCCGACCGGCACGCGCGTCGCGTACGCGGCGGACGGCGACCTGCACGTCGTCGACCTGGCGAGCGGTGAGGACGCCGTGCTCGGCCACGACGACGACCCCGAGGTCACCTGGGGCCTGGCGGAGTTCATCGCGGCGGAGGAGATGAGCCGGTTCCGCGGGTACTGGTTCGCGCCGGACGGCACGGCCGTGCTCGCCGCGCGGGTGGACAACACGCCGGTCGCGCGCTGGTACATCGCCGACCCGGCCAACCCGGCGACGCGGGCGACCGAGATCGCCTACCCGGCGGCGGGCACGCCGAACGCGCTCGTGAGCCTGTCCGTGCTGGGCCTGGACGGCTCGGCCGTCGCCGTCGAGTGGGACCGCGACGCCTACCCGTACCTGGCCTCGGCGCACTGGTCCTCGGGCGGCGCCCCGCTGCTGCTGGTGCAGACCAGGGACCAGCGGACCGCGCTGGTGCTGGCCGTGGACACCGCGACCGGCGCCACCGAGGTCGTGCACACCGACACCGACCCGACCTGGGTGGAGATCATGCCGGGCGTGCCGGTGTGGACGCCGGACGGCAGGCTCGTGCGGATCGCCGTGCGCGACGGGGCGAACCGGCTCGTGGTCGGCGACGACGAGTGGACGCCGGACGGCTTCCAGGTGCGCGCGGTGCTCGACGTGACGGCCGACGACGTGCTGGTGACCGCCTCCGAGGCCGACCCGACCCAGGTCCCCGTCTACCGGGTCACCGCGGGCGCGGTGGAGCGGCTGTCCACTGAGGACGGTGTGCACCACGCGGTGCGCGGCGGTGACGTCCTGCTGCTCTCGTCGGCGGGGCTCGGCTGGTCCGGTTCCAGGGTGACCGTGTCGACCGGGCAGGAGATCGCGTCGTTCGCCGAGACCCCCGTGCTGACGCCGGAGGTGCGGCTGCTGACCGCGGGGGAGCGGGACCTGCGCGTGGCTCTGCTGTTCCCGACCGGCCACGTGCCCGGCTCGGCGAAGCTGCCGGTGCTGCTCGACCCGTACGGCGGCCCGCACGCGCAGCGCGTGCTGTCGGCGCGCAACGCCTACCTGGCCTCGCAGTGGTTGGCGGACCAGGGTTTCGCGGTGCTCGTCGCCGACGGGCGCGGCACGCCCGGCCGCGGACCGGTGTGGGAGCGGGAGATCGCGTTCGACTTCGCGGGCTCGACGCTGGAGGACCAGGTCGACGCGCTCCAGGCCGTGGCGGCGCGGTTCGACGACCTCGACCTGTCCCGCGTGGCCATCCGGGGCTGGTCCTACGGCGGGTACCTGTCGGCGCTGGCCGTGCTGCGCAGGCCTGACGTGTTCCACGCGGGCATCGCCGGGGCGCCGGTCACCGACTGGGCGCTCTACGACACGCACTACACCGAGCGCTACCTGGGGACCCCGCAGGAGCGGCCCGAGGTGTACGAGGCGAACTCGCTGATCGCCGACGCGGCGAAGCTGGAACGCCCGCTGATGATCATCCACGGGCTGGCCGACGACAACGTGGTGGCGGCGCACACGCTGCGGCTCTCGTCCGCGCTGGTCGCGGCGGGCAGGCCGCACACCGTGCTGCCGCTGAGCGGCGTCACGCACATGACGCCGCAGGAGCAGGTGGCGGAGAACCTGCTGCTGCTCCAGGTGGAATTCCTGCGCAGGTCGCTGGGCTGAGCCGAGGGGGGAGCCGGGAACCGGCTCCCCCCAACGGTTCTACGCCAGGGACTGGCGAACGGTGAACGGCGGGATCGAGCCGGACAGCAGCGCCAGGTCGTCGATCGTCTCCGGCTGGTAGCCGGAGGTCGCCAGCCGCTCGGTCATCAGCGCGGTCGGGTCCTCGACCACGTCCGCGCGGCCGAACAGGTACGCCCACTCGTGCTCGTCCGAGCCGTAGTAGACGATCGTGTCGAACACGTCGTTGAACCGCTGGAACGAGCGGATCAGCGTCGTGTTGCGCCACATGGTCTGGCAGCCAGCCTGCGTCACCACGACACCGCCGGGCGTGAGCAGCGCCTTGCACATGCGCAGGAACTCCTCGCCGTACAGGCGGTTGTGCTGCGCCTCCTCCTCGCGCTCGTCGGGGAGGTCGACCAGCACGATGTCGTACCTCGCCCCGTTGTCCGCTTCGGCGGCGCCGCGGATGTACTCCCACCCGTCGGTGTACCTCACCCGCACCGGCCCGGTGCCCGCCTCGGCCTCGGCCAGCTCCGACGGCGTGTAGCCGTACGGCAGGTGCTCGGCGCACAGCTTCACGGCCTGGGAGTCGATGTCGACGTGGTCCACGACGGTCGCGCCCGCCCGCACCGCCATCTGGCACACGACGCCCTCGCTGGACCCGATGACCAGCACGCGCTCGACCCGGTCCGCGAGCAGCAGCGCCGGGACCATCAGCGCCTCGTGGTAGGTGAGCTGGCTGAACTCGGTGCTCTGGCGGTCGTCGTCGCAGAACAGGGACCGGCCCTGCGCCGTGTCGGCGATCACCAGGTGCTGGAACTCGGTCTTGGTGTCCACCACGACGTCCTTGACGTCCCAGAGGCGGGTGAGGCCGTCACCCAGCGGTTCCCGAATGGAGTTGTCGATCGTGGTCACGCGTTTTCCTCACCAACGAGAGCCGGGACGCGGTTGCCCCGGCTGATCATGTCCGTCCGTGTCGACGCGGCGCCCAGCGCCTCGGCGAGCAACTGCACCGCAAGCGCGGGTTTCGCCCTCGTGCCGCAGGTGAACACGTCCACGAACACCGATCCGACCTCCGGATAGGTGTGGATGGACGCGTGCGACTCCGAAAGCAGGGCCAGCACGGTGACCCCCTGCGGGTCGAACTGCTTGGAGATCACCTCCAGCACCGTGGCATTCGCCTGGGTGAGAGCTTCACCGAGCGCATGCCGCAGGAACTTCTCGTCGTCGAGGATCTCGGGGCTCACGCCCTCCAACTCGGCGAGCACGTGCTGTCCTGCGAACAAGCCGACCGGCTCCGTCTCGCACGGAACTTCGGACATCAATCACTCCAAACATCTTCAGCGGGACCGAACTGGTGGACATCCGGGGCGTGCTCATCGCACGCAGTACGTGGCCAGCGGGCCGAAACCGTTGAAGGCCACCGAGGAGTAGCTCGACGTGTAGGCGCCCGCGCCGAGCAGGTCGACGTGGTCACCCGCCCGCAGGTCGAGCGGCAGGTCGTAGCGGACGCGCTGGTAGAGCACGTCGTCGGCGTCGCAGGTCGGTCCGGCGAGCACGACCGGGCCGCACTGCCCGTCGTCCTTGCTGGTGCGCAGCGGGTAGGCGATGGCTTCGCCCTCGGTCTCCGCCAAACCACCGTAGCGGCCGACGTCGAGGTAGACCCACCGCCGTTCGTCGGAGTACGACTTCCGCGACACCAGAACGACTTCCGAGCGGATCACGCCGGACTCGGCGACGACCGCGCGGCCGGGCTCGATCATCACGGTCGGCCGGTGCTCGCCGAAGTGCTCGGCGATCGAGGCGGTGATGGCCTCGGCGAAGTCCGCCAGCGGCGGCGGTTCCTCCAGGTACGCCGACGGCAGGCCGCCGCCGAGGTTGACCGTGGACAGCTCCAGGCCCTCGGCCCGCAGCTTCGCGGTGATCGCGCCCGCGTCGGCGATGGCGGCGTCCCAGCCGTGCGGGTCCAGCTGCTGGGACCCGGCGTGGAAGGCGACACCCAGTGCCCGCAGCCCGAGCCGGTCGGCCAGCCGCAGCAGGTCCGTCGCCATCTCCGGGTCGCAGCCGAACTTCTTGCCGAACGGGTAGGTGGACCTGTTGGCCTTGACGAAGATCCGCAGCAGCACGCCCGAACCGGGCGCGTGCTCGGCGATGGCCCGCACGTCCTGCTCGCTGTCCGACACGAACAGCCGCACACCCCGCCCGAAGGCGTAGGCGACGTCGGCGGCCTTCTTGATCGGGTTGCTGTAGGAGATCCGCTCGGCGGGAGCGCCCTGCGCGAGGCACAGGTCGATCTCCGCCGGGCTGGCCACGTCGAACGAGCTGCCCTCCGCGGCCAGCAGGCCGACCACCTCGGGCTCCGGGTTCGCCTTCACGGCGTAGAAGACGCCGACACCGGGGAGCGCGGCCGAGATCGCGGTGTAGCGCTCCCGCACGGTCTCCAGGTCGACGACCAAACAGGGGGTGGCGGGTCGCTCATGATCCAGAAAACGGCGGATGCGAGCTTGTGCCTCCTCACGCCCGGTTCCAACGGGACGTGGCATCAGCGGATCGACCGCTGGTGTGGCAACGCTCTCAGTCATTCCGCCAGGGATCTCCCATCACACCGTGTTCGGGCACGGCCGTCCACTCTAGGTGGTGTCGGCGGAAAACGGGGTACCGGATCTGCCCAATGTGATCGATCAGGCGTTGCGGAGCTCGATCAGGGACACGTCCGGAGGAGCGCCCACCCGGACCGGGGGACCCCAGAAGCCCGCGCCGTTGCTGACGTAGACCGGCATCCCGCCGACCGTCGCCAGCCCGGAGACGACCGGCTGCTGGAGGGTGACGGCGTAGTTGAACGGCCACATCTGGCCGCCGTGGGTGTGGCCCGACAGCTGGAGGTCCACGCCCAGCTCCGCGGCCTGCGTGGCCTGCACGGGCTGGTGCGCGAGCAGGACGACCGGCGTGGACGTGTCGCGGCCGTCGAGCGCCTTCACCATGTCCGGGCCGTCGCCGTAGCCGCGGCCGGTGACGTCGTTGACGCCCGCGAGGTCGAACGAGGCCCCGTCGCGGGCGATGGTGAGCCGCTCGTTGCGCAGCGGGTCCACGCCGAGCCTGCTCAGCTCCGCCAGCCACGGCTGCGCGCCGGAGAAGTACTCGTGGTTGCCGGTGACGAAGAAGCTGCCGTGCCTGCTGACCAGGTCGCGCAGCGGCGCGGCGGCCTCGCCCAGCTCCTCCACGGTGCCGTCGACGAGGTCGCCGACGATGGCGACCAGGTCGGGCTGGAGGCCGTTGATGGTGTTCACGATCCGCTCGGTGTGCGACCGGCCCAGCAGCGGGCCGAGGTGGATGTCGCTGACCACGGCGATCCGGAAGCCCGAGAGCGAGGGGGCGAGCTTGCCCAGGGGGACGGGCACCCGCTTGACGACGGGCCCGCCGAGCGCCTGCGTCGCCCCGTAGCCGACGACGCCGGTCGCGGCGAGCCCGCCCGCGACGGCCAGCGACCGGGCGATGAACAGCCGCCTGCTCGTGTCGACCGGCCCGGCCGGGGGTTCCTCGACCGGTGCCGCCGCGGGCTCGGTTGGCACGGTGACCGGCGCGGGGACCTGCTCGCGGCGCCACACCCGGTTGAGCACCGCGCGGGGCACCTCCAGCACGGCCAGCAGCAGCGTGAGGTAGAGCGTCATCGCCAGCCACAGGTAGCCGGGCCAGGCGAGCACCGCGCCGAGGTCGGGGCCGAGGTACCGGCCGCCGACGAGACCGGCGAACAGGAGCAGGAACATGCCGACGACGGCGGCGGTGCCCAGCCTCCTGCCGCGGGGCGTGGTGGTCGTGTCGCGGACCAGCCGCTTCCACAGGTAGAGGTGGGCGAGGCCGGTCGGCACGCCGAGCAGCAGCAGGAAGATCACGGCGCCAGTGTCCACGTTCTCGCGTTCGTCCGGCGTCTGGCCCCGCGATCGGCCATTCGGGTTGTCGTGTCACGAGCGCGGGACCGTCCGGCCTGGACGGACACCGGCGTCGCGGCGGCGAGGACGGGCATAAATGCGGAAAGTGACCGGGATATTGACGATGATCCGATGCCCCTGCCCCCTGGAATCCAGTGTTGACAGGTTATCCGAGCCGCTGTCACGCTCCCCGCAGCAAGGAGAAACCGCTTGCTTCCACGGGAGGAAGTACAGCGGTGTAATTAACTGGAGTTTCGTGGTGGGGTGGAAAGGAGAAACCAGGCGACTAGGTGGGGGTTCTCTTTTTCCTCATGAGGGGGACCTTCTTAGGGGATAACTCCTGGAAAGAGGCGACGAGATGACCTCGACCTTCGACGACGTGCGGAATGCGATGTGCCTGAACGGTCACGACCTGACTCCGCGCGAGGTCGCGGACATCGCGCGGCGCCCGGTGCGGCCGCGGGTGGGCGTCGACCCCGAAGCGCTCGCGCGCATGGAGTGCTCCCACGGCCTCAAGCTCCGGCTGATCGACCTCGGCCTGCCCCTCTACGGGGTCACGACCGGCTTCGGCGACAGCAGCGCGCGCCAGATCTCCGCGGTCAAGACCGCCGAACTCCAGCGCAACCTCGTCCGCTACCACCTCAACGGCACCGGCCCGCGCAGCAGTCCCGAGGTCGTGCGCGCCACCCTGCTGATCCGGGCCAACTGCTTGGCCAGGGGCCACTCCGGAGTCCGCCCGGCGCTGGTCGCGAGGCTGCTGGCCCTGTTGGAGAACGACGTCCTGCCGATCATCCCGGAGCGCGGCTCGGTCGGCGCGAGCGGTGACCTCGTCCCGCTCTGCTACCTGGCGAGCACCGTCATCGGCGAGGGGGACGTCCGGTTCCGGGGACGCGACGTCCCCGCGGTCGACGCCCTCGCCGAGTGCGGCCTCGAACCGTTCGTGCTGGAGGCCAAGGAGGGCCTGGCGCTCATCAACGGCACCTCCTTCATGTCCGCGTTCGCCGCGCTGGCGGTCGAGTCGGCCAAGGAGGTCGCCGCCGTCGCCGACCTGTGCACCGCGCTCGGCGCGCAGGTGCTGCTCGGCAACCAGGGCCACTACGACCGTTTCATCCACGAGCAGAAACCGCATCCCGGTCAACTCACGAGCGCCGACAACATCCGCGTGTTGTTGGACGGATCAGGTCTTTCGCGAACCTACGGAGAAGTGCTGACCTCCGATCCGATGCCGATCGGGGCGGGCTTCCACCACCTCGACCACGCCGTTCAGGATCGCTATTCCCTGCGCTGCGCACCCGCCGTCACCGGGGTTTTGCGAGATCTCGTGGAATGGGCCGAGAAATGGGTCACCATCGAGATCAACTCGACCAACGACAACCCGCTCTTCGACGCCGCCGACAACGCGGTGCGCAGCGGCGGCAACTTCTACGGCGGGCACATCGGGCAGGCGATGGACGGCCTCAAGCTCGCCGTGGCGAACGTGGCGGACCTGCTCGACCGGCAGCTCGCGCTCGTCGTGGACGAGAAGTTCAACAACGGGATGCCCGCGAACCTGGTGCTGCCGTTCGCCGAGGACGACTGGCGGGCCGGGCTGCACCACGGGTTCAAGGGGATGCAGATCGCCGCGTCCTCGCTCACGGCCGAGGCGCTGAAGCTGACCGCGCCCGCGAGCGCGTTCTCCCGGTCGACCGAGGCGCACAACCAGGACAAGGTCAGCATGGGCACGATCGCCGCCCGTGACGCCAGGACGGTGCTCGAACTGGCCGAGCAGGTCGCCGCGATCCACCTGCTCGCGCTCTGCCAGGCCGCCGACCTGCGCGGACCCGAGCTGCTCAGCCCCGCCACGCGGCCCGCGTTCGACCTGGTGCGCGAGCACGTGCCGATGGTCGACGCCGACCGGCGGATGGACGCCGACATCCACACCGTCGTCTCCCTGATCAGGAGCGGCGCGATGCGGACGTCGTGCAAGCTGCTGTGACGCCCGGCGCGGGGTTCTAGAGCGGTGGGATGAGCCCGGTGAACGTCCGGTTGCCGTCGCAGTGGGGGCACGACCGCCCGTTGTCCACGGTCCTGGGCGTGCCGCCGATCACGGCGAGCACCGGGTTCGCCACGAACCCCGCGCCACCGCACAGCTGGCACACCGTCCGCACCTCGCGGGTCACCTCGAACAGGTCCGACGGGTCTTCCTCGAAGTCCTCGTCGAAGCCCTCGTCGTCGTCCTCGGTGTAGTCGTCGTCCTGCTCGTCGTCCTCGCTCATCAGGGCACCACCGTACCCGTTGAGAGGTGCGCCACCGGCTCGTGGTCGAGGTAGTCCGTTCGAGTGTTTCAGCAGGTACCGTGCCGTACGTCATGCGCACGCTGTTGATCGACAACTACGACTCGTTCACCTTCAACCTGTTCCAGTACCTCGCGCGGGTGAACGAGCACGATCCGGTCGTCATCACGAACGACGATCCGCACTTCCGGCTGACCGATCTCGGCGGTTTCGACAACGTGGTGATCTCACCCGGACCGGGCGACCCCCGGAACAGGGGCGATTTCGGCCTCTGCCAAGACGTCATCGCGCACGCGCGCATTCCTCTGCTCGGTGTTTGCCTCGGGCACCAGGGGCTGTGCCTCGACCGCGGGGCCACCGTCGCGCTCGCGCCGGAACCGCGCCACGGCCGCGTCGACCTGGTCCGGCACACCGGCGCGGACCTGTTCGCCGGGCTGCCCTCGCCGTTCCGGGTGGTCCGCTACCACTCGCTGGCGGTCACCGACCTGCCGCCGGAGCTGGAACCGGTCGCCTGGTCGGACGACGGGGTGCTCATGGCCGTCCGGCACCGGACGCGGCCCGCGTGGGGGGTGCAGTTCCACCCGGAGTCGATCTGCACCGAGCACGGCCACCAGCTGCTGGCGAACTTCCGCCGCCTCACCGAGGAGCACCACGCGGTCGAGCCCGTCGAGCCCGTCCGGGTGACCCGACCGGCCGCCGCGCCGCCGTCGCGGGAGGTCCTGGTGCGGTCGCTGGACGCGCACCCGGACCCCGAGGCCGCGTTCGCGCGGCTGCACGGCTCGTCGCCGGACGCGTTCTGGCTGGACAGCAGCAGCGCGGGCGGGCGGGGGCGGTTCTCCGTGATGGGGGACGCGAGCGGACCGCTGGCGCGGGTCGCCACGGTCGACGTGTTCGCCGGGCGGGTGACCGTGACCGGCGCCGACGGCGTCACCGCGCACGACGGGCCGTTCTTCGACTGGCTGGAGCGCGACCTGGCGGAGAACGCCGTGCGGGCCCCCGACCTGCCGTTCGAGTTCGCGCTCGGCTGGGTGGGCTACCTCGGGTACGAGCTGAAGGCCGAGTGCGGCGGCGAGCTCGCCCACCGGTCCGAGCTCCCGGACGCGGCCATGGTGTTCGCCGACCGCGCGGTGGTGTTCGACCACCTGCTGCGGCGCGTGCACCTGCTGTCGTTGACCGACGACGGCTGGTTCGCCGAGGTCGAGGCCGCGCTGAGCGAGGTCGGCGCGTCGGCCGAGCCGGTGGGAGCGGTCGGCTCCGGGTTCGCCGGGGTGTCGCTGCGGCACGCGGGACCGCACTACCTGAAGCTGGTCGACGCGTGCCTGGAGGCGATCACCGCGGGGGAGACCTACGAGGTGTGCCTGACCAACCAGGTGACCTGGCGCGGCACCGTCGACCCGTGGACCGCCTACCGGTTCCTGCGGCGCGAGAGCCCGGCTCCGTTCGGGGCGCTGCTGCGGTTCGGCGCGCTGTCGGTGCTCAGCACCTCGCCCGAGCGGTTCCTGCGGGTCGACCGCGACCGCGTCGTGCTGTCCGAGCCGATCAAGGGCACCCGGCCGCGCGGTCGCACCCCCGAGGAGGACGCCGCGCTGCGCCACGACCTCGCCACCAGCGTGAAGGACCGCGCCGAGAACCTGATGATCGTGGACCTGGTCCGCAACGACCTCGGGCACAACGCGGAGGTCGGCTCGGTGGAGGTGCCGAGGATCTTCGACGTCGAGACGTACGCGACCGTCCACCAGCTCGTGAGCGGGGTCCGAGCGGTGCTGCGGCCCGGCGCCTCGACCGTGCGGTGCGTTCGCGACGCCTTCCCCGGTGGCTCGATGACCGGTGCGCCGAAGATCCGGACAATGCAGATCCTCGACGGCCTGGAAGGAGGGCCCAGGGGTGTCTACTCAGGAGCCCTCGGTTACTTCTCGCTGTCCGGATCAGCGGACTTCAGCATCGTCATCAGGACTCTCGTGGTCCACGAGGACAAGGTGAGTTTCGGCGTGGGCGGAGCCGTGATCGCCCTCTCGGACGGCGCCGAGGAATTCGAGGAGACGGCGGTCAAGGCGACTGCCGTGCTCCGTCTGCTCGACACGCCGTTTCCCGGTCGTCAGTCGAACGCCGCAGTGGACGCGGAATGGTCCACCACGTGAGTTAACGGCTCGTTTCGCCGCGTTGACCCGCCATCAGGCCAGGCCAACGCGGTGAAACGACGACGTGTCAGGAAGCGTGCGCTTCCTGGAACTGCACGACCAGGCCCTGCGGAATGCGGCCACGGTCGGAGATCTGGTGCCCCTGCGCACGCGCCCAGTCGCGAATGGCCTGCGCCTGAGCCTTGTCACCAGCCTTGACGGTGCTCTTGCCGGTGCCCTTGCGCTGCTTGCGACCTCCAGCGCGACGCGCCTTGGCGACGAAGTCGCCGAGCGACTCGCGCAGCTTGTCCGCATTCTCCTTCGACAGGTCGATGGAGTACTCCACACCGTCCAGCGCGAAGGTTACGGTCTCGTCGGCTTCGCCGCCGTCGAGGTCGTCGATGAGTTGGACGACGGTCTGCTGTGCCACTGTTCCTCCGTATGTGCTCGCATAGCGCGTGCTGCCGTCGACTGTAACTTCGCCACACGCTTCGGGGTCACCATAGTGCACAACGTGAATATCGGCTAACCTTTGAGAGGCAAAATGTGACTGATGCCCCCCGGTCGGGTCATTTTGGTGCCTGACGTTTAAATGCACGTCAAGACGGCGCCGGTTACCGCGACAAACGGCGCGCACGAGGGTGGTGCGGACGCCTATCCTGGAGGCGATACCCACCCAGGGTAGGGAAGGCCGGGAGTGATGCACGGGTACACCTCGAACAAGGACGACTACCTCAAGCGGCTCCGTCGCATCGAAGGCCAGGTGCGCGGTCTCCAGCGCATGGTCGACAACGACGACTACTGCATCGACGTCCTCACCCAGATCTCAGCGGCCACGAAGGCCCTCCAGGCCGTCTCCCTCGGCCTCCTCGACGAACACCTCAAGCACTGCGTCGCCCAGGCCGCGGCGGAGGGCGGTGAGGTCGCGGAGGAGAAGATCCGCGAAGCCAGCGCGGCCATCGGCCGCCTCGTCCGCTCCTAGGGCCCGTTTCCCGAGGGCGCGACCTGATCCAGTACAGTTGCGCCCTGCCGGCCCCCGTAGCCCAACCGGCAGAGGCAGCGGACTCAAAATCCGTCCAGTGTCAGTTCGACTCTGACCGGGGGCACTCCACTCGTTCTCCTCTTCGGCTCCTGACCAGCGGTACCGGTCAGGAGCCGAAGACGTTTGCGGCCCTGCCACCGCGGTGACCGATCGTCCCGCGCAATGGCTCCGAGCCCGTTCGCGGTGACGCGGTGCGCGGCCTTTTCGTTATCCCACCCGTCACCCGCCGTACCCGCGCTTGCGGCGCACTGGTGCATATGCGCACCCGTTCGGAGTCATCCCGCGCGTCCCTCGCTGGTGGTGAATGGAACGGGCTTCCTCGGGTTCTCGCAGCACGTTCTCCGCGTTCGCGGCCGGCGCCGCCGGGGTTTTCGTCGCGCGCGGAGAGGTTGACCCTCATATTTGCGCCGCGGTCCGGTCGGGCGGGTGTCGGGGCCGTCGCGGGGACGAAGTCGTGGTGGAAAGCGAGTGGGCGGTGTGCTAATCACCCGGTGCCCGCCGGTCCTCGCAGGACGGGGCTTTCGCTAACCGGCGGTGGGAAACGCGGTGCGGCACAGGGGTTCGCGGCCGGGTGAATGCGGTTCGGTGATCCGGTCGGTCGACCGGGCGAGGGTCACCTGGTGGTCGTGGGGGACCCGGAAAGGCTTATCGGACTTCGGGCCTTACCGAGTTCGCGACCTGCTCGGGCAGGGCGGGACGGGGGTCGTGCACCGCGCGTACGACTCGCTCACCACTCCACCGCGCGGACCCCGTCGTCGCTGTTCTGCCGCCGTCAGCCGGAGGTTTCCGCTCGCGGTGCCCCCGAAGCCTCGTGCCGACCGGTGTCGGAGTGCACGGGTAGCGTCCTCGCCATGTACGTGAAGCTGTGCGGGCTGCGCACCGAGGCCGACGTCGCGGTCGCCGTGGACGCGGGCGCGGACGCGGTCGGGTTCGTGTTCACCGCGAGCGCCCGGCAGGTCGACCCGGCGACCGCGAAACGGCTCGTGGCCGCCGTTCCGCCCGGTGTCCTGGCGGTCGGGGTGTTCGCGGGCGTCCCCGCCGCCGAGGCGGGTGACCTGGCCGTCGCCGCGGGCGTGGGCGCGGTCCAGTTGCACGGCGACTACCCGCGCGAGGCGTTCGCCGAGCTGGCGGGCCTGCCGGTGCGGCTGGTGCGCGCGACCGCGCTGCGCGCCGACACCGACCTGCGCGTCGGCGCGTACGGCGAGGAGTACCTGCTGCTCGACTCCCCGGTCCCCGGTTCGGGCCACCGCTGGGAACTGGACGCCCTGGCCACCCGCCCGGACGGCCCGTGGCTGCTCGCGGGCGGCCTGGACGTGGCCAACGTCGCCGACGCCGTCACCCGCGCCCAGCCCTGGGGGGTCGACGTGTCGAGCGGCATCGAGTCGTCGCGCGGTGTCAAGGACCACGGCCTGATGCGCGAGTTCGTGGCCGCCGCACACCTCCGCTGAACCACCACGGAACCTCCACGTCCCGGTGGTTGGCTGGGCGCATGGCGGACATCAGCTACCTGGACGACGTGGCGGCCACCCGTGCGGGCCACGACTACAAGCGGGCGCTCCTCGCGGCCCTGGCCCCCACCGGTGCCCACACCGTCCTCGACATCGGCTGCGGCCCCGGCACCGACCTGCCCGCGCTGGCGGCCCTGGCGGGCACCACCGTCGGCGTCGACCACGACCCGACCATGGTCGCCGAGGCCCGCCGCCGCACCGCCGCCCTCCCCGACGTCCGCGTCCTCACCGCCGACGCCCACGCCCTGCCGCTGCCCGACCACTCGGTCGACCGCGCCCGCGCCGACCGCGTCCTCCAGCACGTCGCCGACCCGCTCCGCGTGCTCACCGAGGTCCGCCGCGTCCTCCGCGCCGGCGGCCTGGCCGCGTTCGCCGAGCCGGACTGGGAGACGCTCGTCGTCGATCCGGGCGACCTCGACACGGGCCGCACCCTGGCCCGCTACCTGCGCACCGACGTCGTCCGCAACGCCGTCGTCGGCCGTCAGCTACCCCGCCTGGCGGAGGAGGCGGGCTTGGAGGTCCGCTCAGCCACCGCCACCGCCCCGGTGTTCCGCGACTTCACCGAGGCCGACCGCGTCTTCGGCCTGACCCGCACCGCGGAGCGGGCCGTGCGGGCGGGCGGGCTCACCCGCGCTGAGGTGGACCAGTGGCTGACGGCGTTGACCGCTGGCCCGTTCCTGGCGAGCGTGGTGCTGTCCGCGGTGGTCGTGGTCAAGCGGTAGCCGCTGCCACGGTCGCGTCGTGCACCGGTCCACGTCGGCCGGTGTGGCGGCCAGGCACGGGACGGAGCTGGTCGCGGCCGGCGCCGGGAGTGGACGGTGCTTTGTGGACGGAGGGTGGGCGACCGGGTGGTCGGACGGACCCGCCTGCACCCGTTCGGCGAAGCGGCGGACCGACTCCAGCACCTCGGGCAGCGGCTCCACGCCAATCCGGAAGAAGCGGACTCGTCGCGGTTCACCGGATCAGTGGGACGAACCGGTCGCACAAGGGGGCTGAGCAGCGGTGTTCCGGGGCGTCGGGCATCCTGGCGTGGTCGCGGTCCGGTCAGGTGGCAGGAGACCCATGAGCACCACGCCTGAACTCGTCGTCCCCGAGAGCGTCGACTCGCCGGTGCGGCCGAAGCCGCCCGGCGGCGCGGTGGCGCGGTGGCTGCTGGCGAACCGGGTGCAGCCGGTCGGGCCGGAGAGCGACGAGTCGCACGCGACGCCGCAGCCGTGGTGGAAGGTCATGTGCCTGACGGGGGTCGACTACTTCTCGACGCTGTCGTACCTGCCCGGCATCGCGGCGCTCGCCGCGGGCGCGCTGTCACCGCTGGCGACGCTGCTGATCGTGGCGCTGACGCTGCTGGGGATGCTCCCGATGTACCGCCGCGTGGCGAGGGAGAGCCCGCACGGCCAGGGGTCCGTCGCGATGCTGGAGAACCTGCTGCCGTTCTGGCGGGGCAAGGTCTTCGTGCTGGTGCTGCTGGGTTTCGTGGCGACGTCGTGGATCATCACCATCACCCTGTCCTCCGCCGACGCGACGGTCCACGTGCTGGAGAACCCGTTCCTGCCCGGTTTCCTGCACGGGCACGCGGTGCTGATCACGGTGGTGCTGCTGCTCGTCCTCGGCGGGGTGTTCCTGCTCGGCTTCAGCGAGGCCGTCAGCGTCGCCATCCCGCTGGTGGGCCTGTTCCTGCTGCTGAACGCCGTCGTGGTCGTCGCGGGCGTGGTCGACGTCGTCGACTCCCCGGAGGCGGTGCGCCGCTGGCTCGACGCGCTCACCGCGGGCGGTGGTCCCGGCGACGTCGTCGGACCCGCGATCCTCGCGTTCCCCCTGCTGGTGCTGGGACTCTCCGGGTTCGAGACCGGCGTCAGCATGATGCCGCTGGTCGCCGCCGACGGGAAGACCGCCGGGGAACGGCTGGAGAGCCGCGTCCGCAACACCCGCAAGCTGCTCACGGTCGCCGCGCTGATCATGTCCGTCTACCTGCTGTCGACCAGCTTCATCACCACCGTGCTCGTGCCCGCCGAGGCGTTCCAGGAGGGCGGCGAGGCGAACGGCCGCGCGCTCGCCTACCTGGCGCACCGGGAGTTCGGCACCGCGTTCGGCACGCTCTACGACGTCAGCAGCATCCTGATCCTGTGGTTCGCGGGCGCGTCGGCGATGGCGGGCCTGATCAACATCGTTCCGCGCTACCTGCCGTCCTACGGCATGGCGCCGGACTGGGGCCGGGCCGTCCGGCCGGTCGTGCTGGTGTACACGGTGATCAGCGTGCTGATCACCGTCGGGTTCGGCGCGGACGTCAACGCCCAGGCGGGCGCGTACGCGACGGGCATCCTGGCGATGATGGTGTCCGGCGCGGTCGCCGTGACCATCTCCGCCCTGCGGCGCGGGCAGAAGCGGGCCACCGCCGGGTTCGCCGTGCTCACGCTCGTGCTGCTCTACGCGCTGGTGGAGAACGTCCGCGAGAAGCCGGACGGCATCGCGATCTCCGGGGTGTTCGTCCTCGGCATCGTGGTGGTGTCACTGGTGTCGCGGGTGTCGCGCACGACGGAGCTGCGGGTCGACCGGCTGGAGTTCGACGAGGCCGCGCGCCGGTTCGTCACCGACTCGATCGCGTTCGACGGCGCCCTGAACCTGATCGCGAACCGCAGGCAGGCGGGCGACGAGGCGGAGTACGACGCGAAGGAGACCGAGCAGCGGTCGATGAACCCGGTGCCGGGCCGGGCGGACGTGCTGTTCCTGGAGATCGAGGTGGACGACCCGTCGGAGTTCAGCGAGGTCCTGCGGGTGCGCGGCGTCGAGGTCGGCGGGCACCGGATCCTGCGCGCGAAGAGCCCGGCCGCGCCGAACGCCATCGCGGCGATCCTGCTGTCGCTGCGGGACGCGACGGGCGTGCGGCCGCACTGCTACTTCGAGTGGTCGGAGGGCAGCCCGCTCGGCCACCTGTTCCGCTACCTCATCCTGGGCCGCGGCGACACCGCGCCGGTCGTGCGCGAGGTGCTGCGCCAGAGCGACGAGGACCCCGCCCGCCGCCCCGGCATCCACGTGGGCGGCTAGGACGCGAAGAAGTCCACCAGCAGCCGGTTGACCTCGGCGGGCTTCTCCAGGTAGCCGAGGTGGCCCGCGTCGGCCACCTCGGCGTACCGCGCGCCGGGGATGACGTCGGCGACCTCGCGGGCCAGGTGCGGGGGCAGCGTGCGGTCGTCGGTGAACCCGACCACGAGGCAGGGCACGGTGATCCGGCGGTAGTCGGCCAGCCGGTCGGTGAAGTCGTTGAGCGCCATCTGCGCCCGCACGCCTGCGCCGACGGACGAACCGCCGTACTCGAACAGCTCCAGCCAGTCCTTCGCCGTCACGGGGTCGGCCAGCGTCGCGGGGGACAGGTAGCGCAGCGCGCTGAACGCCGCGTGGAACCTGTCGGGCAGCTTCACGCCGGAGTCGTGCAGTTCCCGCTCGCCCAGCGACAGCGTGGTGCGCACCGGGTCGGGACGGCCGTAGGTGGCCAGCAGCGCGGCGTGCGACACCAGGTCCGGCCGGGCCAGCGCGAGTTCCTGCACCACGCGCGCGCCGAGCGACGTGCCCGCGACCCTGGCGGGCCCGCCGCCGAGGTGCTCGATCAGCGCCGCGGTGTCGCCCACCATGTCGTCGACGGTGAACCCGCCCGCGCACTCGTCGGTCGGGGGGATGCCGCGGTTGTCGAACGTCACGACCCGGTAGCCCGCGTCGACCAGCGCGGGCACCTGGTGCGCCCGCCAGACACCGCCGGGGCTCCCGGTGCCCATGACCAGCACGGCCAGGTCGGCGCCGTCTCCGGTGACCTGGTAGTTGACGGTGATCCCGTTGAGGGTCGCGGACGGCATGCACGAATGCTCGCGTCAGGTCGTGGAAGTGTCAACGAGGACCGCGGCGGACTTCGGTGATCCGACCCACCGCCGCGCCGGGCGGATACGGTGGAGGTTCACCGAGCGAGGGGGTTCGATGGCGAAGAACGGTCCTGTCTTCGACCGGCGCGAGCAGTACGAGCAGATCGTGAGCGGTCTGCTCGACGGCGAACGGGTGATCGCGGTCTACGACGCCATCGGCGCGGGGACCGGGTTCATCGGCATCACCGACCTGCGGGTCGTCATCCAGGACAAATCGTTCATCGGCAAGAAGACCGCGCTGGTGTCGGTGCCGTACTCGAAGATCAGCAGCGTCGCCGTGGTGTCGAACAAGAGCTGGGGCGGCAGCTTCTTCAGCACGTCCGCCATCGCCGTCACGGCGGGCACCCACGTGCACGAGATCGAGTTCCGCGGCTCGGACAAGGCCCACCACGTGCACAACGTGGTGCTGTGGCACATCACCCGCTAGTTACGCTGGCCCGCATGGGCGACCGTCGAACCATCCTGTCCGGGTCCACGTTCGAGGAGCGGATCGGGTACGCGCGCGCCGTCGTGGACGGTGACTGGGTGTTCGTGTCGGGCACGACCGGGTTCGACTACGCCACCATGACGATCGCCGACGACGTGGTGGAGCAGGCCGAGCAGTGCCTGGCGAACGTCGGCGCGGCGCTCGCCGAGGCGGGCTGCGGGTTCGCCGACGTCGTCCGGGTCCGCTACCTGTTCCCCGACCCGGCCGACTTCGAGCCGTGCTGGCCGGTGCTGCGCCGGACCTTCGCCGACGTCCGCCCGGCGGCCACGATGATGGCCGTCGGGCTCGCCGACCCGCGGATGCGCGTCGAGATCGAGGTGACGGCCCGCAAGCGCTAGCGCGGCCCGTTGGCCGCCCACTCGATGGCGGGGCAGCGGTCCATCACCACGGACAGCCCCGCGGCGCGGGTCCGGTCGAACGCCTGCTCGTCGACCACGTCGAGCTGGAACCACACGGCCTTCGCGCCGATCGCGACGGCCTCGTCGGCGACCGCGCCCGCGTCGGCCGAACGGCGGAACACGTCCACGCAGTCCACCGGGAACGGGATGTCGGCGAGCGACGCGTAACCCCGCTCGCCGTGCACGGTGGCCGCGCTCGGGTGCACCGGCACGATCCGCTTCCCGTGCTGCTGGAGGAACTTCGCCACCCCGTAGGCCGCGCGCGCCGGGTTGTCGCCCAGCCCGACGACGGCCCAGGTGCCGCACTTCGCGAGCACCTCGCGGATGGTCTCCCGGTCGCCCCACGGCTCGTTCGTCATCCGTCGATCGTACGTCCCGGCCGAGCATGAACATTTAATGAAACACTTTCGCATCCGTCGCTCGTGCGTGATCCTGTGCGAACCCGCCCGCCGCGGAGGATCCGAGAGGACTCTTGATGCGCGTCATCCGCTCCGCCGTCGTCGCAGCCCTGCTGGCCGGGCTGGTCGTGCCGACCGCCAGGGCCGACGTCCCCGCGCCGGGCCGGTTCTACCTCCAGAGCGTCGCCACGGGCCTGAACGCGGCGGTCACCGGCGACACCGTCGACCAGCACCGGCCGAAGGGCGACGAGGACCACCAGCAGTGGAACCTCCGCTCCGACGGACGCCTGGAAGAGGGCGGCCGGTGCCTCGGCCGGTCCGGCGACCGGGCCGCGATGCAGGCGTGCGACAGCGCGGACACCCGGTGGGACATCAGCTCCGAGGGCGACCTGCTGCGGTTCAAGGTGCCCGGCGCGGACCGCTACCTCAAGCCCGCCACCCCGTTGGCGATCGGCGCGGGCGGCGACCAGTGGTACCTGACGCCCGTGACGCCGAACCGCCTGCCCGCGCTGCCGGACGGTGAGCGGACGCTCGACCAGGTCACGTTCCTGACGTCGCACAACGCCTACGCGAACGGCGTGGACGGCGGGTTCGCGCCCCCGTTCGTGAACCTGTTCCCCAACCAGGCGCGCGGGATCACCCAGCAGCTCGCCGACGGCGTGCGCGGGTTCATGATGGACGTCCACCAGACCCCCGACGGCGCGATCCTGTGCCACAACAGCTGCAACCTGGTCAGCAAGCCGGTCGCGCTGCGGGTCGACCTCCAGCGGATCGTGGACTTCCTGGGCGCCAACCGGAACGAGTTCGTCACGGTCTTCCTGGAGGACTACGTCTCCGCCGACGTGCTGCGCGCCGAGCTGGCGCGGGTCAACGGCTTGCAGGACGTGCTGTACCGGCCGGACCGGACCGGGGTGCGGCAGAACGGCTGGCCGACGATGGCCGACCTCCGCTCGCGGAACCAGCGCCTGCTGATCTTCACCGACCACGTCGCCGACGGCAGGGAGAGCTCCGGCGTGCAGTACCAGCGGGACTGGACCGTGGAGAACCACTGGTCGATGGGCGGCGGCGTCGGCGCGTCGGACTGGTCCTGCTACAGCCGCTGGAACGACGTCCCGCTGTCGCGCACCGAGGGCGGCTTCCGCAGGCTGTTCGTGATGAACCACTTCCGGGACGTCCCGATGACCGGCACGGTCACCGACGACAACACCAAGCTCGCCAACCGCGCGCAGCGCTTCTGCGAGCCCGCCGCCCGCAAGAAGCCGACGTTCCTCGCCGTCGACCACTACCACCTCGGCAACCCGAGGGCGGCGGTCGACACCCTCAACACCTACCGCTACTAGCCCAGCAGGACCAGGGCGGCGGGCTTGGGCAGGCCGCAGCCCGGCGCGGACAGCGTGAACGCGCTGTCCGCGCCGATGCACGCCACCGCGAGGTGGGTCTGCTGGCCGTACGCCGCGCCGCGCCGCACGGTGACCGCGCCCGCCTCGTCGACCTCGCACGGGTTGTTCTGCGTGCAGCGCTTGCCGTTCTCGTTCACCGTGTTGTTGACGCCGACCACCTCGCCGCTCGCGGCGTCGATGACCGGCGAGCCGGACGTGCCGCCGATGGTGTCGCACGACGCGGTGTAGCGGATCGAGTCGCGCCACGTCCACGCGCCCTCGCGCAGCTCGTGGGCGAACCCGTCCAGCTCGCACGAGTACAGCCGCTTCCAGTACCCGGACACGACCCTGATGTCCGCTCCCGCCACCGGACGCCTCGGCGACAGCTCCAGCGCCCTGGTCCCCAGCGCCTCCACCTGCGCGTAGGTCTGGTCGAGGCGGTAGAACGCCACGTCGGTGGTCGTCATCGTGGCGTAGGCGACCGACGTCGCGCGCAGCGTGCCGAGCGTCGACCCGCCGGTGGAGTCGAGCAGCGTGAACGTCCGGTCGCTCGCCTGCTCCGTGATCACCTCGCCCGCCGCCATGAGCTTCACGCAGTGCCCGTTGGACATGACCAGCGCCGCGTCGGTGGGCCTCGCCGTCGGCGTCCGCACCACCGCTCCCGAGCAGCCGCTCAGCGCCACGGTGCCGGTGAAGTCCACGCCCGTCACCGCGTGGGCGGGGGTGGAGAACAGGACCAGCAGCAGGACGACCGGCAGTGAACGCTTGACCATGGCGGAATCAAACCAGCACCGGAGTGCTTCCCACGGCCGAATCGCCTCACCCGATCGGGCTAGAAGTGCACGCGGGGACGCCGGGGTCGGTCCTCGTTCCCGCGGACCGGGTGGGGACCGCTCCCGCGCGGAAATGCGGTTTTCCCGGTGAATAGGCAGTCCATTGCGAGTGGAATTCTGTTGACGCACCGTCATTCGCGATCACCGTAGGTGGTCGTCGCATTCGGTTGGTTGTGGCCTGATCGTTGTCGAAGAGGTGTAACCGAATGGCGTTCTTCGACGAAAACGGGCTTGTGGCCGTTGTTCCGGTGCGATTCGGAAGTGCGGTCGGTCATCAACGCGGTCACCGAGCGTGCGGTGCCGTCGGCCGAATGGGGCGAATATCCGTCGAGAAGTCCCCTGGGTGGCGGTAACGAACATCGATGGTCGTTCGATTGATCTCGCGAAGAGGCACCCGGCGCATGCGTCGAGCAATGACCGATCGGTAACCCGAAAACTGCGGTCGCCTTCGTGGATTGTCCAAGGCTGAATTCCATCATTGTCGAGGAGAGGTCATCGTGGGGAAAACCTCGTCGGGCACAGCCATGTCCGTCGCGCCTGCCGACCTGGGAAAACTTGGAGTTCAGCTGGGAAAGGGCGGGGAGGCGACGGTTTTCGCGCTACCCGACCTCACCTATCCGGACGTCCGTGGACCGCTCGTCTACAAGCGTTATCAGAAGCCCCACGAGTCGCCGCAGAGCCTGCACCGGGTGGTCGCCTCGCGAAACGCCCTGGACGACGCGACGCGCGCGAAACTGGACGCCGTGACCGCGTGGCCGGTGCGGGTCGTGGAGGAGAACGGCCACGCCGTCGGCATTGTCATGCCGCTCATTCCCGAACCGTACTTCGACCTGGTCACGCGCAACGCGGGCGTGAAAAAATCGCTGCGCGAGGTGCAGAACCTGTTCGTCGCGCCGGACCGCGCCCTTCGTCTCGGACGGCCGGTGCCGACCGACGAGCAGCGGCTGCGGATCTGCCGGGACTTCGCGGGCGGACTGGCGTTCCTGCACCACGAGCTGAAGATCGTGGTCGGCGACGTCAACCCGAAGAACGCGGTCTACCGGCTCGACGCCGAACCGATGGTGCTGTTCCTCGACTGCGACGCCGTGCGGCCCACCGGCGTCGTCGCGCGGGTCAAGCAGCTCAACTTCCCCGACTGGCTGCCGCCGGAGGGCGGCGCGCTGAGCCGGGCGACCGACCACTACAAGCTCGGGCTGTTCATCCTGCGCTGCCTCACGCCCGGCGCGTACTCGTCGGTCAACACCGATCCGGCCGCGGCGGCGACCTGCCTCGACCCGGAGGGGCTCGCGATGCTCCGGCGGGCGCTGGGCCCCGTGCCCGCGGACCGGCCGACGGCGCGGGAGTGGGAGGCGCGCCTGCGGCTGCTGCTGGGCGAGAGCCTGGTCCCGCCGCGGTTGGGCGAGGTCCGGCTCGACCGTGCGGTAGTCCTGGCCGGGCAGTCGGTCGTGGTCGAGTGGGAGGCGCGGGACGCGGTCGAGGTCGAGGTCACCGCCGGCGCGGTCACGTCGCGGGTCGACGGCGCACCGGGCCGGGGCCGGACGTCGGTCGCGGTGGCCGAGTCCGGCTGGGTCGACGTCCGCGCGGTCAACAACCTCGGGACCGACCACCGGCGGCTCGGGCCGCTGACCGCGGTGGCCCCGCCCCGGATCCACCCGCTGCCGGTGCCGGTGCCGCAGGTGGCGTGGCCGCTGCTCGGGCAGGCCGGACCGCCGCGCGCCGAGCTGCCGCCGCTGCCCGCGGTCGACGTGCGGGCGATGGCGCCGGAGGCGTTCACGACGGGCGGGCGAAGACCGCCGCTGCCCTCCGTCCCGGCTCCCACGGCCGGGTTCCCGTTCGACCTGCGAGCGATGTTGACCGAATCACCGGGGTTCGACCCCTGGTTCCACGAGGGTGAGGGGGCGGGCCGATGAGCTTCTCGATGTGGCTGGCGAGGTTGTCCGGCGCGAGGGTGTCGATCCTGGAGAAGGCGCCGGGCGACGTCAACAAGCACGCCGCGATGGGCGGTGTCCTGCTCAGCACCTCCGGCGTCGCCGCCGTCTCGGCGTTCTTCGCGCTCTACTCGGTGCTGGAGCTGCCCGCCTACGCGGCGGTGCTCGCGGGCCTGGTCTGGGGCGTGGTCATCTTCAACCTGGACCGGATGCTCGTCGTCACGATGACGCGGAGCAACGGCTGGCTGCTCAACCTGTTCGCCGCGATCCCGCGGGTCGCGCTCGCGGTGGTGATCGGGACGATCATCTCGATGCCGCTGGTGCTGAGGATCTTCGAGCCGGAGATCAACAGCGAGCTGATCGCGATGCAGGCCGAGACGACGAAGCAGAACCAGGGCAAGGTCGCCGACGCGTTCGCCAAGATCACCGAACTGGAGGGCGAGGAGCGCGAGCTGCTCGACGTCCTGTCCGGCAAGTCCACCACGACGATCTCCGACGACCCGGACGTGAAGGCCGCGAAGGCGGGGCTCGACACGGCGGAGAAGGCCTACCAGGAGGCCAACCGGTTGGCGCAGTGCGAGTTCGACGGCGCCTGCGGCACCAACGTCCCCGGAGACGGCGAGTCCTACCAGCAGAAGAAGCGGGCCGCCGACGAGGCGAGGTCGACCCGCGACAAGGCGCAGACCGCGCTCGACGAGGCCACGGCGAAGGTCACCAAGCGCCTCCAGGACGGCGCCTCCACCGAGACCGACAACGCCAGGAAGCGGCTGCCGGAACTCCAGGGCGACCTCGAACGGCTGCGCGAGGACCGCGCGGACCTGGAGAAGCGCGGCAGCACGGCCACGGCGGCCGACACCGGCCTGCTGGCCCGGTTGGAGGCGCTGGACCGGATCACCGAGGGCAGCCCCAGCGGCGGCCGGGCGCACACCGCGCTGTTCCTGCTGTTCCTGTGCATCGAGCTGCTCCCGGTGGTGGTGAAGCTGATGGCCGGGTTCGGGCCGGAGACGCTCTACGACCGGATGGTCAAGCGCACCGACGACGGCACGGACGCCAACGACCGGCTGTGGGCCGACCGGGACCGCGACCTTGAGGTGGACCGCGCCGACCAGAAGCTCGCGATGGAGCGCCAGCAGCTCGACGCCCAGACGCAGGCGCACGCTCAGACCGCGCAGCTGGTCGCGGGCAAGCAGGCCGACCTCGCCAAGAAGGCCGTCGACGTCTGGGCGACCGTCGCGCAGCGGCGCACCGACGAGGAGCTGAACCGCTGGTACAACGCCAACGCGGGAGCCGACGACCGGCACACGGCGCGGTTCCCCCCGGTGGGCGTCCCGAAGCCGAAGAGGGCGGGCGGCAGCGACCCCCTCACGGTGCGCATCCCGAAGACGAGCCTGGCGAACGCCGTCGACGACCGCCTCACCAAGCCGATCCGCACGGCCAAGCTCCCCCGCGCCAACGGCACGCGCGCCAACGGCACGCCGTCCACCACCCCCACCCCCTGAACGGAGAACCCCGATGGCGAGCGACAACGCCAAGCTCCTGCCCTTCTACCTGGTGATCGACGTCTCGGTGTCGATGACCGGTGCGAAGCTCGAACAGGCCAACGAGATCATGCCCGCGGTCGTCGACGCGCTGGCCGACGCGCCGATCCTGTCGGACAAGGTCCGCTTCGGACTCATCGACTTCGGCACCGACGCGACCGTGCGCCTGCCGCTGTGCGACCTGCTCGACGAGAACGTCACCCTGCCCTCGCTGACCGTGCGGGGCGCGACGTCCTACGCGGCGGCGTTCCGGCTGCTGCGCTCGGAGATCGAGAGCAACGTCAAGCAGCTCAAGGCCGACGGCTTCCAGGTGCACCGGCCCGCCGTGTTCTTCATCAGCGACGGCGACCCCACCGACCGCGGCACGGAGTGGCAGGACGCGTTCCGCGACCTGACCGAGAACTTCCCGATCTACCCGAACTTCGTGCCGTGCGGGGTCGACGACGCGAACCCGAAGACCCTGGCGAGCCTCATCCACCCGGCCTCGGGGCCCAAGGCGATGCAGATGTACCTGATGGAGAACGGCCAGAACCCGGCCCACGCCATCGCCGCCATCGCGGAGATCCTCATCTCCAGCATGCTCGCGTCGGGCCAGAGCCTGACGCAGGGCAGCTCGGGCCTCGTGCTGCCGCAGAAGCAGGACCTGCCGTCGGGCATCGCCGCGCACTCCTCGGACGACTTCGTCTGATGGACACGACGACCGGAGCACGTGCGGACGAGGTCCGCCCGCCGCTGCCCGAACCGGAGCGGACGGTGCCGTGGCGAGGACGGGTCGAGCCCTTCGTCGTGGGCGATCCAGGCCGGGCCGCGTCCAGGACCGTGCCGATCCCCGACGAGGACGCCTGGGACCGCAGGGACACCGTCCTCGACGGCGTGGCTCTGCTCGACGGCGCCCGCGGGCGCGTGGGCGAGGTGCGCGCGGCCAGCGTGCGCGGCCTGGCGCACCGCGCGTACGGCACCGTGCGGCAGGACGAGTACGGCTTCCGGCGCACCCCGGACGGCAGGCACCTCGTCCTCGCGGTGGCCGACGGGGTGTCGTCGGGCAGGTACTCCCACCGGGCCGCGGCCCTCCTGGCGCGCCGGGGCACGGAGGTGCTGGCGAACGAGCTGGCCTCGACCCGACCGGCCGACCTGCGGTGGGCGGAGCTCGTCCGCCGGTTCGCGGGCGCTGTCGAGGCGCGGGGGCGCAGGCTGCTGGCCGCGCGGGGGATGCCGACCGCGGACAGCGCCACCGTCCGGGAGATCGCCGACCACCTGGCGTCCACGGTGCTCTACGCGGTGGTCGACCTGGCCCCGGTGGACGGGGCGCACGAGGTGCACGTGCTCTCGGTGGGCGACTCGTCGGCGTGGGTGCTGCGCGCGGGTGGCCGCTGGGAACCGCAGCACCCCGTGAAGAACGACGGCGCGGTCCTGCACTCGTCGTCCGTGCACGCGCTCCCGCTGCTGTCGAGCACCGAGCCCGTGCCGGTCAGGACGACCGTCGCCCCCGGCGAGGTGCTGGTGCTGATGACCGACGGCATCGGCGACCCGCTCGCGGACGGCACCGGCGACGTCGGGCGGTTCCTGAGCGGGGTCTGGGCGACGCCGCCCGCGTCCGGGCTGGAGTTCGCCGCCCACGTCGGGTTCGCGCGCCGGAGCTTCGACGACGACCGCACCGCCGTCGGGTTCTGGCCGGTCGCGACGGCATGAGCGCCCACGTCATCGGTCTGGACGAGATCGGCGCGCTCGGCGAGCTGCTCGGCGCGGGCGGGCAGGCGAAGGTCTACCGCGCGCCGAACGCCTCGCTCCCGGACGTGCCAGGACCGCTGGTGTACAAGGAGTACCGGGCCGGGCAGGCGCCACCGCACGGGCTGGCCGCGGTGGTGTCGCGCAGGCTGCGCGTGGACGAGGCCGTGCGGCGGCGGATCGACGCCGCCACCGCGTGGCCGGTCCGCACCGTCGAGCAGGACGGCGAGGTGCGGGGCGTCCTCCTGCGGCTCATCCCCGAGGGCTACTTCCAGGACAGGGTGAAGCCGAGCGGGAAGCGGACCCGCACGCTGCGCGAGGTCCAGCACCTGTTCGTCGAGCCGAGCCGGGCGGCGCGCCTGGGGATGCCCGCTCCGAGCACCGCGCAGCGGGTCCTCGTGTGCCGCGACTTCGCCAGCGCGGTGCACCTGCTGCACCGCAACGGCCTGGTGATCGGCGACCTCAACCCCAAGAACGCCGTCTTCCGGCTCGACGAGCGGCCGTGCGTGATGCTGGTCGACTGCGACGGCATCCGGATCAAGGGGGCCGCGGCCGTGGTGCGCCAGCTCAACGCCCCCGACTGGGACCCGCCGGAGCCCGTGCTCAGCCAGGCGAGCGACCTCTACAAGTTCGGCCTGTTCGTGCTCCGCTGCCTGAGCCCCGGCGGGTTCGCGTCGGTCGCGCGCGACCCGAGCAGGCTCGACGGGGTGCTGCCGGGGGAGGGGCCCGCGCTGCTGCGCGCCGCGCTGCGCCCCGATCCGGGTGGACGCACGACGGCGCAGACCTGGGGCCGCTACTTCGACGCGGTGCTGGCCGGGTCGGCCGTACCCGCCGCGCGGACGGCCACCGCCCGGATGAGCACGTCCGGGTGGAGGCGGGACGCGCGGACGAGGCGATGGGTTCGGGTGACCTGACATGGCCGACAGCACCTGCGTGGTGTGCGGGACACCGCCCACCGACCGCTACGTCGTGTCGCTGCACGGCGAGAAGACCTGCGTCCGGCACCCGGCGGACGGCACCTGCGCGCTCTGCGGACGACCGGGGCCCGACGGGCGGCGCGGGTGGTCGCGGTTCACCGCCACGACCGCGCGCTGCCCGACCTGCGCCCGCCAGGCGGTCGACACCCTGGACGAGGCCAGGAAGCACATCCCGCTGCTGCGCGGGGAGATGGCGGCGCTCGGCATCGCACTCGCCCAGCGGGTGCGGGTCACCCTGGTCGACCCCGACGGGCTCGTCGACGACAGCGGCGCGCTCTGCCTGGGGCGGACCCTCCAGCGCACGTGGGTGGAGACCTCGGTGACGGACGTGCTCGGCATCGAGATCGCGCGCGGGCTCACCGAGACCCACTTCGGGGCCGTGGTCGTGCACGAGATCGGGCACGCGTGGCTCGCCCAGCGCGGCGCGCCCGACCTGTCGCCGCAGGTGGAGGAGGGCGTGTGCGAGCTGTTCTCCGGCGCCTGGCTCAAGCGGAGGCCGACCGGGTTCGCCGCCGCGCTGCGCCGATCGGCGCTGGACAACCCCGACCCCGTGTACGGCGCCGGGTACCGGATGGTGCGCGACTCCGTCGTGTCCCACGGCATCACGGCCGTCCTGGACTCGGTCTGCGGGCGGGGACGACTGCCATGAGAACCAGTGGAGGGAGAACGTCGTGGACCTCGGGACGAGAAACCGGGCGATCCTGGTCGTGGACATAGAGAAGTCCAGCGAGCGCACCGATCCGCGGAAGGCGGCGCTGCGCGCGGCCCTGTACGGGGTGCTGGGGGGTGCGCTGAGGACGATGCCGCCGCACCGGGTCGACGACCTGGGCGACGGCGTGCTGGCGGTGTTCGACTCGGACGTGCTGCCGGTGCTGGACCCGCTGGTCGGCGACCTCGTGCAGGCGCTCTGGCGGCACAACGCCACCGTCGACCCGCCGGAGTGGATGAGGCTGCGCCTGGGGGTCCACTTCGGACTGGTCGCGCGCGACCCGCACGGCTGGGTCGGCGACGCGCTGACGACCGCGTTCCGCATCGTCAACGGGGCCGGGGTCAAGGCGGTCCTGCGCGCCGCGCCGCGGGCGCAGTCGATCGTGGTCCTGTCGGACGCCGTCCACCAGACGGTGGTGCGGCCCGGCTACGCCGCGCTCCAGCCGGAGACCTACCGCGACCTGCTCGACGACGGCCGCCGGATGTGGATCCGCGTCCCCGGCTACGCGACCCCGCCCGTCGCGACGGGCGCGCCCGCCGCGGAGCCGGTGCGGGTGGAGGCGCCCCCCGCCAAGTCGATCTCCATCAAGGCCAGGGGCAACGTCTTCACCGCCGACACGATCGGCACCGTCGACGCCCGCGTCGGCCTCGGGCCCGCGTCGTGAGCGACGAGGAGGCCGCGGAGCAGCCGGAGGCGGGCGCCGGCACCGGCTCCGACGACTCGGCGAAGCAGGCGCCCGAGGACGGGGAGAAGGCGAAGCCGGACGCCGCCGCGCCCGAGCCGGAGGGGCCGAGCGCGAAGGACACCGCCTCGGACGCGACCAACGCGCGCAAGCTCCACCAGGACGCCCGCGCGATGGAGAACGCCATCGCCTCGCTGCTGGGCGTCCGGGGCGGTGTCGGCAACGTCTTCGTGGCCAACACGATCGGCCTCGTCGACGCCGGCCTCCCCCGCACGACCGGGTTCCACCACGGATCGGTGCCCACCGGGCCGATCCCCGCGGAGGCGCTGCGGGCGGCGGCGGTGACGTTCGTCGAACCCGCGAACTACCGCGAGCTGCGCGACCGGCTGCGCGACCAGCGGCTGGTCCTGCTCCGCGCGCCGTCGGGCTGGGGTCGCACGGCCACCGCGCTGAACCTCCTGGGCCTGGAGTGCGCGCAGGGCGTGGACAAGCTCAGCCCGGACACCGACCTGCGCTCGCCCGCCGCCCCGGTGGACCTGGAGGCCGACCGCGGCTACCTGCTGGAGACGCTGGAGTTCGACCAGGCGGCGTCGCTGCGGGAGTTCTCGCTCGACCAGTGGCGGCGCAGGCTCACCGAGGCCGGGGCGCGGATGCTCGTCCTCCTCGGCGCGGACGCTCCGCTGCGGGAACGGGAGCTGACCGCCTACGTCGTGGACGGCGCGCAGCGGTCGGACGACCGGACGCTGGTGCTGAGCCACTTCCAGGCCGGGCTCGTGGCCGCGGGCCGACCCCGGCAGGACCTGGTCGACTTCCCCGAGTTCACCGAGCTGGTCGAGGAGGTCGTCGGCCGCACGCTGCGCGCGGGCGACCTGGCGGACTTCGGCCGCGGCCTCTGCGCGGTCGTGCTGGGGGAGGCGGGCGTCGACGACGTCCGCCTCCGCTACGCCCGCGGCGCCGAGTCGGCGTTCCGCGAGTGGTTCGACTCCCTGCCGGACAACGAGTACCGCGCCTTCGCCGTCGCGCTCGCCGTGCTGGACGGGATGCCGCTCGCCACCGTCGCCGAGGCGGGGACGATGCTCGCCAGGGCGATCCAGGAGGCCGAGGTCCCCGACCTGCGCGACCGCACCCGCTCGGTGTTCGCGGTGCGCACGGCCAACCTCGTCGAGCGGATGGAGGCCGAGATCACCCTGGCCGTCGACGACAGCGACCTCGGGACGCTGGCCGCGGAGGTCGCCCGCTACCTCGACCCGCACCGCCCGCGCAAGGTGCTCGAACACGTCTGGCGCGAGTACACCGAGGCCCACGGCGTCGTGCGCGACTGGCTGCGCGACCTCGGCAGCTCGCCGGACCGGCACGTCCGCATCCGCGCGGGGGTCGCGGTCGGGCTGCTGAGCCTGTCGGAGTTCGACCACGCCCGCAGGCACGTGATCGAACCGTGGGCCGAGGAGAACGACTACTGGGAGCGCCAGGCCGTGATCGGCGCGCTGCGGCTCCCCGCGCTGCAACCCGAACTCCAGCCGCTGATCAACCGCATGATCGACCAGTGGCTCAAGGGGAGCGCGGCGACCGGGAGGCGGGTCGCGGCCGTCGCCGCGATGGGCGTCCTGCCGATCATGACGACCGCGCAGGTCCTCAAGCGGCTGCGGAGGGCGGCCGACACCGACGAACCGCGCATGATCATCGCGGTCGCCGACTCGGTCACGAACCTGTCGCTGGAACCCGACCGGCTCGACCCGGTGCTCGGCGCCCTGCTGTCGTGGAGCAGGTCGAAGAAGGCCGACCTGCGCAACACCGCGCTGAACTGCGTGCTGCAACTGGTCGTCTACCTCCAGGTGTCCGAGGACGGCAGCACCGACCCGTGGCCCGGACTGCTGTGGGTCGCCGACCTGGACCGCCGGACGCGTCACCCCGCGCGGGGGGTGGTCGTGGGAACGCGCCGGACCACCAGGCGGGAGGCCGTGGTGTCGCTCGTCGCGCGGGTGCTGGAAGCGCCCTACTTCATGGGCGAGGCCTACCGGGTCGTCCACCAGTGGGTCAAGACCGCCGAGCGCGACCCCGCCCAGCGCGAACCGCTCGGCGCGCTGCTCGCCGACGTCGCCAGGGCCACCGGCGGCCCGGCCACCCTGCGGCTGTACCTGACCGAATGGGCGCGCGCCCGGCGCGGCCCGACCGAAGCCGCGAGCGCGCTGCTCGCCGCACTCGACCGCGAGGAGGTCCCCGCATGATCGCCAGGAACCCCGTCCAGCCCGACCCGCCGCTGCTCACCCGCGTGGAGATCAAGGTCGGCGAGCTGATGTTCAAGAACCGCCCGGTCCCCAGCCACGACCGCGCGACCGTCTTCCTCGACCGCTACGGCCAGTACCACCACCTGACCGAGCAGCTGCCGCTCGGCGGGGGCGCGGGCTACAAGGCGCTGTTCCTGGTCAACACCTCGGTGTTCTGCCTCGACCTCCAGCTCACGCTGCCCAGCCTGGACCAGGCGTCCTGCTTCGCCGCGAAGGTGACGGTGACCTGGCGGATCACCGACCCCGTCGAGGCGGCGAAGACCAACCTGGTCGACGCGGGGCCGGTGCTGCGACCGCACGTCGAGCGGGTGCTGCGGGACATCAGCGTCACCTACCCGATCGAGGACGGGACGGCGGCCGAGCGGGCCATGACGCACGCGTTCACCGGCGGTCGCGCCCGGCAGGGGCTGCGGCAGGGCGTCAGCGTGCTCAGCTGCACCACCGCCCTCACCCTCGACGCGAGCACCATCAACTACATCCGGCGGCGCACGGAGGGCGTGCGGTCGCACGAGGTGAAGAAGGACGCGCTGCGGCACTCGGCGATCGAGCAGACGGCCGAGGAACGGCTCGCCGAGATGAAGAACGAGCACGAGATGCAGATCGAGGCGATGCGGCACTCGCACCAGCTCGAACTGGACCGGCAGCGCATGGCCATGTTCAGCGGCGTCGGGCAGAACCCCGAGAGCCTGATCGCCATCACGCTCGCGCAGGACCCCGGCAAGGCGGCCGACCTCCTCCAACTGGTGCTCAAGCAGCAGCAGGCGGAGCTGGAGGACGCCCGCGGCGTGCTCGACGTGACGCTCAAGCACGGGCTGGTGAACCGCAGCGACGTCGCGGCCATCGTGGGCAGGGCGACGTCGGCCATCGCCCAGGGGATGGCGGGCGACGGGCGGGGCGCGTCGCTGCCGCGCGCGCCGCGGGCGGCGGGCTGCCTGGAGGACGCGCTGACCGCCGAGGTGGTGCCCGAGGCGGCGGCCGCGGTGTACGCGCCGCTGGACGACGACGAGGAGGACGAGGACGACGTCTAGAGCCGCTGCCCGCGCACCCCCGCTCGGCAGGGGGCACTACCCCAGCGGGGGCGGCGGGAGGCGGTAGGTCGCGGGCGTGCGGGACATCCTGATCGGGTTCGCCACCAGGTCGAGCCCGTCCAGGGACACCACCGGCTCCAGCCCGAGGTCGCCGGCCAGCTCGAACGCCCCCGCGAGGTCGTTCACGGGGCCGCAGGGGACGCCCAGCGGGGTGAGCGCGTCGAACCAGTGCCGGGCCGTGCCCGTGCGGAGCCGCGGCCCCAGCAGGGCCATCAGCTCGTCCACGTGCGCCACCCGGTCGGCGTTCGCGGCGAACCGCGGGTCGGTCGCCAGGTCCGGCACGTCCAGCGCCGAGCAGAGCCCGGCGAACTGCCGGTCGTTGCCCACGGCCAGCACCACCGGCCGGTCCGCGGTCTCCACCAGCTCGTACGGCGCGATCGACGGGTGCCGGTTGCCCATGATCCCCGGCACGACGCCCGCCGCCGTGTACCCGGTGCTCTGGTTGACCATCGACGACAGCAGCACGGACAGCAGGTCCACCTCGACCAGCTGGCCCTCGCCGGTGGCGTCGCGGTGCCGCAGCGCGGCCAGGATCCCCACCGCCGCGTGCATCCCGGTCAGCACGTCCACCAGCGCCACCCCGGTCTTCACCGGCTCGCCCGGCCGGGAGCCGGTCACGCTCATCAGCCCGCCGACGGCCTGCACGAGCAGGTCGTAGCCGGGCAGGTGGCGGCCCCCGCCCGAGCCGAAGCCGGTGACCGAGCAGTACACGAGTCCGGGGTGGACGGTCCGCAGGTCCTCGTAGGACAGTCCGAAACCGGCCATCGTGCCCGGCCGGAAGTTCTCCACCACGACGTCCGCGCCGAGCACCAGCTCCCGCGCCGCCGACCGCCCTTCCGCGGTGGAGAGGTCCAGCACCGTCGACGTCTTGTTCCGGTTCACCGACAGGAAGTACGTGGCCACGCCGTCAGCGTGCGGCGGGCCCCAGGCGCGGGTCTCGTCGCCGCGCGGGTGCTCGACCTTGACCACCTCGGCGCCGAGGTCGGCGAGCAGCATCGTGGCGTAGGGCGCGGCCAGCACCCGGCCGAAGTCCGCGACGACCAGCCCGCCGAGCGCGCTCACGGCACCTGCCCCTTGAGCCGCATCGCGGCCAGCACCCGGTCCTGCGCCAGCGCGCGGGCGGCGTCGTGCGTGGTCACCCCGAGCCGGGCCGACTCGCGCACCACGAGCGCGGCGTTCGCCCGCAGCTTCGACGACACGGCGGTCATCACGGTCGACGGCGCCACCGGGGACGGCGAGCAGCGCGCGTCCACCCCGAACGCGGCGGCGATGATCCCGCCCGCGTTGGCGATGAAGTCCGGCACGACGGTGATCCCGCGCGCCGCCAGCACCTCCTGCGCGGCGGCGGTGGTCGGCAGGTTCGCGCCCTCCACCACCATCGCGGCGTTGATCCGGCCCGCCCAGTCCTTGTCGATCACGTCCTGCGTCGCGGCGGGCACCAGCACGTCGCACGGTGCCAGCAGCTCCTTGCCCAGCGGCAGCACCCGCCCGTACTCGGCGACCGCCGCGTCCCCGTGGCTCTCCCGCAGCGCCAGCAGGCGCGGCACGTCCAGGCCGTCGGGGTCGTGCAGGGCGCCGTGCACCGACGACACCGCCACCACCGAGGCACCCAGCTCGGCGAACCGCTTCGCCGCCGCGGCGCCGACGGCCCCGAACCCCTGGATGGCGATCCGCTTGCCGCCCACCGACTCCGACAGCTCGTCGGCCACCTCGGCGACCCCGAAACCGGTCACGCCCAGCTCGTCGTACGGCAGGCCGCCCAGCGCGGCGGGTGCGCCCATCATCGCGCCCCGGTCGCCCAGCTCGTCCTGCACGATCGCCGCGTCCCGCTCGTCGAGACCGACGTCCAGGCCCAGCACGTACTCGCCGGGGACCTCGTTGGACAGCGCGCGGGCGAACGCCCGCAGCGCCCTCTCCTTGCCCGGTGACGCGGGGTCGAACACGATGCCGGCCTTGGCGCCGCCGAAGAACAGGTCGACCGCCGCCCACTTCCACGTCATCACCCGCGCCAGCCGGGCCACCTCGCCGGTCGTCACGTCCGGCCCCATCCGGGTGCCGCCCTTGCCCGTGCCGCGCGCCGTGTTGTCGATGACCAGCACGCCCTTCATCCCGGAACGGCGGTCGGACACCACGACGACCTTCTCGGGTCCCCACTCGTCCATGAGGTGCAGCACGTCGGTCATCGGGTCCCTCAGACGGTGTTGAGCTCGGGCCGGTGGGCGTTCGCGGCGAACCGGTTCGCGTCCAAGGTAGACACGTCGATCTCCGGCTCGCGCCCGAGGTACAGGTCGCGCACCACCTCGCCCACCGCGGGACCCTGGAGGAACCCGTGCCCGGAGAACCCCGTGGCGTAGAGGAACCGGCCCGGTGCCTCCCCGATCAGCGCGTTGTGGTCCGGCGTCACCTCGTAGAGCCCGGCCCAGCCGCTCGCGACCCCGACGTCCAGCAGGCCCGGCGCGCGCACCCCGATCGCCTCGCCCAGCCGGGGCAACCACTCGTCGGACCGGTCCAGGTGGAAACCGGGCTCCTGCTCGGGGTCCGACATGCCCATCAGCAGCCCGCGGCCCTCGCGGTGGAAGTAGAACGACGACGCGAAGTCGATGGTGAACGGCACGACCGGGGCCAGGTCGGGGATCGGCTCGGTGCACACGACCTGCCGCCGCAGCGGCGTGACCGGCAGGTCGACGCCCACGAGCCCGCCGATCCGCCGCGACCACGCGCCCGCGGCGCACACCACGGTCGACGTCCGGATGGTCCCGCGGTTCGTGACGACGGCGGTGATCCCGCCTGCGTCCGACTCGATGTCCAGCACCTCCGTGCGCGTGCGCAGCACCGCCCCGAGCCGCCGCGCGGCCGTCGCGTACCCGAGCACGACCGACTCCGGCGTGCAGTGCCCGTCGTCGGGGGAGTAGGTGGCGGCCAGCAGCCCGTCGGTGGAGATCAGCGGCGACATCGCCTTCGCCTCGGCCACCTCCAGCATCCGGCTCGGCACGCCCAGGCCGTTCTGGAGCACCACGTTCCGCTCGAACGCCGCCACCGCGTCCGGGTCCGACAGCAGGAACAGGTACCCGGTCCGGTGCAGGTCGATCTCCTGCCCCGGCCGGTCGCCGAACCGCGCGAACGCCTCCAGGCTGCGCGCCCCCAGCCTGATGTTGACCTCGTCGGAGAACTGCGCCCGCACCCCGCCCGCGGCCTTGCTGGTGGACCCCGACCCGAGTTCGTCGCGCTCCACCAGCACGACGTCGCGCACACCGGCCTCGGCGAGGTGGAAGGCGATGCTGACGCCCATCACCCCACCGCCGACCACGACGACCTCGGCGGAGTCGGGAGTCACGGCCGACCCCCCTCTCGACGGTGTCCACCCGGAACCGCCCGCCGCGCCGACCGGACCCCGGTCACCCCGTCGTCCACGAGCGGTCCGGTGGGGGCGTAGGCGCGTCCAGGTGGCATGAGCCCCAGCGTGCAGTGCGCGCCGCGGCGCTGCCAAGCCCCCGCGGGGCGAAACCGCGGGTTTTCGAGCGGGCGCGCCCGAGGACCGCCGTCGAGGCGACCCCGGCTACTCCCCCTTGACCCCGTCGGCCAGCTCCCGCAGGAAGTCCAGGTGCCCGACGTGCCGAGCCGTCTCCTGGATCACGTGCACCATCACCCACCGCACGGTCTTGTCGTCCGGCAACCGGGTCGGCTCGTCCGGCCCGAGCCCGGCCAGCGCCCGCCCGGACAGCTCCCACTCGGCCTGGTACTCCGCGGTCACCGTCTCGGGGGTCTCCCCGGCCCCGAACGCCCACGAGGCGTCGGCGTCGACGCCCCACAGCGAGGGCAGGTCGACCCCACCGCCCACGATGGACATCCAGTACCGCTCCACCGCCGTCAGGTGCTTCAGCACCCCCATGGCGGTCACCACGGGCGACGTGGGCAGCGGGGCGGCGGCCCCCAGGTCCCTGCTCAACCCGGCGACCTTCGCGACGGCCGTCAGCCGCAGGAAGTCCAGGAACTCCCACTGCAACCGCAACTCGTCCGTCGCGTACGTCCGCGGCCAGCGGCGTTCCGGCACGTTCGAACCCATGTTCGACACCCTAGCCCCGCCGGTACCACCGCGGCGAGGTGGTCGGCGGCGGTGTGAGCCGCGAGCGGACCACCAGCACGTTGGGCCCCTCCGCCGCGACGAACTCGGCCAACCGGGCCCCGAAGACCGACCCGAACCCGTCCACGGCCACCGCGGGCACCCCGAAGCTCTCCGCGAGCGCCACGAAGTCCGGCGTGCGCAGGTCCACCCCGGTGGCCGGGTGCCCGGCGACCTCCTGGTCGTAGCGCAACATCCCGTACCCGCCGTCGTCCACGACCACCGCGGTCACCGGCAGCCCCTCCTGCGCCACCGTGGCGAGGTCCCCGCAGGCGAACAGGAACCCGCCGTCCCCGCAGACCGCCACGGCCCGCCCGACGACCGAGGCGCCCACCGCGGCCGGGAACCCGAACCCCAGCGTCCCCCACCCCACCGGGTAGGCCAGCCCGCGGGGCCTCGGCACCCGGTGGAACCCGCCCACCCAGTACCCGGCCACGCACATGTCCGCCACCAGCGTCGCCGACACGCCCTCCAGCGCCGCCAACAGGTACGCGGCCTCCGGCGACTCGTCCGCCACGGTCCGCCGCACCGCCGCGTTGACCCCGCTCACCAGGTCCACCGGCGGCGGAGCGGGCGGCAGCGCCGAGACCAGCGCCGACACCACCCGCCGGGCGTCACCGACCAGCACCGCGTCCGCCGGGTAGTTCTTCGAGGCCTCGTCGGCGTCCACGTTGACGGCCAGCAGCCGAGGGGGCGGCGGCAGCGCCCAGTTCTGCGTCGACATCCCGTCGAAGTCCGTTCCCACGGCGACCACCAGGTCCGCGGCGTCCCACAGCGCGCCGACCTCGGGCACGTGGACGGGCCCGTGCACCGCGCACGGGTGGTCGAGCGGCAGCAGGCCGCGCGCCCCGAACGTGGTCAGCACCGGCGCCCCGATCCGCGAGGCCAGCTCCCCGACGTCGGCGCCGGAGCGGGCCGCGCCGCCACCGGCCCAGATCACCGGCCGCCGGGCACCGGCGATCAGCTCCAGCGCCTCGGACAGGTCCGGCACGGGGGACTCCGCGGCGGGCTCGGCGGCGGCGGGAGCGGCCGGGGCGACGAGGAGGTCCGCGGGGATCCCCAGGTACACCGGCCCCTGCGCGCCGGACAGCGCCGTCCGCACGGCCCGGTGGGCGGAGGCGGCGAGCGAACCGGCGTCCGGCACGGTCCACGCGTCCTTGACCACCGGCCGGAACATCCCGGCCTGGTCGCGGGTCTCGTGCAGCACGCCGCGGTGCACGCCCGGAACCCGCAGCGTGGACGGGATGTCCGTGGCGACGACCAGCACCGGCGACCCGGACGCCATCGCCTCCCCGACGGCGCCCAGCGTGTTCGCCGCGCCGGGCCCGGTCGTCACGACCGCCACCCCGAGGCGTCCGGTGGCCCGCGCGTAGCCGTCCGCCGCGTACGCGGCCGTCTGCTCGTGCCGGACACCGATCATCCGGATGCCGGAGTCGCGCAGCGCCTCCCAGACGGCCAGGTTGTGCACCCCCGGCAGGCCGAACACCACCTCCACGCCGTGCGAGGCGAGCACTTCGAGCAGGCGGCGGGCTCCGGTGACCATGGACCCGACGGTAAGCAGCGCCGCTCAGCGGGGCAACGCGCGTGCGGCGGCCCCGGTGCTCGGGCCCGTCCGAGCGGGTGCCTCGACACCTCCACGTCGAGGCCTCGGCCGATCAGCGCCCGTCCGGACCGCAGCCGGACGGGGGTCGAGCCCTGGCTGCTCCGGGGCGTCCCAACCCTCGACCGCGCACCGCGCACCGCGCCGGCGGCGCGCAGGCGCTCCTCCGCCACCTCCCGCCCGTCCGCCGAACCGGTCCGGCCGCACCCGTTCGCCGAATTCGCGGAGGAACGGGTGCGGCCGGAGGTATGGTGGTCACCGGCGTGCGTGAGCAGACGTGAGGCTGGAGCCACTCCCCGGCAACCGGGTGGCAGATCCGCCGCGGGGTAGAGGTACCCCTGCTCATCGAGCAACACCTGACCACCAGACCGACGCACGAGTGCGCGCGTCCTACTTCGCCGAGCCGGGCGGTGCGAGCGGGAGCCCACCGTGTCACGCACGTCCCTCACCGACCAGCTGGTCGACCTCCGCCGGGTGTACACCGGCGAGAACCTCACCCAGGCGGTGCCCGCGGTCAAGGCCGCGCTCTCGGCGTTCACCGCGGACGACCGCGACCTCGTCGTGGACGCCCTGCGCGGCCGGGGCGCGCTGCCGGAGCGGCTGAGCCTGGAACTGCTGCCCGGCGCGCTGTCGCGGGCGCAGCGGGAACTGGAGTCCGCGCTGCTGCGCGTCGCCTCCGACGCGGCGGCCCACTTGCAGCTCCGCCCTCCGGCGAGCATGCTGCGCCCGGCGCACGCGTTCCGCGCGGTGGAGCCCTTCGCCGTGCCGCGCGTGCACCTGGCGGACCACGCGCTCGGTCCGCTGCTCTACGAACTCCTGCCCCGGCTGGAGGAGACGTGGGTGGCGGGCCTGGCGGGCGTCCGCGTCCGCAGGCACCCCCGCGCGGTCGAGCTGCACGTGCTGGACGACCCGGACGCCCGGATCGTCCTCGCGGGCGTCGACACGACCGCCTGGGACACCGCGATGGCCTACGTGCGCAGGCTGCTGGCCGACCGCGGTCTCACCTCCACGTTCGCCGAGGGCGACCTGACCGGGCCGGAGCGGGCGCACCTGGCCGAGCACGGCCGCACGCCCGGTCCCTCGGGCATCGGCAGCGCCCTGCTGCGCCGCGTGGCCCTGTTCGCCAGGGCACCCTGGCTGCGCTCGTGGTCGCAGGGCGAGCAGTGGTGGCTGGAGTGGCCGGGCGGCCTCGGCCTGCCGTGGGTCGCCGACCGGCTGTCCGACGGCGTGTTCGGCCTGCCCGGCGCGGTCGAGGTGCCCAGCTCGGCGGGCGGCCTCGGGCTGGCGGTCGGCGGCGACGCGCTGTTCCTGCGCGAGGTCGACGCCCCCGATCCGGCGAACGAGGAGGCCCTGGCGGCGTTCGAGTGGCCGGACGGCGTCACGGGCTGGTCGGCGATCACGTAGTCGCGCCGCGGGGGGCGTGTGCCTTGCGCCCCCTGCGGTTCGCGCCGCGAGTCCGTTGTGGACCGAACGGTGCGGTCGGCCCGGCCGACCGTCCCGCCGTGCCGGGGCGGCGCCGCCGGGGGCCGCTCGTGTCCGCGATCACGGCGCTTTGCGATGGTGGGGGCCACCGGCGTCGGTAGACTGCCCTCGACCAGCCGCGACCGCGTCCGGTCGGGCAAGACCGTCAGGAGGACCCCGGTGACCCAACCGGCCGAGGCCCACCCCGCGCCGCGCCGCGTGCTCGTCGCGGAGGACGAAGCGCTGATCCGCCTCGATCTCGTCGAGATGCTGCGGGAAGAGGGCTACGAGGTGGCCGGCGAGGCCGCCGACGGTGACGAGGCCATCAAGCTCGCCACCGAACTGCGCCCGGACCTGGTCATCCTCGACGTCAAGATGCCGAAGGTCGACGGCATCGAGGCGGCCTCCGCCATCGCGGGGGGCCGCATCTCCGCCGTGGTGATACTGACCGCCTTCAGCCAGCGCGAACTGGTCGAGCGCGCGCGCGACGCCGGCGCCATGGCGTACCTGGTCAAGCCGTTCGCCAAGCGCGACCTGGTGCCCGCCATCGAGCTGGCCATGAGCCGCTTCGCCGAGCTCCAGGCGCTGGAGAACGAGGTCGCGGGCCTGACCGACCGCCTGGAGACCCGCAAGGTCGTCGAGCGCGCCAAGGGCCTGCTGATGAGCAAGCAGAACCTGTCCGAGCCCGAGGCCTTCCGCTGGGTGCAGCGGACCGCGATGGACCGCCGCACGACCATGAAGGCGGTCGCGGAAGCGGTCATCGAGAACTTCGGCTGACCCTCAGCCCTCCAGCGTGACGAGGGTGGACCGCTCCCGTTCCGCCGGGTCGACCGGCACCACCTCCAGCTCCACCCGGTGCCGTCCGGCGGGCAGCCGCCCCAGTTCCAGGCCGACGGTGTACGTGCCCCCGAGCCCAGGGCCGTCCCGCGCGGTGTTCACGGTCGCGGCGAGCTGCCCGTCGATGCGCAGCCGGAACCCGGCCACGCCCGCGACGGACCCGCTGACGGCCTCCGCGCCGAGCGGGTCCAGCGTGATGGACAGCACCACCCTGCGCTGGCCGAGCGGCTGGTCCGGCGGCAGGACCTGGTTGTTCTGGTCGCGCACGACCAGCGAGCCCGCGGGCAGCTCGTCCGCCGGTGTCGACCGGGGGCGGCCGGTGGTCGCGGGCGGCGCCTCGGTGGTCGTGGTGTCGACCTCCAGGTAGCTCGACCGGACCGTGCCCATCGCCGCCCTGCCGCCCGCCACGCGCAGCACGAACGGCGACAGCGAGTCGGGGCCGGTCTCGGCCAGCAGTTCGGGCGGCAGCTCCGCCACGACGGTGATCGCCGTCCCCTGGCGCACCACGCCCGCCACGACCGGGGCGGGGGCCGCCTGCACGGCGGGCAGCCGGGCGTCGCCGAGCTGCACCACCACCGCGGCCGGGTCGACGGGGCCTGCGAACGTCACGGTGGCCCGCAGCCGGGCGGCGGTCGCGCCGCGCAGCGGGGCGCGGGAGATCCCGACGCCGGGCGCCTGGTCGTCCAGGTCGAGCACCTGCTGGGTCGCGGGCACGGTCGGCGTCTCCACCACGCCCCTCACCGGGGTCTGCGCGCCGCTGAACCCGGCGGCGTCCAGGCGCACGGTGCTCCGCCGCCCCCTGGCGCCGCGCAGTCCCAGCAGGACGGTCGCCTCCCGCCACGCGGGCACCGCGCCGGACGAGCCGATCTGCCTGCCGTCCTGGAGCACCCGCACCCCGGACTTCGTCAGCAGCACGTCGAACCGGTGCAGCACACCGGTTCCGCGCCGGGTCGCGGCCTCCGAACCCCGGTCCGGCACGGTCGGGACGTCCGGGGCCGCCAGCACGCGGGCGCCGTCGTCGTCGAGCGCGACCCGGACCGCTCCCGGTGGCAGCGCCGGGTCGGACACCTCCTCCGAGCCCACCTGGTCCGGGCCGCCGGGCACCAGGTCCACCGTGAGCCCTCCGCGGGCGCCCGCCGCGTCGGTGACCACGCCGACCCGGCCGAGGACGTCGTCGTCCACTTCGGACAGCACCAGCGGGCGGCGGGCGCGCAGGACGGCGGAGTCCGCGCCGCAGTTCATCTCCACCAGCAGGTGCCCGCCCGCGTTGTCGGTGTTCACGCAGCCGCGGTAGCCGTCGACGTGCCACAGCGAGCCCGAGCGGCGCGCGTCGGTGGTGGCGGGGTCGTCGAAGTCGTCCAGGAGCCCGGTCAGCCCGTCGCGCCAGTCGCCGTCGTCGCCCACGCGGCCGGTGGTCTCGACGGCGGGCGACCGGCGGCCGACCGCGTCCACGGTGCGCACGGCGATCCGGTGGTCGACGCCCTCGGCCAGCCCGTCCAGCTGCACCTCGCTGCTCGCGACCCGCCGCGTCCTGGCCGGTTCGCCGTCGCGGTGCCAGCTGACCTCGTACCCGGCGGCGTGGGCGGGGTCCTGCCCACCCGGCAGCGCCGAGCCCCAGGCGACCCTGATCCAGCCGTGGCCGCCGAAGGCCTCGACCTCCGCGGGCGCGGCGGGCGGCTCGCCGGGGTTCGGCACGAGGAGGTGGGGCGCGGTGAAGTCCGCGAGCGAGACCGGCGGGGGCGCGGGCGGCCCGGTCGAGCCGCTCTGGGCGTGGCGAAGGGCCGCGACCACTGCGGCCAGGACGGCGAAGGCCACGAACGCCGTGGCTAGCCGCCTCCGCGGTGTCATGAGGCAATGTTATGCCGACATCACCCGCTCGATGGATACAAGTGGCTTAAGATCCGCACGTATTGTGACTGCACTATCACAGCAGGCACTCGATCCGAAAATCGTTCGGGTGGTCTGCTGGCGGCGTCCTGACCAGCGACGACAGCGGCAAGCGGCAGAAGCGCGCTGGTGTTACGGGGTGTATAAATTATCAAGTCAAACATAACACCGCGTTGCGTTATGGTCACGAGCACCTTGCCTGTGGTGACGGTGACCCACTTCATCGCCTAGGTTCCGGCCAACCCTCAGTGAGAGGGATTTAAGCGCGGTACGCGGTGACCTCGCTGCCGCCAAGAGCTTGGATTGAGGAGGGACATCACGTGCGTAAGCACTCAGTGAAGTCCGCAGCAATCGTCGTCGGTGTTCTGCTCGTCGCGGGCGCATGCGGCACGAACAAGACCGAGTCCGGTGCTTCCGGTGGTGCGTGCGACACGAGCAAGGGCACCCTCATCGTCGGCGTGATCGCCCCCCAGTCGGGTGGTCTTTCGGCCCTCGGCCTGGGCATCAAGAACTCGGCCCAGCTCGCCGTGGACGAGGCCAACGAGAAGTGCACGGTCAAGGGCTACAAGCTGGCCGTCGACACGCAGGACGACGAGGCGAACCCGGCCAAGGGCGCCCAGGCCGCGACCAAGCTGTCGTCGGACCCGAACGTGGTCGGCGTCGTCGGCACGCTGAACTCGTCCGTCGCCCAGACCGTGCAGCCGATCCTCTCCCAGAAGAAGATCGTCCAGGTCTCGCCCGCGAACACGAACCCGACGCTGACCCGCGGCGAGGCGTTCGCCACCGCTCCGAAGCGCGCGTTCGACACGTACTTCCGCGTGTGCGCGACCGACGAGCTCCAGGGACCGTTCGCGGCCAACTACCTGGTCGGCAAGGCGGGCAAGAAGAAGATCGCGATCATCACCGACGGCAAGACCTACGGTGAGGGCCTCGCGGCCGAGTTCGCCAAGCAGGCCACCGCCAAGGGCGCGCAGATCGTCGCCCAGGAGAAGGTCGGCGAGAAGGACACGGACTTCGCGGGCGTCATCGCGAAGATCGCGGGCTCCACGCCGGACGCCCTGTACTACGGCGGCGAGTACCCGCAGGCCGCCCCGCTGAGCAAGCAGATGAAGAGCTCCGGCCTCAACATCCCGCTCATGGGTGGCGACGGCATCTACGACGACAAGTACATCAGCCTCGGCGGCGGCGACGGTGACCTCGCCACCTCGGTCGGCGCCCCGACCGACAAGCTGGACAGCGCGAAGGCGTTCGTCGACGCGTACGCCAAGAAGGGCTACAAGGACGCCTACGGCGCCTACGGTGCCTTCTCCTACGACGCCGCCAACTCCATCATCGGTGGCCTCGCCACCGCCCTCAACGGTGGTGACTGGGCCGAGAGCAAGCGCGAGGACCTGCTGAAGGCCGTCGGCGCCTACAGCGGCAGCGGCGCGACCGGCAGCATCAAGTTCGACGAGTTCGGCGACAGCACCAACAAGGTGCTGACGGTCTACCAGGTCACCGGTGGCAAGTGGAACTCCGCCGAGACCGGCGAGTTCACCGGCTGAGTGCACGACTACTGATCGTTTGACGTCAGATGCGGTGGGGGCGGACAGTTCTGTCCGCCCCCGCTGTCTACGGAGGTAGAGGTAGTCGTGTCAACCCTGCTTCAACAGCTGGCCAACGGGGTGGTGCAGGGCGCGTTGATCGCCCTGATCGCGCTCGGGTACACCATGGTGTACGGCATCATCCAGCTGATCAACTTCGCGCACGGTGAAGTCTTCATGGTCGGCGCCTACGGCGGCCTGGCGACGTACACCTGGCTCGTGCCGGAAGCCGTCAAGGACGTCTGGTACGTGTCGCTCCCGCTCGTGCTCCTCGGAGGCGTCGCGATCAGCGTCGTGGTCGCCCTCCTGATGGAGCGCTTCGCCTACCGGCCCCTGCGCAACGCCCCCAGGCTCGCACCGCTGATCACCGCGCTGGGTGTCTCGGTGTTCCTCCAGGAGTTCGTGCGCAACTTCTACCCGAACGCCACCGCGGCCCTGCCCTTCCCCGGTGCGTTCGTCCAGGGCCAGCTCTCGCTCGGTCCCATCAAGATCAGCTGGACCGGTGTCCTGCTGATCTTCGTGTCGATCATCCTGTCGCTGCTGCTCCAGACCTACATCAACCGGTCCCGCATGGGCCGCGCGATGCGGGCGACGGCGCAGGACCCCGACACCGCGAAGCTCATGGGTGTCAACCCCGACCGCGTGATCGTGCTGACGTTCGTCCTCGGCGCGGCGCTCGCGGGTGTGGCGGGCGTGCTCTTCGGCACCTACTACACCAACATCAACACCGACATGGGTTTCCAGACGGGCATCTTCGCCTTCACCGCGGCGGTGCTGGGCGGCGTCGGCAGCATCCGGGGCGCCGTGGTCGGTGCGTTCATCATCGGTCTCGTCAAGACCCTCGCGGGTCAGTACATGCCCGGTGGGACCTCGTACGACTACGTCTGGATCTTCGTCGTGCTCATCCTGGTGCTGGTGTTCCGGCCTCAGGGCCTGTTCGGTGAGCCGGAAAGGGTGCGCGCGTGAGCAAGATCGCCAATACAGTGAAGCCCTTCGCGCGTCCGTTGGCCGTCGTCGGTGGCGTGCTGCTGATCGTGGCCGCGCTCCTGCCGTGGGTGACGTTCTCGCTCAACTCGGGCAACTACCCGGACCGGGCCACCCTCCAGTACTTCGACGCCCCGTTCGGGGTCACCGGGTTCCGGTGGCACATCCTGCTGCTCGGCGTGCTGGTGCTGATCGCGACCTTCGCGCCGATCCCCAACAAGGGTCGGGTCATCAGGTCCCTCGGCTGGGGTGGCCTCGCCGTCGCGTTGATCAACTCGGTCTTCATCGTCGCCGAGGGCGGTGGCCTCGGCGCCATCACCGCCGCTGACGGCAGCTCCGCCTTCGGCGGGGTCGTCGGCGTCGTGGCGGGCATCGCGGTGATCCTCGCGGGCACGGGCCTCGGCATCGAGCCGCCCACCAAGTGGAAGCTCACGCTGTCCACGCCGCTGGCCTACCTCGTGCTGCTGGTGACGTTCGCCGCCGTGCTCGTCGCCGTCTCCGCGACGCTGACCGCCGGTGGCCAGGGCGGTCCGGCCAACCCGTACGCGGGTGGCCTGTTCCTGTCGTTCCTCGGCTTCGCGGCGGGCCTGCTGACCGCCCTCAACGGGGTCGGCCTGGTCGGCTGGATCTCCGAGCTGTCGGAGAAGCACCGCATCTTCAGCGTGGTCGTCCTGTTGGCGTGCGCGCTGCTGCTCCCGTTCACCGGGGCCGGGTCCGAGTACTGGATGACGGTCGCCGCGAACATCGGCATCTACGCCGCCACCGCGATCGGCCTCAACATCGTGGTCGGCCTCGCCGGTCTGCTCGACCTCGGGTACGTGGCGTTCATGGGCATCGGCGCGGTCGTCGCGGCGAACCTGTCCGGCGCCGCCGCGTCCAAGATCGGTCTCGACCTCCCGTTCCCGGTCGCCGCCGTCATCGCCGCGATCATCGCGGGCATCTTCGGCGCCATCGTCGGTTCGCCGACGCTGCGCGTGCGCGGCGACTACCTCGCGATCGTGACGCTCGCGTTCGGTGAGATCTTCACCAGGTCCGCGCAGAACAACATCGGCGGGCTCACCAACGGCGCCAACGCCATCCCCGGCGTGCCGCCGCTGGACCTGTTCGGCAAGGAGTTCAACCAGTCCCTGTCGATCGGCTCGGTGCAGCTGCCCGCGGGCGTCCTGTACTACGTCCTGATCGTGCTGCTCGTCGCGGGCGTGATGGCGATCTTCGCGAACCTCAAGTTCAGCCGCATCGGCCGTGCGTGGATCGCGATCCGCGAGGACGAGGACGCCGCCCGCGCGATGGGCATCAAGACCGGCAAGGCGAAGATCCTCGCCTTCCTGGTCGGTGCCACGCTCGCGGGTCTGGCGGGCGCGGTGTTCGCGCACAAGAACGGCACCGTCTCCTACGAGAGCTTCAAGTTCCTGGAGTCGGTCACGCTGCTCGCCGCGGTCATCCTGGGCGGCATGGGGTCCATCCCCGGCGCCGTCCTCGGCGCGTCGCTGCTGTTCGTGCTGCCCGAGAAGCTGCGCGAGTTCAGCGACTACCGGCTGATGATCTTCGGTCTCGCCCTGGTGCTGATCATGCGGTTCCGGCCGCAGGGGCTGGTGCCCGACCGGCACCGCAGGGCCGAGCTCGCCGATGAGGACGTCGGCGGAGTTCCGGTCGACGAGGTGCACGAGCACGACACGAAGGGGGCCAAGGCGTGAGCACGCCAGTCCTGGAAGCGCGCGACGTCTCGATGGTCTTCGGTGGCCTCAAGGCGCTGCAGAACGTGTCGCTGAAGCTCGACGAGGGCAAGGTCGTCGGTCTCATCGGCCCCAACGGGGCGGGCAAGACGACGTTCTTCAACTGCCTCACCGGTCTCTACACGCCGACCACGGGCAGCGTGCTGCTCAAGGGCGACGTGCTGCCCGGCGACCCCGCGAAGGTCACCACCGCGGGCGTGGCCCGCACGTTCCAGAACATCCGGCTGTTCCCCAGCATGACCGTGCTGGAGAACGTCATGGTGGGACGGCACGTGCGGATGAAGCAGGGCCCGCTGGCCTCGCTGTTCCACGGTCCCTCGTACCAGAGGGGCGAGAAGGCGGCGCGCGAGCGCTCGACCGAGCTGCTGGAGTTCGTCAACCTCCCCGGCATCGAGGACGAGCTGGCGCGCAACCTGCCCTACGGCGACCAGCGCCGCCTGGAGATCGCCAGGGCACTGGCGACCGACCCGGCCGTGCTGCTGCTGGACGAGCCGACCGCGGGCATGAACCCGCAGGAGACCGAGGCGACGCGGCAGCTGATCCTGGCCATCCGCGACACCGGCGTCTCCGTGGTCGTGATCGAGCACGACATCAAGTTCATCTTCAGCCTGTGCGACTCGGTCTCCGTGCTCGTGCAGGGTGAGCTGCTCGTCGAGGGCAGCCCCGAGGTAGTGCGCCGTGACCCGAGGGTCATCGAGGCCTACCTCGGCAAGCCGCCGGACGAGGTCGAGGCCGAGGTCCAGGCGATGGTCGAGGAGACGCAGCACAACAGGGCTGCCGACCCGCACACCGCCGCCGACACCACGAAGCCGGAAGGGGAGCAGGCATGAGCGCGCTCCTTGAGGTCCGCAACCTCAGCGTCGCCTACGGCGCGATCGAAGCCGTCCGCAACGTCTCGTTCACCGTCGAGGCAGGCCACATCGTCAGCCTCATCGGCAGCAACGGCGCGGGCAAGACGACCACGCTGCGGACCATCTCCGGTCTGCTGCGGCCGACGGGCGGCGAGATCCTGTTCCAGGGCCAGGCCATCCACGACCAGCCCGCCCACACCATCCTCGGCAGCGGCCTCGCCCACTGCCCGGAGGGCAGGCGGCTGTTCCCCCGGATGACCGTGGAGGAGAACCTCCAGCTCGGCGCCTACGTCCGCAAGGACGACGGCGTCGAGGCGGACATGCAGCGCGTGTACGAGTTGTTCCCCGTGCTCGGTGAGCGCAGGCACAACAAGGCGGGCCTGTTCTCCGGCGGCGAGCAGCAGATGCTCGCCATCGGCCGCGCGATGATGTCGAAGCCCCGCCTCCTCATGCTCGACGAGCCCTCGATGGGCCTCTCGCCGATCATGACGCAGCTGATCTTCGACACCATCAAGGAGTTGCAGACCCTGGGCACCACCATCCTCCTGGTGGAGCAGAACGCCCTGGCGGCGCTCGCCCTGTCCGACCACGCGTACGTGATCGACCTGGGCAAGACCACCCTCGAAGGCCCCGGCCACGAGCTGCTGGCCGACGAGCGGGTCCGCGCGGCCTACCTCGGCGAGGACTAGGACCGACCGCACCACCTCGGCGCCCCGTCTCCCCTGCGCGGGAGGCGGGGCGCCGTCGTGCGCGCGGTGGGTCGGCTCCGGTCGCCGGACCGTTCGGCGGGTGTGGCAGCGTGCACGCCGTGAACCCGCTCATGTCGGCGAACCTGGTGCGCAGCGCGGAGCTGCTCGCGGACACGTGGTGGTCGAGCGCCGTGGAGGCCGTCGCGCAGGGCGCGGTGTACGCGCTGCTGGCCGTCGCCTGCACCCGCCGCGCCCGCGCCGTGGACCCGGCCCAGCTCGGCGCGTTCGGCCTCGGGCTGTTCGCCGCCTACCTGACCTACCGGGCGCTGGGCTTCCGCCCCGGCCCCACCCCGGACGTCGCGCTCGCGCCGCTGCTGGGCTTCCTGGCGCTCGGCCTGCTGGCGGCGGTCGCCGCGGCCACCGCGCTGTCGTTCGTCGCGGGCCGGTCGGTCCTGGCGGGACTGGCGGCCTTCGCCGCGGTGGAGCTGGGCGCGTGGCTGCTGCTCGGCGACGCCGCCGCGCCCCCGGTCCGCCTCTTCCGGCCGCACGAGCCGCTGCCCGGTGTGGACGACGTCCAGCTGACCGTCGTCGCGCTCGCGGCACTGGCCCTCGCCGTCGCGCTGCGCGACGGCGTCCGCCCGTTCGTGGCGGGCGGCCTGCTCACGGGCACGGCCGCGTTCCTCCACCTGCTGAAGGTGCCCGGCTCGGCCTGGTACCTGACCGCCGTGCTCGTGGGCGTCTACGCCGTGACGGCCGCGCTGCTCGCCCGCACCGCGCGGGGCGTGGTCGTCGCCGCGCTCGCGCTGGGCTGCGTGCAGGTCGTGGCCGAGGCGGTGGTGGGTCCGCGCTGGTGGCTCCCGTTCTCCCTCGGCCTCCTGCTGGTCGCGCTCGTGGTCCGGTGGCTGCGGAACCGGTTCCGGGCGCGGAGGACGGTGCCCTCCGCGCCCAGGGGCTAGGCCTTCGGCTCGCCGGGGGGCCGCTCGCGCAGGATGCACGTCAACCGGGCGGTGCAGACCGCCCTGCCGTCCTCGTCGCTGACCGCGATCTGGAACGTCGCCGTGCTCCGCCCGACGTGCAGCGGCGTGCAGACGCCCGTCACGAGCCCCTCGCGCGCGGCGCGGTGGTGCGTGCAGGACAGCTCAAGGCCGAGCGCCACGCGGTCCGGCGCCGCGTGCATCGCCGCGGCCACCGAGCCGAGCGTCTCCGCGAGCGACGCCGTCGCGCCCCCGTGCAGCAGCCCGTAGGGCTGGCGGTTGCCCGCGACGGGCATGGTGCCGACGAGCCGGTCCGCATCCCATCGGGTGATTTCGATGCCCAGTTTCGTCGTGAGCTGCTCGGCGGCCAGGTCCAGGTTGAGGCCGGGGAGCTGGTCGGGCGTGGGTGGGACGGCGGCGGTCACCGGCTACCTCCGGTCGGTGCGGAACTGTCGGTGCTCCACCCTAGACTCGGGCCGTGAGCACTTCCGACGCACCGCGCCTGCTGCTGATCGACGGCCACTCGATGGCGTACCGGGCCTTCTTCGCGCTGCCCAAGGAGAACTTCTCCACGAACACCGGGCAGACGACGAACGCCGTGTACGGGTTCACCTCGATGCTCATCAACCTGCTGCGCGACGAGGCCCCCACGCACGTCGCGGTGATGTTCGACGTCTCGCGCAAGACGTTCCGCTCGGAGGCGTTCGCCGACTACAAGGCGAACCGCAGCTCGTCGCCGGACGAGTTCAAGGGGCAGGTCAGCCTGATCCAGGACGTGCTCGCGACGCTGTCGATCCCGACGATGGCGAAGGACAACTTCGAGGCCGACGACCTGATCGCCACGATCACGACGCAGGCCGTCGCCGAGGGCTTCAAGGTCGCGATCTGCACCGGCGACCGCGACGCCCTCCAGCTCGTCAGCGACTCGGTGACCGTGCTGTACCCGGTCAAGGGCGTGTCCGAGATGGCCCGGTTCACGCCCGAGCTGGTCGTGGAGAAGTACGGCGTGACGCCGGAGCAGTACCCGGACTTCGCGGCGCTGCGCGGCGACCCGTCGGACAACCTGCCGAAGATCCCCGGCGTCGGCGAGAAGACGATCACCAAGTGGATCCAGCAGTTCGGGTCCCTCAACGGGCTCATCGACCGGGTCGACGAGGTCAAGGGCAAGGCGGGCGAGGCGCTGCGGGACAACATCACCAACGTGATGCTGAACCGCCACCTGACGGAGCTGGTGCGCGACGTCGAGCTGCCGCTCGGGCCGCACGACCTGGAGAAGAAGCAGTGGGACCGCGAGGCGGTGCACCGCCTGTTCGACGAGCTGGAGTTCCGCGTGCTGCGCGACCGGCTGTTCGCGACCCTGCCGTCCGAGGAGCCCGAGGTCGAGGACGGGTTCGAGGTCAACGGTGGCGCCGTCCCGACCGGGCTGCTCGGCGGCTGGCTGGACGAGTACGCGCGCGGCGCGCGGGTCGGCATCGCGTTCCGCGAGAGCGCGGGCGACCTGGAGGGCATCGCGTTCGCGACGGCCACCGGTGACGGCGGGTACGTCGAGGTCGCCGGGCTGGACGAGGCCGACGAGAGGGCGCTGGCCGCGTGGCTGGCCGACCCGTCGGTCCTGAAGGCCGGGCACGACCTGAAGCTGCCCCTGCGCGCCCTGCGGGCTCGGGGGTGGACGCTGCGCGGGTTGACCAGCGACACCGGGCTGGCCGCCTACCTGGTGCGGCCGGGGCAGCGGTCGTTCGCGCTGGACGACCTGGCGATCCGGTACCTGCACCGCGAACTCCGGGCGGAGGAGTCGTCGGACGGGCAGCTCTCGCTGCTGGCCGACGAGGAGGAGGAGCTCCAGAAGACCGCCACCGGCGCGATCATCCGGGCCCGCGCCGTCGCCGAGCTGGCGGACGCGTTGGACGAGCAGCTGGTGGACATCCACGGGACCCGGTTGCTGGCCGAGCTGGAGCTGCCGTTGATGGCGGTGCTGGACGAGGTCGAGGCGGTGGGGATCGCGGTCGACTCCGCGCACCTGGCGGAGCTGGAGGCGCACTTCGCGGCCGGGGTGAAGCAGGCCGCGCAGGACGCCTACGCGGTGATCGGCAAGGAGATCAACCTCGGCTCGCCCAAGCAGCTCCAGGTGGTGCTGTTCGACGAGCTGAACATGCCGAAGACGAAGAAGACCAAGACCGGGTTCACCACCGACGCCGAGGCCCTCCAGGACCTGCTGGAGAAGACCGAGCACCCGTTCCTCCAGCACCTGCTGGCGCACCGGGACGTCACGCGGTTGAAGTCCACCGTGGACGGACTGCTGAAGTCGGTGGCCGACGACGGTCGCATCCACACGACGTTCCACCAGACGATCGCGGCCACCGGACGGTTGTCGTCCACCGATCCGAACCTCCAGAACATCCCGATCCGGACCGACGAGGGGCGGCGGATCCGGGAGGCGTTCGTGGTCGGCGACGGGTACTCGGAGCTGATGACCGCCGACTACTCGCAGATCGAGATGCGGTTGATGGCGCACCTGTCGAAGGACGCCGGGTTGATCGAGGCGTTCAACTCGGGGGAGGACCTGCACACCTACGTCGCCTCGAAGGCGTTCTCGGTGCCCACCGCCGAGGTCTCCGGGGAGATGCGGCGGCGGGTCAAGGCGATGTCGTACGGGTTGGCGTACGGGTTGTCCGTGTACGGGTTGGCGCAGCAGCTGAGGATCCCGGCCGAAGAGGCCCGCGAGCAGATGGACGCGTACTTCTCCCGGTTCGGGGGGATTCGGGACTACCTCCAGGAACTGGTGGTGCAGGCGTCCAAGGACGGGTACACGGAGACGATCCTCGGGCGGCGGCGGTACCTGCCCGACCTGAACAGCGACAACCGGCAGCGCCGGGAGATGGCTGAGCGGATGGCGTTGAACGCGCCCATCCAGGGGTCGGCCGCGGACATCATCAAGGTGGCGATGCTGGGGGTGCACCGGGCGTTGGAGTCGGCCGGGTTGCGTTCGCGGATGTTGTTGCAGGTGCACGACGAGCTGGTGCTGGAGGTGGCCGAGGGGGAGAGGGCCGCTGTGGAGGCGTTGGTTCGGGAGGAGATGGGGAACGCCTATTCGTTGTCGGTGCCGTTGGAGGTGTCGGTGGGGTATGGGCGGTCGTGGGACGCGGCTGCTCATTAGGGCTGGGCAGTCGGGTGCTCTTCAGCGCCTGTTTCCGAGCTGCCGCGGCTGAGTCGGTCGACGGCTGGTGGTGCGGATCATCGGCCACCGCACCAAGAGTCCTGCGCGCCCAGCCGAGCAGGGCACCGGTACAGCCGCCATCGGCCCACACCACCCCGACACGTCCGCCCGCGACCGAACGCAGGCGCCGCAGGCAAGGGGCGGCGCCCCGGCCCTGCGTGGACGCTGGCGCGACCAGCGATCCCGGGGTGTCCACGACGATGTGGCGCTTGCGGCCCTGGACCTTCTCGCCCGCGTCGTAGCCGCGGGTCGCACTGCGGACGGTCTCCGCGGCCCGCACCGACTGCGAGTCGACGATCTCCGCCGACGGTGCCGCGGCACCGTCGGCGGCCAGGCGGACCCGGTCCCGCCGCGCGTCGGGCACCCGCTGGGACGCGCCCGCCCTCCACAGTGCGAACCCGCTCGTCGACCAGGTAGAGGATCGCGTCCACGACCACCCGGCGGCGGTGCTGTTCGTGGCGGTCGGAAACGGGCGCTCAGGGTTGGGGAGTGGGCTGGCCACTGGGATGTGGTGGGTGGGGCTCGCCCCGATTGTTGGTCGTTTCGATGCCCGGTGCGCACCGCGCTGGGGATCGGGGGCGGGTGGGGAGCGGGCTCGCCCTGCGGGCTTGCGCGTCTTGCGGCTGGTCTGCGCGGCGGGAAGGCCTGGTGCTCGGGTGTGGTGGCGGAGTTGCGACTTGTCGTGGTTGTGCCAGGGGCGAACTAGTGACTCGTTGAGCCGGTCTCAGCAGGCTGTGGCCATGTACCGGAACTCTTGGAAGCCGGCTGCGCTCGCGTTGGCTGTGGGTGTTGTGCTCGGGACTGGTGTGCCCGCTTCGGCTGGGCCGGTCGAGGGTGAGTCCGCTGGTCGGTCTTCGTGGGTGTCGATGGGGCCGAACGCCGGTGGTGGGGATCTCGCGTTCACGCGGGCGATGCCGTCGCGGTTGTACGTGCTGACGGCCACTGGTCGGAACGTCTACCGGACCGACGATCGTGGGAAGACCTGGCGGGCGCCCGTGGGGCTGGACCTGCCCGCTGCTGCTGGGCGGCAGATCGCGGCTGATCCGCGGGATCCGAACCTGGTTTACGTCGTCGCTGCACCGCAAGGGGGTGAGCGGGGGTTCGTTGTGCGCAGTCGGGATGGTGGGCGGTCGTTCTCGTCGGTGTTCGAGACGCCTGCCGGCTTCACGAGTGTTGTGGTGTCGCGGGACGGGCGGTCGGTGTTCGTCGGTGGTGACGACGGTGTGCACCTGAGCACCGACCGCGGGTCGCACTGGGAGTTGTTGGCCGGGTCGCCGCAGGGGGTGCGGCAGCTCGGGCTGGACGACCGGGACCTCTACATCGGTACGGGTGCTGGGGTGCACCTGGTCGAGAACGCCACGTCGCGGCCCCAGAGGGCGAAGAAGTTGGCCGTCGACCTCGCCGTGGACTCGCTGTCCGTGGGGGAACGGGTCGTGGTGGCCGCCGGGATCTTCAGCGGGGCGGTGCTGTCGACCGACCGCGGGAAGACCTGGCGGACGGTGAGCGGGCCGTGGAACGCGGACGACGCCGTGCCCTACATCGGTGTCGGCCCGGCCGGGGACGTCCAGGTGCAGACGATCGAGGGCTCGCCGGACGGCAGCGGTGCCAAGAACCTGTGGGTCAGCCGGGACCTCGGCCGCACGTGGAGGGCGAAGCCCGCGTTCGAGAAGGTCGACGTCTACAACGAGGTCGGGAGCTTCCCGGACCGGCCGGACGTGCAGGTCGTCGCCGCGTCCGCGGGCATCTTCACGACCCGCGACTCCGTCGACTTCCAGCGCATCGGCGTGCCGGACACCTCGGTGAACGCGCTGGCCGTCGCCGGGTCCGCGCTGCTCGCAGGCACGCCGACCGGCAGCTACCGCTCCACCGCGCCGCTCGGCCGCGACCTCGGGGCGGGCTACCAGGACTGGGGGTGGACCGGCAAGGTCCCGCACACGGTCGGCAACACCGTCAGCGCGCTGGAGACGTTGCCCGGCAAGGGGAACGAGGTGCTGCGGGCGCGCAACGCCTACTGCCCCGGCGAGTGCTTCTTCATCGAGGAGTCGGGTGACGGAGGACGGACGTGGACCGGGCTGGCGTCGTTCCCCGGCAACTCGCACTCGGTGGTGGCCGACCCGAAGGACCCGAGCCGCGTCTACACCGGCGCCTACCTCGCTCCCGCGCTGTACGCGAGCACGGACGGCGCCACCAGCTTCACCCCTCTGCACGACACCGAGCTGTCCGGGGTGAACGGTCTCGCGATCGACCCGACCCGCTCCGGCGGGGTGTGGATCGCGGACGTGAGCGGGCTGTACCTGAGCACCGGCGCGGACCTGCCGCTCGCGAAGGCGTTCGACGGGCGGGTCGAGGCCGTCGCGGTCGACCCGAGGAACCCCGCGCACGTGGTCGCCGTCGGCGACGGTCTGCTGAAGGTCAGCCACGACGCGGGCAAGTCGTTCGCGGACGGTGCCGGTCCGTCGCTGTTCTCCACGTCGGTGGTGTTCTCCCGCGACGGCGCGCTGTTCGCCGGGTCGCGCGACTTCGACGTGCCCGGACTGGGCGTGCTGCGCAGCACCGACGGCGGCACGAGCTGGAGGGCCCTGCCGAACCAGCCCGCCGACCACGAGGTGCGGTCGGTGCTCGTCTCGCCGGACGGCGCGTGGTTGTTCGCGGGCACGATGGCCAGCGGGGTGCACCGGCTCGCGCTGCGCTGACCCGACCCGCGCGGGCTCACCAGCCCGAGTCGCCGAGCCAGCCGAGTTCGTTGACCCGCCACGCCAGGTGCATCCGGCTCTGCGCGTTGGCCCGCCGCATCAGGTCCTGGAGCCTGCGCTGGAGGGTGCGGCCGCTGACGCCGAGCTGCGTGGCGATCGACTTGTCGCTGACCCCGGCGAGCAGCAGTGACAGCAGCTGCCGCTCGTCCGGGGTCAGCGGCACGTCGGCGCCGCCGTCGATGCGCAGCGGGATCGCGCGTTCCCAGTAGCTCTCGAACAGGGCGACCAGCGCGCTGAGCAGGCTGCTCTCCATGACCAGCGCGGCGGTCGGCTCGCCGGTGGCGTCGTCGGTGACCAGCGGGCACAGGGCGATCTTGCGGTCCGCGACGGCCAGCCGCACGGGCAGCGCGGGCAGCGAGCGCCCGATCAGTCCCGCGCGGACCGAGGCCATCACCTCGGCCAGCTCACCCGGCTCCTCCAGCAGCGCCGTCTCGAACACGGCCTGGTAGCGCACGCCCCGTGCCAGCGCCTTCGCCTCCTCGTCGTTCTCCGGCGAGGACATCGCGATCGGCGCCTTGCGGCAGAACCACAGCATCTCCTCGCGGGCCCCGCGCTGGAGGCTCAGCAGGTGGTGCCGGATCGCCTCCGCGCCGGTCACGACGTCCACCAGCCGGGCCGAGTCGCGGCGGCGCGCGTCACCCCGGTACTCGTCCGCGAGCTGCGACACCGCCGCCCGCGCCTGCTCCAGCTCGGCCTGCCCCTTCACCAGCATCGGGCCGAGCAGCACGTCCGGCGGCGCCGCCGCGTAGTGCTCGCCGGTGCGGGTGACGAGCCCCTTGGTCAGCAGGGTCTTCAGCGTCGCCGTCACCTCGCCGCGGTCGGCGCCGAGGCTCTCGGCGATGGCGTCCGCGTCGCTGCGGTAGCCGCTGACGACGGCCCGGTAGATCCGTTCCTCGGCGGGACCCAGCCCGAGTGCTCCCAGCACGACCACTCCCCACGGTGAGGCCACCACGTTCGCGGTGGTGACGATACTTTCGCGGCCGATCGACGTGGTCACCCCGGTGTGGCGGTCGGCGCGCCCGCCCGCAGCGCCCGCAGGCCGACCGGGACGGCCTCGCCGAGCAGGCCGACGCCGATGGACAGGGTGATCGGCCGAGCGTCGGTGTAGTGGCTCGCGGCGAAGCCGACGGCCAGGTTGACCGCGGCGGACAGCCCCCAGTACGCGAACGTCCGCGCGGTGCAGCGCTGCCACGGCACGCCGTCGCGGGTGGCCAGCCGGACGGACGACCCGCGCAGCACGCCCATCGCGAGCCCGACCAGCGAGCCGACGACCAGCCACAGGACGTCGACCGCGCCCAGGTCCACCTCCAGCAGGCCGTGCACGCCGACCCCGAGCAGCACCAGCGGCGGCACGACCAGGTCGCGGAGGTCGACCGGCTCGCCGACGGCCCGCTTCACGATCACCGCCACCACCCCGACGACGATCAGCACCCAGGTGGTCATGGTTCCCCCTCGTTTGTAACATGGTCGTGCTACTTAAATTAGCATGGGTGTGCTAAAAAGGGGAGTGCCCAGGATCGTCGACGCCGAAGCCCGCCGCCGCGCCGTCGTGGACGCGTTGTTCCGCGTGGTCCGCAGGGAGGGCGTCGAGCAGGCGTCGCTGCGCAACGTCGCGGACGAGGCGGGACTGGCGATCGGCTCGGTCCGGCACTACTTCGACAGCCACGACGAGCTGCTGGTGTTCGCGCTCCAGGAGCTGGAGGAGCGCGTCGGGGTCCGGCTGCGGACCGGGGCGGAGCGGATCTTCGCGGCGGGCACGTCCGACGAGCGCGGGCCGCTGGTCGAGGCGCTGCTGGGTGAGCTGCTGCCGCTCGACGCCGACCGCCGGGACGAGTCCGTCATCTGGCTCGCGTTCATCACCGCCGCCCGCACCCGCCCCTCGCTGCGGCCGTCGGCGCTGCGCCTGCACCGGGGCGTGCGGACGGTGGTCGGCAGGGTCCTCGCCGGGGCGGTCGCCCACGGCGCGCTGCCCGAGGGGCTGGACCCGGCCGTCGAGACCGAGCGCCTCGCGGCCCTGCTCGACGGGCTCGCCGTCAACGCCGTGCTGCACCCGGACCTCACGACACCCGAGGTCATGACCACCGTGCTGCGCCGCCACCTGGCCGAACTGGCAGGCTGACGGCGTGGAGATCGAGGTCGTCGAGGGTGACATCACCGAGCAGGCCGTGGACGTGGTGGTCAACGCGGCCAACTCGTCGCTGCTCGGCGGCGGCGGTGTCGACGGCGCGATCCACCGCCGGGGCGGCCCGGAGGTGCTGGCCGCGTGCCGGGCGCTGCGCGCCGCGCACCTCGGCGGCGGGCTGGGCGTGGGGCAGGCGGTCGCCACCACCGCGGGACGGCTGCCCGCGAAGTGGGTGGTCCACACGGTCGGCCCGGTGCACTCGGCCACCGAGGACCGCTCGGAGCTGCTGGCGGCGTGCCACCGCAACTCGCTGCTGGTCGCGGCCGAGCTGGGTGCGGAGACCGTGGCGTTCCCCGCGATCTCCACCGGCGTCTACCGGTGGCCGCTGGAGTCGGCCGCCGAGATCGCGCTGGCCGCGGTCCGCGAGCCGGTGGGACCGGTGCGCCTGGTGCGCTTCGTGCTGTTCGGCGCGGCCGCCCACCGCGCGTTCGCCGACCGGCTGTGAGCCTCAGGCCCGGTTCGGGGTGGTGACCCGCACGTCCCGCGCGGTCAGCTCCTCGCCGCAGCCGGTGCACTCCACCTTCGCGTGCACGCCGCCGCCGCAGTCCCGGTGGTGCAGCTCGAACGACGGGCCGTCCACGGGTGGCATCCACTCCGAACCCCAGTCGCGCAGGGCCATCATCACGGGGTAGAGCGCGCGGCCCTTGTCGGTGAGCCGGTACTCGTAGCGGGTGCGGGCGTCCTTGTAGGCGACGCGGCGCAGGACGCCCTCGTCGACCAGCTCCGCGAGCCGCTCGGTGAGCACGCTGCGGGAGATGTCCATCGCGGTCTGGAAGTCCTCGAAGCGGCGGGTGCCGAGGAAGACCTGGCGCAGCAGCAACAGGGTCCACCTCTCGCCGAGCAAGGCGGCGGGGCGCGCGATCGTGCACTGCGGGTCGGCGAGCTTCGCGTGTGCCATCTCTCCAGAATACGCTTGCGTTCGAAAAACAGACCCAGCTATGGTGGAGTTCTGAATCCGAACCCAACTAGGTGGTCGCACCATGACCGGTCCCAGCGTGCGCGCGCTCGACCGCTGGAGCGCGCCGGCAGCCGTCGACGCCGTCTTCGCCGGGCTCTCCGACCACAGCCGCTACCTGCGGTTCCACGCACCCGTGCCGCGGCTCACCAGGTCGTTCCGCGACAAGCTGATCGACCTGGACGGCGACCGCCACGCGGCCGTCGTCGCCGAGGTCCTCGGGCAGCCCATCGGCATCTCCCGGTTGGTCAGGACCGGCCGGGGCACGGCCGAGGTCTCGGTCGCCGTCGTCGACCGCTGGCACCGCCGCGGTGTGGGCCGGATGCTGCTCACCGAGATCACCGCGCTCGCGGGCGGGCTCGGCTACCTCGAACTGCACGGCGACGTGCTGCCGGAGAACACCCCGGTGGTGCGGCTCGTTCGCGGCGCGATGCCCGGTGCCCGCACGGTCCACGCGGACGGCGTCGTCCACTTCTCGTTCCCCGTCGGCTGGGCGTTCGGCCTGCCGACCCACGAGGACCTGCTGGCCGCGATCAGCCGTCCGTAGGGCTCGTCCAGCACCCGGTTCCTGTCGGTGCCCGCCGGTAGCCTGGGCGCGTGCCGATCCTGGGACCCTCCGATCCGCTGCCGCACGCTCCGAGACGGGTGCTCGTGGCGGGCACGGCGGGCGCGGGCAAGTCGACCATGGCCGATCGGATAGGCCGCGTGCTCGACCTGCCGTACGTGGAGCTCGACGCGCTGTTCCACGGCCCGCGGTGGACACCGAGGCCGGAGTTCGCGGCCGAGGTGCGCCGGTTCGCGCGCGGACCGGCGTGGGTGACGGAGTACCAGTACCGGGAGGTGCGACCCCTCCTGCTGGGCGAGGCGGACACCGTCGTCTGGCTCGACCACCCCCGGCACGTGGTGATGAGGAGGCTGGTCCTGCGCACGGTGCGCAGGAGGCTGCGGGGCCAGCACCTGTGGAACGGCAACTACGAGCCACCGCTGCGCACGGTGTTCACCGACCGCAGGCACCTCTGGAGGTGGGCGTGGAAGTCGCACGCGAGCCTGCGGCGGAAGTTGGCCGTGATGCGCGATGGTGAGGACGGGGCACGGCTGGCGATCGTGCGGCTGTGCGGCCAGAGGGAAGTGGACCGGTGGCGCGCGGGCCCGCTGCGCCACGCGGCAGGACTCAACGAGGAGTCATCGCTATGAGTGACCGGATCGCGTTGGTGCTGGGTGGGACGGGGATGTTGGCCGGGTGCGCGTCAGCGCTGCTGGCCGACGGCTGGAAGGTGGTGCTGCCCAGCCGCAGACCTCGGTTCGGCCTGGCGGCGCGGGCCGCGGTGGTGGCGGCGGGCCACCGGCCGACGGCCGCGGAGCCGAGAGCCCGTGAGATCGCCGCCGACTGGGCGCGGCCCGCCGAGCTGGCCGAACGCGTGCGCACCACCCTCGACCACCCCGCCGACCTGCTGGTCGCCTGGGTGCACTCGACCTACCGCGAGTCGGTGCTGAAGGCCGTCGCGCCGCTGCTGGCCCCGCACGCCCCGGTGGTGGAGGTGCACGACTCGGGGGCGGCGCACCGCGTCCACGGCCTGCCGGAGCCGATCCTCGACGGCCACCCCACCCAGCAGGTGGTGCTGGGGCACGTCAAGCACGGATCGGGCAGGCGCTGGCTCTCGCACCGGGAGACCTCGGACGGCGTGCTCGCCGCCGTGCACCGGGCGCTGGAGGGCAAGCCGCCGTCCACCCACCACGTGGGCGACGTGGACGTGTGGTGACGCCCGCCTGAGCCCGGTCAGCCACGGGGGCCGAGGCCGCGCACCAGCAGCAGCACGGATTCGCGGACCTCGGCCAACGACCGCTCGGGCTGGAACACCTGCCAGTCGAGGGCGATCACGAGCAGCGTGCCGAACAGCGCCGCCGACGCCGTGCCCACCTGGACCCCCTCGGGGAGGCGGCCCGCGTCGTGCGCCCGCTGCATCTGCGCCTTCACGATGGACACGATGTCGTCGCGCAGCAGGCTGAGCGTGCCGTGCCACTGGCCCGGCGTCCGCCACAGCTCGCTGACGAGCAACTGGCCGAAGGCGGGGTACTCGGCGAAGAAGCCGAGCATCCCGTCCACCAGCGCGGCCAGCGCGTCCTCGGTGCCCTCCTGCTCCTGCGCCGGGCGCAACCGCGCGGCGAGCAGGTCGACGCCGTGCCGCAGCAGGGCGTCGACGAGGGCGTCCTTGCTGCCGAAGTTGTAGTAGACCGTGCCCTTCGCGACCCCGGCCTCGGCGGCGATCTCGTCCACCGTCACCGAGGCCGCGCCGCGCTCGCCGACGAGCTTCAGCGCCGCGTCGAACAGCTTCTGCTTGGTGACCCCGGTGCGACCGGGCCGGGGCGTGCTCACAGCACCAGTTCCGGCTTCAGCCGCGACGGCGTCCAGACCCGCTGCCGGTGCGCGGCGAACGTGGAGACCGCCAGCGCTCCGACGAGGTAGGCCACCAGCACCAGCGCGTCGTGGCCGACACCGCTCAGCTCGCCGCCGTACATGAGGTGGCGCAAGCCGTCCACCGCGTAGCCCATCGGCAAACCGTAGTGCAGCGGGTACAGCGGCTCCGGGATGGTCTGCCACGGGAACGTGCCGCCGGCGCTGACCAGCTGGAGGATCAGCAGCACGAGCCCGACGAACTTGCCGACCGCGCCCAGCAGCGCGTTGAGGGCGTGCAGGACCGCGACGAACGTCATCGACGTGAGGAACAGGAACGCCAGCGTGCCGACGGGGTCGCTGGGCCGGATGTCCACGACCAGCGCCACGACGGAGAACATGACGACCACCTGCGCGAGGCCGAGCAGCGCGCCGGGCAGCCAGCCGCCGACCGCGACCCGCACCGCCGACTGGCCCGAGGCCAGCGCCCGCCGCGACAGCGGTCGCAGCAGCAGGAACAGCACGAACGCGCCGATCCACGTGGCCAGCCCGAGGAAGAACGGGGCGAGGCCCGCGCCGTAGGTGCCCGCGGCGGTCTGGCTGACGCCGCGCACGTTCACCGGGTCGCCGATGGTCTTCGCGGTGGCGTCGCGGGTGGGGTCGTCCGGGTTCGGGATCTGGCCGACGCCCTCGTTGAGCCCGTCGCGCAGCTTCGTCGTGCCGTCGACGAGCTGCTGCTCGCCGTCGCGCAGCGCGGTGGCGCCGTCGCGGAGCCGCACGGCACCGGACGCGAGGATGCCCGCGCCGTCGTCCAGCCTGGTGATCGCGTCGGTCAGCGCGGGTGTCGAGGCCGCGAGCCGCGCGGCCCCGTCGGACACCTGCTCGGCGCCGTTGGCGAGCTGCCGGAGCTGGCCCGCCGCGCCCTGCACCTTGCCGTTGGCGTCGTCGACCGGCGCCTTGGCCTGACCGAGCGCCGTCAGCACCTTCTGCACGTCCTCCTCGGGCATCCCGCCCGCCCGCAGCTTCGCGGCGATGTCGCCGTTGACCTGGTCGAGACCCGTCACCAGCGCCTGCGCCTTCGCGGCGTAGTCCTCGGCGGTCGTCGCGGCGGTCGCGTTGCCGTCGGCCACCTGCTTGGCGCCGTTGGCGAGCTGCTGCGACTTGAGCGGCAGGTCCTTCGTCTGGGCCTGGAGCTGGTCCAGCCCGTTCGCCAAGGTCCCGGCGCCGTCCGCCAGCGGGGTCGCGCCGTCCACGAGCTGCTGCGTCCCGGTCAGCGCGGACTGCTGCGCGTCGGCGAGCCTGGTCGCGCCGTCGGCCGCCTCGACGGTCTTCTGCCGGATCGTCGAGAAGCCGAGCAGCAGCCGGTCCGCGGCCTCCTCGCCGATCTTGACCGACACCGACCGGCGGACCTCCGCGACGACCTGGTTCGCGATGGTGCTGCCGAGGTAGTTGTTCGCGTCGTTGGTGGTCAGCGTGATCACGCCCTGGCGCGGGGTGAAGTCGCCGGAGGACGAGAGGGCCTGCGAGAAGTCCTCGGGCAGGGTCAGCGCGAACGTGTAGGTGCCGTCGCGGACGCCCTTCTCGGCGTCGGCCTCGCCGACCTGGTGCCAGTCGAACCTGCCGCCCCTGACCAGCTCGTCGGCCACGTCGCGACCGGCGTGGACCTGGTCGGTGCCCCGGTCGGCCACGACGAGCGCGGCGGGCACGTTCTTCAGGTTCGAGTACGGGTCCTTGTTCGCGTACAGGTAGAGCGACGCGTACAGCAGCGGCACGAGCGCCAGCGCCAGCAGCGCGAGCTTGGGCAACGTGCCGGAGCTGACCCGGCGCAGTTCGTTGAGCGCCATCCGAATCGCGGTCACGCCGTCTTCTCCTGGGCTTCTTCCTCGTCGTCGACCTCGGGGGTGTTGTCCTCGCCGAGGCGCGCGGCGGTGACGTCCAGCAGCCGCGCCGAGCTGGTCGAGCAGAGCACCACGACCGAGCGCTCCGGGGTGACCAGCGCCCTGGCCAGGCCCAGCCACGTCTCCGGTGTGCCGTGGTAGCGGTCGGGGCTGTCGAGGACGAGCGCCCCGACGCCGGGCCGGGCGGCGGCCAGCTCCAGCAGCAGCGCGCACCGCAGGTCGGCGGGGACGTGCTCGAAGCGGCTGGTCGCGTGCTCCTCGGCGCCGTGCTCGACCAGCCAGTCCGCGACGGCCTTGCGGCCGCTGCGCTCGCCGATCATGGCCAGCTCCTCGCCGACGACGGTGCTCAGCTTGAGCGCGGCCTCGGGTTCGTTGACCTCGGGCGCGTCCACGAGCGCGACCCGTCCGCGCAGCTCGGAGGGGTTGTCGGTGCCGTCGAGCAGCACCGAGCCGGTGCTGGGCCGCAACCTGCCGGACAGGGCGAGGCCGAGCGCGGTGTGGCCCGCGCCGGGCTCGCCCGCGACGAGCACGAACTCGCCGGGGCCGACCCTCAGGGTGGTCGGCCGCAGCAGCGGGCCGTGCGCCCCCGTGACGCCGACGCGCTGGGCGTGGATCTCCACCATTACCTCCTTGAACTGACCGGTCAGTTCAAATAGTGGTCCGCGGGGGAGCGGCTCGCAACCGGAGGTGGTGTGACGTTCTCGGCAACCTCGCGAAACGGACGTCAGCGCAGCGCGAAGGCCGGGCGCACTTCCCACACGGTCCACAGTGGACGATAGCCCTGGCGCGGCCAGAACACCGAGGAGAGCGGGTTCGGCGGGTTGTAGTAGAGGTAGCTGCCGACCGTGCCGAGCCGTTGCAGCTCGCGGTGGGCGAACGCCATGAGCTGCTGGCCGATCCCGGTCCCGCGCGCACCCGGCAGCACGGACAGGCAGTTCACGTACCCCCAGCGGCCGTGCGGCAGCCTGGTCGACGTCCAGTTGCCCGGCTCCGACGACACGACCGCGCACTCCGCCAGCGCCACGGCGATCCCGTCCCGCTCGGCCAGCCACGCGGGCCCGCCCGACGCGAGCCGGTCGCTCAGCGTCCTGCGCTTGAGCGCGACCGCCTCCGGCCGGGCGACCGTCGAGCCGACCAGCGACGAGTAGTGCAGCTCCGCCAGCGCGAGCTGGAGCACGGCGTCCAGGTCCTTCGGCGTGGCCCTGCGGATCCGCAGCGTCGGCGGCGGACCCCCGTTCGGGTGACCCTGGTTGCGCCGGACCGCTATCACCGACAGCGGCACCATGCCGTGGTCGAGGAACGCCTTGGCCGACTCGGTGTCCCGGCTCGGCCACGTCACCACGCAGGACGAGTCCGGTCCGGCCCCGCCGACCCGCTCCACGGTCCGCCGCCACGCCCGCAGCAGCGCGTCCATCCCGCGCCCGCCCGACGCGCCGAGCAGCGGCGTCAGCTCCCACACCTCGGTCGCCGACCACAGGCGGTGCAGCGACGTCCGGTCGTACACCTGCCGCTGGAGCACGCCCGCCACGCGCGTGCCGTCCGGGAGGGCCGCGGTGAGCACGTCGCCGTCCGGCGGCTCCGGCACGGCGGGCAGCACCGGGTCGAGGGAGGCGAACCGCGCGGACTGCGCGTCCAGCAGCGCTCGACCGACCGTCATGGGGCCAGGTTACGACGTGGGGACCCCCGGACCGGGCGCCCCGCCGGTCCACCGGGACGACCGGGCCGCCGGGCGCGTCGAGCGGCTACCGCTTGCGGGTCAGGAAGATCGCCGTGCCGGGGAACAGCTTCCCGCGCAGCGGGCTCCACTGGCCCCACTCGCGGTCGTGCCCCGCGGGCCACTCGGGTTCGAGCAGGTCCACCAGCTCCAGGCCCGCGGCGGCGAGCTGCCGCACGTAGTCGCCCATCGTCCGGTGGTGCTCCACGTAGGTGGCCCTGCCCCGCTCGTCCACCTCGACGTACGGCGTCCGGTCGAAGTACGACTGCGTGACCGTGAGCCCGCCGGGGCCGGGGTCGTCCGGGAAGATCCACCTGATCGGGTGAGTCACGGCGAACACCCACGGCGCCCCCGGCCGCAGCACCCGCGACACCTCGCGCATCACCGTGCCGGAGTCCGCCACGAACGGCACCGCGCCGAACGCCGAGCAGGCCGCGTCGAACGACCCGTCCGCGAACGGCAGCTGGTCCGCCGACGCCTGGACCAGCGGTACGTCGATCCCGGTCTCGCGGTTGGCCGCGGCGGCGTGCCGCAGCATGCCCGCGGAGATGTCGAACGCGACCGCCCGCGCCCCCTGCGACGCGAGCCACCGGGCGCACGGCGCCGACCCGCAGCCGACCTCCAGCACCCGCTTGCCCGCCACGTCGCCGAGCAGCCGCGCGTCCTGCTCGCGGACCCCCTCCGGGCACCACACGAAGTCCGCCGCGCCGAGGAAGTCGCCGTGCTCGGCGTGGTAGTCGTCGGCGTCGGCGTCCCACCAGATCCGGTTGGCGGTGCGCGACTCGGCGGCGTCCACGGGCCTCTTGGCGATCCCGGTCGTGCCGAGGGTGAGTTCGGCACTGGCGTGCTGCGTGGACACACTGCTCCTAACGTGGGGGTACCGGTTTGCCCGCTGGTCGCGAAGCCGCGTACGATACCGCCTGCGTAGTGGGTTAGCTCTGCCCATGATCCAGTAGCACGAAAACTGGCCTGTGGGGGTCGGGTGTGCCCGCCGCGCGACGCACTTTGCAGGCCACCCAATCCCAATCCGTACCGGAGCCACCTACCTAATGTCCACCGACACCACCATTGTCCCGGTCGCCAAGGCGCCGAAGCAGGTCGCGATCAACGATATCGGTACGGAGGAGGACTTCCTCGCCGCTATCGACAAGACGATCAAGTACTTCAACGACGGCGACATCGTCGAGGGCACGATCGTCAAGGTCGACCGGGACGAGGTCCTGCTCGACATCGGCTACAAGACCGAGGGCGTCATCCCCTCGCGCGAGTTGTCGATCAAGCACGACGTTGACCCCAACGATGTTGTGAAGGTCGGCGACGAGGTCGAGGCCCTCGTTCTCCAGAAGGAGGACAAGGAAGGTCGGCTGATCCTCTCCAAGAAGCGCGCTCAGTACGAGCGGGCGTGGGGCACCATCGAGGCGCTCAAGGAGAAGGACGAGCCGGTCAAGGGCACCGTCATCGAGGTGGTCAAGGGTGGTCTGATCCTCGACATCGGCCTGCGCGGCTTCCTCCCCGCGTCGCTCGTCGAGATGCGCCGCGTGCGCGACCTCCAGCCCTACGTCGGCCGCGAGCTCGAAGCCAAGATCATCGAGCTGGACAAGAACCGCAACAACGTGGTCCTGTCCCGCCGCGCGTGGCTGGAGCAGACCCAGTCCGAGGTCCGCAGCGAGTTCCTCAACCAGCTCCAGAAGGGCCAGGTCCGCAAGGGCGTCGTGTCCTCGATCGTCAACTTCGGTGCCTTCGTGGACCTGGGTGGCGTCGACGGCCTGGTGCACGTCTCGGAGCTGTCCTGGAAGCACATCGACCACCCGTCCGAGGTTGTCGAGGTCGGCCAGGAGGTCACCGTCGAGGTCCTCGACGTCGACATGGAGCGCGAGCGCGTGTCGCTGTCGCTCAAGGCGACGCAGGAAGACCCGTGGCGCCAGTTCGCCCGCACGCACGCCATCGGCCAGATCGTGCCCGGCAAGGTCACGAAGCTGGTTCCGTTCGGCGCGTTCGTCCGCGTGGACGAGGGCATCGAGGGCCTGGTGCACATCTCCGAGCTGGCCGAGCGCCACGTCGAGATCCCGGAGCAGGTCGTGCAGGTCGGCGACGACGTCATGGTCAAGGTCATCGACATCGACCTGGACCGCCGCCGCATCTCCCTCTCGCTGAAGCAGGCGAACGAGGGCTTCACGGTCGACTCCGAGTTCGACCCGACGCAGTACGGCATGGCCGCCGAGTACGACGCCGAGGGCAACTACATCTACCCCGAGGGCTTCGACGTCGAGAGCCAGGAGTGGCAGGAAGGCTTCGACAAGCAGCGTGAGGAGTGGGAGCGTCAGTACGCTGAGGCCCACACCCGTTACGAGGCCCACATGAAGCAGGTCGCGAAGGCCGCTGCCGCCGAGGAAGAGGCCGCTGGGGAGACCAACTACTCCTCGGGTGGCGACGCTCCGGCCGCCGCGTCCAGCACCGGCGCCCCGGCCCAGTCCGGTGGCACCCTCGCCAGCGACGAGCAGCTCGCGCTGCTGCGCGAGAAGCTGTCGGGTGGCGCCTGATCCCTCGGGATCGGCTAGCTGAGACCCACTGACGAAGCCCCGCACCACTCACGGTGGTGCGGGGCTTCGCCGTTCCCGGACGCCGTGCCGCCGTGGTGTGGAAGTCGGGGTCGACCCGACCACCGACCGCTGCGAACCCGCCGTTCGCTCCACCCGATCCGGTCGACCGAAACACGACCGCGTCGCACCCGGCACGCCGCTTGGATTCGACCGTCCGGCCTACTAGGTTCGGTCTCCTATGGCTGGCGTCCGGTTCCAGAAGCTGACGGTGGGTTCGGTGATGGCCTTGTGCGCCTTGGCTTTGGCGGCGTGCGCGACACCGAAGCGCCCCGCCGCGCCACCCCCGCAGATCCCCACGATCGTGGCACCCACTTCGGTGACCCGAACCCCGGTGATGGCCGACCGGCCCCTGCCGGACGACTGCGAGTTGATCGTCCCGGTCGAACAGGTCGCCCAGGCGCTCGGCCGGGAACTCCCCAAGCCGACGGAGATCATCGGCATCGCGGAGCCGTCGATCGCCCGCACCGGGAAGATCGACTGCTACCACGGCATCCCGGCGGGCAAACCGCTGTCCGACGCGCTCCTGGTCATCGGCGTCTCCACCTACGCCGACGACGTCTCGGCGCAGCAGCGGGTCACCGAGAGCGTGGAGGCCGAGCGCCAGGCGGGTGCCGCGGTCGCCGACGTCCCCGTCGCCAAGCAGCGCGGCACCCTGCTGACCAGTCCCCAGGAACTCCTCCTCATCGGCTCCATCGGCAAGTCCACCTTCGTGGTCAGGGCGCGGGCGGACCTCCTCCCGGCCGAGCAGCTCGGTCAGGTCCTCACCGGGTTCGCCGTCCAGTCGATGACGCAGCCGATCTCCTGAAAGACTGGCCCCATGTTGCGCGTGGGGCTCTCCGGGGGAATCGGATCGGGCAAGTCGACGGTGGCCAGGAGGCTCCAGGAGCACGGGGCCGTGCTCATCGACTCCGACAAGCTGGCCCGCGAGGTGGTGGAGCCGGGCACCGAGGGGCTCGCCGGGATCGTCGAGGCGTTCGGCGCGGACGTCCTGGACGAGCACGGAGCCCTGAACCGGGGTGCCCTGGCGGCGAGGGTCTTCACCGACGACACCGCCCGCAAGACCCTGAACGGCATCGTTCACCCCCTGGTGGGTGCCAGGACCGCCGAACTGATCGCGGGAGCGGCACCGGACGCGGTCGTCGTCCACGACGTTCCGCTGCTGGTCGAGAACGGCATGGCCCCCGCCTACCACCTGGTGCTGATCGTCCACGCGGGCGAGGAGGAGCGCGTCCGCAGGCTGGTGGGTGCCCGCGGCATGGCCGAGCAGGACGCCCGCAACCGCATCGCCGCGCAGGCCACCGACGACCAGCGGCGGGCGGTGGCGGACGTGTGGCTGGACAACTCCGGCACCCCCGACCTGGTCCTCGCGGCCGTGGACGCGCTCTGGGCCGACCGCCTGGTCCCGTTCGAGGCGAACGTCCGCCTCCACCGCCGCGTGTCCGGTCGTCCCCAGGTCGTCCCGCACGACGACACCTGGCCGCTCCAGGCGCGGCGGATCGCCGCCCGGATCGGCCTCGCCGCGGGAGGGCTGACCGTCGAGCACATCGGCTCGACCGCCGTGCCGGGCCTGGCCGCGAAGGACGTGATCGACCTCCAGTTGGGCGTCCCGTCCCTGGCGGCGGCCGACGAGCTGGCCGACCGGCTGGGTGACGCGGGCTTCCCGCTGGTGCGCAAGGACGCCGAGGACGTGCCGAAGCCCGAGGGCGCCGACCAGGAGCCGTGGCGGAAGCGGTTCCACGCGGGAGCGGACCCGTCGAGGCTCGTCAACCTGCACGTCCGGGTGAAGGGCGGGCCGGCGTGGGAGTGGGCGCTGCGGTTCCGGGACTGGCTGCTGGCCAACCCCGCCGAGGTGGCGGACTACCAGGCGTTGAAGCTGGCGCTGTCGGCCGAGTTCGCCTCGGACGACACGTGGGAGAACTACGCGGAGGCCAAGGAGCCGTGGATGGCGGCGGCCTCCGAGCGGATGGGCTACAGCGGCGGCCAGACCTCGTAGAGGCCGCGGTGCATCAGCCACGACGTCATGTCGTGGCGGTGCAGGCTGATCTCCTCCAGCGTGCGGTGCACGGTCCGCAGCGCCAGGTCGGCGTCACCGGGGCGCAGGACGCGGCCCGCGACGGCGGCGGCGAACTCCTCGGAGCGCACGATCCGGGCGGTGGTGCCGCCGGGGACGGAGAGGCCGAGCAGCAGGTCCGTCGTGCGCCACGACCGGCCGTCGCGCTCCACGCGGACCGCCGTGAGCACGCTCGGTGCCCGGCGCGCGTGCCGCGACCGAGGGCGGTGGTGCGTGAGCCGCAGACCCAGTTCCGGGATCAGCCACGTGATCTCCGAATCGGAGAACGGGTCCTCCGGGGTCGGGCACTCCATCCGCAGTCCCCACCGCTCGACCTCGCAGGTCGTCAGGTGTCGCGACATCCCGGAGGAGTAGCTGCGAACAGCGCTTACGGTGTCGACCGTGTCGACCAGCTGAGGTGTGATGACCGCTCCCACGCGACCCGAGGGTAGCCCTAAGTGTGCGTTCGGTAACCCTCCGGGTCGATTTGTTACATCACGGATTGGGGTATCAAAACACTGTCAGTACTACCGGCGTCGCCAGGTCGTGACTGCTCCCTGCGCCGCCAGCCAGCGGATCGCGTCGAACCCGTGGGAGGAGATGCCCGCGACGGCGCGGTAGGCCGTCTCCAGCGCCCACTGCGCGCGCGGGGCCTGGACCAGGCCCGCCGCCAAAGCGGCGAGCAGCTCGTCGGTGTCCAGGACGGTCACGCCGCGGCCGGTCCGCACGATCAGGTCGAGGTAGAGGTCGACCGTCTTCCACACCGTGCCGCTGGAGGTGATCTCCACGACGTCCACGTACAGGTCGTAGTCGCGTTCGTGACCGGGGTGCCACGACTGGCGGGTGACGCGGAGCCCGAACGAGGGCAGCAGCCACGACTCGAAGTGCGACAGCTCCGGGTGGCCGAGCACCGGCCGGAACATGTACAGCCCGTGCGGCGCGGTGCGGTACTCCTCCACCCCCCGCAGGTGGCCCTTGGGATCGGTGTTGCTCTTCGCGTCCAGGTCGAAGTACTCGATCTTGGGCGGGTGGATGTGCGCCACGGGGGCGGCCTCCTGCGTGTGCATCCCGTTATCTTGCCGAGTCCAACGGTCTACCCATATTGCTACATTCGGTTGAATCCGCTGTCTAAGATCCGCGCATGTTCGGGATCATCCGCCCCTGCCGCAACCGCCTCGGCCCTGAGCTGAGCGAGGCCTGGCTCGCCCACCTGTGCGGGCTCTGCCTCGCCCTCCGGGACGACCACGGGCAGCTCGCGAGGGTCGTCACCAACTACGACGGCCTGGCGATCTCGGCCATGGTCGAGGCCCAGTCCCCGGCGGGGACCGGCCGCAGGGCCGCCGGTCCGTGCCCGCTGCGGGGCATGAGGTCGGCCGACGTGTCGCACGGCCGGGGCGCCCGGCTGGCCGCGACGGTCTCGCTCGTCCTCGCCTCGACGAAGGTGCGCGACCACATCGAGGACGGCGACGGCGTGTTCGCCCGCCGCGCCGCCAGGGGGGTGGGCCGCAGGGTCGCGTCCCGGTGGGCCGACCAGGCCGCCGAGACCGGTGCCGACCTCGGGTTCGACACGTCCGTGCTGGTCGAGGCCGTGCGCAGGCAGGAGGAGGTCGAGGCGGCCGCGGGTGCGGGCAGCTCGGTCCTGCTCGTCACCGAGCCGACCGAGACCGCCACCGGCGAGGCGTGCGCGCAGACCGCCGTGCTCGCGGGCCGTCCCGGCAACGTGGCCCCGCTGCGCGAGGTCGGCAGGCTCTTCGGACGGCTCGCCCACCTCCTCGACGCCGTGGAGGACCTGGAGGCCGACCGCGCGTCCGGCGCGTGGAACCCGCTGACGGCCACCGGCACGGACCTCGCCGAGGCCCGACGGCTGTGCGACGACGCGGCGCTCGGCATCAAGCTCGCGCTGCGCGAGGCGACGTTCACCGACGACCGGCTGGTGCACGCGCTGTTCGTGCACGAGCTGAGGACCGCGATCGGGCGCACGTTCGGCGACCCGCACGCCCACCAGCCGCCTCCGCCGCCCGGCTGGCAGCCCGCGCCCGGCATGTACCCGCCGCCCCACCAGCCCCCGCCGGGCCAGGAGAACACCTACGGCCAGTACGCCCCGCCACCCGTGCCGCCGCCCGGCGCGCCCGGTGGCGGCACGCCGCCCGGTCCGCCCCCGCCGCCGGGGAAGAAGGGCCGCAAGCACCCGAAGGATCCCGGTCCCGGCCGGTTCCTGTGGGCGTGGCCGCCGCGCGTCGACCCGCCGCGCGGCCGCGGCGTCGCGGCGGGCTGCGTCGCGGTGCTCTACCAGTGCGGGACCTGCCAGTACTGCTGCCGCGACCCGTACCCCGGCCCGTGGAAGGGCACGTGGCACGACGCCTGGTGCAACTGCGACTGCAACTGCGGCGACGCGTGCTGCTGCGACGGCGACTGCTGCGGGTGCGACTGCAACTGCTAAAGGGGGCTTGACCAGCGCCGATCAGAAATTGTCGGACCCCAGGCGTACCTTCGTGCTGTGGCATTCCCTACCGAGATCCCCGCTGAGGACGCGACCCCCAAGGCGCACTCGCAGTTCCGGCCCGTCGGCGACATCCCCCGCACCGACGGGCAGTTCCGCATGGTCGCCGACTACGAGCCCGCGGGTGACCAGCCCGCGGCGATCGCCGACCTGGAACGCCGCATCCGCCGCGGCGAGAAGGACGTCGTGCTGCTCGGTGCCACCGGCACCGGCAAGTCCGCCACGACGGCGTGGCTGATCGAGAAGGTGCAGCGGCCGACGCTGGTCATGGCGCCCAACAAGACGCTCGCCGCGCAGCTGGCGAACGAGCTGAAGAGCTTCTTCCCGGACAACGCGGTCGAGTACTTCGTCAGCTACTACGACTACTACCAGCCCGAGGCGTACATCCCGCAGACGGACACGTACATCGAGAAGGACTCCTCGGTGAACGACGACGTCGAGCGGCTCCGCCACGCGGCCACGATGAGCCTGCTGACCAGGCGCGACGTGATCGTGGTCGCCTCGGTGTCGTGCATCTACGGCCTCGGCACCCCGCAGTCGTACCTGGACAGGTCGATCTCGCTGGCCGTCGGCGGGGAGGTCGACCGCGACCTGTTCCTGCGCGCACTGGTCGACGTCCAGTACACCCGCAACGACATCGCGTTCGCCCGCGGCACCTTCCGGGTGCGCGGCGACACGGTGGAGATCATCCCGGCGTACGAGGAGCTGGCCATCCGGGTCGAGTTCTTCGGCGACGAGATCGACAAGCTGTACTACCTGCACCCGTTGACCGGCGACGTGGTCCGCGAGGTCGACGACCTGCGGATCTTCCCCGCCACCCACTACGTGGCGGGCGCGGAGCGCATGGAGCGGGCGATCGGCGACATCGAGCGCGAGCTGGCGGAGTCGCTGGAGAAGATGGAGCGCCAGGGCAAGCTCCTCGAAGCCCAGCGGCTGCGGATGCGCACCAGCTACGACCTGGAGATGATGCGCCAGGTCGGGTTCTGCAACGGCATCGAGAACTACTCGCGCCACATCGACGACCGTCCGGCGGGCTCGGCCCCGGCGACGTTGATCGACTACTTCCCGGACGACTTCCTGCTGGTGGTCGACGAGTCGCACGTGACGGTGCCGCAGATCGGCGGCATGTACGAGGGCGACGCGTCCCGCAAGCGCAACCTGGTCGAGCACGGCTTCCGCCTGCCCAGCGCGCTGGACAACCGCCCGCTGACGTGGGAGGAGTTCGCCGACCGCATCGGCCAGACGGTGTACCTGTCGGCCACGCCCGGCCCGTACGAGATCGGCCAGGCCGGCGGCGAGTTCGTCGAGCAGGTCATCCGCCCGACCGGCCTGATCGACCCCGAGGTCATCGTCAAGCCCACCGAGGGCCAGATCGACGACCTCGTCCACGAGATCCGCAGCCGCGCCGAACTCGACGAGCGGGTGCTGGTCACCACCCTGACCAAGAAGATGTCCGAGGACCTCACCGACTACCTGCTGGAACTCGGCATCCGGGTCCGCTACCTGCACTCCGAGGTCGACACCCTCCGCCGCATCGAGCTGCTCCGGCAGCTCCGGCTGGGCGACTACGACGTCCTGATCGGCATCAACCTCCTCAGGGAGGGCCTCGACCTCCCCGAGGTGTCCCTGGTGGCGATCCTCGACGCCGACAAGGAGGGCTTCCTCCGCTCCGGCACCAGCCTCATCCAGACGATCGGCCGTGCGGCCCGAAACGTCTCCGGCCAGGTCCACATGTACGCCGACCGCGTCACCGACTCGATGCGCCACGCCATCGACGAGACCAACCGCAGGCGCGCCAAGCAGATCGCCTACAACACCGAACGCGGCCTCGACCCGCAGCCGCTGCGCAAGAAGATCACCGACATCCTCGAACAGGTCTACGCCGAGGCCGAGGACGCCATCGAGGTCGGCGGTTCGGGCCGCAACGCCTCCCGCGGCAAGCGCTCCACCGGCGAGGCGGGCGGAGGGCGCAGCTCCGGCGTCCTCGCCGACAAGGACCGCTCGGGCATGGCCCGCTCCGAACTGGCCGACTTGGTCCAACAGCTGACCGACCAGATGATGGCCGCCGCCCGCGACCTCCAGTTCGAACTGGCGGGCCGCCTCCGCGACGAGATCCAGGACCTCAAGAAGGAACTGAGAGGCATGGACGCCGCGGGCGTCAAGTAACCAGAGCTCCCGGCCACAGGCCGGGCCAACGGCGCAGCGCCCCGCGACTCGCTTCCTCGGCTCGTGGGGCGCTGTCAGCCTGCACCAAACCAACCACCGCCCACTGAACTCACGCCCGGCCCGGCCCGAACCGGACCCGCTGCCGTCCGGACCTGCTGGACCCGCTGCCGTCCGGACCTGCTGGACCCGCAGCTGCACGGCCCGGCAGGACCCACGACTGGACCCGCAGGCCGAGCCTGCGGCCAGGCCGAGCCTGCGGCCAGGCCGAGCCTGCGGCCGGACTTGCCCCTCCAGACCTGCGGTTCGATGGTCCGGCCGAACCTGCGGCCGGACTTGACCCGCCAGACCCGCAGTCAGGTTGGACCTGCGGCCGCACCGGACTCGCCAGACCTGCGGTTGGACGGTCCGGCCGGATCTGCGGGCGGACCGGACCCGCTGGGCCTGAGCCGAGGGCGGACCTGCGGTCACACCGGCCCGCTGGACCCGCGGCCAGGCCGAACCTGCGGCCGGACTGGACTTGCGGTCAGGCTGTCCCTGAGGCCGGCCTGGACTTGCGGTCAGGCTGTCCCTGCGGCCGTTCGGCCGGACCGGACCTTCGGCCGGACCGGACCCGCTGGACCTACGGCCAGGCCGGACCCGCTGGACACGCGGCCATACGGTCCGGTGGACCTGCGGCCGGACCGGACCCGCCGGGCCTGAGCCCAGGCCGGACCCGCCGGGCCTGAGCCCAGGCCGGACCTGCGGTCACGCCGGACCTGCGGTCACGCCGGGTCGGACCCGCAGTCAGGCTGGACGTGCGGTCGGGCTGGGTTCTGCTTCGCCGGACCTGCCGGACCTGCCTGTGCGCTGGACCCGTCGGACCGCCTCTAACGTGCCGGACCCCCGCTCTGCCAAGCAGCCCGACCACACAGGGCACCCCCAACTTCCCGGCTTACGCCGGGATGAAGGCGCAGCGCCCCACGATTCGCTTCCTCGGCTCGTGGGGTGCTGCCCGCCTCCAACGGGCTGAACCTGCCCGACCGCCACCGGACCCACCAGGCTCGCGGACCTGCCGGACCTGCCGGACCTGCCGGACCCGTCGGACCTACCGGTCTGAGCGGACCTACTGACTCAGGCACTCAACACATCCCGGAAGTCGCCCTCCGAAACGCCTCAACACCATCCTTCACAGCTCCACCACCGTCGAGCCCGGCCAGGATCCGCTCCACGGCCTCGCGCTGCCCCGGATTGGCCGACCAGTACGCCCCAGGCAGACGCAGCACCGCCACCAGCACATCACCGGGGTAGTAGTCGCCCTCCAGCAGCGGATTCCCCTCCAGCAGCGCAAGCGCCCGAGGCACCAGCACGGCCAAACCCTCCTGCTGCCCCAGCAACACGCGCAGGTCCCCTGGCTGGAGCGTGTCGAGAGGCTTGCGCCTCAACCGGTACACCGTCTCCACCAACCCCGTGGCATCGGCCGGAACCGCGCCCCACGACACGCCCTCGATCTCCTCCAGCGACAAACCGTTCTTGCCCATGACACCCCCGCAGCAGGTCCGACAACGGAAAACCGAAGCCACCGTAGGTCACCGTGAGTGCCCACATCGGACTCAGGGGTGCGTGACCACGTGCTCCGAGACCTGGCACGACGTGCGAGAACCCGTCATCCAGCCCGATCGCGGACGAAGCGGCCACAACTGCTGAGCGCACACGGACTACGGTGGGTTCCGTCATGGCCGCGGTCGACTCCGGAGGTACCTCGAGTGGCGTATTCAGCCGAGATCAGCAGGGTCAACCCGACCTGCTTCGTGTTCCTCGTGGACCAGTCCGCGTCCATGAACGACCCCATCGGCGGTGACAGCCCCCAGCGCAAGGCGGACGTGGTCGCGGACGCGATCAACCGGCTGCTGACCGAGCTGTCCGTCAAGTGCGCCAAGGAAGAGGGCGTGCGCGACTACTTCCACGTCGCCGTCATCGGCTACGGCAGCACGGTCGGCTCGGCGTACGCGGGTGCGCTCGCGGGGCGGGACCTGGTGCCGTTGAGCGAGGTGGCCGACAACCCCGCGCGGGTCGAGGAGCGGGTCAAGAAGGTGCCGGACGGCGCGGGCGGGCTGGTCGAGACGACGACCCGGTTCCCCGTCTGGATGGACCCGGTGGCGAACGCGGGCACGCCGATGGGGCGGGCGCTCCAGTACGCGGAGTCGATCGTGTCGAAGTGGCTGGTGGACCACCCCGGCTGCTTCCCGCCGATCGTGCTGAACCTGACCGACGGCGAGGCGACCGACGGCGACCCGGACGGTCCCGCCTCCGGGATCAGGGCGCACGCCAGCGCGGACGGCGCAGCGCTGCTGTTCAACCTGCACGTGTCGGCCGGTGACGCGGAGCCGGTGACGTTCCCCGACACCGACACGAACCTGCCGGACGCGTACTCGAAGACGCTGTTCGGCATGTCCAGCGTGCTGCCGACGGACATGCGGTCCTACGCCGCCACGCAGGGCTTCTCGGTCAGCGACGCGACGCGCGGGTTCGTCTACAACGCCGACATCGCGTCGATCGTGCAGTTCCTCGACATCGGTACTCGCGCCACCGACCTGCGCTGACGCCGATGTGGGCCTACGTTTCGACGCTGTCCGTCCCCAAGGACGGGGCCACGGCGGAGGAGTGCGAGGACGCGGCCGTCGTGGTGCCCGTGATCGCGTCGGACGAGCCGACGGACGGGCCCGTGTCGGTCGCGGTGGCGGACGGCGCGTCGGAGAGCCTGCTGGCGCGCCCGTGGGCGCGGGTGCTGGTGGACTCGACGGTGGAGGCGGTGCGGGCGAAGCCCGAGGTGCTGCACAGCGAGGCCGGGTTCGCCCGCGTGGTGCTGGGCGCCGTCGACGACTGGGACGTCTGGCTCGCGGCCTACGTCGCCGAACGCGAGGAGACCGCCCGGCCCATCAAGTGGTACGAGCAGCCGGGCCTGGAGCGGGGCGCGTACGCGACGCTGCTCGCGTTCCACCTGACCGACGTCGGGCTGTGGCACGCCGCCGCGCTCGGTGACAGCTGCCTGTTCCAAGTGCGCGCGGACAGCATGCTGCGGGCGTTCCCGGTCGACACCGCCATCGCGCTCGGCACGTCGCCCGCGCTGCTGAACAGCCGCAACCGCGACGACGAGCTGATCGCGTCGCGGACGGGCCTCGCGGGCGGCGACTACCAGGAGGGCGACCAGTTCTTCCTCGGCACGGACGCGCTCGCGCACTGGTTCCTGACCGAGGTGGAGCAGGAGGACTGCCCGTGGGAGGTCCTGCGGGACCTGAGCGCGGCGGGCAGCGCCGAGGAGTTCGCCGAGTGGGTTGCCGCCGAGCGCGCGGGTGGCCGGATGAAGAACGACGACGTGACGCTCGTGCACGTCGACCTGGGGTAGGCCCGTGGCGACCGCGAGGTTCCCGTCCGGTGCGGCGTACGTGGAGGCGTTGCAGAACACGGCGCTGTGCTTCGACGACCCCGAGCTGAAGGGCGCCCGCGTCGAGCTGGACAAGCTGCACCGCCCGAGGGCCATCTCGGGCAACTTCGCCAGCGTGTTCTCGGTGACGGCCGCGAACGGGCGCCGCTACGCGATCAAGTGCTTCACCAGGGAGGTCTCCGACCAGGAGGTTCGCTACCGCGCGGTCAGCGACCACCTGGCCCGGCTCGACCACCGCTGGAAGGTGGGGTTCACCTACCTGCCGCACGGGATCATGGTGGAGGGCCGCCGCTACCCGATCCTCAAGATGGACTGGGTGGAGGCCACGAGCCTCACCCGGTGGCTCGACGAGCACGTCGACGACTCGCCCGCCGTCGCCAGGGTGGCGCAGCGGTTCGCCGAGCTGGTGGCGGAGCTGGAGCACGCGGGCATCGCGCACGGCGACCTCCAGCACGGCAACCTGCTCGTCGTCGGGGACGGCTCGCTGCGGCTGGTCGACTACGACGGGATGTACGTCCCCGCGCTGGCGGGGGCCGGTGCCACCGAGGTGGGGCACCGGAACTACCAGTCGCCGTCGCGGTCGCAGGCGGACTTCGACCCGACGATGGACCGGTTCTCCGCGTGGGTGATCTACCTGTCGCTGGTGGCGCTCGCGGCGGAACCCGCGCTGTGGCACCAGCTCCGCGAGGAGGGCGGCGAGTACCTGCTGCTCGCCGAGGACGACTTCACCGAACCCACGACGTCCAGCAGGTTCTCCATCCTGCTCAACCACGTCTCCCCGGACGTGCGGCTGCTGGTGGAGCAGGTGCAGGCGCTCGTGGCGATCCCGCCGACGCTGCTGCCGGAGCTGAAGCCCATCACGGTCGAGACGCCCAGGACCCGGCACTCGTTCAACCAGCCCACCATCGCGGGTCTGCCCGCGTGGATGGCCGACCACGTCGCGGACGTGGAACCGGTGGTGGAGCGGCGCTTCGCCGGCCGCGGGCCCGGTCTGGTCGGCGCGACCGTGCTGCTGGCGGCCGTTCTGGTCGGGGTGGTGGTGCTGGGCGCGCTCGCGCTGGTCGGTCCGGCCGTCGCGGGCGGGCTCGCGGTGTTCGGCGGTGTGCTGTGGTGCGCGGACCTGGCCGTGCTGTACCTGCGCCGGGCGGAGGCCAAGGCCGCGCGGGAGGCGCGGACCCACCGCGACAGGACCCGGCAGGACCAGGTCTCGGCCAACCAGGCGCTGGCGGGCGCCACCAAGCGCGCGGAGCAGCTCGACGACGCGGCGAAGCGGATCACCGAGGACGGCCGCAAGCGCAGGCAGACCATCCAGGCCACGCACGGCAGCGAACTGGCGGTCGTCAACCAGGAGCACTCGCGGTACCTGGCGATGCTCGCGACGGAGCGCACCGGCACCGCGAACCAGCTCCGCCAGGAACTGGCCCAGGCGCTGCTGGCGGCGCAGGCCGAGCACGTCCGGTCCAAGCTGGAGAGGATCCTGATCGCGGAGAGCGGGATCGACGGCATCGGGGGGAAGCTCGTCGGCAACCTGCGCGAGGCGGGCATCGTGACGGCGGCCGACTTCTCCGGCGTCGGGTTCATGGTCAACGGGCAGTTCCAGAACAAGATCGCGCAGTTCCACCTGACGTCCGGCTACTCCGTGCGGGTGCCGGGGATCGGTGAGGTGAAGGCGAACCGGTTGGAGGAGTGGCGTCGGGAGCAGGAGCGCCACGCCCGGCGGTCGCAGCCGATCACGTTGCCCGAGGGGCAGATGAAGGTGATCGAGGCTCGGTTCCGGGCTCAGCTGTTGCAGTTGGGGACGGCTGAGCAGCAGGCGCAGGCGACCATCCAGGCCAAGAAGACGTTGCTGAACCAGCGGCTCAGTCATGACCTGGCGGCGTTGGACCTGGAGCAGCGGGCTCTGGTGGCGCAGGCTTCCCAGGAGCGGAGCAGGCACGCTCCGGTGTTGATCAAGGCTCAGTCGGATGCCGAGCGGGCTGGGCGGCGGTACGAGGCCGCTGTGCGGGATGCGCAGGGGTTTCGGCGGATCACGTATCCGCGGTTCCTGGTCTTTGCTGTCGGGGGGCGGTGAGGGGCGGTCCCAGGGGCTGACCCCGCCGCGCGAGTGTGTCCATGCCCGCCACCCCTTGTCAAGGCGGGAAAGATGCCTTGACAAGGGGTGGCGGGCATGACGAGCGCTGGAAGTCGGGGTCCGGTTGGGGGGTGGGGTTTGGAAGGGCTGTGGGCTCGGGTGCCGTTGTGGTTCCGGTGAGGCCGGGGGCCCGGTTTGTCCCGGTTCCGTTGGGGCCGGGTTGGGGCCGGGCCCGGTTGGTGCCGGTGCCGTTGTGGTTCTGGTGAGGCCGGAGGCCCCGTAGGTGCCGGTCCCGGTGAGGGCGAGGGCTCCGTTTGCGCCGGTGCCATTGGGGCTGGGTGGGCCGGGGCGCGGCTTGTGCGGTGGTGTTGGTCCCGGTGTTGGTCCGGAGGTCAGGTCCTCGGGGCCGGCTGGATGATGCCGAAGATGTTGCCCTCGGTGTCCTTGTAGTACGCGAGTTTGCCCACGCCCGGCACCGTGTCCTTCGGCAGCGCCACTGTGCCGCCCGCGCGTTCTGCCGCTGCCGTGTAGGCGTCGATGTCGTCCACCGCGATCGTCAGCGGTGAGGCGTTGACCGGGGCGTCCGGGGCCGGGTCCGGGCCTCGGCGGACTGTGAGGCCGCCGTTGATCCCGTCGCCCTCGTCGCCGGTGGTGATGGTCCAGTAGTCCATGTCGCCGTACTTCTGGAACTTCCACCCGAACGTCGATTCGTAGAACGCCTGGGCGCGCGCTGGGTCCGAGGCGTGGATCTCGAAGTGCACTGGGCGAGGCATGGGTCGGACGGTACGCCCGAAAATGGCGGCTATCCAGGACTGTGGGTGTCACCAATTCGGCTTAACGTCGGAGCCATGGCATTCGACATCCAGGTGGCGTTCGACGCGCACGACCCCGCCAAGCTCGCCGAGTTCTGGGCGCTGGCCACGGGCTACGTTCCCCAGCCGCCTCCTCCTGGCTTCACGACCTGGGAGGACTTCGGGCGGAAGATCAACCTGCCCGAGGAGCGGTGGAACGACCAGACGGCCTTGATCGACCCGGAGGGGAAGGGCCCCCGGATCTACATCCAGCGGGTTCCCGAGGGCAAGACGGCGAAGAACCGGGTGCACCTCGACGTCAACCCCGGACCGGACAAGGCGGCTCACGTGGCGAAGCTCGTCGACGCCGGGGCCAGGGTCGTCGCGGAGGTGGACGAGCCGACCGGCCGGTGCACGGTTCTCCAGGATCCCGAGGGGAACGAGTTCTGCGTGCACTAGGCCGGTCGGCTCGGTGTACTAGCTGGTGACGTCCTTCGTGGTGAACCGGCGGGCGGCCAGCAGCGTGAACAGCCCGCCGTACACCAGCGCCGAGAACGCGCCCTTGGTCATCTCGGTCCAGTCGATGTCCGTCGACAGCAGGTCCGCCCACGACAGCGCGTAGTGCGTCGGCAGGTACTGCCGCAGGTCGCCGAGCGCGGTGATCTGGTCGAGGATCTGCGACAGGATCGACGCCAGCACCGCGCCGCCGACGGCGCCGAGCGGCGCGTCGGTGGCGACGGACAGGAACAGCGCCAGGCCCGCGACCCAGAACAGGTGCAGCGCGATGTAGCCGACCGCCAGCACCAGGGCGGTGACGCCGTCGCCGAACGACGCGGCCTCACCGGTGGGGCTGACCAGTTCGCCCGAGCCGTACCAGACGACGCCGACGGCGAGCGCGACGGCGGGCAGCAGGATCAGGGCGAACAGCGACAGCAGGCCCGACGAGATGGCCTTGCGGCGCAGCAGCCGGTGTCGCGGGATCGGCGCGGCCAGCAGGTACTTCAGGCTGGACCACGACGCCTCGCTGGCGATCGTGTCGCCGAAGAACAGCGCCACGACCATCGGCAGCAGGAAGCTGCTCGTCACGAACAGCGTCAGCAGCACGAAGTTCACGCCGCTGGCCGTGGCGAGGTCGACGAACCCGCCGGAGCGGCGGTTCGGCGACGCCTCGCCCAGCTCGAACGAGACCACGAGGATCACCGGCAGCAGCACCAGGAACGCCAGCACGAGCTGGGTCCGGCGCCGCCGCAGCTGGCGGATCAGCTCCACCCGCAGCGGCAGCGTCTTGCGGGCCCGGTAGCCGACGGTCGAGCCGTCCGGCGCGACCGCGTTCACCTCGCTCGCGACGGCCGTGGTCAGGTCGTCGATCGCGGCGGAGTCGGTGTGCACGCCGCTCGCGCCGAGTTCTTGCTCGCTCACGCCGAACTCCCCTCTCCGACGAGTTCCAGGAACGCGTCCTCCAGCCTGCGGCGCGGGCCCACCTGGTCGACCATGATCCCGGCCTTGACCAGTTCGCCCAGCGCGACCGCGCGGGGCGTGCCGTTGAGGCCCGCGTGCACGAGGTCACCGTCGACGTGCACGTCGTGCACGCCGTCGAGACCCCGCAGCACGGTCGCGGCCTGCACCGGCTCGTCGACCTTGAACGTGGCCTCGCCACCGCCCTGCGCGATGTCCTCGACCAGTCCGGCGGCCACGAGCTGGCCCTTGTGCATCACCACGACGTGCGAGCAGGTCTGCTCGACCTCGGCCAGCAGGTGGCTGGAGACCAGCACCGTCCGGCCCGCCGCCGCGTAGCGGCGCAGCACGTCGCGCATCTGGTGGATCTGGGGCGGGTCGAGACCGTTGGTCGGCTCGTCCAGCACGAGCAGGTCCGGCAGGCCGAGCATCGCCTGGGCGATGGCCAGCCGCTGCCGCATGCCCTGGCTGTACGTGCGGACCTTGCGGTTCACGGCGTTGCCGAGGCCCGCGATCTCCAGGGCCTCCTCGAAGTGCGCCTGCTCGACCGGTCGGCCGGTGGCCGCCCAGTACAGGTGCAGGTTCGCGGTGCCGGACAGGTGCGGCAGGAAGCCCGCGCCCTCGACGAACGACCCGATGCGCGACAGCACGGGCGCGCCGGGGGTCACCTTGTGGCCGAACACCCTGATGCCGCCCTCGGTCGGGTGGATCAGGCCCATCAGCATCCGCAGCGTGGTGGTCTTGCCCGCGCCGTTCGGCCCGAGCAGGCCCAGCACCTGGCCGTGCTCGACCCGGAAGGACAGGTCCTTCACGGCGGTGAGCTTGCCGGGGTAGGACTTGGTCAGGTTCTCGATGACCAGCGGCACGGTGAGCAGGTCGGGGTCGACGTCCGCGGCGAGCCTGCGCCGGAACGCGGCCACGACGCCGACCGCGACGAACGCCAGCAGCACGATGCCGATGCCCCACAGGGCGGTGGTCGACGTCGCCGCCACCACGTTGGCCCCCGGCACCACCGGAAGCTGGATGTTGTTGTCCGCCAACGAGATCCGGTACGCGGCGGGCGTCTCGCTGTTCGCGTACGACTGGTCCGTGGTCGCCACGACCAGCTGCACGCGGTGGTTGCTCTCGACCGGCCGCACGAAGCCCGCGAGCGACACCGACACCTCGACGGGGCTGCCGTCGGCGGGCAGCGACGCGATCCGGACCGGTGCCACGGCCGCGCCGGGCAGCGTCCGGTTGCCGTTCGCGTCGGCGTCGTAGAACTTCACGAACAGGACGGCGCCCTCGGGGGGCACCGGCTGGCCGGGCACTCCCGCGACCTTCAGCTTCACCGTGGGGGAGCCCGCGACCAGCACCTGCGAGGTGAGCTGCTCGGAGCTGAACACGGCCGCCTGGCCCGGCAGGTCGATCGACAGCCTGCTCGACAGCGAGTTCGAGCCGCTGAGCACCGCGCCGAAGCCCGGCAGGCTGCTCACCGCGGCCGGGTTGCCGCCCGCGGGGTTGACCACGACCTGCTCGCGGCCCTCCAGGGGCAGCGCGGTCCGCTGGGTCTCGCCGCCACCGGTGAGACCGGGGTAGCCGTCGGTGGTCACCGTCCGCAGCGACGAGGTGCCGTTGGTGCGGAACGCGCCCTGCACCGCGTACTCGAAGCCGGTGCCGGGGTCGGTGCCCTTGCCCTGGAGGTGGAACGCCATCCAGTCGGCGATCTGGCCGCGCAGCGACGCGCCGGGGCTGCCGCCGTCGTGGCCGCCCGCGTACCAGACGACCTTGACCTTGCCGCCCGCCGCGCTGATCTGGCGCGCGTTCGCGTCGGCCTGGTCGAGGCCGAACAGGGTGTCCTGCTCGCCCTGCACGATCAGGGTCGGCTGCGTGATGTTCCCCGTGACGGACACGGGGGAGACGTCGCGCAGCAGCTTCAGCGTGGTGGGGCTCGCCTTGCCCGTGGTGGCGACCTCCGTGTAGGCGGCGCACACCTCGGGGGTGAAGCGGCCGCACGCGTCCGGGGCCTGCGGGGTGGCCGAGCCGGGCTGGCGGCCCTGCGCGGCCACGGAGCCCGCCGCCGAGGCGGCGTTGCCGACAGGGTCGTCGTCCTCCTGGCCGGGCTCGGGAGCCTCGCGACCGGGGTTGGTGCCGTCGGCGCCGGACAGGCCCGCGGAGAAGAAGATGCCCGCCCACGACCGCTTGAACACGCCGTCGTCACCGAAGGAACCGGCGGCGGGTGTCGTCCCGGAGGGCGTCTGCGCGGCGCCGGAGTTCGGCAGCAGGGCCTGCGACAGGTCGTTGTAGGTGATGACCGGCGCGAGCGTGTCCACGCGCTCGTCGACACCGGCGAGCATCAGCGACAGCGAGCCGCCGTAGGAGCCGCCGGTCACGCCGACCTTGGGGTCGCCGGGGCCGTCGGTCTGCACCTCCTCGCGGGTGGCCAGCCAGTCGAGCAGCTTCTGGGCGTCCTTGACCTCGTAGTCGAGGGAGTTGAGCGCGATCTTGCCTTGGCTGCGGCCGAAGCCGCGCGCGGAGTAGGCCAGTACGACGAACCCGCGCTGGGCCAGTTCGGTGGCCTGGGCGGACACGCTGGCCTTGCTGCCGCCGAAACCGTGCGGGAGCAGGACGGCGGGCGCGGGCGTCTGGGCGGGCAGGTACAGCGTGGTGTCGATCTGGATCGTCTGGGAGCTACCCGGACTTTCCGGAACGTCGATCACCGCGTCACGGGTGCTCACCGGCGGAGGGGCGTCTTCCGATCGCGTCCAGAACACGGTGCCGCCGATGAGGACGAGCACCAGGATCGCGATGGGGAGAGACCACCTGCCGCGGAGGCGGGAGAGGTGGGACACGTTGTTGACCTTATTGGAGGTTTGCTGAGAACGGGCTGAAGGTGTGGGGCGGGTGTCTCAGCATCCCCCGTCATTTCGGCTGGTGGAAGAAGCAGGTCGTCGTTCGGGTGAAATCGGGCGCAACGGGTGCGTCTGGTCACCCCGGGTGGCGCGGGGTGCCCCTGGTGGGACACACTTCAGGACGAGCGTGGAGGGGAGTACTCCCAACGCAGCGGTGTCGTCAGCACGGTGCTCGACCTGAAGAGCACCCGGTGCCGTTGGCCGGGCAGCACGAACGCCTGGTGGAGGAGACCTCCGGGCATTGGCGTGCGCCTGTCCGGAGGTTTGGAATAATGGTAGTTCCCGCGTGGCTGTGGATCGCCACGATCGCCGGTCTCCTCGTCCTCCTGGCGGTTGACCTCGTGATCGTCGACCGCAAACCGCACGAGGTCACCATCGGCGAAGCGGGTCGCTGGGTGGCGTTCTACGTCGCCGTGGCCATCGCCTTCGGAGCCGGGCTCTGGATCTTCGCGGGAAGTCAGCCCGCCACGGAGTTCTTCGCCGGGTACATCACCGAGTACTCGCTGAGCGTCGACAACCTCTTCATCTTCCTGATCATCATGACCACGTTCAAGGTGCCGTCGATCCACCAGCACCGGGTCCTGCTGATCGGCATCCTGATGGCCCTGGTGATGCGCGGCATCTTCATCGCGGTCGGCGCGGCGGTCATCGCGCAGTTCAGCTGGGTCTTCTACATCTTCGGCGCGTTCCTCATCTACACCGCCTACAACCTGGCGAGGACGAACCACGACGAGGAGGAGGAGGACTTCAAGGAGAACACCGCGCTGCGCCTGGTGCGGAAGGTCTTCCCGGTCACCGACGAGTACCACGAGTCCAAGTCGTTCATCCGCATCGACGGCAAGCGCTTCGTGACCCCGATGTTCATCGTGATCGTCGCGATCGGCACCACCGACCTGCTGTTCGCCCTCGACTCGATCCCGGCGATCTTCGGCCTCACCAAGGAGCCGTTCCTCGTCTTCGCCGCCAACGCCTTCGCCCTGATGGGCCTGCGGCAGCTGTACTTCCTGCTCGGCGGCCTGCTCAGCAAGCTCGTGTACCTGTCGGTCGGCCTGTCGGTCATCCTCGGGTTCATCGGCGTGAAGCTGATCCTGGAAGCCCTGCACACCAACACGTTCTCGTTCATCAACGACGGCGAGGGCCTGCCGGTGCCGACGATCGGCATCGAACTCTCGCTCGGCGTGATCGTCGGAGTGCTGGCCATCACCACGATCGCCAGCCTCATCAAGGTGAAGCGCCACCCCGAGGCCGCGAAGCACGTGGGCTCCTCGCTCTGACGCCCCGAGGAGCCGTGGGTGTTCAGGGGATCCCCGGAACACCCACGGTTCCCCGCTTCACACGACCCGCGCGCCGTCCATCCACACGCCGCTGACGGCCCGGCGGAACTCCGCGCCGCTGCGGGCGGCCAGCTCCTCCGCGTCACCGCGCACCAGCACCACGTCCGCCCTCTTGCCGGGTTCCAGCGTGCCCAGCTCACCGTCCACACCGAGCAGTCGCGCGGCGGACCGGGTCGCGGCGTGCAGCGCCTGCGCCGGGGTGAGTCCACACGCGACCATCAGCGGCAGCTCCTCCAGGTTGTCGCCGTGCGGGCCGACGCCGGAGTCCGAGCCCATCGCGATCTTCACGCCCGCCTCGACGGCCATCCGCATCGACTCGTCGTGCCGCGCGGCCACGCTGATCGCCTTGTCGCGGATCTGGTCGGACACCGCCATCCCGTCGGCGATCTGCTTGAGCACCGCCCGCGGCGCGGTCAGCGTCGGCACCAGCCACGTGCCGTGCTCCAGCATCAGCTCGACCGCCTCCTGGTCGAGGAACACGCCGTGCTCGACCGAGCGGACGCCGTTGCGCGCGGCGACCTTGATGCCGTCGGTGGCCTGGGCGTGCGACATGACGAAGATGCCCGCCGCGGCCGCCTCGGCGACGACCATCGCGACCTCCTCGTCGCGGAACTGGCCGAGCCGCGGGTTCGAGCGCGGGGACAGCACACCGCCGCTGGTCGCGATCTTGATGACGTCGGCGCCCGCGCGCACGAGTTCGCGGACGATCCGCCGCAGCTCCTCCGGGCCGTCGCCGACGCCGTGCGGCGCGCCGGGGTGCGTCACCGAGCCGTGGACGCCGCACGGCATCCAGTCGTCACCGTGCCCGCCGGTCTGCGAGACCATGCTGATGGCGATCTGCATCCTCGGTCCGGCGACCAGGCCGGTGCGCACGGCGGTCGCCACACCCAGGTCGGAGCCCAGCGCGTCGCGCACGGACGTGATGCCGCACTCCAGCGTCGCGCGCATGTTGCCGATGGCCTGGTAGAACGGCAGCGAGAACGGGGTGTTCAGCGCCTTGACCGTGTCGATGTCGCTGAACATGAAGTGCGTGTGGCAGTCGAAGAGACCGGGCAGGACGGTGTGGCCGGTCGCGTCCACGACCTCGTCGCCGTCCAGTCCCGTGCCGACCTCCACGACCCGGTCGCCCTCGACCACCACGTCACCGGGCTGCGCGGACGCGCCGGAGCCGTCGAACACCTTGCCACCTGCGAACACGATCCGAGTCATGGCACCGCAATCCTGTGTGATCGTCAATAAATCTCGTGAGCCTTGCTAAGAATAGTGGGGTAACGTGCTCCATCGTGCGCCCCGATGACCTGAAACTGCTGTCCGTGCCCGGCCCGCTCGCGCTGCACGGCGACCTGCTCCTGGTCACCGTGACGAGCCCTGACCTGGCCGCGAACGCCTACCGGGGCGGCCTGCACCGCGTCCCGCTCGACGGCGGCGACCCCGTGCGCTGGACGTGGGGGGACCGCGACTTCGCCCCCCGCGTGTCGCCGGACGGCCGCTGGGTGGCGTTCCTCCGCAGCTCCGGCACCGGCAAGGCCGCCGCGCCCCAGGTGCACGTGCTGCCCACCGAGGGCGGCGAACCGCGCCGCGTCACCGACCTGCCGCTGGGCGCGGGCGTGCCCGTGTGGGCCCCGGACTCGCGGCGGATCGCGTTCACCGCGCGCATCCCCGAAGCCGGCCGCTACGGCACGTCCGCCGTCGAGGGCGAGGACGCCCCGACCCCGGACGCCGAGGCGCCGCGCCGCATCACCCGGCTCGACTACCGCGTCGACGACGTCGGCTTCCTCGGCGACCGCGAGCTGAGGCTGCACGTCCTGGACGCCCTCGACCCCGAGGCGGAGCCGGTCGAGCTGACCGACGGCGCGTTCGCCGTCGCCGAGCCCGCGTGGACCCCGGACGGCACCCGCCTCGTGTTCGTCGCCGACCGCGACTTCGGCACGCCGGAGTCGCTGCACAGCGACCTGTTCTCCGTGGCGGCCGACGGCGGCGAGCCCGAACTGCTGGTCCGCACCGAGGGCAGCGCCGCGCTCCCCGCCTACGGCCCGGACGGCACCCTCTACTTCTACGGCGGCGAGTTCACCGGCATCCACTCCGTCGCGCGCAACGCGGGCCTCTGGGCGGTCACCGGGTCGGGCCCTCGCAGGCTCACCGACGTCGAGACCGTCGACTGCGAGCGCGCGGCGGGCGCCCCCGTCCCCACCGAGTCCGGTGTCGTCGTCGCCGTCCGCAACCGCGGTGCCGTCGAACTGCGCCGCGTGCCGCTGGACGCGTCCGGTGCCGTGCTCGCCGACCTGGAGGTGCTCGCCGGACAGGGCGGCGAGGTCAAGGCGTTCAGCGTCCACGGCGACTCCATCGCCGCCGTCGTGTCCACTTCGGACAACCCCGGTGAGGTCGAGCTCGTCGGCACCGGCGTGCTCACCGACTTCGCCGCCCCGGTGCGCGCGACCGGCGTGCGCCGCTCGGTCGAGCTGACCGGCACCGCCTCCGACGGCCACCCGGCGCACGGCTTCCTCGTCCTCCCCGACGGCGAAGGACCGCACCCGGTCCTGCTCGCCGTCCACGGCGGCCCGTTCATGTACCACGGCCAGGGCTTCTTCGACGAGGCGCAGGTCTACGCGAGCGCGGGCTACGCGGTCGTCCTGCCGAACCCGCGCGGCTCCGCGGGCTACGGCCAGGAGCACGGGCAGGCCGTCGTCGGCGCGTTCGGCACGGTCGACGTGGACGACGTCCTCGCCGTCCTCGACGCCGCGCTGGAACGCCCCGAACTAGACGCCGACCGGGTGGGCGTCATGGGTGGCTCCTACGGCGGCTTCATGACCAGTTGGCTGGCCGCGCACCACGGCGAGCGCTTCCGCGCCGCGTGGAGCGAGCGCGCGGTCAACGCGTGGGACTCCTTCGGCGGCTCGTCGGACATCGGCTGGTTCTTCGCCGACGCCTACTGCGGCGCCGACCCGGCGACGCAGCACGCGATGAGCCCGCTGACCTACGCCGAGAAGATCACCATGCCGTTCGCGGTGGTCCACTCGGAGCACGACTGGCGCTGTCCGCTGGAGCAGGCGCAGCGCATGTTCGTGGCCCTGCGCCGCAACGGCGTCGACGCGGAAATGCTGATCTTCCCCGGTGAGGGCCACGAGCTGACCCGCTCCGGCAAGCCGAGGCACCGCCGTCAGCGCTTCGACGCGGTGCTGGAGTGGTGGTCCAGGCACCTGGGGTGAGCGGTCCACCCGGACGTGCGACTTTCGGGGGTTTCCGTCCTGAGCGGTGGGCGGGATATCTCAATGTCTAGCGGTGGCGGCGTTCGTGCGGCACGCTGCCTCCATGCAGTGGACCGTCCGGACGGCGCGCCCGGAGGACGCCACGGAGATCGCCAGGATCAACGTGGCCGCCTGGCAGCACGCGTACCGGGGCATCGTCGCCGATCCCGTCCTGGACCGGATGCTGCCCGAGAGCAGGTTGCCGGGGTGGACGCGCGTGCTGGCGCTGCCCGAGCCCTCGGCGGTGTTCGTGTCCGTGTCCGACGACGGGGCGATCGGGGCCTACTGCGCCGTGGACGCCGTGCGGGAGGTGGGCGACGCCCACCCCGACCTGCACACCGGGGAGATGACCGCCATCTACGCGGATCCGCGGTTCAAGGGGACCGGGGCCGGGCACGAGGTGCACGAGGCCGCCGTTCGGCACCTGATCGAGCACCGGTTCCGGTACGCGGTGCTGTGGGTGTTCCAGGAGAACGCGCCCAGTCGGGAGTTCTACGAGGCCCACGGGTGGCGGCACGACGGTGTGGTGCACCGGTACGAACTCGGGGACCAGGAACTGCCTGAGGTGAGGTACGCGCGGTTCCTGTCGGCGCCCCGGCGGCGCTCTGCCGCTGCTGTTCGGCGTAGTTGAGCGTGTGGGGTTGGCGGGAACGGGTAACTGCTAGTTCCACCGGATAGGGCAACTGCGAGTCCCGGCTGGGGCGGCCGATGTGACTAGGGGACCCCTCGATTTGACCCTTTGATCGGGCTCAAGGGCAGGTGGTGTCAACCTGCCCGATCTACTGGTGCAAGGGTCAAATCCCCCGAGTAAAATCGGCCTTGCTCTAGGGAAAGCCCTGTGTCGCCTTTGTTGGTTTGAGTGGTTTTACCCAAGTAGCGTGTAGTTGAGTTCTTCGCACACCCTGGCCAGTGGTAGGTCCAGGCCTGGGTGGTCCAGTGGTAGTAGTACGTCCGGTGATGCTGGTAGGCAGGTTGCTCCTGGTGGGTCCCACAGGCAGACCGCTGGGTCGCCGGAGTCCATCGATGATCTGTACCAGAGGCCGTCCAGTTCCGGGTGTGCTGCTCTGATCGCTCTCGCCCAGGCCTGTGTCAGGTGTTTTGGGCCGCTGCTCAATTCTTGTGAGGCGCCTACCCTGGTTGGCCACAGGCCGGTGAGGTCCAGCAGTCGCAGTGTTCTTCTTGGTCTCAGCGATACCAGAAAAGGGCTTCTGGTTCTTCTGTCCACCACCGATGTCGCTTGGAAGACTTCTGCGATGCTCGTTCTCACGGTGAGGCCGAAGTACAGGACTCCGTGTTCTTGCGCTACCGCCGGTGCTCCGTCCGGGGTTGGTGGTTGTGTGTCGAAGCGCGCGTGGGGCAGGGGGCCCGTGTAGCGGAACGTGTTCCACCGTTGGGGGTGTTGTCCCTTTGCGGTGAAGACGCGCACCAAGCGGGTTGCCCGGTGCACCGCCACCACGTCTTCCGTTCGGCGCAGTATTGCCTGAAGCACGGCGGGAGCGGGCGGCTGGGGGAGCCGTGACATGCGGATCCAGGTGGCTAGGGGACGTGGGTCAGACGGGGGTGCCGAGCATTCCCGCCAGGTCTGCCACGCGACGTGGGTCGCCGCCTGCCAGCAGCCATTCGCGCGGAGTGGTCGGGGTGCCGTCCACCAGCAGGTCCTCCTGCGCGGTGGTCATGAAGGCGGCCACGACCAGGGCGGGCTGGTCCTGGGCCACGGTGGCCAGCACCGTCTCCAGGCCGGGGAGCACGCCGGTGCCCGCGAACTGCCACGCGGGGAGGCGCCAGCTGCCCTTGTCCTTCCACCCGACGAGCCTGCCCACGCCCAAGCGGTGGCGGATGCGGCTGGTGTCGACCTGCAACTGGTGGGCCGCCTCGGCGACGGTGAGCGCGGAGTCGCGCAGCACGGCGAGCGCGACGACCGTGCGCGCTCTGGGTTGTGCGTCCGCCGCGGTGAGCGGACCGAGGTCGAGACCCACCTCCGTCAGCACCTCCCGCTGGTCCGGCGTGAAGTAGCTCGCAGGCTCCGGGTGAGGAGGAGCGAGCCGCTTGGCGGCCTCTTCGACCAGGGTGAGGAATTCGGTGGGCGTGACCTGTAGGCCGGCCTTGGCCAGCACCGTCTCCAGCGCAGGACTCATGCGCACAGAGTATCCTGTGCGTGCGCCTTTGTGCGCCCAATCGGGAAGATTGGCCGTCAACTTCCACTGTCCGCGCACAAGTCACCACACTACGTAAACGTGCGAGGTCCGGCACTAGTCGAAGGTCGTGAGTTGGCCCTCATCGCGTGCTGACTACCATCGGGCCCGCGCCGTTCGGGGCGCTCGACGTGCGGGGGTGGTTGTTCGATGGTCGCGGATGCCGGGTACGCGGTCCGGTCGGACAAACCGACGCTCGCGGTCGCCGCCGCGTGGCTGGTGGTGATGGTCGGGACGCTCGTCCACGTGATGACGCGCCCGTTCGACTGGTCGCTCGACCTGCGCGTCTACCGCAACGGCGGGGGAGCGTGGCTCGAAGGCCTGCCGATCTACATCGACCACTTCGGGTCGTCGATGGGCGGCCCCGACCTGCCGTTCACCTACCCGCCCATCGCGGTGGTCCTGTTCAGCCCGCTGGCGGCCGTGCCGCTGCCCGCGGCCATCTTCACCATCGCGCTGCTGAACCTCGTCGCGCTCACCTCGATCTGCCTGATCGCCGCGGTCCGCGTGTGCGGGCGTGGTCCGCTGGCCGTCCGCTACGGTCTCGGCGCCGCCGCCGTCAGCTCGGTCTTCGACCCGGTGCGCGAGACGCTGGCGTTCGGCCAGATCAACCTGCTGCTGGCCGTCCTCGTGCTGCTGGACTGCCTGCTCGCGCGCACCCGCCTCCCGCGCGGCACGCTCATCGGCCTGGCCGCCGCCATCAAGCTGACGCCCGCGGTGTTCGTGCTGTTCTTCATCGCCGCCAAGCAGTGGCGGCCCGCGATCACGGCGTTCGTGTCGTTCCTGCTGTTCGGCGCCATCGGCTTCGCGATCATGCCCACCGACGCCCGCCAGTTCTGGTTCCACGCGCTGCTCGACCCCGGCCGCGTCGGCAGGCTGACCTACACGGCCAACCAGTCGCTGCGCGGGCTCGTGGCCCGGCTGGGCCTCGACGGCACGCCGCAGGTCGCGGTCTGGGTGCTGCTGAGCCTGGTGGTCGTCGTCCTCGCCGTGGTCGCCGCCGCGAAGGCGCGCGCCGCGAACGACGACGTGGCCGCGTTCCTGGTCGTCGCGGTCGCCGGTCTGCTCGTGTCGCCGGTGTCGTGGGGGCACCACTGGATCTGGATCGCCCCGGCGCTCACGCTGTTCGCGCTGCCCGCCCTGCGCCGCGCCAAGGGGTTCTGGTGGTTCGCCGTGCCCGGCGTCCTCATCTTCCTGATCGGCACGCACTGGCTGTTCCCCAACGACAACGACGTCGAGCGGAACTGGGCGTGGTGGCAGCAGGTGATCGGCAACGCCTACGTCTGGTTCGGCCTCGCGGTCGTCGTGGCGCTGGCCGTGGCCCGACGGCCGAAGCCCGCGGTCGTCTGACGCGGTTTTCCCGTTCACGCGGAGGTGCGAGCCGTCCGTGTGTGATGATGACCGGCGATGGCGTCGACCCCGTCCCTCCCCCGTACCAGCGCGGTGCCCCTCGCACCGGGTGCTGCTGTCAGCACGCCTCCCGAGCCGACCGGCATCCCCGTCCGGACGATCCTGCTCGGGGTGCTGGGCGTCTCGCTGATCGCGCTGGGTGGTGCGGGTGCGGGTGCGGTGCTGAAGACGGATCCGCTGCTGACGGACACGTCGTTGAGCTGGGTGCGGTACGGGCACGGTCGTGATCTGGCG
>NZ_DASUSQ010000084.1:0-149926 GCF_036375055.1 Umezawaea sp.
GGGGCAAGGGACCTCACCCCTTCACCACCCCATACCGGGCCAAAGCCACCTGCCGCTCATGAGCATGATCCACAATAGGATCCCGAGGCTGGTGAACGGCCTTCCCCTCCACCCCCCGCAACTCCTCCACGTACCGACGCACATAATCCCCGGACGGATCGAACTTCTCCCCCTGCACAACGGGGTTGAAAACCCGAAAATAAGGAGAAGCATCAGTCCCGGACCCGGCAACCCACTGCCACCCGTGCTGATTAGAGGCCAAATCACCATCAATCAGGTGATTCATGAAGTGCCGAGCCCCCCACCACCAGGGCAGGTGCAGGTCCTTCACCAGGAAACTGGCGACGATCATCCGCACCCGGTTGTGCATCCACCCCTCCGCGAGCAGCTGCCGCATCCCGGCGTCCACGATCGGGAACCCGGTCCGCCCCTCCTGCCAGGCAGCGAACCGCCCGTCGTCCTCGTCGTGCTCCATCCGGTCGAACCGGGGGTCGTAGTTCTTGGTAGCGGTCTCCGGCCGGTGCCACAGCACGTCCGCGTAGAACTCCCGCCAAGCCAACTCGGACCGGAAAGTCGCCTCCCCCTCACCCTGACCCAACTCCGCCAACAGCGTGCGCGGGTGCAACACCCCCCACCGCAGGTAGGGCGAGAGCCGACTGGTCGCATCCAGGTCGGGACGATCGCGCGCCGTCTTGTAGTCCGGCAACCGCTCGTCCCGGAACTTCTCCCACAACGGCATCGGATCCGCGACGGCCTCACCGCCGGGGAGCTTCTCCCCACCCGACCGGGAAATCCAGTCCACAGTGGACGAATCGGTGCGGGCGGGCTCGCGCCAACCGTGTTCGGCCCAAGCCCGGCGGAACGGCGTGAACACCTTGAACGGCGTCCCGTCGCCCTTGCGCACCCGACCGGGGGCCACCGCGTACGGCGACCCGGACCGGACGAGCTCGACGTCCCCCAACGCCTCCTCCACAGCCGCGTCCCGCACCCGCCCGTAGGGCCCGTAGTCGGCGGAGACGTGCACGCTGTCCGCGCCGGCGGCGACCCGCGGCACGACCTCGACGGGGTTGCCGCGCACCACGTGCAGCCGCCCACCCAACTGCGCGTCCAACCCGCGCAGGCACCGGTACAGGTACTCGGTGCGAGCAGGCCCGGCCGAAGCCAGCAACCGGTCGTCCAGCACGAACAGCCCGAGGGCGGACGACGAACGCTCGGCGGCGCTGAGCAACGCCGGGTGATCGGCGGTGCGCAGGTCACGGCGGAACCAGATGACAGTCGGAGGAGCCACCGCCCAACGCTAGATCCGCCCACGCCCCGTCGCACAACGGAAGCGCACCCACCGCACGATCGCATGACGACCCACCCGACCAGCGGCACCACCACCCGCCCGACCCACGGCACCACCCACCCGACCCCGCGAACGACGAAGGCCCGCACCTCCACCGAGGCACGGGCCTTGTGCGCGAACGGGGCGAACTACCTCTTGTCCATCGTGAGGAAGTCGCGCTCCGCCGGGCCGACGTAGATCTGCCGCGGACGGCCGATCTTGGTGGCCGGGTCCTGGATCATCTCGCGCCAGTGCGCGATCCAGCCGGGGAGGCGGCCCAGTGCGAACAGGACGGTGAAGAACTTCGTCGGGAAGCCCATCGCCCGGTAGATCAGGCCGGTGTAGAAGTCGACGTTCGGGTAGAGCTTGCGGGACACGAAGTACTCGTCCGCGAGCGCCACCTCTTCGAGCTTCTTGGCGATCTCCAGCAGCTCGTCGTCGCCGCCGAGCTTGGCGAGGATCTCGTCCGCCGTCTTCTTGATGATCGCGGCACGCGGGTCGTAGTTCTTGTAGACCCGGTGGCCGAAGCCCATCAGGCGAACGCCCTCCTCCTTGTTCTTGACCTTGTTCACGAAGGCGGCGACGTCACCCCCGTCGTTGCGGATCTTCTCCAGCATCTCCAGGACCGCGCTGTTGGCGCCGCCGTGCAGCGGGCCGAACAGGGCGTTGATGCCCGCGGAGATGGACGCGAACAGGTTGGCCTCGGACGAGCCGACCAGGCGCACGGTCGACGTGGAGCAGTTCTGCTCGTGGTCGGCGTGCAGGATGAAGAGCAGGTCGAGGGCCTTCACCAGGTCGGGGTCGACGTCGTACGGCTCGGCCGGGAAACCGAAGGTCATGCGGAGGAAGTTCTCCACGAGACCGAGCGAGTTGTCCGGGTAGAGGAACGGCTGGCCCACGGACTTCTTGTACGCGTACGCCGCTATGGTCGGCACCTTCGCGAGGAGGCGGATCGTGGAGATCTCCACCTGCGTCGCGTCGAACGGGCTCAGGCTGTCCTGGTAGAACGTGGACAGCGCGGAGACCGCCGAGGACAGCACCGGCATGGGGTGGGCGTCGCGCGGGAAGCCGTCGAAGAACCTCTTGAGGTCCTCGTGCAGCAGGGTGTGCCTGCTGATCTTGGACGTGAAGTCGTCCAGTTGCGCCTGCGTCGGAAGCTCCCCGTAGATCAGCAGGTAGCTGACCTCGTTGAAGTTCGACTTCTCGGCGAGCTGCTCGATCGGGTACCCGCGATAACGCAGAATTCCCGCGTCACCGTCGATGTAGGTGATCTCAGAGGAGCAGGAGGCTGTGTTCACGAACCCGGAGTCCAGTGTTACCAGACCGGTTTTCGCCAGCAGTTTCCCGAGTTCGATGCCAGGCGCACCTTCGGTGGCCTGCACCAGATCCATCTCGAGCTCTCCGCCCTCATGGCGCAGCGCGACGGTACGGGTGTCGTTCGGCGCAGTCGTCGCGTCGGGCATTCAGAGTCCCTCTCACGCTAGGGCGGGGTGGCGGCATGGGCTCGACCGGTCGTGCAGGTCTCACTCGCCGGTAGGCGGATATGGGTCTCCGCACCGCAGCACCACCCCGTTGGGGTCCTGTCAGTTCTCCCACGCTAGTCGGCGGCCTGACCGCCTCGCAGCATTGGTGTGAACCGATTCCGTGAGGTGGGACCGGCATCACACGCAACTATCGCGTAATCCGCACGGTGGCCAGCGTGCACGATCCACGGGCGGACGGTGGTCGACCGACCCGTGGATGCGTTGCGCTCCACGGTAGCCCGTCCGGCACCTTTCGCCACCTCATCGGGGGTGAGAGCTAGGCCATTCTCGTGCTCGTCCGATCACCCGTCGCACACCCCCGGCACTGTGAGTGATGACACGTCACACGCTCCAGCGACGACAAACGGCATCGGGGAGCGATAGCTTTGGGAATCGGGCCACCACTCACCAGTGGGGGTCGCGACGAACCGAAGGTGCCCCGGCCAACCACGCCGGGGCGCCGAGGCTCGTCCCCGAATTTTCTCGGGGTGGAGCCGTTTCGCTACTCCACGAACGCCGCCAGCTCCTCGGTGTACGGCGGTTCGGCCCCGGCCCTCGTGCAGGTGAACGCGGCCGCGTCGCCCGCGTGGGTCAGCGCTTCCTCCCACTGCGTCGAGGTCAGCTCCCCGACGGCGGCGGCGCTCAGCGCGCCGTGCTGGTGCAGCCACGCGATCAGCGCGCCCTGCACCGTGTCCCCGGCCCCGATCGTGTCCACGACCTCGACCTTGCGCGGCGGCACCCGCAGCACCTCACCGGCGCCGGTCAGCACCGCCAGCCCGTCACCGCCCCTCGTCAGCACGATCGCGGCGGGCCCGGCGGCGGCCCACGTCCGCGCCACCTCCAGCACGGCGTCCTCGGACGCGTCCTCCGGCAGGTCGGCGAGCCACCTCGCGTCCTCCACGGACACCTTGAGCAGCCCGACGTGCGGCAGCCACGCCGCGTACCGCGCGCGGTAGGCGGCGGGGTCGTGGATCAGGGCGGCGCGGATGTTCGGGTCCAGCACGGTCAACGCGCCGCGGGCGGCCTCGCGGCGCAGCACCTCCTCGTACGCGCTCGCCCCCGGCTCCAGCACCAGCGACAGCGTGCCGAACGACACGGCGGTCACGTCGTCGGCGAGCGGGCCGGGGTCGGTCACCAGCCGGTCGGCCGTGCCCTCGACGTAGAACGAGTACCGCGCCGACCCGTCCGGTCCGATGCCGACGACGGCCAGCGTCGTCGGCTCGTCGCCGCGCTGCACCAGGTCGGTGCGCACGGCCGAGCCGTGCAGCCGCTCGACCAGCGCGTCGCCGTAGAGGTCGGTCGACACCCGCGAGAGGAAGCTCACCGGGGCGCCCAGCCTGCCCGCCGCGATGGCCACGTTGTACGGCCCACCGCCGAGGCGCGGCACCAGGTCGGCCAACCGCCCGACCGCCGTCGAGGGCGACGGGACGAGGTCGACCAACGCCTCACCAGCAACCACGATCACGCGCGTCTCCGTTCGTTCTGCAACCCGTCGAGGAGGAGTTCCCCGAGCGCCGTGAAGGCCTCCGAGTCCGTGACGCCCGCCCTCCTGGTCAGCACGCCCGTCTGGATGCCCTCGATCAGCAGTCCGGCCATCTCGGCGAACAGGGTCGCATGGACGTCGCGGAACACGCCCTCGCGGACGCCGTCGGCGATGAACGCGCGCAGGCGCTCGGCGGCGGCGCGGGCGTTGCGCTCGTAGGTGTCGCGGGTCGGCGCGAACGCGGACACGTCGGCGATGAACTGGGCGGACGCGCGGCGCAGCTCGTCGGCGGCGCCCGCGAGGTAGGTGCCGATGCGGCCCCGGACGTCGTCGACGGCGGCGACCCGCTCCTCGATCCGCTGGGCCGCGCCCTTGAAGTACCGGCCGACGACGCGGACCGCGAGCTGCTCCTTGCTGGCCGCGAGCGCGTACAGCGTGGACTTCGAGCAGTGCAGGCGGGCGGCGAGGTCGTCCAGCGTGAAGTGCGCGAACCCCTCGGCCAGCACGAGCGCCTCCAGGCGCGCGAGCAGCTCGGTCTGCCGCCCCGTCAGCGGCCTGCGGACCATCGAGGTCATGGTGCGAACTGTCCCACACGGCTAGGAGTAGTACTGGGGTACGTCCTACAGTACTGCTACCAGTACTCAACGGAGGTCGTCGATGCCCGCCGAACGCCTGCTGCCCACCACCGAGGCCGAGGACCTGATCTCGCTCGTCCGCGAGATCGCCAGGGACGAGCTGAAGCCCCGCGCGGCGGAGGCCGAGGAGCAGGAGCGCTTCCCGCGCGACGTGTTCCGCCTGCTCGGCAAGTCCGGCCTGCTGGGCCTGCCCTACCCGGAGCGGTTCGGCGGCGGCGAGCAGCCGTACGAGGTGTACCTCCAGGCCCTTGAGGAGATCGCGTCGTCGTGGATGTCCGTCGCGGTCGGCGTGTCCGTGCACGTGATGTCGGCGTACCCGCTGGCCACGTTCGGCACCCCGGAGCAGCGCGACCGCTGGCTGCCGACGCTGCTGGAGGGCGACCTGCTCGGCGGCTACGCGCTGTCCGAGACGCACGCCGGCTCCGACGCGGGCGCGCTGGCGACCCGAGCGGTGCGCGACGGCGACGACTACGTCGTCAACGGCACCAAGGCGTGGATCACCCACGCGGGCGCGGCCGACTTCTACACGCTGATGGCGCGAACGTCCGAAAAGGACATCACGTGCTTCTTGGTGGACAACGGCCCCGGCATCACCGCCGCGGCCCCCGAGCGGAAGATGGGGTTGACCGGATCCACCACCGCGCAGCTGAGCTTCGAGGACGCGCGGGTGCCCGGCGACCGGCTCATCGGCGCCGAGGGCGACGGGCTGAAGATCGCGCTGGACGCGTTGAACTCCGGCCGCCTCGGCATCGCCGCGTGCGCCGTGGGCCTCGGGCAGGCCGCGCTGGACGAGGCCGTCGCGTACGCCAAGCAGCGCACGCAGTTCGGCAAGCCGATCATCGAGTTCCAGGGCCTGGAGTTCCTGCTGGCCGACATGGCGGCGGGGGTCGAGTCCGCGCGGGCGACCTACCTGGAGGCGGCGCGGCGGCGGGATCGCGGACTGCCGTTCCAGCGGCAGGCGTCGATCGCCAAGCTCGTCGCCACGGACGTGGCGATGAGGGTGACGACCGACGCCGTGCAGGTGCTGGGCGGCGCGGGCTACACCCGCGACTTCCCGGTCGAGCGGTACATGCGGGAGGCCAAGGTGCTCCAGATCTTCGAGGGCACGAACCAGATCCAGCGCCTGGTGATCGGCCGCGCGCTCCGCAAGCTCTAGACGGTGTCCTGGTAGAACGGGTCGACCACGTCACCGACGCCGGTGGCGTGGTTGAACGTGTAGACCTCGCGGCCCTGGACGAACACCCTCAGCGCGCGGCTGAGCACGTCGAGCGGGTCGCCGGACCAGATCACCACGTCGCCGTCGAGGCCGGGCTTGAGCGAGCCGACCCGGTCGTCGAGACCCGAGATCCGCGCCGGGTTCGTGGTGATCGTGCGCAGCGCGGTCGACCGCTCCAGGCCCTCCTTCACGGCGAGGGTCACCTGGTGCACCAGGAAGTGGATCGGGATCACCGGGTGGTCGGTGGTGATCGCCAGTTCGACGCCCGCGCGCTCCAGGATGCCGGGGTTGCGCAGCGACCGCTCGCGCAGCTCGACCTTGGAGCGGGTGGTGAACAGGGGCCCGATGACGACCGGGATCCCCTTCTCCGCCAACAGGTCCGCGATCTTGTGGCCCTCGGTGCCGTGGTGGACGACGAGCCGGTAGCCGAACTCGTCGGCCAGCCGCAGCGCCGTGGCGATGTCGTCGGCGCGGTGGCAGTGCTGGCTCCACGGGATCTCGCGGTCCAGCACCCGCACCAGGACTTCGAGGGTGTTGTCGCGGTCGAACGGCTTGTTCTCCGCCGCCGCGTGCTCGCGCTTCGCCCTGTAGTCCTGCGCCCTGGTGAACGCGTCGCGGATGACCGCGGCCACGCCCTGCCGGGTCGACGGGATCTTCGTCTGGTCGCCGTAGACGCGCTTCGGGTTCTCGCCGAGCGCGCTCTTCACGCTGACCGGTTCGCGGATCAGCATCTCGTCGACGGTGCGGCCCCACATCTTGACCGCGACCGTCCGGCCACCGATGGGGTTGCCCGAACCGGGCTTGACGACGGCCGTGGTCACCCCTCCTGACAGCGCGTCGCGGAAGCCGAGGTCGTCCGGGTTGATCGCGTCCAGCGCGCGCATCCGGGCGCCGTTGGGGTCGGTCATCTCGTTGGTGTCCTGCCCCGCCCAGCCCTCGCCCTCCTCGTGGACGCCCATGTGGCCGTGGGCCTCGACGAAGCCCGGCAGCACCCAGGACCCGGCGGCGTCCACGACCTCGACGCCGTCGGGCACCTCCACGTCGGTCCCGACGGCGACGATCTTCCCGTCCTGGACCAGGACGGTCCCGCCCTCGATGGGATCCCCGTCGACCGGGACGACATATCCACCCGTGATAGCGACATTCATACTTAGCGACGCTAACGGTATTCGACGTCCTACGCCAACGGACGAACGCCCCAGCGCGCCGCCCACGACTCGCCGGGCGCCAGCTCGATGAGGTCCACCCCGGAGTTCAGCGCGTCCGGCGGGCACGTCATCGGCTCGATCGCCACCGCCCGGCCGCGGCCGGGGAACGAGTCCGGCGTGTACACCTGCACCCACTTGAACACCGCGTCGGCCCACAGCTCGACGGCCTGCTCCGGTCCGCGCAGCTCGTGGTGCACCAGCCCGTCGGGCCCCGGCTCGCACCCGCCGAACGGCGTGTCCAGGTGCACGCCCCTGAGCGAGCGCGGCGTGCGGAAGTCGAACTCCGTGCCCCCGACCGGCCGCGGCGGACCGTTGGGCACCATCGTGTCCGCGTCGAGCGGCAGCACGGTCGTCGCGGCCAGCTCCAGCGTGCAGTCGTCGCTCTCCGACAGCCCTGCCCTCGGGTACGGGTGCGTCCCGACCCCGAACGGCGTCGGGCGGTCGCCCACGTTGTGCACCCCGTGCGCCACCGTGAGGCCGTTGTCGTCCAGCGCGTAGCTCGTGGTCACGTGCAGCGGCACCGGCCACCCGGCCTGCGCCAGCACGGTCGTCTCCAGCGACACGAGCGACCCCGTGTGCTCCAGGACGGTCCACTCCGAGTGCCGGACCAGCCCGTGGATCGCGTTGCCCCGCGCGGTCTCGGTGACCTCCAGGTGCTGGACCTCGCCGTCGAGCCGCCACGTGGCCGCCGCGGTCCGGTTCGGCCAGGGGATGAGCACCGAACCGCAGCCCATCGGCGGCGGTGGCTCGTCGTAGGTCTCGACGTACGGCGCACCGCCCACCTCGAAGGATCGAAGTCCGGCTCCGGTACGAGCGATCACGGCCCGCGAGGCACCGTAGGAGATCTCCAGCATGGGCGAAGCCTAGTGGGGTGCCCGGCCTAGGCTGCGGCCATGGACGAGATCGGAGCCGTGTCCCTCCGGCCCATGACCGAGGACGAGTTCACCGCGTTCGCGGCCGAGCAGTTCGAGGTCTACGTCGCGGCGCGGGTGTCGGCGGGCGAGACCGAGTCGGTGGCCAGGGAGGTCGCCGAGGCGCAGTTCGCGTCGTTCCCCGAGCCGGGCCACCGGGTGCACGCCGTGGTCGACGGGGACGCCCGCGTAGGGGAGCTGTGGCTCGGACCAGGCCCGAACCGGCGGGCGGGCGTCGAGTGGATCTACCTGGTGCGGGTCGACGAGGCCGTGCGCGGGCGCGGGTACGGCAGGGCTGCGGTGGCGCTCGCGGAGGACGACGCGCGGGCGCACGGTGCCGTCGAGCTGGCCCTGAACGTGTTCGGCGACAACACGACGGCGCAGGCGCTCTACCGGTCGGCCGGGTTCGCCGTGCGGTCGTTGCAGATGGGCAAGAAGCTCTAGCGCGACGAGCCGGGGGCCGCTCCGCGACGCGGAACGGCCCCCGGACCACACCGGTGCGGACTACTTCGACAGCTTCTCCGGGTCGAACTCCTCGGCCTTGCCGTGGACGAAGTAGTTGATGAGCCAGAGGACGAGGCCCGCGCCGAGCAGGTACAGCGCGATCTTGTAGTCGCCCATCGGCCGACCCGAGAGCGGGCTGGCCAGGAACGCGCACGTGACGGCGCCGAGCACCGGGACCCACGTCGGGGCCCTGAAGTGCTCGTGGTCCGACTTCTCCTTGCGCAGCACCAGGACGGCGATGTTGACGATGGTGAAGACGATCAGCAGCAGCAGCGAGGTCGTGCCGCCGAGCGCGGCGATGTCCACGAAGGACACCAGGATGATCGCGATGCCGCTGGTGAAGATGATCGAGATCCACGGCGTGCGCCGGAACGGGTGCACCGTGGCGAAGAACTGCGGGATGATCCGCTCGTTCGACATGCCGTAGATCAGCCTGCTGGCCATCAGCATGTTGATCAGGGCGGAGTTGATGACCGCGAACAGGCCGATGAGCGAGAAGAGCCACAGCGGGAAGCCCGGCGCCCCCACCGTCACGACCTTCAGCAGCGCGCCGCTGCCCGCCTTCGCCAGCTCGTCGGCCGGGATCAGCAGCGACGACGTGATCGCCACCAGCACGTAGACGACGGCCGCGACGCCCATGCCCATGAGCATCGCGCGGGGGAAGATCCGGACCGGTTCGCGGCACTCCTCCGCCATGTTCACCGAGTCCTCGAACCCGACCATCGCGAAGAACGCGAGCGCGGTCGCCGACGTGATCGCCAGCATCGCGCTCTGCCCCGGAGCCGGGTCGACCTGGGTGAGGCGGCTCGGGTCGCCGTCGCCCTGGAGGACCGCCCAGATGCCGATCGCGATGATGATCAGCAGCCCGGACAGCTCGATGCAGGTCAGGACGACGTTCGCCTTGACCGACTCCGAGACGCCGCGGAAGTTGACCGCGGCCAGCCCGACGATGAACAGGATCGCGACCAGCGTCGCGGGCACCGCGATCGAGTCGGAGAAGAACTCGCGCAGCACCGCCTGGAGGTAGGTCCTGCCGAAGGCCAGCGCGGCCGACGCCGCGGACGTGATGCCCGAGCTCATCACCGCGAACGCGACCATGAACGTCAGGAACTGGATCTTGAAGGCGCGGTTCGCGTAGAGGGCAGCCCCCGCTGCCCTCGGGTACTTGCCGACGAGTTCGAGGTAGCTGAACGCCGTCAGGAAGGCGACGACGAACGCCAGGAGGAAGGGCAGCCAGAGAGCGCCGCCGATCTTGCCCGCCACGTTGCCGGTGAGGGCGTAGATGCCAGTGCCGAGGATGTCCCCGATCACGAAGAACAGCAGCAGCTTGGGCCCGATGGCCCGTTTCAGTTCCGGTTGCGCCGGTGCGCTCGTCGCGTCCGCCATGGTCCGGGAGTGTGCCCGATCACATCAACGGTGGGTAGTCGACCCGGCGCGGATTGGGCATTCCTTAAGGTTTCCCGGCCCGTCCGGACCGGCGTCGTGGCTGCTCAGCCGATTGCGCCGAGCCGCTAACGGGACTCGGGGACGGCTTCGGGGGTGTCCTCGGGCGAGTAGCGGTAGCGCCACACGGCGGGCAGGGCGAGCACCGCGAGGACGGTGAACACCACGACCAGCACCCCGCCGCCCGCGACCGCGGCACCCGGTCCGGCGATGGCGCCGGTGGTGCCGTGCAGCAGGTCGGCCAGCCTGGGCCCGCCCGCCACCACGACGATGAAGACGCCCTGCATCCGGCCGCGCATCTCGTCCGTGGCGGCGTTCTGGAGGATGGCGCCGCGGAACACCATGCTCACCATGTCGGCAGCCCCGGCGAGCGCCAGGAACACCACGGCGAGCCACAGCGACCGGGACAGGCCGAAGCCGATGATGGCCACGCCCCACGCGACGACCGAGATGGCGACGCCCGCGCCGTGCCGGTTCAACCGGGTCAGCCAGCCGGAGAGCAGCCCGCAGGCCATCGCTCCCAGCGGGACGGCGGCGAACAGCCAGCCGAGCGCCAGCCCGCCGCCGGGCGGGTCGCCGAAGGTGTTCTCGGCCATCTCCGGGAAGAGGGCGCGCGGCATGCCGAACACCATGGCGATGATGTCGAGCAGGAACGACGCCAGCAGCAGCTTCTGCATCCCGAGGTAGCGGAAGCCCTCCAGGACGTCGCGGACGCCCGCCCGGCGCGACGTGCCGCTCAGCGGCGGCATCGAGGGCAGCCGCCAGACCGCGTAGATCGTCGCGGTCAGCAGGACGGCGTCGACCAGGTAGAGCGTCGACAGGCCGACCAGGGGCATCAGCGCGCCCGCGAGCATCGGGCCGAGCACGGCGCCGAACGTCATGACGGTGCTGTTCAGGGCCACGGCCGAGGCCATCAGCTCACCGGGCACCAGCCTGGCGACGACGGCGCTGCGGGCGGGGGCGTTGAGGGCGAAGAAGACCTGCTGGAGACCGAGCAGGGCGATGATGACCCACACGGACTCGACGCGGAACGCGGCCTGGAGCCACAGCAGGACGGAGGTGGCGGCGATGCCCGCGTTGGTGACGACGAGCAGCTTGCGGCGGTCGACCGCGTCGGCGACCGCGCCGCCGTACAGGCCGAAGACCAGCAGCGGGACGAGCGCGACGGCCGCGGCGACGCCCACCCAGCCGGACGAGCCGGTGAGGTCGTAGACCTGCTTGGGCACGGCGACGGCGGTGAGCTGGCTGCCCACGGCGGTGATGATCGTCGAGACCCACAACCGGCGGTAGGCGACGATCTTCAGTGGCCTGGTGTCGATGGCGACCTTGCGCAGCAGTCCGCTCACGACTCGTTAGCTTAGGACAACTAACGAGTCGTGAGCGGCTGGAGTCGCGGACGTCACGGGGCCACGCGCTGCAACTCCCAGCCGTCGCGCCCGAGGCGGAACCGGAGCCGGTCGTGCATGCGGTCACGACGGCCCTGCCAGAACTCGACCTCCTCGGGCCGGATGCGCCAGCCGCCCCAGTGCGGGGGTACCGGGATCCGGTCGGAGTCGGCGAACTGGCGCTCGATCTTGTGCAGGGCGCTCTCCAAAGTGGAGCGACCCGACACGACGCGCGACTGCGGCGACGCCCAGGCGCCCATCTGGGAACCGCGCGGACGGCTGTTCCAGTACTCGGCGGTCTCGACCGGGCCGACCTTCTCGACGGTGCCGCGCACGTGCGCCTGCCGCTGCATGGCGAACCACGGGAACGTCGCGGAGGCGTAGCGGGTCGCCATCAGGTCGTGGCTCTTGGAGGAGGTGTAGTTGGTGAAGAAGACCAGACCCCGGACGTCGAGGCCCTTGGCGAGCACGGTCCGGGACGACGGGCGGCCCTCGGTGTCCGCCGTGGCGAGCACCATCGCGTTGGGCTCGGGCAGACCGGCACCGGTCGCCTGGTCCAGCCACAGCTGCAACTGCTCGTGCCACGTGGCGGCGAGATCGTCCTCCGTCAGCGAGCCCTGTTCGTACGACACGCGCATGGACGGCAGTGCGATATTCGTCTCCGACATCGGCGAAACCTCCCTGGGAGAGCAGGCACTCGTGGCACCCCGTGGGTGGGGACCGTACGGGTTCGGAGGCCCGCACGGAACCGCCTGGCTGGTGATCCGTCCCACCTGGATGGTCACTGTGTGTGTGATCAACTCTTCGGAATCGTGAACGTGATCGAGTCAGATGATCAGTTGACACGTGAACGCCATCCGGGGTGAACATCCAGTGCCGCGTCGAGCCGGGCTTGAGCGGTCACCGCGTCGCTCGCGAGCGAGGTCACGAGGCTGCCGCCACGCGCCAACGGAACGAGTGACCACCAATCGTGTGAAATCGCGTCGGTCGGATCTTCGCCCCAGCAAAGGACTTCAGTACCGACCACGCGACTGCCCGCCAGGTGGGCCGCGCTGGCGTCCAGTTCGGCCTCGCCGATTCGCAGCGACTGCGCCAGCAGCGGCCCCCCGTCGCGGCGGACCCGCACGCTGCTCGTCAGCGACCCCGGCCGTTCACCGGCCCTTCCGAGCACCAGCACCTCGCGCGTCCGCAGCAGCGCGCTCCCGGCCAGTTCGACGACCAGCTCGGCCTCGTGGCGAGCACGCTGGGTGACGACCGTCGGCTCCGGCACGTACTGCACGGCGGAGCCGGGCCCGGCCTCGATCCGGACGCGGGCGCGGCTCCCGCCGGGGAGGTGGCCGGGCAGCGCCAGCGTGGCCGCGACGCCCCGCAGGACGAGGTGCGCGCCCTCGCCGACCTCCACGACGAGTTCGAGGTCGTCGCCGCCGAGCGGGGCGGTCACCGAGCTGACGAGGTGCACCAGCGCTGGCTCGTTCGCGGACCTCACGCGACCGCGGTGCGGCACCAGCGTGATGGGCGCCATCGACCGCAGGTCGCGGACGACGTTGCGGCCGTCGGCGTCCCGCTCCACCACCAGGCGGGCCCGCGCCCTCACGGTGCCGCCCGCACTGCCGCGACGCCGTCACCGACCGGGCCACCCGCGCGAGCGCGGGCGACCGACCGGCCTCGCGGGTCGGGACGCGCGGAGCCCGCGCGGAACCGGTCTTCGGCTCCGCTCCCGCCGCGGCCCGCCGCGCGGAGGGCGGGGGTCAACCGACCGCCACCGCGGTGCAGTCGTGCAGCTGGGTCCGGACCCAGCCCGCCACGTCGGGCGCGTTCGGCGTCTCGACCAGCGACTGGCTGATCACCGGTAGGTCGCCGCGCATCCGGTGCGCGTCGGCCGCCATCACGACCAGGTCGGCGCCCACCAGCGGCGCGAGGTCGATCTTGTTGATCACCAGCAGGTCGGCCGTGGTGACGCCGGGACCGCCCTTGCGCGGCACCTTGTCGCCGCCCGCCACGTCGACCACGAAGATCTGCCGGTCGACCAGGCCGCGGCTGAACACGGCGGTGAGGTTGTCGCCGCCGCTCTCGATGATCACCAGTTCCAGGCCGGGGATGCGCTCCTCCAGCAGTTCCACGGCGTCCAGGTTCGCGGTGATGTCGTCGCGGATCGCGGTGTGCGGGCAGCAGCCCGTCTGCACGGCCTCGATCCGGTCGACGGCCAGGACGCCGGCCCTGCGCAGGAAGTCCGCGTCCTCCGTGGTGTAGATGTCGTTCGTCACCACCGCCAGGTTCACGGTGTCGCCCAGCGCCCGGCACAGCGCGGCCGTGAGGGCGGTCTTGCCGCTGCCCACCGGCCCGCCGATGCCGATCCGCACCGCGCGCCCCATCGGCGCGTGGTGGTGATGGGGGTCGTGCCCCGCGTCGGTGGGGTCGAAGTTGACCGGGTGCTCGTGGTCAGCTGACAAAGAGACGCACCTCTTCTCGGTGATGCCGGTCGTGCGCCTCGGCCAGCAGGTCGAGGCCGGGCGCGCCGGGTGCGGGCAGGTCCCGCGGGTCGTGGTCGGCCGTCTTCGCCGCCGTGGCGGCGACCTCGCGCATCTCGGCGGCCAGCCGCGCGATGACGGCGTTGACGCCGAAGGGGTCGAGGCCGAGCAGCCGGACCGCCGCGCTCGCCGGGCCGCTGACCGCGAGGTAGCAGACGCTCAGCGCGGCGTCGCGCGGTTCGCCGCCCGCCAGCGCGGTCAGCGCGCCGAGGACGACCGGGTGGTGCGGGCGCGGGGTGTCGGCGAGCAGCCGGTCGAGCGCGGGCGACGGCCACGCCCTCAGACCGGCCCGCGCCGTGCCCCTGCCCTGCGCCCGCGACGCCTTCCGCTGCGCGGGCGAGGGCGTGCGGGCGTCCAGCTCGGCGTCGAGTTCGAGCCAGTGGGTCCTGCCGCGCAGGACGGCGCTCGCCGCCGCGGCGGCGAACACGGCGGCCAGCTCCCCCGCCGTGCGCAGCCTGCCGACCAGGAACGAGGCCAGGTCGGCCTCGCCCGTCACGAGCCCGCGCGCGGCGGCCTCCTCCAGGCCGCCGGAGTGCACGTGCCCGCCGCCGGGGAACCGCGAGTCCGCCAGCAGCAGTCCGGAGACGTCCATCAGAACAGGAAGTAGCGCTGGGCCATGGGCAGCTCGGTCACCGGTTGCGGCTCGACGAGGTCGCCGTCGATGTGCACGGCGAAGCTGTCCGGGTCGACGCGGACCCTCGGCATGGCGTCGTTGAGCAGCATGTCCGCCTTGCCGACGCGGCGGGTGCTCCTCACCGGCAGCATCGTCCGCATCAGGTTCAACCGTCCGGCCAGGTCCGAGTCGATCGCCTCCTGCGACACGAAGTGGACGCTGCTCGCGGCGGCGGCGCTCGGGTAGGAGCCGAACATCGGGCGGGCCAGGACCGGTTGCGGCGTCGGGATGGACGCGTTCGCGTCGCCCATCGCGGCCCACGCGATGAAGCCGCCCTTGAGCACGACCGACGGCCGCACGCCGAAGAACTTCGGTTCCCACAGCACGAGGTCGGCCAGCTTGCCGACCTCCACCGAGCCGACCTCCTGGTCGATGCCGTGCGCGATGGCCGGGTTGATCGTGTACTTGGCGACGTACCGGCGGGCGCGCAGGTTCGTCTCCAGCTCGCCGCGGCGGCCGTGCATCACGTGCGCGGTCTGCCACGTCCGGATGATGACCTCGCCGACGCGGCCCATGGCCTGCGAGTCGGAGCTGATCATCGAGATCGCGCCCATGTCGTGCAGCACGTCCTCGGCGGCGATCGTGGTCGGCCGGATGCGGCTCTCCGCGAACGCCAGGTCCTCCGGCACCGACGGGTTGAGGTGGTGGCACACCATCAGCATGTCGAGGTGCTCTTCGAGGGTGTTGATCGTGTGCGGCCGGGTCGGGTTCGTCGACGACGGCAGGATGTTCGGCTCCGACACCACCTGGATGATGTCCGGCGCGTGCCCGCCGCCCGCGCCCTCGGAGTGGTAGGCGTTGATCGACCTGCCGCCGATGGCGTCCAGGGTGGACTCGACGAAACCCGCCTCGTTCAACGTGTCCGTGTGGATCGCGACCTGGACGCCGGACTCGTCGGCGATGCGCAGCGCGGCGTCGATCGCGGCGGGCGTGGTGCCCCAGTCCTCGTGCAGCTTGAACCCGCCCGCGCCGCCGACGAGCTGCTCGCGCAGGGCGTCGTCGCGGACCGTGTTCCCCTTGCCCAGCAGCATCACGTTGATCGGCATGCCGTCCATCGCGGTCAGCATCCGGCCGAGGTTCCACGCGCCGGGCGTGACGGTGGTGGCCTTCGTGCCCTCCGCCGGACCGGTGCCGCCGCCGACCAGGGTCGTGAGGCCGGACGCGAGCGCCTGGTCCACGATCTGCGGGCAGATGAAGTGCACGTGGCAGTCGATGCCGCCCGCCGTGAGGATCTTCCCGTTGCCCGCCAACACCTCCGTCGACGGGCCGATCACCAGCGCGGGGTCGACGCCGTCCATCACGTCGGGGTTCCCGGCCTTGCCGATGCCGACGATCCGGCCGTCGCGCACGCCCACGTCCGCCTTGACGACGCCCCAGTGGTCGAGGATCACGGCGCCGGTGATGACGAGGTCGGGCGCTCCCTCGGCGCGGGTGGCCACGCCCTGGCCCATCGACTCGCGGATCACCTTGCCGCCGCCGAAGATCACCTCGTCACCGGCGCCCGCGCCCCGGCTGCGGTCCTCGGTCACCTCGATGAGCAGGTCGGTGTCCGCCAGGCGGATCCGGTCTCCCGTGGTCGGCCCGAACAGCTCGGCGTACCGCGCGCGGTCGATGTGCGTCACAGTTCTCCCGCCCACTCCGGTCGCAGACCGGGCACCACGCGGCGGCCGGTGATGGGCACGAGCACGACCTCGCGCTCGATGCCCGGTTCGAAGCGCACCGCCGTGCCCGCGGGCACGTCCAGCCGCTGCCCCCACGCCGCCTCCCGGTCGAACTCCAGACCGGGGTTGACCGCCGCGAAGTGGTAGTGCGACCCGACCTGCACGGGCCGGTCCGCGGTGTTCACCACGACCAGCGCCGTCCGCGGCCTGCCGGGGTTCAGCTCCACCGGCTCGGCGCCGGGGATGATCTCTCCTGGACGCACCGCTCCCCCTCTAGCTGATCGGGTCGTGCACGGTCACGAGCTTGGTGCCGTCCGGGAAGGTCGCCTCGACCTGCACGGACTCGATCATCTCCGGGATGCCGGTCTGCACCTGGGCGCGGCTGAGCACCGCGCGCCCGCTGTGCATCAGCTCGCTCACCGTCCGGCCGTCCCGCGCGCCTTCGAGCACGTGGTCGGTGATCAGCGCGACCGACTCCGGGTAGTTCAGCAGCACCCCGCGTTCGAGCCGCCGGCGTGCCACGTCGGCCGCCACGTGGACGAGGAGCTTGTCCCGCTCGTGGGGTGTGAGGTGCATGGGTCATGGTCTATCACCTGACCCGTTCGGTGTGGGCTCCCGAAACAGGCCGTTAACCAACCCGAACGGGCGACCTGGTCTGAATCGTTGACTGGATCGTGACCCAAGACACCGCCCGGCGCGATTGCCGAACCCCTGATCCGGGAGCAGTGTTGCCGCACCGCGTTTTGTCTGTGGAGGAGGCGTGCACGAGGTGGTGCAGGAAGCCAAGGACGACTCGGACGGATTCCGTCCAGGACTCGAAGGCGTGGTCGCCTTCCGGACCGAGATCGCCGAACCGGACCGCGACGGCGGCGCGCTGCGCTACCGCGGGGTCGACATCGAGGACCTGGTCGGCAGGGTGACCTTCGGCAACGTCTGGGCGCTGCTGGTGGACGGCCGCTTCGGCCCCGGTCTGCCGCCCGCCGAGTCGTTCCCCATCCCCGTGCACACGGGTGACGTGCGGGTGGACGTGCAGGCCGCGCTGGCCATGGTCGCCCCCATCTGGGGCTACCAGCCGCTGCTGGACATCCCCGAGGACGTGGCCCGCGAGCAGCTGGCCCGCGCGTCGGTGATGGCCCTGTCCTACGCCGCCCAGTCGGCGCGCGGCATCGGCAGGCCCGCCGTCCCGCAGTCGCGGATCGACGAGTGCACGACCGTCACCGAGCGCTTCCTGACCCGCTGGCGCGGCGAGCCGGACCCGGCGCACGTGCAGGCGCTGGACGCCTACTGGGTCTCCGCCGCCGAGCACGGCCTGAACGCGTCCACCTTCACCGCCAGGGTCATCGCCTCCACGGGCGCCGACGTGGCCGCCGCCATGTCCGGTGCCATCGGCGCGATGTCCGGCCCGCTGCACGGCGGCGCACCCGCCCGCGTGCTGCCGATGATCGACGAGGTCGAGAAGACCGGCGACCCGAAGGCCGTCGTGTCCGCCATCCTCGACCGCGGCGACCGCCTGATGGGCTTCGGGCACCGCGTGTACCGGGCCGAGGACCCCCGCGCCCGCGTGCTGCGGCGGACCTGCCAGCAGCTCGGGGCTGAGCGGTACGAGGTCGCGGCGGCGCTGGAGCAGGCCGCGCTGGCCGAACTGCGGGAGCGCCGCAGCGACCGCGCCATCGAGACCAACGTCGAGTTCTGGGCCGCCGTCATCCTCGACTTCGCCCAGGTGCCACCGCACATGATGCCCGCGATGTTCACCTGCGCCCGCACCGCCGGGTGGGCCGCGCACATCCTGGAGCAGAAGCGCACCGGCAGGCTGGTGCGGCCGTCCGCGAAGTACGTGGGCCCGGCACCCCGCGGCCCGGAGGCCGTCGAGGGCTGGGACACGATCGCGTAGCGGGCGGGCCTGGCCTGCTCGGGCGGTTGCGCCCGGCGTGAGGGTCAGGCCCGGCTCCGCGCGGGGTGGGGGCGAGGTCCGGCTCCGCGCGGGGTCGGGGTCCGGTCCGGCTCCGCGTAGCGGGATCAGGCCCGGCTCCGCGGCGCGGGCTCAGGTCCGGCTCCGAGCCGAGCGGGATCGTGCCCGGCTCCGCGGCGCGGGCTCAGGCCCGGCTCTGTGCGGTGCGGGGATCAGGCCCGGCTCCGCGGCGCGGGCTCAGGTCCGGCTCTGTGCGGTGCGGGGATCAGGTCCGGCTCCGTGCGGTGCGGGCTCAGGTCCGGTGGTGTTCGGTGGCCGGTCGGAGGTCGTGGGCGGGCGTCGGTCCGCCGGGTCCGCGTGTCCTCCGCGGCGGGCTGAGCGCCCGTTCGTGCCGTTCCAGCCACCCGAGCACACCGCCCTCGCGCACGGCTTCGACGACCTGGTCGGCGAACGCCGGGCGCAGGGTCGGGTCGGCCAGTGCGCGGGCGCACGTCTCCACCAGGGCCTCGTCCTCCACCAGCACCGCCACGGGCATGGCCGCCCTGGTGACCACCTGCCTGCTGTGGGGGCCGTCGGTGCGCACCACCACGTCGCAGTGGCGGAGGTCGGCCGCGGTCCGCCGGGGTGTCGCCGTGACGCCGTCGAAGAAGTCGTTCAGCTCCACCTGCACGCGCTCGATGAGGTAGGTGGTGGGGGTTTTCGGGCCGTGGTCGCCGAGCACGGCGAGGTGGACGGGCGGCAGCGTGATCGTCGGACCAGGTTCTTCCCGGTCGGCCGGTTCGACGACGACGGTGATCCGCAGCGGTTTCGGCGGCGGCGGACGTTCGGTGGCGGGCTCCGGCACCACCGGCGGAGGCGCGGGCTCGGTGCCCGCCCCCGGCGCGGCGGGCTGTTCGCGCGACGCGCTCCACCGCAGGAGCGCGAAACCCGCCGCTCCCGCCAACGCGCTGATGGCGAAGAGAACGTAGTGCACGGCCAGCCCCTGACCTGTCGAAACACCCATCGTCCCCCAGGTGCTGGTGCGCCGGGTGGCCTAATTCCGCCCGCCGGTGTCCACCGATCAGTCGTAGGTGATGCGCACCCGGTTGCGGTCACCCTGGACGTAGTTGTGGACCGTGCCGATCTGGGTGGTCCTGTGTGAAGGTTCCTGGCTCTGCCCACTCGTGGTTCTACCCACGATCGAAGCGGTGGTCGCGGCGAGAGCGACGAAGAGCGCGAACACACTCGCCCACTGATCCGCTCGTTCAAGTCCTTCGACGACCAGGAACACGATCAAACCCGTGACCAGCAGAGCCGCCGCGGTACGCCAAGCCAGAGAACGCACACCAGCCTCCTATAGTAAGTACATCAAAAACGATCTCGACGATTCGCGATTCCATCGATGGCCGACCCAGGATTCCTCGGGTCCCCTGGGGCAGGCAAAGAGCGCATGCCGCCAGCTTCAACAGCGCGTATGCGTGCGTTCGACTTGTTCGAGAACGTCGAATTATGGCCGATCACCGCAGAATCCACTTGGTGGCGAGGCGATGGCAGCCGGGGCGTCAAGACGCGATCTTCGAGCCAACCCACGACGTCACCTGCCTTCGCAATTTTCTCCACTTCGTTGGCGAAGTCCGTGCGAAGTTCTGGATCCGCGAGCGCCATGGCACACTTTTTCGCCAGTTCTGGATGGTTTTTCAACAACACACCGAGCGGCATGTCCGCTTTGCTGATCACGTGACGACTCTTGCTGCTGACGTTGTTGCCATCGCCCTGCACCACGACATCACAAAGTCCGAGTTCCACCGCCTCGTCCTCGGCGAGCGTTCGCTCCTGCCTCGCAGGGATCTTCACCTTCGGCGGCTCGGGCAGGCTGCCGCGGAACTCCCGATTCGCACCACGATCGTCCGGCGACTCGACGAGTCTGCCCAACGCCCGCCGCGATGAGGGCGAAAGGTCGTCGAAGAAGCCGTTCAGCTCGACCTCCACCTTTCGGATCACGTAGTTTGTGGAAGTCACCGTCCTGTTGTCGTCGCCGAGGACGGCGAGTTTGACGGTTCGGAGCCTGACCTTCTTCCGGCGACCCGAGCCGAGCAGGTCCTCCGGCTCGGATTTCAGCGGATCAACGACGATGATGATGCGCAGTGGTTTTCGCGAAAGGCCCAGTTTTCCCGCAAGGCGACGTGGTGGCGACCAGGAGGGGAGTCCAGGCGGAAATGGCGGAACACCGTGCTGAAGATCGACCCTGCACCTGCCAGGCACTCGGACCTCGTCCCCGTGCGCGAACATCGACTCCGGCAACCGCGGAAAGTCGTTGCGCGGCGCCAAGCTACCCAGGATCGACAGGATGTCCACCGGCATGGGTGGGAAGTCATTCGCGGAGATGGACCCCGCATCCGACGGCGGCGAGCCTTGTGGCTTGGAAACGCGACGGTCGGCGTGCGTCTCCGCTGGCGGGGGCGCTGGTGGCCTTGTCCGTTCCACATCGGATTCCGCCGCTTCGAATACTTCTCTCGGTACTTTCCTTGTCACCTGGCGTTGGGAAGACTTCGCCGGCCCGATCGACGAGCGTGGTGATCGCCTTGAGCCACCCCAGCGCACCAGGCATAAGCCCATTGCTCCGGTGAGCACACTCACGAGGAAGAGAACTTGGTGCACCTCGACCTCCTGGCCGTCGAAACGACTATCGTCTCGCATGACGGTCATCTCGGACGGACCAATCTTCTGCCTGCTCGTGGTTACCCACCGCGTCGAAACCACCTGCGTTGATCCGAACGGGGTGGGAGTCACCCGAACTCGTGCGGAAGCCCGATGCCCGCCGGTGTCCACCGATCGGTGGACACCGGCGGTCCGTCGTCAGGTCGTCCCCGGAACGCTCCGGGGACGCGAGGCTCGTCCCATGAGCGCAATCAGGGTCAGGGGGCTGCGGAAGGCCTACCGGGGGGCCGTCGCGGTGGACGGGATCGACCTCGACGTCGGGTCGGGTGAGGTGTTCGCGCTGCTCGGGCCGAACGGGGCGGGCAAGAGCACGACGGTGGAGGTCCTGGAGGGGCACCGGCGGCGGGACGGTGGTGAGGTGCTGGTGCTCGGGCAGGACCCCGGCAGGCCGTCGGGGGCGTGGCGGGCGCGGATCGGGATCGTGTTGCAGTCCTCGAAGGACGCGGCCGAGCTGACGGTGCGGGAGGCGGTGGCGCACTTCGCCGGGTACTACCCGGACCCGCGCGCCACCGACGAGGTGATCGACCTGGTGGGGCTGACCGGGAAGGCCGCGGCGCGGGCCGGGACGCTGTCGGGCGGGCAGCGGCGGCGGCTGGACGTGGCGCTGGGGATCGTCGGTCGGCCGGAACTGCTGTTCCTGGACGAGCCGACGACGGGGTTCGACCCCGAGGCGCGGCGGCGGTTCTGGCGGTTGATCCGGCTGCTGGCGGACGAGGGCACGACGATCCTGCTGACGACGCACTACCTGGACGAGGCCGAGGCGCTGGCCGACCGGGTGGCCGTGATCGCGCGGGGGCGGATCGTCGCCGAGGGCGCGCCGACGACGTTGGGCGGCCGGGCAACGGCCGAGGCGACGGTGCGGTGGCTCGGGTCCGACGGGCCGCAGGTGCGGCGCACCGCGGAGCCCGCGCTGCTGATCGCCGAACTCGCCCGGCACGGTGAACCGGCCGAGCTGGTGGTGTCGCGTCCCACCCTCGAAGACGTCTACCTGGACCTGATCGGAGAACGCGCGTGAGCACGGCGACCACCAGCGCGGCGCGGGGCCGCCTCGAACTGCGGGAGTTCTTCCGGCGCAGGGACGCGGTCGTGTTCACGTTCGCGCTGCCCGCGTTCATCCTGGTGCTGCTGGGGAGCGTGTTCAGCGGCAGGGCGTTGCCCGGCGACGTGTCGATGAGCCAGGTCTTCACGGCGAGCATGGTGGGGGCGGGCATCATCTCGACGTCGTTCATCACGCTCGGCGTGAGCGTGGCGAACGACCGCGAGGACGGGACGCTGAAGCGGCTGCGCGGCACGCCGATGCCGGTGGCGGCGTACTTCCTCGGCAAGCTGGCGCTGGTGGCGGTGGCGAGCGCGGCCGAGGTGGTGCTGCTGCTGGCGGTCGGCGTCGGGCTGCACGGGGTGGAGCTGCCGACGGACCCGGCGCGGTGGCTGGTGTTCGCGTGGGTGTTCGGGCTCGGCGTGGTCTCGTGCTCGCTGCTGGGGATCGCGGCCAGCGCGGTGGCGAGGTCGGCGCGCAGCGCGCCCGCCGTGATGAACCTGCCGTACATCGGGCTCCAGTTCATCTCCGGCGTGTTCATCAACCCGATCGTGGCGCTGCCCGCGGCGATGGTGACCGTGGCGTCGTTCTTCCCCCTCAAGTGGATCGCGCAGGGCATGCGGTCGGTGTTCCTGCCGGACGGGGCCGCGGCGCTGGAGATGGCCGGGACCTGGGAGCACGGGACGACCGCGCTGGTGCTCGGGGCGTGGTGCGTGGTCGGCTTGGGGCTGTGCCTGGTGACCTTCCGGTGGACCGACGAGTGATCGACCCGTGGCGGCGGATGGCCGCGGCGGCCTACCTGGTCGCCGCGGTCATGGTGCTGATCAGCGCTTCGCCGCTGCCGCACCGGCTGGGCGCGGCCGGGCTGGTGGTCGTCTGCGCGGCCTGGGAGTTCCGGTTCGGACCGGGCGCCGCGACGTGGCGGCACGAGTACCGGCCGGGTCGGGCCGTGCCCTACCTGTCGGTCGTGGCGGCGCTGTTCCTGGTGGCCCTGTGGCTGACGCCGTCGGCGGCGTTCCTGCTGTTCGCGGTGATCCCGCAGTTCTACCTGGTGCTGCCGCTGCGGTGGGCGCTCGCCCCGGTGGCGGTGCTCTCGTTCCTGCCGTGGATCGGCCTGTTCGGCAGGCACGACCGGCTGGCGGACTTCCTGCCGATCGTGCTGCTGATCATCGTCCTGTCGCAGGTCTTCGCCTGGGTGATCACCACGATCCAGGTGAAGAACAGGGAGCAGGAGCAGCTGGTGGCCGAACTCCGGCGGTCGCAGGAGCTGAACGCGGAGCTGTCGCGCGCGGCGGGCGCGGCGACCGAGCGGGAACGGCTGTCCGGCGAGATCCACGACACCCTGGCGCAGGGCTTCACCAGCATCGTCACGCTGGTGCAGGCCGCGCAGGGCAACCCGGTCGGGGCGCCGAGGCTGCTGGACCTGGCTCTGCGGACCGCGCGGGAGAACCTGGTGGAGGCGCGGACGCTGGTCGCCGCGCTGGCTCCCGCCGCGCTGAGCGGGTCCACGCTGGTGGAGGCGATCGGCAGGCAGGCGGAACGGCTGGGCGAGGAGGCGGGCGTCGTGGTGCGGCACCGGACGACCGGAGAGCTGGCGGCGCTGCCGACGTCGGTCGAGGTGGTGCTGCTGCGGGCGGCGCAGGAGGCGTTCCACAACGTGCGCAAGCACGCGGGGGCGAGCGAGGTGGAGGTCGAGTTGGCGTTCGAGGAGGAGTTCGTGCGGCTGTCGGTGCGCGACGACGGGCGCGGGCTCGGGAGCAGCGCGGAGGGGTTCGGCCTGCGCGGGATGCGGGCGCGGGCGGAGCAGGTCGGCGGGACGCTGGACGTGGTGGGCGAGCGGGGCACGGCGCTGACGGTGCGGGTGCCGCGGTGATCACGGTGCTGCTGGTGGACGACCACCCGGTGGTGCGGCAGGGGCTGCACGCGATGCTCGACGCCGAGGCGGACCTGACCGTCGTGGGCGAGGCGTCCTCCGGCGCGGAGGCGGTCGAGTTCGTCGCGGTCGACCCGCCCGACGTGGTGCTGATGGACCTGCGGATGCCCGGTGTGGACGGTGCCACGGCCACGGCGCGGATCGTCGCTTCGGGTTCCCGGAGTCGCGTGGTCGTGCTGACGACGTACGAAACGGACAGCGACATCCTCCGGGCCGTCGAGGCCGGGGCGGCGGGGTACCTCCTCAAGGACTCCCCGTTGGTGGAGCTGGTCGCCGCGGTCCGGGCCGCCGCGCGCGGGGAGACGGTGCTCGCGCCGTCCGTGGTCGGCAAGCTCGTCGGCCGGGTCCGCACCCCGGTGCGACCTGCGCTGTCGGCCCGCGAGGTCGAGGTGTTGCGGCTGGTCGGACGGGGTTTGTCCAACGCGGGGATCGGGCGCGAGCTGTTCATCGGGGAGGCGACCGTGAAGACGCACCTGCTGCGCGCGTTCGGCAAGCTGGGCGTGTCCGACCGGACGGCCGCCGTGACCACCGCCATGGCGCTCGGCGTGCTCGGATGAGTGACCAGGGACACCCGGACGTCACGTGCCGGCCACCCGGCTGCAACACTTGTACCCCCGGCAACGGCGCCGGTCAGGCAGTCCCCTGAACCCGCCCCCGGAGGCGTCGACATGACCCAGACCGCCGATCCGACCACGTTGATCGTGCCCGCCGACCTGAAGCCGTCCGACGGCCGGTTCGGCTGCGGTCCGTCCAAGGTGCGTCCCGAGGCCTTGCAGGCCCTGGTGACCGAGGGTGCCGCGCTGCTCGGCACCTCGCACCGCCAGAAGCCGGTGAAGTCCCTGGTCGGCCAGGTCCGTTCCGGCCTGCGCGAACTGTTCTCGCTGCCCGAGGGCTACGAGGTCGTGCTCGGCAACGGCGGCACCACGGCGTTCTGGGACGCGGCCGCGTTCGGCCTGGTCCGCGAGCGGGCGCAGCACTTCACGAACGGCGAGTTCTCCTCGAAGTTCGCGAAGGTCACCAACGACGCCCCCTTCCTCGCCGACTCGCACGTGACGAAGGCCGAGCCGGGTTCCGCGCCGGAGATCTTCTACGAGGCGGGCACCGACCTCGTCGGCTGGGCGCAGAACGAGACCTCGACCGGTGTCGCGACCCCGGTGCGGCGTCCCGAGGGCTCCGACGGCGCGCTGATCGCGATCGACGCGACCTCCGCCGCGGGCGGCCTCGCGGTCGACGTGTCCGAAACGGACGTCTACTACTTCGCGCCGCAGAAGAACTTCGCCTCCGACGGCGGCCTGTGGATCGCGCTGATGAGCCCGGCTGCGCTGGAGCGGGTCGGCGAGATCGGCGCGTCCGGCCGCTGGGTGCCGGAGTTCCTGTCGCTGCCGACGGCGCTGGACAACTCCACCAAGGAGCAGACCTACAACACGCCGTCGCTGACGACGCTGTTCCTGCTGGCGAACCAGATCGACTGGATCAACGGCAACGGCGGCCTCTCCTGGGCGGCCGAGCGCACCGCGGATTCCGCGCGGCGCCTGTACTCCTGGGCCGAGAAGACCGCGTACACCACCCCGTACGTCGAAAACCCCGACCACCGCTCGAACGTGGTCGGCACGATCAACTTCACCGATGAGGTCGACGCCGCCGTGGTGGCGAAGGTGTTGCGCGCCAACGGCATCGTCGACGTCGAGCCGTACCGCAAGCTCGGCAAGAACCAGCTCCGCGTCGCGATGTTCTCGGCCATCGAGCCCGAGGACGTCACCACGCTGACGAAGGCCGTGGACTGGGTCGTCTCCCAGCTCGGCTGACCCCGTGGACGAGAAGAGGGGGCCTCCCGCGCCGGAGGCCCCCTCTTCTCCTTGTGCGGTGGGGAGTCCGGAATCGTCGGCGTTGCGGTCGGGCAGGAGGGCTCTCCCCGCGAAAGCCCTCCTACCCGGACCGACTACGCGAGCGCCTCCGTCGGTGACAGCCTGGCGGCCCGCACCGCCGGGTACGCCCCGGCGATGGCTCCCACCAGCATCGACACCGCGACCCCGCCGAGCACCGCAGGCAGCGGGATCTCGGCAGGCCACCCCTGGCTCACCGAGTACCCTGCGGTGACCGCCACCCCGATCAGCACTCCCGCCAGGCCCCCGAGCCCGGACAGCAGCACCGATTCGGCGAGGAACTGCCCGCGCACCTGTCGCCGCGTCGCCCCGAGCGCGCGGCGCAGGCCGATCTCCCTGCGCCTCTCCAGCACGGAGATGACCATGGTGTTGGCGACGCCCACCCCTCCTACCAGCAGCGCGACCCCGCCCAGTCCGAGGAACAGGCCGCTGTAGGCGTTCTCGGTGAGCTGCTTCGCGGCCAGCGCGTCCGACGGGCGGGCCACCTTGACCTCGTTGGGCTGTCGGGGGTTCAGCGTCGGGCCGAGCACGGTGCGGACGTCCTCGACGGCGTTCTCCTCGGCCCGCACGTACACCGTGCCGGGGTGGCCGTCGAAGCCCAGCCGCTCGACGGCGACGTCCCAGCCGACCAGCACCGACCGCTCGATCTCCGGTGCCAGCGGCATGGGGTCGAGGATGCCCGCGACGGTGAACCACTGGCCGTCGATCCACACCTGGCCGCCCAGCCCGGTGATGCCGAGCCTGGTGGCCGCGACCGAGCCGAGCACGACGGACGGGAAGGTCGAGCCGTCGACGAACCGGCCGTCGCGGACGCGCCCGCCGATGGTGCCCAGCAGGTTGGGCGTCGCGGCGAGCACGGCCAGGCCGGACGTCTCGTCCTCGGGCACGTGGTCGTTGCGCCGCACGGTCTTCCCGGTCTTGCCGATGCCGCTGGCGGACTGGACGGGCTCGATGCGCTCGGCCATCCCCACCGCCGTGGTCGGGAGTTTCGCCGCGTCGCCGCCGAACGTCTGGCCCGGTTCGGCGCGCAGCAGGTTCGTGCCCAGCGTGGCGAGCTGGTCGCTCAACGCCCTGGCGCTCGACGCCGGGATGCCGATGACCGCGACGACCGCCGCGATGCCGATCGCGATGCCGAGCGCGGACAGCACGGCCCGCATCGGCTTGGTGCGCATGCCGTGCGCGCCGAGGCGGCCGACGTCGCGCGGCCCGAGCCTGGTCGGCGGGGGCAGGGTGGTGGTCACACGACCACCCCCGTGTCCAGTTGCAGCGCGCCGTCGAGCATCTCGACCCGGCGGGGCGCGTGCGCGGCGATCTCCCGATCGTGCGTGATGATCACGATCGTCGTGCCGTCGGCGTTCAGCTCGCCGAGCAGGTCGAGCACCCCGACGCCGTTGCGGCTGTCCAGGTTCCCGGTCGGCTCGTCGGCGAGCAGGATCGACGGCCGGTTCACCACGGCCCGCGCGATGGCGACGCGCTGGCGCTCCCCGCCGGACATCTCGCTCGGCAGGTGCCAGGCACGGTGCGACAGGCCGACCCGGTCGAGCGCCTCCAGGGCCATCGGCCGCCGCTCGCGGTGCGCGACCCCGGCGTACAGCAGCCCGGACGCCACGTTGTCCACGGCGGGCAGCCCCTCGGTGAGGAAGAACTGCTGGAACACGAACCCGATCCACCGCGACCGCAGCGCCGACAGCGTGCGGTCGGGCATCACCGCGGCGTCGTGGCCGCGCACCAGGACGTGCCCGGTGGTGGGCCGGTCCAGCGTGCCCATCAGCTGGAGCAGGGTGGACTTGCCCGACCCGGACGGGCCGACGATGGCCAGCATCTCGCCGTCGCGAACGCTCAGCGACACCTCGCGCAGCGCCCGGACGCCGCCGGGGTACGTGCGGCCCGCCCGGCGCACGTCCAGGACGGGCGTCACGAGGTCGTCACCACCTTCAGGCCTTCGGTGAGGCCCTCGCCGCTGACCTCGACCTCGCCCCTGGCGAACAGGCCGGTCTTCACCGGGATCAGGGTGCGGTCGCTCGCGGACTCGACGGCGTAGCCGCCCTCGGCGAGCGCCAGCAGCGCGCCGACCGGCACGACCAGCACGCCCTCCCTCTTGCCGGTGGTGAACTCGACGCTCACGGAGACCGCGTCCAGCCCGCCGGCGGCGGCCGGGTCGTCCAGGGTGATGGTGACGGTGGACTTGGCCTGGCCGTTGCCCTGGTCGCCCTCGGTCGGCTTGCTGGTGGAGGCGGTGGTGCCGGTGGTGGTGCCACCGCCGGTGATCGTCAGCCCGACCTTCTCGCCGACCTTCGCGATCCGCAGCTTCGACGAGTCGAGCTGCACGGTGACGACGCGGGTCGTGGCGGTGACCTTCATCAGGTCGCCGGTGCTGGGGGCGCCGAGCTGCGCGGTCACGGAGGAGACCCGGATCGGGCCGGGCTGGACGACGACGTCGCCCACGCCGAGCGCACCGGTCTGCTCCAGGCCGAGCGACTTCTGCCACTTCTTGATCGCGGCGGCGGTCCAGACCGTGAACCGCTCGTCCGGCTCGCCGAAGTCGGCGAACCCCAGCTCCTCCAGGTTCTCCTCGACGATCTTCACGTCCGGTCCGCTGGTGGTGCCGTCGGCCAGGTCCCGGTAGAGCGGCAGGGAGCCGTAGAACAGCGGCACCGGCTTGGCGTCCACCGAGTACGCGGTCTGGCCGCGCTCGACCACCGCGCCCACGTCCGGCAGCCCGGTCACGGTGCCCGGCTTGCGGCCCGCGAGCGGGCGCTCGGCGCCGTGGGCGAGCACGCCGGTGACCGTCTGCCGGTCGGCGAGGTCGCCCTTGCGGACCTCGGCGGTCTCCGGGGCCTCCGCCTTCGGCGGGGCGGCGTTGGCGGTGTTCGCCGCGATCCTGGTCAGCACGACCACCGACCCGGTGCCCAGCACGGCCACGGCGACGAGCACCACGACCAGCCAACGACCCCGTCTGCGCCTCCGCGGTGCGGTCGGCCCGGCCGGGTCAGCCATTCCCCGGAACCGCCGGGACCGCGACCATGCCGCCCTCGCCCATGCCGCAGGCCTTCACGGCCTCCTCGAACTTCTCGGTGTCGTCACCGAAGTCGAGGGTGCGGCCCTCGCCGCCGCCGCCGGTGAAGTCCGGGTCCGGCATGTCGATGCCGTGCTCGCGCATGCACTTGGCCTGCTCGCGCATCTTGTCCTTCTCCTCCTGGCTCGGCTCCTTGTACTCGCCGCCGTTCGGGAGGAACTCCTTGCACGCCTCGTGGGCCTTGTTCATGGCCTCCACGTCCCCCTCGGCGGGCGCCGCTGCCACGATCCCGCCGCCCTGGGGGTCCGGCATGTCGACGCCGTTCTCCCTCATGCACTTGGCGAACTCGCGGATCTTGTCCTCGTCCGCCGGGTCGAGGTTGGCGCCCTTCGGCTGTTCCCCGCTCGACGACGGGGCACCGGAGTTCACCGACGCGACCCTGCTGCCGCCGTCACCGCTCCCGCATCCCGTGACCAGCGCGAACAGCACGGGCACCAGCAGGCCTGCGGCCAACTTCACCTTCATGCGTTCCTCCTCGTGGTGGTCGGCGGGGCCGTTCCCCGATCTCGGCCCCGCCGCGGTTGAAGTTCTACGGAGAGGGGGATTTCGGGGCGTTAAGCGAAGTGCCTTATCCAGCGCTTATGCCCCTTTCCGCGACACTGGGCCCATGCGCGTGCTGGTGGTCGAGGACGAACGTCTGCTCGCGGACTCGATCGCCGAGGGGTTGCGCAGGCTCTCCATGGCGGTCGACGTCTGCTACGACGGCGGGGAGGCGCTGGAACGCGTCGGCGTGCACGACTACGACGTGGTCGTGCTGGACCGCGACCTGCCGGTCGTGCACGGCGACCGGGTGTGCGAGGCGGTGCTGGCGGCGGGCGGCGAGGCGCGGGTGCTGATGCTCACCGCGGCGGCCGAGGTGGACGACCGGGTCGCGGGTCTCGGTGTCGGCGCCGACGACTACCTGACCAAGCCGTTCGCGTTCGCCGAGCTGGTGGCGCGGGTGCGGGCGCTCGCCCGCCGGGCCCGGCCCGCGCTGCCGCCCGTCCTGGAGCGCGCGGGGGTCGTCCTGGACCTGCCCCGCCACCAGGTGTCGCGCGACGGCCGGTTCGTGGCGCTGTCCCCGAAGGAGTTCGCCGTGCTGGAGGTGCTGATGCGGGCGGAGGGAGCGGTGGTGAGCCCGGAGTCGCTGCTGGAGAAGGCCTGGGACGAGCACGCCGACCCGTTCACCAACGCGGTCCGGGTGGCGATGATGACGCTGCGCCGCAAGCTCGGGACGCCCCAGGTGATCGAGACGGTGCCCGGCGCGGGCTACCGGTTCACGTCGTGAGGGAGCTGCGGCTGTCGGTCCGCACCCGGCTCACGGCCTGGTACGGCGGTCTGTTCGCGCTGGCGGGCTCGGCGCTGCTGCTCACCAACTACCTGCTGGTCGCCGCGACACTGCCGGACCCGGACAACTTCCTCGCCGTGCGCGCGGCCGAGGCGCTGCCCGGCTACCCCGTCGGCGGGCCCACCTACCCCGAGCGGACGGACACGTCGACCGCGCTCACCACGGTCGAGGACTACCGCGAGTCGGCGCTCAGCACCCTGCTGGTGCAGTCGGCCGTCGCGCTGGTGATCACGGTCGTGCTCGCGGTCTGGCTGGGCTGGCTCATGGCGAGCCGGGTGCTCCAGCCGCTGCACTCGATCACCAACACGGCCCACCAGCTCGGGGCGGACAACCTGGGCAGGCGGATCAACCACGAGGGCCCGGACGACGAGCTGAAGGACCTCGCCGACACGTTCGACGGGATGCTGGACCGGCTCGCGGGGGCGTTCGACAGCCAGAAGCGGTTCGTCGCGAACGCCTCGCACGAGCTGCGCACACCGCTCGCCGTGCAGCGGACGCTGATCGAGGTCGCGATGGGCGCGCCGGACGCCCCGCCGGAGCTGACGCGGCTCGGCACGCACCTGCTCGGCACGAACGAGCGGAGCGAGAGGCTCATCGACGGGCTGCTGCTGCTCGCGCGGAGCGACCGGGGACTGAGCAGCCGGGAGCCGGTTCGGCTGCACGAAGTCGTGGCGGACGTGGTCGCGACCTGTGCCGAGCCGGCCAGTTCACGCCACGTGCGGGTGCTCGTCTCGTCGGCCCGGCGGGTCGTCACCGGCGACCCGGTGCTGCTCTCGCACCTCGTGTCGAACCTCGTCCGCAACGCGATCCTCTACAACAAACCGGGCGGCACGGTGCGCGTCGAGATCGGCTCCGAACCCGCGTTGCGGGTGGTCAACACGGGTGAACCGATCCCGGCCGAGGTGGTCCCCGGCCTGTTCGAACCCTTTCGGCGGTACCGGACCGAGCGGTTGGCCGCTGAGGGGACGGGACTGGGCCTCTCGCTCGTCCGGTCCATCGCCGCAGCCCACGACGGGTCCGTCACGGCAAGGCCCAACTCGGGCGGAGGGCTGCTCCTGGAGGTGAACCTTCCGGTAACGGACGTGCGCGTACCACCGATCTACGGCAAGATCGGGTGAAGTAGACCCATGGGCACGGCGAGTCTCCCTCGTCAAGGAGGCTCGCCGGTTTAACGTCTTTGCTTGGCGAGGTGGAACAAAATAGGGGAGGCCAGGATGCGAGCGCTGCGAGTCATCGGGCTCGACGAAGACGGCAAGTCCGTCATCTGCGAGGACCCGTCCGGCGGCGAGCGCTTTCTGCTTCCCGCTGACGAGCGCCTCAGGGCCGCCGCGCGCGGCGACCTGACCCGGCTCGGGCAGATCCAGATCGAGGTCGAGAGCCAGATGCGTCCTCGGGAGATCCAGGCCCGCATCCGCGCGGGCGAGTCGGTCGAGCAGGTGGCCGCCGCGTCCGGTCTGCCGTCGCACCGCGTCGAGCGGTACGCCTACCCCGTGCTGCTGGAGCGCTCCCGCACCGCTGACCTGGCACAGCGCGCCCACCCCGTCCGCGAGGACGGTCCGGACGTGCAGACGCTCGGCGAGGTCGTCGCGCACTCCTTCGGGCTGCGCGGCCAGGACTACACCGACGTCGGCTGGGACTCGTGGCGGGGCGAGGACGGCAAGTGGGTCGTGCAGATGCACTGGACCGCGGGCCGTTCGGACAACATCGCGCACTGGGCCTTCCACCCCGGCGCGCACGGCGGCACGGTCACCGCGCTCGACGAGGCGGCCGTGGACCTCATGGACCCGAACCCGAACCGAACCCTGCGGACCGTTCGCCCGGTGACGCAACTGGCCAGGCAGGCGCTGGAAGCCCAGCCCGCGAGGGAGGAGGTGGAGCCGGAGATCCTCGCGAAGGAGGAGCCCGCTCCGGCTCCGGTGGTGCCCGAGCAGCCTGTCGCGGAGCCCGAGCCGGTGGTCGAGGCTCCGGCCGCCGAGGTGCCCGTTGCTCCTCCGGTGCGGAAGGAACCGCCGAAGAGGGGCAAGAAGACGCATCCCATCGTGCCGTCGTGGGAGGACGTGCTGTTGGGAGTTCGGTCGCATCGCGGCTGAGTTCGACGTGGGGAGCGGCCCGCTGCCGGGGTTCCGGTGGCGGGCCGTTTCGTTTTCGGAGGTCTGGCCGGTTCGTTTTCGGAGGTCCGGCCGGTTCGCTTGAGGTGGTCGGGTGTTCGGCCGATGTGACTTGGGGACCCCTCATCCGAGCCTTTGATCGGGACAAACGGCAGCCCCGAAAGCCTGCCCGATCATCAATTTCAAGGCTCAAATCCCCAAGTAAAATCGACCGCTTCGCGTCCAGCACGTGACGACAAGTCGGTCAATCAACCACAGAGCCAGGGTATCTACCTGGGCGAAGTCGCCTGCTTTTTCCGTCAGCACGCAAGCGTGGTCGATGTGACTTGGGGGATTTGCCCCTTAAAATTTGTCGGGCCAAGGGCTTCCCACCTGCCCCTTTTGGCCCGACGAAGGGGCAAATCAAGGGGCCCCAAGTCACATCGACCACACCCCCGCACCAAGCCCTCGCACCAAGCCCCCACCCCAGGCCTCCGAGACCCACGTTTAACTCATCACCCATCCGGGTAAGCAAATCCCATGGACGGCCGACGAACAGCGATAGCCGCAGCGACAGGCGCGTTACTCGGAGCCCTCTGGTGGGCAACGAGAGAACTCATCGCCTCGGGCGCCGTCTGCTCGACGGACGACTTCGACTGCCTCGGCATGGGCGTCATAGCGATGCCGATCGCCGTCGTCCTGGGTGGTCTGGTCGCCTACCTGGTGTACCGGGCAACGCACCTCACCCGTCCGGCGCTCGCCGCGACCACCGGCACCCTCCTGACAGCCATCCTCATGCTCTTGACCATCTGGATCACCGTCCCGGCTGGCGAAATCGTGACCGGAGCCCTGGGCTTCGCGGTCGCGGCGGCAGTGACAGGGACCCGACGAGTGAGCGAGACTGCTGCCCGTGACTGACACACCCCGTCCCACCTCGAACAGGCTCGCCCTGAAGGTGTTCCTCCGGGTCGTGGTGTCGGCCGCCGTCGGGGCCGCGCTGCTGCTGGGCTGGGTGGCCGCGTTCCAGTCCGAGAAGCTCCGGTCCATCCTCGACAGCACGGACCTGGGCGAGTTCGTCCTGCTGCTCCTCATCGGGCTGCCGGTCGCGCTGCTGGTCAGCGTGCTGCTGGCCGGACCGGTGCTGTGGCTGCTCAAGATCCGCCCGGTGTGGCCCATCGTGCTGCTCGGACCGGTGGTCATGGGCCTCGTGCAGTACTTCAAGCTCCCCGACGAGCTGGCGTGGATGGGCGGCAAGTGGACCGTCCAGGCGATCCTGGCGGGCGCCAGCTACGGGCTGGCCGCGCTGCTGACCGCGCCCGCCATGCTGCGCAAGAAGAAGTCCTGACCGGCACGGGACGCTAGTACGGGACCGCGTCCAGCAGGTCCGGGTTCCAGCCCTCCCTCTCGCACCAGTCCTCCGCCTCCTCGCGGGTGATCGAGCGCGCGCCCGCCGCCGTGCGCGCGACCCGGTCCCACCCGTCCGGGGCCAGCACGTGCAGGGTCTCGCCGCGCAGCGCCAGCAGCCTGCCGTGCGGAAAAGCCATGCTCGGCTCAGTTCTGAGGTAGCGGACCTCGTCAACGCTCGTCATCGGCTCTTGACCTCCAGCTTGGTCGAGCTTGCAGAGTACGGCTGAGCGGAAAAGCGGATGCCGAGTGTCGGTCCTCCTTCGTACTGTCGTGGTGGATCAGAGGGGGACCAAGCTCGTGAAGGACCAAAGTACTTCCACGGCCGCCACCTTGCGCAGGCTGTGGCCGTACGTCAAGCCGGTGCGGAAGCCGCTGCTGCTCAGCATGTGCGCCACCCTGGTGGCGATGCTGTGCGGCCTCGGCATTCCGCTGATCACCCAACGGATCGTGGACGGGCCGATCGCCCAGCGCGACCTGTCGTCGCTGCCCTGGCTCGTGCTGCTCGTCCTCGTGCTGGGCTGCGCGGAGGCGGCGCTGTTCTACGCGCGGCGCAGGCTGATCGCGCGCCCGGCCGCCGAGGTCGAGGCGCACCTGCGCGCGGACATCTACCGGAAGCTCCAGCGGCTCCCGGTGTCGTTCCACGACCGCTACCAGTCGGGTCAGCTGCTGTCGCGGGCCTCCACCGACGTCGCCACGGTGCGGCGCTGGGTGGCGTTCGCGGTGATCTTCCTGGTGGTGAACACGACGATCGTCGTGATCGGCCTCGGCGTGCTGTTCTGGCTGTCACCGCTGCTGGGGGCGGTCGCGCTGTGCTGCACGCTGCCGCTGGTGCTCATGTCGTACCTGTTCGAGTCCCGGTTCAAGGTCGTGGCCCGGCGCGCGCAGGACCAGGCGGGCGACCTGACCACGACCGTCGAGGAGTCCGTGCTCGGGATCCGCGTGCTCAAGGCGTTCGGGCGCGGACCGGCCCTGAGCGAGCGGTTCTCCGCGCGGGCGCGGGAGCTGCGGGACACCGAGCTGGCGAAGGTGAAGATCTTCGCGCTGCTGTGGGCCGTGCTGATCGTGATGCCCGAGCTGGGCATCGCCGCGCAGCTCGCCGTGGGCACGATCGGGATCACCAACGGCACGACGACGATCGGCACGCTGGTCGCGGCGGTCGCGGTGAGCGCGTACCTGCGGTGGCCGGTCGACTCGATCGGCTGGCTGCTGGCCGAGACGAACCAGACGTCGTCGGCGACGGAGCGGATCCACGAGGTGCTGGACGCGCCGATCACCATCACCAGCCCGGCGGAGCCGAGGGCGCTGGCCGAGCCGGTGCGCGGCCACGTGCGGTTCGAGGACGTGCGCTTCGCCTATCCGGGTGCCGACGAGGAGGTGCTGCGCGGCATCGACCTCGACCTCGTGCCCGGCGAGACCGTGGCGCTGGTCGGGGCGACGGGCTCGGGCAAGACGACGCTGACGGCGCTCGTGCCGAGGCTGTACGACGTGACGTCGGGTCGCGTGACGATCGACGGGGTCGACGTGCGCGACCTGAGCCTGGAGGACCTGCGCGGCACGATCGGCGCGGCGTTCGAGGAGCCGGTGCTGTTCTCCGCGAGCGTGCGGGAGAACGTGGCTCTGGGCAGCGACGAGCTGGACGACGCCAAGGTGCGCGAGGCGCTGCGGGTGGCGAAGGCGGAGGAGTTCGTCGAGGCGCTGCCGTGGGGCCTGGAGACGCGGATCGGCGAGCAGGGCATGTCCCTGTCCGGCGGTCAGCGGCAGCGGCTGGCGCTGGCGCGCGCGGTCGTCGGGCACCCGGCGGTGCTGGTGCTGGACGACCCGCTGTCCGCGCTCGACGTGCACACCGAGGCCGAGGTGGAGGGTGCGCTGCGGCGCGTGCTGCACGGCGTGACGGCGCTGGTCGTGGCGCACCGGCCGAGCACGGTGCAGCTGGCGGACCGGGTGGCGATGCTGGTCGACGGCCGGATCGCGGCGGTCGGCAGGCACCACGACCTGCTGGCGGACAACGCGGAGTACCGCAGGCTGCTGTCCACGATGGACGAAGAGGAGGAGGTGGCGGCGCTGTGAGCACCGAGACGACGGCTGTTCCGGCCGACGAGGAGTCGTGGCGCGGCGTCGCGGCCGAGGAGATCGACGAGCTGGACTACCGCACCGGCCTGAAGCTCCAGGCGCGGTCGCGCAGGCTGCTCGGGTCGCTGCTGCGCCCGCACGCCGGGCTCGCGGTGCTGGCGCTGGTGGTCGTGGTGCTGGAGAACGTGGCGAACCTGGCCGGGCCGCTGATCATCGCCGCCGCCATCGACCGCGGTGTGCCCGCGGCCGTCGGCGGCGACCCGACGGTGCTGGCCTGGTGCGTCGGCGCGTACGCGGCGACCGGGCTGCTGGCGACGGTGCTGCGGTACTCGTTCGTCCGGCTCACCGGCCGGGTCGGCCAGGACCTGCTGCTCGACCTGCGCGGCCGGGTGTTCCGGCACGTGCAGACCCTGTCGATCGGGTTCCACGAGAAGTACACCTCCGGCAAGGTCATCTCGCGGATGACCAGCGACGTGGACACGTTGCAGGACCTGCTCGAAGAGGGCCTGGACGGGCTGCTGACGTCACTGCTGTCGGTGGTCGGCATCTCCGTGGTGCTGCTGTACCTCGACGTGCCGATGGCACTGGTCGTGCTGTTCGGGTTCGTGCCGCTGCTGCTGCTCGTGCGGTGGTTCCGGGCCCGCTCGACGACCGCGTACCGGGGCACGCGGGGCGCCATCGCGAAGATCATCGTGCAGTTCGTCGAGACGATGAACGGCATCCGCGCGGTCCAGGCGTTCCGCCGCGAGGACCGCAACGAGAAGATCATCGGTGAGCTGAACGGGACGTTCCGCGACGCGAACGCCGACGCGTTCCGCGTCATGGCGACGTTCACGGCGCTGGTGCGGCTGATCGGCAACGTGTCGCTGGCGGTCATCCTCGCGTTCGGCGCGTGGCGGGTCGCGGAGGGTCAGCTGGAGATCGGCGCGCTGGCGGCGTTCACCCTGTACCTGCGGCGGTTCTACGACCCGTTCGACGACATCGCGATGTTCACCAACGCGTACTCGGCGGCGCAGGCCGCGCTGGAGAAGATCTCCGGCGTCCTGGAGGAGGTGCCGTCGGTGCCCGAGCCCGAGCACCCGAAGCCGCTGGGGCGCGCGACCGGCGACGTCCGGTTCGCCGACGTGGAGTTCCGCTACTCCGCGGGCACGGCGCTCGTGCTGCCGGAGTTCGACCTGCACGTGCCGGCGGGGCAGACGGTGGCGCTCGTCGGCGCGACCGGTGCGGGCAAGACGACGTTGGCGAAGCTCGTGGCCCGCTTCTACGACCCGACCGGCGGGGCGGTGACGCTGGACGGCGAGGACCTGCGGGACCTGGCCGACGCCGACCTGCGCCGCGCGGTGGTCATGGTGACGCAGGAGAACTTCCTGTTCGCGGGCTCGGTCGCGGACAACATCGCCCTGGCCAAGCCCGACGCCACGCGCGCCGAGGTGGAGGCCGCGGCGGCCGGGGTCGGTGCGCACGAGTTCATCGCCGCGCTCCCGGACGGCTACGACACGGACGTCCGCAAGCGGGGCGGCAGGCTGTCGGCGGGCCAGCGCCAGATGATCGCCTTCGCCAGGGCCTTCCTCGCCGACCCGGCGGTGCTGGTCCTGGACGAGGCCACGTCGAGCCTCGACGTGCCCACCGAACGGGCCGTGCAGGCGGCCCTGGAGACGGTGCTGGCGGACCGGACGGCGTTCATCATTGCCCACCGCCTGTCCACCGTGATGATCGCCGACCGCGTCCTGGTCGTCGACGCGGGCCGGATCGTCGAGGACGGCTCACCGGCCGCCCTGATCGGCGAGGACGGCCGCTTCGCGGCGCTGCACAACGCCTGGACCGACTCGCTGGCGTGAGCGGGTCGTGGTGGAGGCCCCGGCACACCGGGGCCTCCACCCCCGCGCGTCCGGCCGGCTCACCGCTCGTCTTCCCGCACGACCCCGTCCCGGTACTCCTGGAAGCCCCACCAACCGTCGGCGGCGCTGTCCGACTCCAGCAGTTCGCCCGTCGACATGTCCAGCGGACGGCACCCCAGCTCCCCCGCCACCTGGAACACCACGGGCAGCGCGTCGTCACCGCCGCCCCTGATGTGCAGCATGATCGTGTCGACCGGGTCGGCCCTGCCGATGTTCACCTCGACCGACCAGCCGGGGCCGTCGATGACGCCCCAGTTCACGTCGGCCAGGTCGATCGCGGGCACGGCTCTGCGGAGCGCGTCCTCGACGGCGCCGTGGGGACCGATCGGCGGGGGTCGGAAGTCCCTCGGGAGGTCCTCCATCGACTCGAAGCCTTCGGGCACCACGCTCAGCAGCACGTTCCAGCTCATCGCTCGCCACCCCTCTCCGCTGGTCGGTGGGCACCGTGCGCCCTAGCGCAAGGTGGACCGACCATTATCGCCCCTTTTGGGAACCAGCGGGGCTCGCAAGGTGACCGAACCGGGGCCGCGAGCCGTCACCGGCCGGTGACCAGGCCGGATGCTCCTCAAGAAGCCGTGCGGCTGAGGAGACGGGCGGTCACGTCCTGGGCGGTGCGGACGGGTCGTGGCGGGGCCAGCCGACCACGAGGGCGGTCGTGGGCAGGTCGGTGACCGGAACCGCGACGACCGCGTGACCGAGGCGGGCGGCGGCGCTGTGACCTGCGACGACGACCAGTCTCCCCAGCGCGACCAGGCCCACCAGCTCGTCGAACGGGATCGGCGGGCACTCGCGGTGCACGCGTCCTCGCGGCGGAGGTCCGCGCTGGTGGTGGGGGCAGGAGGGCGACCGGCTCCTCCCGCACGAGTTCGACGCTCTCGACACCGCGCAGGTCCTCGCTGCCGCGCACGAGGGCCAGGCTGGCGGTGCCGTCCGGATCGCCGAGGGCGGCACGGTCGTGCTGTCAGTCGACCAGCTCGCCGACGCGGGTGCGGAAGTGGAACGACGACGTCCGCCCCTCGACGATCACGAGGTAGGAGTCGTCGCCGACCCGCAGGACCTTCCGCGACTTCGGGGACCACGGGTAGGTGGGCGTGAACTCGCGCGCCAGGCGCAGCGCCTCCGCCCGTGCCGCCTCCTCGTCACCGACGGGGGCGACGTGCGAGACCTTCCACTCCCGCCCGTCGCCCATGCCGCGGACCTCCTCGACCAGCACCCACCACCGCGCTTCACCCATGCCGATCAGACGTTCCACCTGCGGTTTCGGTTCCTCCACCCACAATTGTCAGACCCTGCCGGCACCCTGCTGAGCATGGTGGTGCACGTGGTGGGCAAGAGGCGCGGAGCGGCTTGGGCGGCGAAGAACCATCCGGGCGCCGCGGTGGTCGACGTGACGTCGAAGGGGCCCGCGCCGTGGCTGCGGCTGAGCCCGTTCCACCCGCACGGCGGCATCCCGGTGCCCTTCTCGCCCTCGGCGACCGGCGAGTCGGTGGAGGGGATCCGGCAGGCGCTGGAGGTGTTCGACGGCGCGGACGTCACCGACCTGTCCAGCCCGCTGACCCACGCCGCGCTGGTGGCGCGGTGCGTGCGGGGTGAGTGGTGATGGCGGTGCTGGGGTTCTACCAGGACGACGAGCACTGGCCGGAGTTCGGGACGTTGACGATCCACGACACGGACAACGGCGACGAGGACGCCGGACCGTTCGAGCAGTGGGGGTTGGGCGGTCAGCCGTGCGGCACGGTGGCCCGCGCGGGTTACGGCTGGCTGGAGGGTTCGGCGGGCGACGGGCCGCTCGTCGTGCGGCTGGAGGTGCACGACTCCGCGCCGCCCGCCGAGTCGGACGACTGGTCCGAGGTCGTGGAGACGCCGTACCGGAGCCGGAGCGGCGCGGTGTACCTGACGTACGTCACGGGCAGTCCTCCCGAGGACCACCTGCGCCTCGGCGGTGTCGGCGACTACCGGGTCCGGGTGGCGACCAAGGCGCTCCCCGCGTCGGCCGAGGGGCCGGAAGCCCTGTGGGTGCTGCGGTTCTGGCCGGACGCCACCCCCACCCCGCCCCGGTGGCTGCGCCGTTCCGAGCCCGCGGTCCGTTCCGGCGGTGCCGGGTGGGAGGTGCTGAGGAACTCCCCCGCCGCCGAGCTGCTCGCCGTGGTGTCGATGGCGCGGGACGAGACCGGCCGGACATCGCTCGACGCGCTGGCGCGCTGGGGAGAGCCGCGCTTCGGCGGTCCCGGTTGGCTCGCGGAACCGCTGCCGCACAAGCCGGACAGCGACCTCGACCCGGCCGCGCTGGCCCGTCGACTGGGCCTGCCTGAGCCGCGGTCGGCGCACGAGGTGCTGGACGTGTTCGTCGCCGCGGGCGTGCTCGACGAGGACGACGGCGGCTACCGCACCCACCTGCCCGCGCCGCGGGCGGAGGACGTGCTGGACCTGCCCGCCGCCCGCCGGGCCGCGCTGCGGCAGCAGGACGAGCACAACCGCTTCGCCTCGTTCGCGTCCGACCTGATCACGGTCGCGCTGTGGGGAGGGGGTGAGCAGACCGCGGCCGCGTTGGCGGAGCGCACGCTGGTGTCGGAGGGGGAGGTTCGGGAGGCGCTGGATTGGGCGTGTCGGGCCGGGTTGCTAGTGGTGGAGGGGGAGTTCCGGATGGCGTTGCCGGGGTAGGTGGTTCTTTGGGGCCGGGTTGGGTGGGGTGGGGTGGGGTGCGATCAAAGAGGCCCGGTTGCGCACGCGGGCGGGTTGCGTTGAGCCAGGTTGCGCTGGGAAGGAGCACGGGCAAGACCAAAGGCCGGCTGAGCACGGGGCGGGTTGCGCTGGGCCAGGTTGCGCTCGGAGGGGCGCGAGTAAGACCAAAAGGCCCGGTTGCGCACAGGAGCAGGTTGGGTCGGGCCAGGTTGCGCTCCGAGAGGGCGCGGGCGAGAGAAAGAGGCCCGGTTGCGCACGGGGGCGGATTGCGTCGAGCCAGGCTGCGTTCGGGAGGGGTGCGGGTTTATAGGTGAGAACGGCTTGCGCTGGCCCTCACCCAGCCGTCACAACCCCCGGCTTTCAGGGTTCCAAGAGGGTCAGGATGAGGGCGATCCAGGCCAGGACCACGCCGGTTGTGACGCCGTAGGCGACCCAGCGCCAGATGATCACCTTGCGGGCCAGCCAGACCGAGGGGGCGATGCCGCCCACCACCAGGACGTTGGCGACCAGGGCCAGCCAGCGGTTGGTCTCACCCAGGCCGAGGGAGAGGGTGACGACCAGGAAGGCGGCTACCGCGCCGCTGAACACGCTGACCGTCAGGCCTGTTCCCCACGGGGTGGGTTCGAGGTCTTCGGTTTCCGGTTCGGGCACGACCACCTCGGGGCGGCGGGGAGACGGGCGGACGCCGGACTGCGAGGCGTCGACCAGGTGGCGTTCGCCGGTGACCGGGTCGGCGAAGGCGACCGGGGTGCCCATGTCGGCGGCCAGGCGGCCTGCCAGCTGACGGCCGCGCCTGGTGACGAGCGCGCCCGCGGCACCGTCGGCGGGGGCGTTGGTGCGCTGCACGGCTTCGGCGACCTTGGCCCACTCGTGCAGCGCTTCAGCCAGACCCGCGCCCAGGGGGAGGGTGTGCGGATCCACTTCGAGTTCCCCGGACTCGCTCTCGCCCGCGAGCACGGCGCGGCCCGCCTGCACACGCAACTCCACGAACGGTCCCTTCCACGGTCACGGCTTCCGGGAAGAACGTATCGTGTCGGCCGCTCCTTCAGGTGATCGCGTGGAGCACGACAGCGCGACGGCCGCTCCGACCTTCCGCACCACCATCCGGAGCCCGGCGGTCACAGCACCCGCCACACACCGCGACAACAGCTCTCCGGCCGCTGCCGCCGCCCCGCGACAACCAGGTCGAGCCGAGTGCGCGGCGCACCGCGGCCATCACTCACGCGGTCGCGTAGAACACCACGGCCGCGGCGGTGGCCACGTTGAGGGAGTCGACGCCCGGTGCCATCGGGATGCGGACCGCGACGTCCGCCGCGGCGATGGCCTCCTCGGTGAGACCCGGCCCCTCCGAGCCGAGCAGCACGGCGACGCGCGAGCCGCGCAGGCCCGCGTCGGCCAGGCCGACGGAACCCTCCCTCGGCGTGAGGGCCACGACCCGGAAGCCCTTCTCCCGCAGCACGTCCAACCCGCCGGGCCACGGGTCGAGCGGGGCGAACGGCACCCGCAGCACGTGGCCCATCGACACCCGGACGCTGCGCCGGTACAGCGGGTCGCTGCACCCCGGCCCCAGCAGGATGCCGTCGACACCCAGGGCGGCGGCGTTGCGGAAGATCGACCCCAGGTTCTCGTGGTCGCCCACGCCTTCCAGCACGGCCAGGCGGCGTGCGGTGGAGGCGATGTCGGCCGCGGACGGCTGGACGGCGCGGTCGGCGGCGGCGAGCACGCCGCGGTTGAGGTGGAAGCCGACCACCTCGGCCATCAGGTCGGCGGACGCGACGTACGCGGGGGCCGGGAGGTCGCCGAGCGCCTCGATGCGCCTGCGCACGCCGAGGAACCCCCTGACCGGGAACGGCGAGGCGAGCAGCCGTTCGACCACGACGACACCCTCCGCGATCACGAGACCCCGGCCACCCGGCCGGTCAGGCCTGCGATCAGCGGTGGACAGGTCGCGGAAATCATCCAGTCGCGGGTCGGCCGGGTCGTCGATCTCGATCACCACGGGTGGAATTCTCGCACCTCCCGCCATGTGAGCCGGGCACGTAGACCAGAGGGATCAACATCCACGCGGCCAACCAGCACATCCTCGCCGACTGTTACGGCCATGTGACAGAGAGCACCGATTTGGACGCTGGCGGCCCCCTGCGGGCTGTGTCACGGTTGGCGCTCCGCTCCGCCGCCGGAGTCGCACGACCGAAGGGGAGGCGGCATGGGTAGGGATGTCTCCAGCCGCACGTACACCCGTGACGATCGCCAGAGGTACCGGGAGAAGATCCAGAGGTGTCTCGAAGCACTGGCGACGATGCTGGCGGAGGACAGCTTCTCCTTCCCGAGGCAGCAGATGGGCCTGGAGATCGAACTGGCCCTCGTCGACGACTCCATGAGACCGGCGATGGCGAACGCGGAAGTGCTGGAGAAGATCGACGACCCGTCGTTCACGCTCGAACTCGGCCAGCAGAACCTGGAGATCAACGTCCCGCCGCGCGCGCTGGCGGGCGACGAGACCCTTGGCCTGGAAGAGGACCTGCGCGCGTCGCTCGGCGCGGCCGACGACAAGGCGAAGGACGCGGGCGCGAACCTGGTGATGATCGGTGTGCTGCCGACCCTGCGCAACGAGCACTTCGACCAGCGGTGGCTGTCCAACAGCTCGCGGTACAAGGTGCTGAACGACAGCATCTTCGCGGCGCGCGGCGAGGAAACCCTGCTGCACATGGAGGGTTCGCCGTTCACCGGCCGCACGCCGGAGAGGCTGATGAGCTACCAGGAGTCGATCCTGCCGGAGGCGGCCTGCACGTCGGTGCAGCTGCACCTCCAGGTGGCGCCCTCGGACTTCGCCGCGCACTGGAACGCGGCGCAGTGCCTGGCGGGCGTGCAGGTCGCCATCGCCGCGAACTCCCCGTTCCTGCTGGGCAAGGCGCTGTGGCACGAGACCCGCGTCCCGCTGTTCCTCCAGTCGACCGACACCCGGTCGCAGGAGCTGAAGAACCAGGGCGTGCGGCCGAGGGTGTGGTTCGGCGAGCGCTGGATCACCTCGATCTTCGACCTGTTCGAGGAGAACGCCCGCTACTTCCCCGCGCTGCTGCCGGAGACCGACGAGGAGAACCCCGTCGAGCTGCTGGCGGCGGGCGGGACGCCGGAGCTGGCGGAGCTGCGGCTGCACAACGGCACGGTCTGGCGCTGGAACCGGCCGGTGTACGACGTGGTCGACGGCGTTCCGCACCTGCGCATCGAGAACCGCGTGCTGCCCGCGGGCCCGACCGTGCTGGACATCGTGGCCAACGCGGCGTTCTTCTACGGGGCCCAGCGGGCGCTGGTCGACCAGGAACGTCCACTGTGGACCCAGATGTCGTTCCACGCCGCGGAGGAGAACCTCTACACCGGTTCGCGGCACGGCATGAACGCGCAGCTGTACTGGCCGGGCATCGGCTGGGTGCCGCCGGACGAGCTGGTGCTGCGCAGGCTCCTGCCGATGGCGCACGACGGGCTGCGCGCGTGCGGCGTGTCCGACGAGGCCCGCGAGCGGTACCTCGGCGTGGTCGAGCAGCGCTGCCTAGCCCGGCGCACGGGCTCGTCGTGGCAGCGCGACACGGTGCTGCGCTTGGAGGAGCGCGGCGCCGATCGCGGAACCGCGCTCACCGGGATGCTGGAGCGGTACGTGGAACTCATGCACGGGGGAGGGCCCGTGCACACCTGGCCGGTCTGACCTCGAACGCCGGGGCCGCCGCCCGCTAGCGGCGGCGACCCGACTTCAGCGGCGCCACGTCGGCGCCGTCGTGGGAGCTGCGGCAGTCGTCCGGGGTCACGGCCTCGACCGCGAGGGTCAGCATCCCCTTGACGCCGGTGTAGATGGACTCGCCGCAGGAGGCCAGCGAGGTGTGCACCCGGTTGGAGTCGGAGAAGTCGCGCTCGTCCTTGACGCGCTTCTTGCCCGCCTCCTCCGGCTTGGTGGCGCTGCGGAGGTTCACCTCCAGCCAGGCGGCGACCTCCGCGGGCGTGCTCAGCACCTCTTCCGGGGTGCGTTCCAGCCGTTCCGCCCGAGGTGAGGCGTGGTCGAGCGAGGTGTGCTCGACGTAGGCGTGCCAGTGCGTGTTGCGCATGGACCAGGTCTGTTCGACAGGCCAGTCCTCCTCGGTGCTCATCCTCTTATCTTGCACCCTTCGCGGGTCGGCTGGCGAACAGCCCGCGGACGTCCAGCTCGCGGTCGACGGAGACCGCGCGTGCGAGCCTGCGGTCGTGCGTGACCAGCAACAACGTGCCCTCGTACGTGTCGAGCGCCTGTTCCAGCTGGTTGATCGCCGCGAGGTCGAGGTGGTTGGTCGGCTCGTCGAGCACGAGGCAGGTGGTGCCGCGGGCCTGCAACAGGGCCAGTCCGGCACGGGTGCGCTCGCCGGGCGACAGGGTCCTGGCCTCCCGCAGCACGGTGTCCGCGCCGACCCGGAACTTCGCCAGCAGCGTCCGCGCGTCGACCCGTTCCAGCCCGGTGGCCGACACCACCACGTCGAGCACGGACCGGTCGGTGGCGAACTCCTCGCGGAGCTGGTCGACCTCGCCGACGACGACCGACGCGCCCCGGCTCCGGTCGCCGGACACCAGCGGGACCCGGCCCAGCAGCGCGCCGAGGAGCGTGGACTTGCCCGACCCGTTCGGGCCGGTGATCCGCCAGCGCTCGCCCGCGCCGATCGTGAGGTCGACCGGTCCGAGCGTCACGTCACCGCGCTGGACGACGGCCTGCCGCAACGTGAACGCGACCTGGCTCCCCCGTCCCGCGCTGGGCAGCGTGAGGCGGAGTTCCCACGCCTCGCGCGGTTCCTCCACCTCCTCCAGCCGGTCCAGCGCGCGGTCCACGGTGGACGCCTTGGCGGCGGTGGCCTGCGAGCGCTGCTTCTCCCGGTGCCGGATGTTGCGGTCGTTCTCACCCGACCTGGCCACGTTGCGCACGCCCTGGCGGGACCACTCGCGGGTCTGCCGCGCCCGCTCGGTCAGCGAGTCGCGCTTGGTCGCGTACGCCTCGAACTCCTCGCGCGCCCGCCGTTCGGCCGCGGCCTTCTCCTCGACGTAGGCGTCCCAGCCGCCGCGGAAGAGGGTCGTGGTGCGGGTGAACTCGTCCAGCTCGGCGATGGCCGTGGTGGTGCGGGCCAGGAACTCCCGGTCGTGGCTGACGAGCACGACCGCGGCCGGGCTGCCCACGACGTGGGTCTCCAGCAGGTCGAGCCCGTCGGCGTCCAGGTCGTTGGTCGGCTCGTCGAGCAGCAGCACGTCCGCCCTGGTCAGCAGCACCGACGCCAGCCGCAGCCGAGCCGACTGGCCGCCGGACAGCTCGTGCGCGGCGCGGCGGTCGAGCAGGTCGGCGGCGAGGCCGAGCCGGTCGCACACGGCGTCCGCGCGCTCGTCGAAGTCGGCGGCGCCGATGGTCGTCCAGCGGTCGAACGCGGCCGAGTACCGGTCGTCGGCACCGGGAGCGCCCTCGGACAGGGCGACGGCGGCGCGCTCGAAGTCGGCCGACGCCTCGGCGACGCCCGTGCGGCGGGCCAGGTGCGCGCGGAGCGATTCGCCGGGACGGGGACGGGTCTCCTGCGTGAGGTACGCCACCACGGCCGACGGCGGGTGCCTGCTGACGACACCCCCGTCCGGGACCAGTTCACCGGCCAGCACCCGCAGCAGCGTCGACTTGCCGACGCCGTTGGGAGCGACCAGACCGGTGCGCTCGCCTGCGCGGACGTCGAGGTCGACCCCCACGAGCACCGTCCTCGGACCGAACGACAGCGTGACCCCGCGGGCCGTCAGGACGGACACGGGTCGACCGTTCCAGCCGCGGGTGCACCGGGCAACCGAGTTTCCGCCCGGGATCGGTCCCACCCTCGCACACCGAGCTTGATGCCAGTAAGTTGCAACTAATAGATAGTTGCAAAAAGCTGAAGGGGAGAGCCGCGATGGCCCCGTACGTGCTGCCGGATCTGGACTACGACTACGCCGATCTGGAGCCCGCGATCATCGGCGAGATCAACGAGCTGCACCACGGCAAGCACCACGCCGCGTACGTGAAGGGCGCGAACGACACGCTGGAGCAGATCGACGAGGCCCGCGACAAGGAGAACCTCGGCTCGATCGTCGGCCTGGAGACCACGCTCGCGTTCCACCTCGCCGGGCACGCGCTGCACCAGGTGTGGTGGAAGAACCTCAGCCCGAACGGCGGCGACAAGCCGGTCGGCGAGCTGGCGGCGGCGGTGGACGAGTTCTTCGGCTCGTTCGACAAGCTGCGCCTCCAGCTCAACGCCGCCGCGAGCTCGATCCAGGGGTCGGGCTGGGGCATCCTCGCCTGGGAGCCGGTCGGGCAGCGGTTGATCACGCAGCAGCTGAAGGACCACCACTCCAACCTGTCGATCGCGACCACGCCGCTGCTGGCGTTCGACATCTGGGAGCACGCGTACTACCTCCAGTACCGCAACCTGAAGGTGGACTACATCAACGCGCTGTGGAACATCGTCGACTGGGACGACGTGAACGCGCGCTTCGAGGCGGCGCGGGCCGGGCAGAACGGGCTGCTGCTCCCCACCGCCTGACAGGACTCGGCAGTGGGTGCTCCGACAAGCCGACGCTGCCGATCGGGAGCGTCGGGGTGCCGCGCGGAATGCGGTGCCCCGGCACTCCCGGACCACATAACGACGAGGCCCCGCCCCCGGCGGTACGACCGGGGGCGGGGCCTCGTCTGTTCCCGAACTGACTGCCACTCCCACCACGAAGTGACGAGACTTAGGTTAGCCTAAGCTCTCTCACTTGGGAAGCGGGTAGCCCGAAAGTGTGCGGGAGAAGTTCGTTCCCGCACCTCGGAGGCCTGCGGATCTACGTGCGGCGGTTGCGGACCGGGAACTTCGGCAGCACCAGGCCGCCGCGGCGGACCAGGACGGCGTAGCCGACCAGCGCCGTGACGATCGAGATGACGCCGCCCGCCACCAGCGGGGCCCGGCCGGTGAAGTGCTCGGCCAGCCAGCCCATCACCGGGCCGCCCACCGGCGTGCCGCCGAGGAACACCAGCATGTAGAGGCCCATCACCCGACCGCGCATGGCCGGTGCCACCGACATCTGCACGGTGGCGTTGGCGGTGGTCGTGAACGTCATCATCGCGATGCCGACCGGGATCAGCATCAGGCCGACGGTGATGAGGTTCGGCATCAGGCCTGCCGCGACCTCCAGGAAGCCGAACGCCAGCGCGCCGCCGATCAGCAGCCCGAGCCGGGGCTTGCCCCGCGTGCTGCGCTTGGCCGCGAGCGTCGCCCCGGCGAGGGTGCCGACGGCGAGCAGCGTCGTCAGCAGGCCGTACGCGTCGGCGTTGCCGCCGAACACGTTGCGGGCCATCACCGCCAGGGTGAGGAAGAAGTTCAGGCCGAACGTGGAGATGAAGAAGACCAGCACCAGCAGGATCACCAGGTCCGGCCGACCCTTCACGTACCGCAGCCCCTCGCGCAGCTGCCCGCGCTCGCGGGGCACGGGCACGGAGCGGTGCAGGCGGGAGACGTCCATCAGCAGCAGCCCGCCGATCACGGCGACGAACGAGGCCGCGTTGATCAGGAACATCCAGCCGGTGCCGATGAGGGTGATGCCGACGCCCGCGACGGCGGGGCCGACCATGCGGGCCAGGTTGAAGGTCATCGAGTTGAGCGCCACGGCGTTCGGCAGCTGGTCCTTGCCGACCATCTCGATCACGAACGACTGCCGCACCGGCGTTTCCGTCGCCGAGACGCAGCCGAGCAGCAGGCACAGCAGGTACACGTGCCACAGCTCCGCGAGCCCCGTGACGTCCAGCAGCCCCAGCGTCAGCGCGCACAGCGCCAGGCCGGTCTCCAGCACCAGCAGCAGCTTGCGCTTGTCCATCCGGTCCGCGAGGACGCCCGCGTAGAGCGAGAACACGAGGGTGGGCGCGAACTGGAGCGCGGCGGCGATGCCCAGCGCCACCGGGCTGCCGCCGGACAGCTCCAGCACGAGCCAGTCCTGGGCGACGCGCTGCATCCACACGCCGATGAGGGAGACGACCTGGCCGGACGCGTAGAACCGGTAGTTGCGGACCTTGAGGGACTCGAACATGCCGGAGCGCTTCGGTGCCTTCTCCCGCGGGGGAGGTAGCGCGATGTCCCGGTCGATCCGATCCGTCTCGCTACCACCCGCGTAAGCCGGCACCTTGTTACTGCCCCGCCATCCTGTCGATGATCTCCGCCGCGCGGGAGAGGAGTTCCCGCTCTTCCGCCGTCAGTTCAGCCAAGCGCTTGTCGAGCCAGGCTTCCCTGGCCCCCACCTCTTCGTTCACGAACGCGAGACCGGACTCGCTGAGCTGCACGATGGCCTGGCGGCCGTCGGTGGGGTGAGGCCTGCGGGTCGCGAAGCCGAACTCCTCCAGCGCGGCTATCACCCTGGTCATCGACGGGGGCTGGACGCCTTCCTTGGCGGCCAGCTCGCCGGGCGTCAGCGGCCCGCACTTGTGCAGTGTGGACAGCGCCGAGACCTGCGTGAGGGTGATCGACGAATTGGTGCGCTGGGCGCGGAGCCTGCGGTTGAGCCGAACGACGGCGAGCCTCAACCTGCTCGCCAGTCCCTGCTCCCCCACGATGTCCGTCACGTAGTTAGCATACCTCACGATATGAACCTCCGCGCCCGTCCGAGTGGCCGAATCGGACTTACGCCCCGAACAGGGCCCGGATGGGGCCGATGGCGAAGTACACGACGAACGCCGCCGCGACCACCCACATGAGCGGGTGCACGCTCCTGGCCCGACCCGTCAGCGCCCGCAGCAGCACGTAGCTGACGAAGCCCGCGCCGATGCCGTTGGCGATCGAGTAGGTGAACGGCATCACGACGATGGTGAGGAACGCGGGCAGCGCGATGGAGAAGTCGCCGAAGTCGATTTCCTTGACCTGCATCATCATCAGCGCGCCGACGATGACCAGCGCGGGCGCGGCGGCCTCGACCGGCACCACCGCGTACAGCGGTGTCAGGAACATCGCGGCGAGGAACAGCAGCCCCGTCACGACGTTCGCCAGGCCCGTGCGCGCCCCCTCGGCGATGCCGGAGGCGGACTCGATGTAGACCGTGTTCGACGACGAGGACGCCGCACCGCCCGCGACCGCGCCGACGCCGTCGACGAACAGGGCCTTGTTGACGTTCGGCAACTGGCCCTCCCGGTCGATCAGACCGGCCTCCTTGCCGAGCCCCGTCATCGTGCCGACGGTGTCGAAGAAGTCGGTCAGCACGAGCGTGAACACCAGCAGCGCGCAGGTGATCGCGGGCACGCGGGTCCACGCCCCGAAGGAGACCTCACCGACGAGCGACAGGTCGGGGAGGCTGAGGAACTCGCTCGGCAGGGCCGGGTAGCCGAGGTTCCAGCCGAGCGGGTCGACGCCCTTCGACGGGCCCGCGTGGAAGACGGCCTCGACCACGATGGACAGCACCGTCGCCGACAGCACGCCGATGAGGATCGCGCCCTTCACCCTGCGGGCGAACAGGATGCCGGTGACGAGCAGGCCGACCACGAACACCAGCGTCGGCCACGACGCGATCGAGCCGTTGATGCCGAGGCCCACCGGGACGGTCGTGCCCGCGGCGTCGGGGAGCCTGCGCACGAAGCCCGCGTCGACCAGGCCGATGAAGCAGATGAACAGGCCGATGCCGACCGCGATGGCCGCCTTCAGCTCGTTCGGCACGGCGTTGAACACCGCCTGCCTCACCCCGGTCACCACCAGGAGCAGCACGACCAGGCCGTTCAGCACGACCAGGCCCATCGCCTCGGGCCAGGTCATCTGGGGCACGATCGTGACCGCCACGAACGTGTTGATGCCCAGGCCGGTGGCCATCGCGAACGGCAGGTTCGCGACCAGGCCGAAGAGGATGGTCATCACGCCCGCGACCAGCGCCGTCACCGCCGCGACCTGGGTGACCGGCAGGATCGCGCCGAGCACGTCCTTCTTCGCCCCGGCGTCGTCGGCCGCGAAGCTGCCCAGGATCAACGGGTTCAGCACCACGATGTACGCCATCGTCACGAACGTGACCAGTCCGCCGCGCAGCTCCCGCGAAACGGTCGAGCCGCGTTCGGAGATCTTGAAGAAACCGTCGAGCTTCGAAGGTGGCGGCGTCGTCGACTCCGCGGACGTCCCTCGGGTGGCCATGTCTACCCCAATCGGTACCTGGACCGGTGCCCGGTGAGCGTGCCCGATCCTTGTTTCCGGGAGGTAGCCTGCCTGACGTGGCCGAACAGTCCGAACACGACTCGCTGCCGAGTCCTCCCCCGCTGCCCGCGAGGCTGGCCGACCCCGTGCCCACCATCCTCGGCGGCACGGCGGTGTGGGCTCTGGCCTTCCTCTACTTCCTGGTCTTCGACGTGGACAACACCCTGTGGCTGTGGTGCTGCTTCACGGGCATGGTGCTCGGGATCCTGGGGTACGGCCTGTTCGCGTGGCAGCGCCGGGCCGCGCGCCGCGGGTCGCGGGGCGCGCAGACCGGTTTCTGACCGGCCGGTCCCTAACCGAGCAGGGTGACCGGGGTCGGGTCGGTGATCAGGGCGGCGAACGCGTGCCGGTCCGCCCAGCGGTCGCTGGTCCACGCCAGCGCGCGGGCCAGGCCCTCGGGGGTGTCGACGGCGTGCACCACGTCGTCGACCAGCCACCACGAGACCTCGTGCTCGGTCCCGTCGACGCTCACGCGCAGCTCGTCGTGCACGACCACGGACCCGTCCGGCAGGTCGACGCCGAGCAGCTCGCAGGCCAGCCGGACGGCGCCCAGCTCGTGCCACGGGACGGCGTCGCCCCCGGTCGTCGGCACCCCGTCGACCTCCTCGGACGCCAGCGGCAGCGCGAGCAGCTCGGCCAGCGCGTCGGCTCCACCGTCGGCGGCCAGCACGCCCTCCGGGGGCAGCACGCCGAGCAGCCACGGCAGGTCGAGCACGACCACGTCGTCGGCGGGCACGGCGGCGCCGGTCAGCACGCGCACCCTCTCCGGCGGGGTGATGCCGCCGGAGTCGAGCAGGTGCGCGACCTCGGCCAGCGCCGCGTGCGCCGTGAACACCAGCGCGTCGGCGGGCGTCCGCTCCGGGTCGCCCAGGCGCCGCAGCAGGTCCCGCACGTCGTCGTCGCCGCGCACGTCCAGCTCGGTGCGCACGCCGACCGCGACGAGCACGTGCTCGGGCAGGCCGACGTCCGGCACCACGTCGTAGAGCCCGGCGAGGGACTCGGCGGTCGGCAGCCGCCAGTCGCACAGCGGCACGCCGTCGAGCGTCGCGTACTGCGAGAGCCACCAGCCGGTGTAGCCGTCCGGCTCCCGCACCGCCCGCCACGCCACCGGGTCGGCGGCCAGCATCGCCAGCGCGGCGGGCCACGCGTCGCGGGCCACCAGGTCGAGGTCGCGGATGCCGACGACGCGGGTCGGCGGCTCCGGCGACGCGGCCCACCAGTAGCCCTCGTCGGCCAGGTCGTGGTCGGGCTCGGTCGGGTCCTCGTCCACGACCACGCTGAACCCGTCGACCACGCCGATCGCGGTCAGCACCGACCGGGGCCACTGCTCGGCGACCTTCGCGTCCAGCACGCCGATCGGGGCGTCCGGCTCCAGCACGTCCAGCAGCGCCGAATCGGGCAGCACCAGCTCGTCCGCGCGGCGCCAGTCGCCGGAGGCGTCGGGCAGCACGAGTTCCGCGAGCCACGGCCGGTCGCCGGAGCGCATCCCGGAGCGGTCGACCAGGCGCAGCACGGCGCGCACGAGGTCGTGGCCGTCCATGCCCGCGTCGACCTCGTCGGCGCTGCGGTGCACGGCCTCGCGGATGGCCTCGGAGTCCAGCAGTTCCACCGGCCCGGCCTCGACCGCGCCGAGGCGGGTCAGCAGCCGGTGCACGGCCTCGGGGTGCGCGATCCGCAGCCCGGACACGTCCACGCCCGCCAGCAGGTCCAGGGTCTCCTGGTCGGCGTCGAGGACCAGCACGCCGCGCGGGCTCGTGACGGTCCGGCCGTCCGCCAGCGGGACCGGGAGGCCGCCCAGGTCCTCGCGGGCCTTCGAGTCGACCTCGGCGATCGGGTCCAGCTCGGCGTAGAGCCGACGCCACCAGTCCGGGTCGCCGCTCAGGCCCGCCAGCGCGTCCACGACGTCGCGCATGGTCAGGCGGCGAACCTCCAGCGCCGCCAACGCCTTCGCGTGCTCGGGCAGGGTGAGCTCGGCGTCGAGCAGGCCGGGGATCACTTCTTCCAGGAGTTCGACCAGTTCCTCGGAACCCGCGTCGAGCACCTTCGCCTTCGCGGGCGAGGCCCACTCGCCGCTCGCGAGCGGCAGCCATTCGGCCGTGCGCAAGGCCTTCAGCACGCCGGCGCGCAGCACACCGTCCACTTCGGACAGAGGGAAGCCGGGCAGGGGGACGAGCGTCGTCCGTTGCACGGCGGGCAGCTTCGCGACCAGGGCCGGGTAGTGCGCGGCGGCCTCGGCGAGCACGGCGTCCACGGCGGGGCCGGGCTGCACGCGGCGGCGCGACGGCTCGACCGGCAGCGTGGCGAGCAGCCTCGCGGGCAGCGACAGGCGTTCGTCGGTGGGGGTCGGCGCGTGCAGCACCTCGTCGGCCAGGACGCCGTCGGACGGCCACGCCCAGCAGATCGACCACTGCGGCCGGGTCTCGACACCCGCCACGAGCGACGCGGGCAGCTCACCGGAGACGCGGTGCAGGACCCAGCGGGTCGAGCCGTCCGGGCCGTGCAGGACCACCACGTCGTCGTCGACGTCCTCGCGGGTCCACACCCGGTCCGCGATCTCGACGCGGTTCAGGCCGGGCAGCGCCAGCAGCAGGTCGCCCGCCTGGTCGGCGAACTCGGCCAGCAGCGCGGCCCCGTCCACCTTCAGCGGCAGCCGGACCTCGGTCGCGAAACCCGCGGGCACGTCGGTCTCGTCGCTCGGCCACACCAGCCGCAGCACCGGCACGTCGCCGCCGCGCTGCTCGGCCGAGTCCGGCACGGCGGCACGGGTGCGCTCGGCGGAGAAGGCGACGGCGCCGGAGGTCGACACGACCCTGGGGGCGTCGGTCACGGCCAGCACCGCGGCGAAGCCGACGCCGAACTGGCCGATGGTGCCGGAGTTCTTGGTCGACGCGCGCAGCGACGCGAGCGCCGTCACACCGGCGGCGTCCAGCGGCACGCCGGTGTTCGCCGCGCGCAGCTCGCCGTCCACAACGGACAGGCGGAGCACGCCGGGCTCGGCGCCCGCGGCGTCGGAGGCGTTCTGCGCCAGCTCGACCAGCAGCCGGTCGCGGTAGCCCCCGAGGCGCAGGTCCTCCTCGGCGTTGGCGTCCTCGCGGAACCTGGTGGGCGAACCGCGCCACGAGGCCAGCACGGAGTCGCGCAGCGCCTCCGTGCCGAAGGGGTCCGAGGGCACGGCGGGCTCCTGGGTCACTGGGTCGTGGTCTCGTTCTCGTCCTGCGCCACGTCGGCCGCGGGAGTCCCGTCCTCGGGGACCTCGGCTGCCGGCACGTCGGCTGCTTCGACCGCGGGAGCCTCGGACACCTCGGCAGCGGGTTCGGGAGCCTCGGCCGCCTCGGCAGCGGGCGTCTCGTCCACGACGGGCGTCTCGTCCACGACAGGCGCCTCGTCCACGACAGGCGCCTCGTCCACTGCGGGCGCCTCGTCCACGACGGCCGCCTCGTCCACGGCAGGCGCCTCATCCACGACAGGCGCCTCGTCCACGACGGGCGCCTCATCCACGGCAGGCGCCTCGTCCACGACGGGTGCCTCGGCCTCAGGTGCCTCGTCCACGGCGGGTGCGGGTGCCTCCGCGACCGGGGTGCGCTGCTCGTTGGGCTCCACGTCGAGCTGGGCGTCGTCGTAGACCACGTCCGAGACGGGGATGCCGACGCTCATGTCGATCTCGACTTCGGAGTGCGCGCCGCAGCCGTACTCCACGTGCACCACGCGGCCGTCCGCGGGCGTCAGCTCGTTCGCGCACACGCCGAACGCGGCACCGAGCGAGCCCTTGATCTGCTGGTAGAAGCCGCAGCTGCCGCACGTGGCCGGCGCGCTGCGGGCCATGTCGCTGAGCGGGCCGAAGTCGCCGCCGTGCCAGCGCTCGGCGGCGTCGAGGCGGCCGTTGCGGCCGAGCACGCGCACGCGGCCGAGGCCGATCTCCCGCGAGACCTCCTCGATCGCCGGGTCCTCGGACTCCAGGTAGCCGGGCACCAGCCGCGGGTCGTCGCGGCGGGTGGGCATGAGGTCGCCCACACCGAGGTCGCCCGCGCGGACGCGGTCCTCCCACGGCACCCAGTCCGGGGCGACCAGGGCCTCGTTGCCGGGCAGCAGGACGACCTCGCTCACCGAGAGGGGCGTGCCCTCCCCGGCGAACGCGACCGTCACGGCCCAGTTCCAGCCGTGGTACCCGGCGTGGTTGGCCTCGAAGAGGTGGGTGACCGAGACCTCGTCCTCACCGAGCACACCCACGTGCGCGCCGATGCGTTCCTGGCCTGCTTCCTCCTGCGCGGCGGCGCGGGCGAGATCGACGGCTTCGGAATCGGCGAGCACCGGCTGCGGCTGCTGAGTGGGCATTGGGGTCACAGGTGAATTGTGCCGCACGACTACACAGCCGCGTGCACTCGTGTCACCCTTCTGGACGTGCGGAGGCTTGCGGCGTTGGCAGGACTGGTCCTCGTCGGCGCGTGCTCGACCGCGCCCGCCCCCTCGGGAGGCCCGTCGAAGGGGCCGTCGAAGGTGGAGGTGCTGGCCACGATCCCGCACGACCCGACCGCGTTCACGCAGGGTCTGGAGCTGCGGGACGGCGTCCTCTACGAGGGCACCGGCCTCGAAGGCGAGTCCTCGGTGCGGCGTGTCGACCCGGACACGGGCACCGTCCAGCAGCGGGTCGACCTGCCGGGTCCCCTGTTCGGCGAGGGCATCACGCTCGTGGGCGACCGCGTCTGGCAGATCACCTGGCAGGACGGGATCGCCATCGAGCGGGACCGCACGACGCTGGCCGAGGTGAAACGGGTCACCTACGACGGCGAGGGCTGGGGCCTCTGCCTGGACGGCGGGCGGCTCGTGATGAGCGACGGCACGGCCGAGCTGACGTTCCGCGACCCGACCACGTTCGCCGAGACCGGCACGGTCGGCGTGACGAGGGACGGGCAGCCGCTGCCGATGCTCAACGAGCTGGAGTGCGTCGACGGCGTCGTGTGGGCGAACGTGTGGCAGACCGACGAGATCGTCCGCATCGACCCCGGCAGCGGGAAGGTGACGGCCGGCGTCGACGCCGGGTCGCTGCGCCCCGCCGACGTGCCGAGGGCGAACGTGCTCAACGGGATCGCGGCGGTGCCGGGCACGGACGAGTTCCTGGTGACCGGGAAGAACTGGCCGAGCGTGTTCCGCGTCCGGTTCGTCGAGTGAGCCACCGCGCGGTGCCCCGGAGCGGGTGATTCCGGTCGGCCGTTCGTCCGTTCGCGCACGCCCGGCCTCCGCGTGAGGCAGGATTGACACGTGAAGCGCTCCGGTTCGGACGACCCGCACGGCACACCCCGTGCCCGGCGCGGCTGGAGCGGCGGGCGCAGGTCCCGCCGCGGGCCGGAGCAGCCGACGGGCATCACCGAGTGGCCGCCGAGCCCGCCGCCCCAGGCCGCCCCCCGGCAAGCGCCACCGCCGCCCCCGAGGCGGCAGCCACCACCCCGGCGGGAACCGCCGACGCGGTACCCGTGGGAGGACGACGACTACCAGCCGAGGCAGGCCCCGGAGGCGCGCTTCGACCTCGAACGACCGAGCCGGATGCGGCCCACCAGGCCGTACCCGACGGGTGAGCCGCCGGAGCTGGGGCGGGAGGGGTCGCGGCGGGAGCGGGTGCCGGTCTCGGAGCAGCCCACCACCCCGACGCTGCCGAAGAAGCTGACCGTCACCAGGGTCGCGGTGTTCCGCGGCAGGCAGCTCGGCCAGCGGGCCGTGACCGCGTTCCGGAAGGCCGTGCACGCCGACGGCGCGGAGAAGTCCGGGCTCACCGCCCTCACGTACGCGGTGATGCTGAACTACGCCGCCGACGCCGCGATGGCCGTGGCGCTGGCGAACACCCTCTTCTTCTCGGCGGCGACCGGCGAGAGCCAGGGCAAGGTCGCGCTCTACCTGCTGATCACCGTGGCCCCGTTCGCGCTGATCGCCCCCGTCATCGGTCCCGCGCTGGACCGCATCCAGCGCGGCAGGCGCATCGCCCTCGCCGCGGCCTGCGTGCTGCGCGTGTTCCTGTCGATCGTCATGGCGCTGCACTTCGACGACTGGGGCCTCTACCCGGCGGCGCTGGGCAGCATGGTGCTGTCCAAGTCGTTCACGGTGCTCAAGTCCGCGATCACCCCACGGGTGCTGCCGCCGGACATCACGCTGTCCAAGACCAACGCCCGCATGACCGTGTTCGGCCTGGCCGCGGGCGGTGTCCTCGGTGCCGTCGCGGCCGGTTTCGCCCAGCTCTTCGACTCCCCCGGCGCCCTCTGGTTCACCGCCGCCCTGTGCCTGGCCAACGCCTGGCTGTGCCTGAGGATCCCGGCGTGGGTGGAGGTCACCGAGGGCGAGGTGCCGACGTCGCTGCGCACCGGGGCGAGGAGGGCCAAGCGCCAGCCCCTCGGCAGGCACGTGGTCGTGTCGCTCTGGGGCAACGGCACGATCCGCGTGCTGACCGGCTTCCTCACGCTGTTCGCGGCCTTCGTCGTCCGCGCCCAGACCGAGGGCGACGCGGGCAAGCAGCTGCTCCTGCTCGGCGTCATCGCGGGCGCGGCGGGCGTCGGCAGCTTCCTCGGCAACGCGGTGGGGGCGCGCCTGCACTTCGGCAACCCCGACCAGGTCGTCGTGGCCTGCCTGAGCGCGGCGCTGACCGTGGCGGTGCTGGCGGCGGTCCTGCCGGGGCTCACCACGGCCGCGATCGTCGGGCTGGTCGGGGCCACGGCCAGCGGGCTGGCGAAGATCAGCCTCGACGCCGTGATCCAGGACGACCTGCCCGAGGAGTCCCGTGCGTCGGCGTTCGGGCGGTCGGAGACGATCCTCCAGCTGACGTGGGTGTTCGGCGGTGCGCTCGGCGTCCTGCTGCCCGCCACGTACTGGATCGGGTTCACGGTGCTGTCGGTGCTGCTCGCCGCCGGGCTGACCCAGACGGTCATGTGCCTGCGGGGCGGGTCGCTGATCCCCGGCATCGGCGGCGACCGGCCCGAGCACCCGAACGCAGTGCACCCCACCAAGCCCATCGGGTGAGCGTGCGTAGAGTCGGCCGACGTGCGCCGAGTCGTCAGTCCGCTGGTCTGTGCCGTTCTGCTGCTGGCCGGGTGCTCGGCACCCCCGCTGCCCGAGGTGACGTTCTACTCGTCGGGTCGGACGATCAACGTCCACCCGACGCAGCACTGCGACCTGGAGTCGGAGAACTGCGTGGTGGACTCCGGGGCCGTGGGGGTGTTGCGGGTGCTGCCGGGGCTGCCCGTGCAGATCTCGGTGCCGGGGGAGGTGGCTGATTCGGCGTGGTCGGTGAAGTTCACCTACCGGAACGCCGACGGGGTGGAGCAGGAGCCGCTGCGGAGCAAGGTGTTCACCAGCGCTGAGCCTCGGTACGCGTACACGCTGACCCTGCCTGGGGAGGGGGATCAGCTGGAGAGCGTGGAGGTTCAGCAGTTCGGGCGGCGGGTGCAGATCGATGAGACCGGGCAGATCCAGTTCGTGGCTCGGGCTACGTGGGTCTTGTCTGTGGATGATCGGGGGGCTCGTTAGGTACCCGCCGGTTCCAGCGTGGTGCGGCCGATGTGACTCGGGGCCCCTCTCGTGAGCCTTGATCGGGCCACGAGAGCAGTCCCGAAAGCCTGCCCGATCATCAATTTCAAGGCTCAGAACCCCAAGTCACATCGGCCGCGTTCCGTGACCTGCGTCTTGCTGTTGGCCGTGGTCACCAGGACTGACGCACCGCCGCGCCGCCCTGCCGGGCCACCCCGACCTTGCCGCTCCGCCGGGCGCCTCGCCTCTCCGGAGCGCCCTGCCTGCCGCCGCGGTTACGGGTCCAGTTCCCTGGCCACCGCGCGGACCACCTCTGCTACCAGTTTTGTGGTCTTGCGGTCCGGGTAGCGGTTTCTGCGGAGGTCTGGCTGGATCTTCATCTCCAGCAGTTTGATCATGTCTTCCACCAGGCCGTGCAGTTCCTCCGCCGGGCGGCGCCTCGCCTCTGCCACCGAGGGGGCCGGGTCCACCAGGCGGACCGACAGGGCCTGAGGGCCTCGGCGGCCTTCTGCCATGCCGAATTCGATGCGCTGTCCGGCCTTCAAGCCCTCGACGCCCGGAGGGAGCGCGGACTTCCGCACGTAGACGTCCTCGCCACCGTCCTGGGTGACGAAGCCGAAGCCCTTCTCGGTGTCGTACCACTTGACCTTGCCGGTCGGCACTGCCCTCACCATTCCCTTGCTTTCACATGACGAAGCGCCCCGGGCGTACCCAGGACGCGTTCCCCCAGAGTAGCCAGAAGACCGGCGTGCGGGCACCTCCGATTGCGCGACTACCCTCGCGCCATGACCGCTCCGAAGCTGATGCCGCTGGCACTGGGGTTGTTCGCGCTCGGCCTGGTGGCCATCGTGGCAGTTTTCGCGCTCTTCGCGGCGGGGAAGAACGACCTGCCGGTCTGGTTGAACGTCGCCGCGTGCCTGTTGACCCCGGTCGGCTTGGCCCTCGGGGTGCTCAGCGCCGTGCGGAACTCCAGGTCTAGGCGGCGCTGAGGCGTTCGGCGTTCGCGCGCAGCCAGGTCGGGAAGCCGGTGAGGTCGGGCAACACCACGTCGGCGCCCTCCTCCTTCAGCTCGGCCTCGCTGCACGGGCCGGTGGTCACGCCCACGGCCAGCGCGCCCGCGGCCTTGGCGCCGCGGATGTCACCCAGGTGGTCGCCCACGTAGACCGACGCTCCGTGCAGGAGCAGCGCCTCCGCCTTTCCCGTGGACCAGACTCCGCCGATCAGGTGGTCCACCTCCCAGTCGAACGCGTCGAGGTGCAGCTTGGCGTTCTGCCGGTACTTGCCGGTGACGACGACCACGGTGCCCGCCAGTGCGCGCACGGCCGCAAGCGATTGCGCCGCGCCGGGCAGGGCGATCGTGGACGGGATGACGACGTCGGGGTAGAGGGCGCGGAAGCGGTCGACCAGGTGCGGGATCTCCTCCTCGGGGACGCCGAAGTCGCGGTAGACCATGTCCAGCGGCGGGCCGAGGTGGGCGGCGAAGTGGTCGCCGTCCAGCGGGTAGCCGGTTTCCGCGGCCACCGCGTTCATCACGGCCGCCATGCCCGGCCGGGGGTCGATGAGGGTCATGTCGAGGTCGAATCCCACGGTCAACGGCACGGGCTCACTCTACGTGGATTGACGAAAAGCGGTCCCCCGTCCAGGTGATGGGCAGTACGGCCGAATATGTAAGGCTCGGGGTGTGAGCCGAACCACTGAGAACGCGCTGCGCGAGAGCCTGCTCGCCGTCGCCGCGGAGGACCTGGCGGCGAACGGCTTCGCCGGGTTGCGGATGGCCGACGTGGCCAGCCGGGTCGGGGTGAGCAGGCAGACGCTCTACAACGAGTTCCGCAACAAGGTGGGACTCGTGCAGGCCGTGGCGCTCCAGCGGACGGCCGAGTACCTGGCCGGGATCGAGCAGCGGCTGGCGGAGGCACCGGACCCGTTCGACGGGATGCGGGACGCACTGGCGTTCCTGCTGGCTCGGGCCTCGGAGGACCGGCTGGTGTCGTCGGTGGTGACCGGCGCGGACGCCGAGGACCTGCTGCCGTTCCTGACCACCAGGGGGCTGCCGGTGCTGGTGCCCGCGAGCGCGGTGGTGGCGGCGCACCTGCGGCGGCGGTGGCCCGACCTGCCCGGCGAGCGGGCTGACCAGGCGGCTGAGACGATCGTGCGGCTGGCGCTGAGCCACCTGCTGCTGCCCAGCGGCCCGCCGGACCGGGCCGTGGACGCCATGATCACCGTCGCGAGGGCCGTGCTGCCGGAGTGACCCGAGCTTGTTGCCATGATGTGGCGACAAGCTGTCGAGGAGGTCACCGGTGGTCGCGCTCCGCCCGAAGGCCGCCCGCGTCAGAGCGGGTGCCGCGCTGCTCGGTCCCGCCTTCGTGGCGGCCATCGCCTACGTCGACCCCGGCAACGTCGCCACGAACACCGCGGCGGGCGCGCGGTACGGGTACCTGCTGGTCTGGGTGCTGGTCGTGGCCACTGCGATGGCCGGGCTGGTGCAGTACCTGTCGGCCAAGCTCGGGCTGGTCACCGGTCAGTCGCTGCCGGAGGCCGTGCGCGACCGGGTGCCGAGGCCGGTGCGGCTCGCCTACTGGGGCCAGGCGGAGGTCGTGGCGATGGCCACCGACCTCGCCGAGGTGCTCGGCGGCGCCATCGCGCTCGCCCTGCTGTTCGACCTGCCGCTGCTGGTCGGTGGCGTGATCACCGGTGTGGTGTCGACCGCCCTGCTGCTCGTGCAGGACCGGCGGGGTCAGCGGCCGTTCGAGCGGGTCGTGACGACGCTGCTGGTCGTGGTCGCCGTCGGGTTCGCCGCGGGCCTGTTCGTCGACCCGCCGTCGGTCGCGGGGACCGTCGGCGGCCTGGTCCCCCGGTTCGACGGCGCGGACAGCGTGCTGCTCGCGGCCGGGATGCTGGGCGCGACCGTGATGCCGCACGCCGTGTACCTGCACTCGGCGCTGGCCCGCGACCGGCACGGCAGGCCGGAAGGGGGTGCGCCGCGCCGACGGCTGCTGGCCGCGACCAAGGTCGACGTGGTGGTCGCGATGGTGTTCGCGGGCGCGGTGAACCTGGCCGTGCTGCTGCTCGCCGCGAGCGCCCTGCGCGGCCTGCCGGACGTGGACGGCCTGGAGGGCGTGCACGCCGCAGTCGGCTCGCGGCTCGGCGGCGGGATCGCGCTGCTGTTCGCCGTCGGCCTGCTCGCGTCGGGCTTCGCGTCCACCGCCGTCGGCTGCTACGCGGGCGCGGTCGTGGTGGACGGCCTGCTGCGGTTCCGGATCCCGCTGCTGGTCCGCAGGCTCGTCACGCTCGTGCCCGCCCTCGTCGTGCTCGCCGTCGGCGTCGACCCGACGCAGGCGCTCGTGCTGTCGCAGGTCGTCCTGTCGTTCGGCATCCCGTTCGCGCTGGTCCCGCTGGTGTGGTTGACGGCACGCCGGTCCGTCATGGGCACGGCCGCCAACCACGTCGGCACCACCGTCGCCGCCGGTGCCGCGTCGGTGGCCGTGATCGCCCTCAACCTCGTGCTGGTCTACCTCACGTTCGCGTAGTCCACGCCCAGCGCGCCGAGGGCCGTGGTGAGCGTGCGCATCACGGCCAGGGTGTCGTCCAGCGTCATCTCGGGGCTCTCGGTGTACCCGGCGGCGACCCGCTGCGTGACCTCGGTCATCTGGTAGGTGTAGCCGGTGCCCTCCAGCTCGACCCGCTCCTCGACGCCGTTGACGACGATCGCCGCCGGGTTGAAGAACGGCTCCGGGACGTCGATCCGGCCGCCGCTGCCGACGATCGTGGCGCTCACCTCCGGCGTGCTGGTCAGCGAGCACGTGAGCAGCGCGTGCGCCCCGCTGCCGTAGGCGAGCAGCAGGGCCACGTCGGCGTCCACGCCGGTCGGCGCGAGCGACCCGTGCACGGTGATCGACTCGGGCTCGCCCAGCACCATGTGCGCGAACGACACCGGGTAGACGCCGAGGTCGAGCAGCGCGCCGCCGCCGAGCGCCGGGTTCCACAGCCGGTGCGACGGGTCGTAGTCGGCGGTGAAGCCGAAGTCCGCGTGCACCGCCCGCACGTCACCGATGGCGCCCTCGGCCACCAGCGACTTGATCCGGCGGACGAGCGGGTTGAACCGCGTCCACATCGCCTCCATCAGGAACAGGTTCCGCTCGCGGGCCAGGTCGACGAGGTCCTGCGCGTCGGCCAGCGTCAGCGTGAACGCCTTCTCGCACAGCACGTGCTTGCCCGCCAGCAGGGCCGCCCGCGCCACCTCGTGGTGCTGGGCGTGGGGAGTGGCCACGTAGACCACGTCGACGTCCGGGTCGGCCAGCAGGTCGGCGGTGCTGCCGTAGGCGCGCGGGATGCCGTGCTTCGCGGCGAACTCCTGCGCGCGCGGCAGGGCGCGCGACGAGACGGCCAGCACTTCGGCACCACGCACCAGAAGCAGGTCGGCGGTGACGACGTCAGCGATACCACCAGGGGCGACAACGCCCCAACGCACGGGATTGGTCACAGCACGGCAGCCTAATCAGGCAAGATCGGGGCATGCGCCTAGTCCTCAATCTGATCTGGTTCGTCCTCTCCGGGTTCTGGCTGGCGGTGGGCTACGCGATCGCCGGGATCATCTGCTGCGTCCTGATCATCACCATCCCCTGGGGCCTGGCGTCGTTCCGGATCGCGAACTACGCGCTGTGGCCGTTCGGCCGCACGGTGGTGGACCGCCCGGACGCGGGCGCGGCCTCGCTGATCGGCAACATCATCTGGATCGTCGTGGCGGGCATCTGGCTGGCCATCGGCCACGTGGTCACCGGCATCGCGCTGTGCGTCACGATCATCGGCATCCCGCTGGGCATCGCGAACTTCAAGCTGATCCCGGTCTCCCTGATGCCGCTGGGCAAGGTCATCGTCGACGTACCGTGACCACCGGGGCGAGGCCAGGTGGTGGACCGCGGAAAATCACCACCAGCCCCGTTCCGGCTCACCCCGGCCCGAGCAGCTCCACGGCCTCCGCGCGCATCTGCACCTTGCGCACCTTCCCGGTCACCGTCATCGGGAACTCGTCCACGACGTGCACGTACCGCGGGATCTTGTAGTGCGCCAGCTCGCCGGTGCAGAACTCCCGCACCGCCTCGGCGGTGAGGGTGGGCGCGCCGGGCCGGAGCCGGACCCACGCCATCAGCTCCTCGCCGTAGCGGGCGTCCGGCACGCCGATGACCTGCGCGTCGAGGACGTCCGGGTGGGTGTGCAGGAACTCCTCGACCTCCCGCGGGTACACGTTCTCGCCGCCGCGGATCACCATGTCCTTGATGCGGCCGGTGATGCTCACGTAGTCGTCGGCGTCCATGACGGCGAGGTCCCCGGTGTGCATCCACCGCGCGGAGTCGATCGCCTCGGCCGTCTTGTCCGGCTGGTCCCAGTAGCCGAGCATCACCGAGTACCCGCGGGTGCACAGCTCGCCGGGCTCGCCGCGCGGCACGGGCCTCCCGGTGACCGGGTCGACGACCTTGACCTCCAGGTGCGGCCCGACCCGGCCGACGGTCGACACCCGGCGGTCCAGCGAGTCGTCGGCACGGGTCTGCGTGGAGACCGGTGACGTCTCGGTCATGCCGTAGCAGATCGACACCTCGCGCATCCCCATGCGGTCGATGACCTGCTTCATCACCTCGACGGGGCACGGCGACCCGGCCATGATCCCGGTGCGCAGCGACGACAGGTCGTAGGTGTCGAAGTCCGGCTCGGCCAGCTCGGCGATGAACATCGTCGGCACGCCGTACAGCGAGGTGCAGCGCTCCTCCGCGACCGCGCGCAGCGTGGCGGCGGGCGAGAAGCCCTGCGCCGGAACGACCACGCACGCGCCGTGCGAGGTGGCCGCCAGGTTGCCCATGACCATCCCGAAGCAGTGGTAGAACGGCACCGGGACGCAGATCCGGTCCACCTCGGAGTACCCGCACAGCTCACCGACGAAGTACCCGTTGTTGAGGATGTTGTGGTGCGACAGGGTCGCGCCCTTCGGGAAGCCGGTGGTCCCCGAGGTGTACTGCACGTTGATCGGGTCGTCGGCCGACAGCTCGGGGAACCCCGGCCGTTCCCGCGCGGCCAGCAGCTCCGTCCACTCCGGACTCCCGAGCAGCACGACCTGCTGGAGCCCGGAGCACTTCGGCCGCACCTGCTCGACCATCCCCGCGTAGTCCGACGTCTTGAACTCGCGCGCGGCGATCAGCGTGCGCACGCCGGACTGGTTGAGCACGTGCTCCAGCTCGTGAGCCCGGTAGGCCGGGTTCACGTTGACCATGATCGCGCCGATCTTGGCGGTGGCGTACTGGACGAACACCCACTCGGCGCGGTTGGGCGCCCAGATCCCGACCCGGTCGCCGACCCGCACGCCGGACGCGAGCAGCCCGGCGGCGAGCGCGTCGACCTCGGCGGCGAGTTCGGCGTAGGTCCAGCGGCGGCCGGTCTCGCACTCGACCAGCGCCTCCCGGTCGCCGAACCGGGCGACGGCGCGGTCGAAGTTCGCGCCGATCGTGTCCCCGAGCAGGGGAACCGTCGAGGTACCGGACGAGTAGCTGACCGTGGACACGACGACCTCCCGCGACGACGTTGGAGCGCCCACCCACCTTCGCACGGCGGCTTGACGAAAGCAGCCTCTCTGGTGCTACGGTTCGTTACTCAAGTAACGAACCAGGGAAGTGCTGATGTTCGACGACCGGAGCCCGATCTACCGGCAGATCGCCGACCGGATCAAGGCCGACGTGCTGTCCGGGGCGTTGGAGGCGGACCAGCAGGTCATGTCCACCAACCAGTACGCGGCCTTCTACCGGATCAACCCGGCGACGGCGGCGAAGGCGTTCCAGCAACTGGTCGACGAGGACGTGCTCTACAAGAGGAGGGGGATCGGGATGTTCGTGAGCCCGACGGCGCGCGACGCGCTCCGAGCGCGGGGACGGGAGACGTTCTTCGGGCAGGTGGTCGACCCGATGGTGGCGGAGGCCAGGTCCATCGGGGTCCCGCTGACCGACGTGATCAAGCGGATCGAGCAGCTGGAGGACGGCCGATGAAGGTCGACGTCCAGAACCTCGTCGTCCGCCACGGCGACGTGACGGCGGTCGACGACCTGTCGTTCTCGTTGGCGGAGAACAAGGTCTACGGCCTGCTCGGCCGCAACGGGGCGGGCAAGTCGTCGCTGATGTCGGTGCTCGCGGCGTTCCGCAGGCCCACCTCGGGCACCGTGCTGGTCGACGGCGAGCCAGTGTTCGAGAACCGCCGCGCGACCAGCCGGATCTGCCTCGTCCAGCACGGCGTCGACCCCGCCGACAAGGGCGACAGGCTGAAGGACGCGCTGTCCCTCGCGGCCGCGCTGCGCGAGAACTGGGACGCCGAGTACGCCGAGCGGCTGATGGAGCTGTTCGGCCTGCCGCACGGCACGAAGCTCGGCCAGCTCTCGCTCGGCCAGCGGTCCGCGTTCGGCGTCGTCGTCGGCCTCGCCAGCCGGGCGCCGCTGACCATGTTCGACGAGTCCCACATCGGCATGGACACCCCGACCCGCTACGCGTTCTACGACGCGCTGCTGTCGGACTTCATGACCTCGCCGCGCACGGTGGTCCTCTCCACGCACCTCATCGAGGAACTCGCCTCCCTGCTGGAGGAGGTCGTGATCATCGACTCCGGCAGGCTCGTCCTGCACGAGGAGACCGAGGCGGTCCGCTCGCGCGGCACGTCCGTCACCGGCCCGATCGGCGCCGTCGACCGCTTCGTCGAGGGCCTCACCGTGCTCAACCAGAAGCAGCTCGGCCCCACCAAGTCCGCGATGGTCTACGGGGCGCTGGACCAGGCCCACCACGCCACCGCCCGCACCGAGGGCCTCGACCTGGGCCCGGTCCCCCTCCAGGACCTGTTCGTCCACCTCACCGAACCGGCGGGAGAACCCCGATGAAGTGGCCCGTCGCCCGACTCCTCTCCTCCACGCTGCTGCCGTTCACCGCGCTCGTGTTCGCCGCGGGCTGGGTGGCCGTCCTGCTGCTGGTGCTCGGCGTCTCCCTGGTCAAGGACATCGGCGTCAGCGGCTGGGACATGGCCTCCGCCCAGGTCGCCCGCTGGTTCATGTTCGGCCTCGGCCTGCACCTGGCCAGGAAGCTCCTCCAGGTCGCCGTCGTGCACGGCCGCACGCGCCGCGAGTACGTCGCGCAGGCGAGCGCCTTCACCGTCGCGCTGACGGCCGTGGCCGCGGCCTGCGTGGCGCTCGGCTACGTGCTCGAATCCCTCGTCTACCGGGCCGCGGGGTGGCGGCAGGGGCTGGAGCAGCCGCACTTCGACAGCGCGACGGACGTGCCCGCGGTCTTCCTCGCCCACTGGGGGGTGTTCGGGGTGTGGACGGCCGTGGGGATGCTCGTCGTCAGCGGCTTCGACCGCCTCCAGACGGGCGGCGTGCTCACCCTGCTGCTCGGTGTCGCGCTGATCCTGCCCGCCGTCGTCACCGTCGGCCGGTCCGGCTCGCTGCCGTTCTTCCGCGACCTGGACCTCACCGCGACGGCGTCGCTCCCGCTCGCGCTCGCCCTGTGCGCCGGGAGCTGGGCCCTCGGCCTCCTGCTCACGTGGGGCCTGCTCCGCGACGTGCCGGTCAAGGCCAGGGCGGCCGTGTGACCGGTCAGCCGTAGGGCAGCTCGACGACCAGGCACGGACCACCGCTGTACAGGCCCGCGTCGATGGCCAGCACCCGGTCCTCGGCGTACTGGAGGGGACCGTCGATCTGCGCGGGCGGCACCCCGAGCTGGTCGGCGATGACGCTGTGGCCGTGCACGACGACCTTGCCGCCGAGCTGGTCGAGCATCTGGTCGGCGACCTCGGCGCCGTTCGTGCCGCGGAACGCGTAGCGCGTGGTCATCTTGCGCCAGCACTCCCACCAGTCGGTCAGGTCGTCGTCGGCGACCACCTCGCGGACGGCGTCGTTGACCTCGTCGATCGTGTCGCCGTACTCCAGGTACGCCAGCGTGTCGGAGTGCATCAGCAGGTGGTCGTCGACGAGCGTCAGCACCGGCCTGCTGGTGAGCCACCGGATGTGCTCGTCGGTGAGGCGGTCCTGGTCGCTGCGCAGACCGCCGTTCATCAGCCAGCTCCGCTCGAAGCTGCGGGGGCTGGGCGCACCGGGCACGTTCGCGTTGCCGAAGCGGTGCATGCCGAGCAGCAGCACCTCGTGGTTGCCCAGCAGGGCGTTCACGCTGCCCCCCGCCTCGGCCGCCTCCTCCGAGAGCCGCATGACCAGCTCGATCACGCCGATCCCGTCCGGTCCGCGATCGACGAAGTCACCGAGGAACCACAGCTCGGACTCACCACCGCACCAGTCTCCGTCGGAGTCGAGGAGGTCGGCGAGGTGCAGGGAACGAGCGAGTTCCGCGAGGTGCCCGTGCACGTCGCCGACCACGAAGAGCTTGCGCTGGTCGGTGTCCACGGACCTACTTTATGGTCGCCGCTCCGCGGACCCCGGCTCGGCCGTCACAATTCGGCACGTCGAGCCCCTGTTCTCCGGTCGGGGAGCGGTTCAGAAGGGGTCGGCGGAGTTGCCCACCAGCTCCGCGATGGAGCTGATCACCCTGGTCGGGCGGAAGGGGTACATCTCGGCCGTCGAGTCGGCGGAGATGCCGGAGAGCACGAGGATGGTCTGGAGGCCCGCTTCCAGACCCGCGCGGATGTCGGTGTCCATGCGGTCGCCGATCATCAGGGTGTTGGCGGAGTGGGTGCCCAGCGCGCGCAGCGCCGACCGCATCATCAGCGGGTTGGGCTTGCCCACGAAGTAGGGCTCGCGGCCGGTGGCGCGGGCGATCAGGGCGGCCACGGCGCCGGTCGCCGGGAGGGAGCCCTCGCGGCTCGGGCCGGTGGCGTCCGGGTTGGTGGCGATGAACTTCGCGCCCTCCTCGACCAGGCGGATGGCCTTGGTGATGGCGGTGAAGCTGTAGGTGCGGGTCTCGCCGAGCACCACGTAGTCCGGGTCGCGGTCGGTGAGGACGTAGCCGATCTCGTGCAGCGCGGTGGTCAGGCCCGCCTCGCCGATGACGAACGCGGAGCCGTTCGGGCGCTGCGAGTCCAGGAACTTGGCCGTGGCCAGCGCCGACGTCCAGATCGCGGTCTCGGGCATGTCGAGCCCCGTCCGCGCCAGGCGCGCCCGCAGGTCGCGCGGCGTGTAGATCGAGTTGTTGGTCAGCACGAGGAACTTGATGTCGTTCCCGGTCAGCTCCGCGACGAACTCGCTGGCGCCGGGGATCGGGTGCTCCTCGTGCACCAAGACGCCATCCATGTCCATGAGGTAGTTCCAGCGCTCCGGCATGCGGCACATGATTCACCCGAGCGTGGAAACGGGCTAGTCAGCCCTTGACCACGCGCGCGCGGAACACGTCGATGGACGCCTTGTTGTAGCGCTCCAGCACCTCGATCTCGGCGGGGGTGAACCCGGAGAGCACCTCCTCGACGGTGGCGAGCGCGCCCTCGAAGAGGTGGGCGAACTTGTCGGCGTTCTGCTGGGTCACCTCGACCAGCACCTTGCGGCGGTCGTGCGGGTCGCGCACGCGGCGGACGTACCCGGCGCGTTCGAGCCGGTCGATCACGCCCGTGACGGCGCCGGTGGACAGCCCGGACAGCTCCGCGATGCGGCCCGCCGTGAGGGCTCCGTCGGCGCGCACGGCCAGGTCGAGGCACTTCTCGTCGGTGGCCGACAGCCCCATGTGCTCGGCGACGCGGCTGTGGAACATCACCGTCAGCGCACTCATCTCGCGGGCGTACCAGGCGAACCGCTCCAGCACGTCGGACGGCACCTCGGCCATGACCACGCTCCTCTTGGCTTGTTCAACATCTTAGCGACTAAGACAGGGTGGCCATCTTCGACCTTGTGGGTGACCACGACTGCCTCGTCCGTCACAGCGGGCTCTGTGACGCCACCCACATGGGTTTCCGCACTACCCTGGCGGAGGTGACAGCAGTCGAACTCGGGTTGCCAGTCGTGCGCGGCACGCCGGACGCTTCCACGCGACCGGACAGGCCGGAACTGGTCGACCGCTTCGGTCGGGTGGCGACGGACCTCCGGGTGTCGCTGACCGACCGCTGCAACCTCCGGTGCACCTACTGCATGCCCGCCGAGGGCCTGGACTGGCTGCCGACGTCGCAGGTGCTCAGCGACGAGGAACTGGTCCGCCTGCTCGCCGTCGCCGTGACGAAGCTCGGGGTGACGGACGTCCGCTTCACCGGCGGTGAGCCGCTTCTCCGCCGCGGCCTGGAGGACGTGATCTCCGCCACGGCCGCGCTGGCGCCCCGGCCGAAGATCTCCATGACCACCAACGGCCTCTCGCTGGCCAAGCGCGCCTCCGGACTGGTCGAGGCGGGCCTGAACCGCGTGAACGTCTCGCTGGACACCCTCGACCGGGCACGGTTCCACGAGCTGACCCGGCGCGACCGGCTCGACGACGTGTTCGAGGGCATGGCCGCGGCCCGCGCCGCGGGCCTCGACCCCGTCAAGATCAACTCGGTGCTGCTGCGCGGCGTGAACGAGGACGAGGCCGTGCCGCTGCTGCGGTACGCCGTCGAGCACGGCTACCAGCTGCGGTTCATCGAGCAGATGCCGCTCGACCCGCAGCACGGCTGGGACCGCACCAGCATGGTCACCGCCGCCGAGATCCTCGCCTCGCTGAGCGCCGAGTTCGACCTCACCCCCGAACCCGTCGCCCGCGGCGGCGCCCCGGCCGAGCGCTGGCTCGTCGACGGCGGCCCCGCCGTGGTCGGCGTCATCGCGTCGGTCACCAGGCCGTTCTGCGCCGCCTGCGACCGGACCCGCCTGACCGCCGACGGGCAGCTGCGCAACTGCCTGTTCAGCCAGTCCGAGACCGACCTGCGCGCCCCGCTGCGCGCGGGCGCCACCGACGACGAGATCGCCGACCTGTGGCGCGCGACGATGTGGGCCAAGGCCGCCGGGCACGGCATCAACGACGCCGGGTTCAGCCAGCCGGACCGGCCGATGAGCGCGATCGGAGGATGAGGTGCCCGAACTGACGGTGCGGTACTTCGCGGGAGCACGGGCCGCGGCCGGGGTGCCGGACGAGAACATCGAGCTGCACGGCGCCCCCACGGTCGCCGACGTGCTCACCGCGGTGCGCGAGCGGCACGGCGAGCCGCTGACCCGCGTGCTCGCGGCGGCGAGCTTCCTGCTCGACGGCGTCGCCGTGCGCGACCGCGGGGTCGCCGTGCGGTCCGGGGCGCTGCTGGACGTGCTGCCGCCGTTCGCGGGCGGCTGACGGGCCCGGCGGAGGTCATCCGGGCGGCTGGTCTCCGGGCGGCTGGTCGCCCGGCCCCTGGTCTCCGGGCCGCTGGTCTCCGGGCCGCTGGTCTCCCGCCCGCTGGTCTCCCGCCCGCTGGTCTCCGGGCGGCTGGTCCAGCAGCTCGCGCACCTCGGCCGCGTTCGGGGCGTCGAGTTCCTCGAACACCTCCAGCGCGGCGCGCCAGCACTCGGCGGCGGCGCGCTCGTCGCCCAGTTCCCGCCGCACCCGACCGAGCACCACGAGGGCGTGCGCCTCGCCGATCCGGCGACCCGTCCGGCGGCTGAGGTCCAGCGCCGCCCCGCCCTGCCGCAGCGCCTCGGCCAGGTCCCCGAGCGCCAGGTGGACGGCCGCCGCCTCGGCGAGGACGCGTGTGCGGCGGACGTGCAGCTGACCGTTCCGCGCGGCCTCGTCCGAGTCGCGCACGTGCCGCAGCGCCGTGTCCAGGTCGCCGAGCAGGCGGTGGCTGGTGGCGAGGCCGAGGTGGGCGTCCACCAGTCCGCGCAGGTAGCCCGTGCCCGCGCTGGTCGTCAGGGCCGAGCGGTGGTGCCGCACCGAGCCGAGCAGGTCGCCGAGCGCCGCGTGCACGCGGCCGAGCGTGTTGCTGGAGTCGACCTCGCCCTTGCTGTCCGCCGCCTGCTTCGCCAGGTCGAGGCCGTGCAGGGCGCGGGCGAGCGCGGCCTCCGGGCGGCCGAGGTCGAGTTCGACGTTGGCCATGCTGTCGACGCCGCCCGCGCGGAAGACCAGGCCGACGTCGACGGTCTCGTGCGACGCCAGCGCGACGCGGAGGTGCTCCTCGGCCTGCGGGAGGTGGCCCATCAGGTAGTAGGTGTCGCCGATGTGGGCGGTCGAGAACGCGACGCCGTACGCCAGGTCGTTCTCCCGCGAGATCCGCAGGACCTCCAGGACGTGCTCCATGCTGCGGTCCAGCGGGCCGAGGTCGATGTGGACGCCCGCGAGGTTGAACAGGGTGGGCGCCTGCTGGACGGGCGGCTCCGACCGCTTGAGCACCAGTGACTCGCGGAGGGCCGCGGCGGCCGCGTCGAGCCTGCCCAGGTCCCAGTTGACGATGGCCTGGTTGGACAGCACGGCGCTCACGTCCAGCGGGGTGCCGACCTCGCGGGCCAGGTGCAGGGCCTTGGTGAACTCGTCGACGGCGAGGGCGAGCCCGCCGCCGCGCCAGTGGGCCAGCGCGAGGCCGCGGCGGGCGACGAACTCGCCGAAGCGGTCGGCCGCGGCGGCCTCCAGCGCGGCCTCCGAGGCGGTGAGCCAGTCGGACAGGTGGCCGTGGAAGTAGAAGTAGCCGCGGGAGAGGTCGGTGAGCAGCCAGGCCACCTCGGGACGGCCGAAGCGGGCCGCGCGGACGGCGGTCGCGACGAGCGTGGCGCGCTCGGCGTCGAACCACGCCAGCGCGTCCTCCGGCTCCTCCACGACCGGGATGCCGTCGGGGAGGTCGACGCGGTGGAACTCCGGGTTGAGCGCGCGCCCGGCGGCCAGGGTCGCGCCGAGCAGGTGGTCGAGGAAGCCGCCGAGCGGGTCGGGCTCGGCCATGCCCGCGGCGTAGAGGCGCAGCAGGTCGTGCATGAGGTAGCGGTCGGGTGCCGACTGCTGCACGAGGCTCGCGCCGACGAGCACGTCGAGCAGGTCCCGCGCGTCCGACCCCAGCACGGCGGTCGCGGTCGCCGTGCCGAAGTCCGGGCCGGGCACGTGGCCGAGCCTGCGGAACAGGCGCTGGGCGTCCGGGGTCAGCGCCCGGTAGGAGAGGTCGAACGCGCGCCGCACGGCGACGTCCCCGTCGACCGACAGCGCCGCGAGCCGGTCGGTGTCGCGGAGTTCGGCGGCGTAGTCCGCCACGTCGTCCGGGTAGCGGCCCGCGAGGTTCGCGCCCGCGATGCGCAGGGCGAGCGGCAACCGCCCGCACAGCCGCACCAGCTCGTCGACCGCGGCGGGCACCTCGTCGACCAGCTCGTGGCCGATCATGCCGCCGAGGAGGTCGCGGGCGTCCGCGTCGGTCAGCTCGCCCAGCTCGACCTGGTGGACGCCGGGGGCGGTGGACAGGTCGTGCCTGCTGGTCACCAGCGCCGCGCAGCCCGGCACCTCGGGGCGCAGCGGGCGGAGGACGTCCTCGGTGGCGTTGTCGAGGAGCACGAGGACGCGCCTGCCCCCCAGCGCCGCCCGGTAGGCCCGGACCTGGTCGTCCAGCCGCACCGGGATCGCGTCCGGCGGGGTGCCCAGCGCGCGCAGGAACCGCGACAGCATCCGCTCGGGCGCCACGGGTTCGCCCGGCGCGTACGCGCGCAGGTCGCCGTAGAGGACCCCGTCGGGGAAGCGGGACCGCAGCCGGTGCGCCGCGCGCACGGCGAGCGCGGTCTTGCCGATGCCCGGCGGGCCGGAGATCACCAGGACGGGTGAGGTGGCGGAGGTCAGCTCGGCCACCTGCTCCTGCCTGCCGACGAAGTCGGGCAGGTCGGACGGGAGCTGGGCCGGGACGGGCGGACCGGGGTCGGCGGGCGCGGTGGCGCGCGACGCCGGGACGTGGGGGGCCGTGCCCGCCGGGGCGGGGTCGGCGAGCGCGTCGACGTTCTCGCGCGGCACGCGGAGGCGGTAGCCGCTCGGTTCGGTGGTCACGAGGTCCGGCACGCCGAGGAGGTGGCGGAGCCTGAGAACGGCGGCCCGCACCGCGCCGCGCGGGTCCGCGGGCGGACCGTCGGGCCACATCCGCTCGATCAGGGTGGCCATCGGGACGGGTTGGTCGGCGTCCAGCGCGAGGGCGGTGACCAACGCCGCGAGCCGGTCGCCCTGGACCTCGACGCGGCGGCCGTCGACGACGATCCCCGGCCTCCCGATGATCTTGACCTCGACGTGCACGGCTTGATCGTATGCACGGTGCGGACGTCCGCGCAGCTTGTCCACGGGTGGAGCAACGACGTGAGGCACGCCTCACTCTGGGTGATCCATCTCGATTGATCTCGGAACGGAAACGGACCGATAACGGCCCGTTGAGCTGCATAAATAGCAGGATATTACGCCATTCCGACCCCTCACTGTGACGTGAGTCACGTGCCGAACTGTTTGGCGTCTCGTCGTTGGTTACGTACGGTCGCTAATCGACTGGCCCCGAACCAGTCACGAGCTACACCGGGAGACCGAGCACCGAGCCCTGTCCAGCGGTCCCCCGGCACACAACCCCGAGCGAGAAATCCCGCCGGACAGGGGCTGAGGAACGTGACCGGGCCCGACCCCGAGTTCCCCGTGCAGGTGCTGGTGGACCGTGAGGAAAATGATTTCTAACCGAGGCAAGCACCGCCAGCTGTCCAGTACCGCTCGCAGCATCGCCAAGGTGGCAGTGGCAGGCATCATCGTCGGTGCGCCGCTCAGCATGGCCGCGGGAACCGCTCAGGCCCAGGGCAACGTGAACTGGGACGCCGTCGCGCAGTGCGAGAGCGGTGGCAACTGGGCCATCAACACCGGCAACGGCTACTACGGTGGCCTCCAGTTCTCGCCGAGCACGTGGTCCTCCAACGGAGGCACCGGTTCGGCCGCCAACGCGTCGCGCGAGGAGCAGATCCGCGTCGCCGAGAACGTCCTGCGCTCGCAGGGCATCAACGCGTGGCCGGTCTGCGGCCAGAAGGGCCTCGGCGGTGGCGGTGCCCCCGTCGCGGCGGCCCCGGCCCAGGCCCCGGCCCAGCAGCAGCAGAAGGCCGCTCCCGCGCCGTCCCAGCAGCGGACCGCTCAGGCGCCCGTGCGCCAGCAGGCGCCCGCGCCGGTCGTGCTCGCCCTGCCGTCGAACAACCCGGCTGGCGACTACGAGGTCAAGCCGGGCGACAGCCTGTCGAAGATCGCCGACGAGCTGAAGGTCGAAGGCGGCTGGCAGAAGCTGGCCGAGCTGAACAAGGACTTCATCCCGGCGCCGGACCTGATCACGCCCGGTCTGAAGATCGCCACCAAGTAGGACCTGCTCGGCTCGTGCCGAGTGCCGGACCAGGGACCCCATCCGCTTCCCCCCGCGGACTGGGGTCCCTGCCGTCGGTCGCCCGCCTTCTTCGGGCGGGTCGGCCGCCGCGGTCCGCGCGTGGTGAGGCGGCGCAGCGGTCCCTGCCCACCGCGGTTCGCGGGCGGTGACGTGGCACAGCCGACCCCGCCCACCGTTGTTGGGGGGTGGGACGGCACAGCAAACCCATCCGCCGTTTGTTGGGGGTGGTGAGGTCGCACAGCGAACCCCGCCCGCCGCTATTTGCGGGTGAGGTGGCACAACAGGGCCCGCCCGCCACGGCTCGCGAGCGGTGACGTGGCACAACAAGGCCCGCCCGCCGCGGCTCGCGAGCGGTGACGTGGCACAGCCGACCCCGCCCACCACGGTTGAGGCTGCCCGGTGTGGTTGTGCGGCGGCTGGCTCGGGATGCCGGTGGTGCGTCCTGGTGCGGAGCACGGCGAACCGGACACCGCAGCGTCGCCGGGCCGGTCAGGTCAGATCAGGTCTGCGAGGAAGCACGCCCGTGTCAGCGTGCGGTCGCCAGTCCTGGCCGGGTGCTCGCCCGTGGTGGTCTGCTCCAGGCCGGCAGGCACCCTCAAGCCTGACCCGCGGTCGGCCGAGCCGAGGGTCAGGGGCAGTTGACCCACTCGTCGGTGCCGTCGGTGAAGACCTGGCGCTTCCACACGGGCAGCCTGCGCTTGACCTCGTCCACCAGCTCCGAGCACACCGCGAACGCCTCCTTGCGGTGTTCGGCGGCGACCGCGACGGCCAGGGCGACGTCGCCGATCGCCAGCGGCCCGACGCGGTGCGAGACGGCGAGAGCCCGGACGCCCTCGTAGCGGCCCGCGATGTCGGCGGCCACCTCGGCGACCACGTCGGCCGCGCTGGGGTGGCCGACGTACTCCAGCTCCCGCACGGAACGGCCGCCGTCGTGGTCGCGGACGACCCCGGCGAACGTGACCACGGCACCCGCGCCCGCGTCCTCGACCAGCGCGGCGTGCTCCTCGACCGACAGCGGGGATTCGCTGACGGTCGCGCGCAGCACGGCCGCGGGGCCCGTGTGCAGCGGGGCGTGGGTGTGGACGTGGTCGCCGCCGCGGAGCTGGTCGACCGCGTGGTCGAGCACGAGACCCAGGACCTCCAAGCCGTCGCGGACGCCGCCGGTGGAACCGGGCAGGTTCACGACGAGCGTGCGGCCCGCCACCCCCGCCAGGCCGCGCGACAGCACGGCGGTGGGGACGGTGGGCCAGCCGGACTGGCGGATCGCGTCCGCGAGGCCCGGCACCTCGTAGTCGAGGACCGCCCTGGTCGCCTCCGGGGTGCGGTCGGTCGGGTTGACGCCCGTGCCGCCGGTCGTGACGACGACGTTCACCTCGGCCGCCACGGCCTGCCGCAGTGCGTCGGCCACCGGTTCGCCGTCGGGGACGACGAGCGCGTCGGGGACGTCGAACCCCTTGTCGCGCAACCAGTCCACGATGATCGGTCCGCCGCGGTCGGCGTACACGCCGGACGCGGCGCGGTTGGACGCGGTGATGACACGTGCCGTGGTGCTCATCTGCCCTCCGGGCGGATCCAGGTGCCGGTCTTGCCGCCGTCCTTGCGCTCGACGCGGACCGCGTCCATCGACGCGGCCGGGTCGACGGCCTTCACCATGTCGTGCAGGGTCAGGCCCGCGACGGACACCGCGGTGAGCGCTTCCATCTCCACGCCGGTCCGGTCGGTCGTGCGGACGGTGGCGGTGATGCGGACCTCCGCCTCGCCCAGTTCGAGGTCGACCTTCACGCTCGACAGCGCGAGGGGGTGGCACAGCGGCACCAGTTCGGACGTGCGCTTCGCGGCCATGATGCCCGCGATGCGCGCGGTCGCCAGCGCGTCGCCCTTCGGCAGACCGTCCCCGGCGAGCAGTGCCACGACCTCGGTCGTCGTGCGCACCACCCCGGTCGCCACCGCCGTCCTGGTGGTGGGTTCCTTGCCGGAGACGTCGACCATGCGCGCCGCGCCGCTGGAATCGAGGTGGGTGAACTGCTTGGTCATACCACCGACCTTATTCCTAGACCTTCGCGGCGGCCGCTTCCTTCCGGACCGCTTCCGCGACGGCGCCCGCGACCGTGGCGTCGAACACGCTGGGCACGATGAACGAGGCGTTCAACTGGTCCGGCGACACGACGTCGGCGATGGCGTTGGCGGCGGCCAGCAGCATCGCGTCGGTGATGGTCCTGGCGTGCGCGTCGAGCAGGCCGCGGAACACGCCGGGGAACGCCAGCACGTTGTTGATCTGGTTCGGGAAGTCGCTGCGCCCGGTGGCCACGACGGCGGCGTGCTTCTGCGCCTCCATCGGGTCGATCTCCGGATCCGGGTTGGCCAGCGCGAACACGATGGCGTCGGAGTTCATCGTCGCGACCTGCTCGGCGCCGAACAGGTTGGGCGCCGAGACGCCGATGAAGACGTCCGCCTCGACGAGCGCGTCGTGCAGGCGGCCCTTCAGGTTCTTCTTGTTCGTCCGCTCGGCGATGGACTTGAGGTTGCTGTCCATGTTCCCGCGGTCGCGGTGCACGATGCCGTCGACGTCCACGGCGATCACGTCGCCGGGCGTCTGCTGGAGCAGCAGGCGGATGATCGCGGAACCCGCCGCGCCCGCGCCGCACACGACGATCTTGCAGTCCTTGATGTCCTTGGCGACCACGCGGAGCGCGTTGCGCAGCGCGGCGACGACCACGATGGCGGTGCCGTGCTGGTCGTCGTGGAACACCGGGATGTCGAGCATCTCGCGCAGCCGGGCCTCGATCTCGAAGCAGCGGGGCGCGGCGATGTCCTCCAGGTTGATGCCGCCGTAGACCGGCGCGAGGATCTGCACCGTGCGGATGATCTCCTCGGTGTCCTGCGTGTCGAGGCAGATCGGCCAGGCGTCGACGCCCGCGAACTTCTTGAACAGCGCGGCCTTGCCCTCCATCACGGGCAGGGCGGCGGCCGGGCCGATGTTGCCGAGGCCGAGCACGGCGGACCCGTCGGTGACGACGGCCACGGTGTTGCGCTTGATGGTGAGGCGGCGCGCGTCCTCGGGGTTCTCCGCGATGGCCTGGCACACGCGGGCGACGCCCGGCGTGTAGGCGCGGGAGAGGTCGTCGCGGTTGCGCAGCGGCACCTTCGACGTGACCTCGATCTTGCCGCCGAGGTGCACCAGGAACGTGCGGTCGGACACCTTGCGGACGACGATGCCGGGCAGCGTCTCCAGCGTGTCGGTGATGTCCTTCGCGTGGTTCGCCGAGAGGGCGTTGCACGTGAGGTCGATGACGACGCGGTCGCCGTGCGACTCCACGACGTCGAACGCGGTGATCACACCGCCCGCGTGGCCAACCGCGCTGGTCAGGTCACCCGCGGCGCTCGCCGACGGGGGTGCCTCCAGTCGAACGGTGATCGAGTAACCAGGGCCGGGGACCGGCATCGAACCTCCCACATCAGTACTGCCCACGCGGGGGTCGAGGGTAGTCGCCAACCAATTACGGAACTCGCGCGACTCGACGAACGGGCCGCCGCCGTCCGGAGCGGCGGCCCTCGCCGGGACTACCTGTTGATCTCGGTCACCGGGTGCCGGTACGGCAGCTCCTCGGGCGCCAGGGGGAAGGGCATGTGCCCGAAGGGCGACTGCGCGCCCTGGCTGTCGCTGGCGAGTTCGCTGACCACGTGCTCGCCCTCGGGCACGACGGGCCAGTGCGGGTCAATGCGCTCAGGGCGTGCGGCCTTCGCCACGGTTCCTCCTCGGTGATGCCTACGTCGGGACAAGTGTGCCCGATGGAGCGGCGCACATATACCGTGGTGCAGATGTCCGGCACCACTCTGGCCGACTGGCTGCGCGCACAGGACGACACCGTGCTCGTGGCGCTGCTGCGCGCCCGGCCGGACCTGGCGACCCCCGTCCCCGCCGACACGGCCGTGCTGGCCGCCCGGATCGCGACCCGCGCGTCGGTGTCGCGGGCGTGCGAGGACCTGGACACGTTCACGCTGACCGTCCTCGAAGCGCTGCTCGTGCTCGACGCCGACCAGCACCCCGTCGCACTGCCCGAGCTGGCGGCGCTCCTGGGCAAGGAGGTCAAGGCCCGGCCGCTCAAGCAGACGGTCGCGCTGCTGCGCGCCCGAGCCCTGCTGTGGGGGCCCGACGACGCCCTCTCGACGCCGCCCGCCAGCCGGGACGCGGTCGCCGCGTTCCCGTGCGGGCTCGGCAGGTCGGTGCCGGAACTGGCGGACCCGGACCTCTCCGACCTGGGCGACGACGAGCGCCGGGTGCTCGGGACGCTGGCCGACGGCCCGCCGATCGGCCAGACCAAGGACGCGGCCCTCGTGGTGCCGCTGGCCCAGGCCCGGACGCCGATCCAGAAGCTGCTCGCCAGGGGTCTGCTGATCCGCCGCGACGGCAAGACCGTGGAGCTGCCGCGCGAGGTGGGCCTCGCCGTGCGCGGCGCCAGGCCGCTCGGCAGGCTCCAGGTCACCGAACCCCCGCTGCGCACGACCGCGCTGGACGCGTCCGTCGTGGACGAGACGGGCGGCGGCGAGGCGATGGAGCTGCTGCGGCACACCGAGTCCCTGGTCGGCGCGTGGTCGGAGGACCCGCCGTCGGTGCTGCGCACCGGTGGCCTCGGGGTCCGGGAGATGCGCCGGATCGCCAAGGACCTGGAGGTCGACGAGACCCGCGCGGCGCTGCTGATCGAGGTGGCCGTGTCCGCCGGCCTGATCGCCGACAGCGAGGGCGTCGACCCGGAGTGGGTGCCGACGGCGCTGGCGGACTCGTGGCTGACCGCGACGCCCGAGGCCCGCTGGTCGACGCTGGCCCAGGCGTGGCTCGACCTCCCCCGGCTGCCCGGCCTCATCGGGCAGCGGGACGAGAAGGAGCGGCTGCTCAACCCGCTGTCGGCCGAGCTGAACCGCCCCGGCGCCCCGCGCGACCGCCGCCGGGTCCTGGAGGCGCTGGCCGGGCTGGCCCCCGGCACGACGATCGCCGACGCGGGCGAGCTGGCGGCCGTGCTGGCGTGGCGGGCGCCGCGCCGCGGCGGCAGGCTGCGCGACGAACTGGTCCGCTGGACGCTGTCCGAGGGCACCGCGCTGGCCGTGCTGTCGCGGGGCGCCATCACCAGCGCGGGCAGGGTGCTGCTCACCGAGGGCCCGGCGCTGGCGTCGAAGCAGCTCACGGACTCGCTGCCCACCCCGGTCGACCACTTCCTGGTGCAGGCCGACCTGACCGTGATCGCCCCCGGCAGGCTGGAACCGGAGCTGGCCGACGACCTGGCGCTGGTGGCCGACGTCGAGTCGGCGGGCGGCGCGACCGTCTACCGGGTCGGCGACAGCTCGGTGCGCCGCGCGTTCGACGCGGGCAAGACCGCGTCGGACCTGCACGAGCTGTTCCGCAGGGGCTCGCGGACCCCGATCCCGCAGTCGCTGACCTACCTGATCGACGACGCCGCCCGCAAGCACGGCAGGCTGCGCGGCGGTGCCGCGGGCTCGTTCCTGCGCTGCGACGACCCGGTGCTGCTCACCGAGGTCCTGGCGCACCCCGTGGCGGACGCGCTGGAGCTGCGCAAGATCGCCCCGACCGTCCTCGTCAGCCCCCTGCCCCTGGGCGACGTGCTGGACGGCCTGCGCGGGGCCGGGTTCGCCCCCGCCGCCGAGGGCCCCGACGGGCGGGTGCTGGATCTGCGGGTGGGCGGACGTCGCATCCCCGGCAAGGCCCGCACCTCCCGGCGCCCGGTCCACGTGCCGACGCCGAGCGAGGAGCAGCTCGTGGAGCTGGTGCGCCTGGTCAAGGCGGGTGACCGGGCGAGGTCGACCCAGCGGGGCGAGCGCGTCACGGTGCCCGCGAACCACGGCAACGGCCCCTCGGCCACGGTGGACCTGCTCCAGCGGGCCGCGAGGGAGGGCCGCAGCGTCCTGGTCGACCTGGTCGACTCGCACGGCACGGCGGCAACCCGCGTGATCAAGCCGCAGATCGTCGGCGGCGGTGTCCTGGAGGGCTACGACCTCAGCTACGGCGAGGTCCGCCGGTTCCCGCTGCACCGCATCACGTCGGCAGCGCTCGTCGAGGACTGACCCGGCCGGTGCGCCTTCACGGAGGGTGAGACCCGGTCGGGGAAGCGGTGCACCCGATGGGGATTTCGGAGCGGCTTACCGTCGAGGAGCGGCGCGCACCACCGCGCCGCACCGGCGAAGGAGCAGCCCATGACCGAACACGGGTGGGTGCGGAGGGCCACCTCCGCGGCCGCGGTCCTGGCGGTCGTCCTGGCGGGCGCGCTGAACACCTGGGCGAACTCGGGTGACGCGTGGACCCACGGGGCGCCGAGGTCGGCCGACACCATCCAACCGGTGCCGGAGGTGGCCGTTCCTCCGCCGCCACCGGCCGGGCCCGCGGCAGTGGACGCCGCCCGATCCGACCTGGAGGGCTATGGCCGCTGACCACTCGGTACGACACGACCCGCACCGGCGTTCACCGCGTGCGCCGAAGGCCTGGTGCGGTCTCCCCGGACGGGGGGAGGCCGGACCAGGCCCGGTACAGCGTCGTGATCAGCCTGCGCGGACGGACATCCACTGGCGCATGGCGTGCTCGACCAGCGTGATCAACGTCTGCTTGGTCGACTGCCGGTTGCGCGCGTCGCAAGTCACTATCGGCACGGACTGATCGATCGTCAGCGCCTCCCGCACGTCTTCGATGCGGTGGTGCAGCAACCCGTCGAAGCAGTTCACACCGACGACGTACGGCAGCTGCCGGTCGTCGAAGAAGTCGATCGACGCGAACGCGTCGGCCAACCTCCGGGTGTCGACCAGGACGATGGCGCCGATGGCACCACGGACCAGGTCGTCCCACATGAACCAGAACCGGTGCTGACCCGGCGTACCGAACAGGTACAGGATCAGGTCGCTGTCCAGGGAGACGCGGCCGAAGTCCATCGCGACGGTGGTGGTGACCTTGTTCGGCGTCGCCGACAGGTCGTCCACACCCGCGCTGGCTTCGGTCATCACCGCCTCGGTGGTCAACGGCACGATCTCGGACACCGAGCCGACGAAGGTCGTCTTGCCCACGCCGAAGCCACCCGCGACCACGATCTTCGCGGAGGTCGTCGGCTTCCGTGCGCCCTCGGCGCCCTGGGGACTAGAGCCTGCGAAGCCCACTGAGCACCCTCTCAAGGAAGTCAATGGAAGGTCGGTCTCCCACGACCAGACCACCCTGGTGAATCAAAACCAAACCCATGCTGGCCATGTCACCGATCAGCACCCGCACGACGCCCAACGGCAGTCGGAGGTGTGCGGCGACTTCGGCCACGGACCGGGTGTCCGTGCAAATCCCGCAAATCGACCGGTGTTCCGGTAGCACCGCCGCGTCACGTTCCAGCCCGCGGTCACTGGTGGACACCAGTGCCTCGATGGCCAGATCGTAGTCCGGCCTCGTGCGCCCACCGGTCCGGGTGTACGGACGGACCAGTGATCCCGATTCTGCCGCCGGGTTCTCCTCCCGTCTCACGATCGGCTGCTGGCCGGTCGTGTACGGGAGTTGTTCCGGAACGCTGTCAGGGAGGTTGTGGGCACCGAAGAGATCAGCGCCCGGTCCTCCGAACAGACCACTTCCGTACCCGTCGATGTCGAAACGGTTCGGCACGTCGTCGTAGTCGTACGACGAATCGTCAACCTCACGCTGAGACATGTCGTCTAGCCCCTGCCCTGTGCCATCGATCTCCGCGCTCTCGCGTTTCGGTCGGCCGCGCTTGCGGCGGACGACCGGCTTGACGCTCGGTGCAACCACTCCATCGGCTTCCTCATCATCCGGCGCGGGGTCGGCGGCGTCCGGATCCGAGAACTGGAAGCCCCCGACCGCCCACTCCTGGTAGTTGAAACCGCTACCGAAGCGACGACCGTGGGCGCCCGATCTCTCAGCCATCTCCGCTCACCCCCACACTCTCATGAGGTCTACCGCCTTACCACGCCCTGGAGCTGAGCGCGCAGCTCCGGGGTGAGTTGCTGGCCGACTCTCTCGACCAGCAGGGTCATCTCGTACGCGACGAGACCGATGTCGCAGTTGGGCGCGGCGAGTACGGCGAGGCACGACCCGTCGCTGATGGACATCAGGAACAGGTAACCCCGTTCCATCTCGACCACGGTCTGGTTCACGCCACCGGCCTCGAAGCAGCGAGCCGCACCTGCGGTGAGGCTGACCAGACCGGATGCCACCGCCGAAAGCTGTTCGGCCCTGTCCCGTGGCAAGCCCTGCGAGCCGGCGAGCAGAAGCCCGTCCGCCGACACGACAACGGCGTGCGCAACACCGGGTACCCGGCGCACGAAGTCGGTGATTAGCCAACCAAAGCTGCCTGGCTGAGCTGCGGTCGTCACTCCTGCTCCTCGTCTTGCCGGCTCGACTGGTCACCAGCGTAAGCGTCGATCAACGCGTGTCGCCCTCGTCGGACGCCCTGCTGAAGACTCGACATCCGTCCACGGATCGCGTCAGGCGACCGTGGTGGCAGCGGGGGTCGCTGCGATTGCTGCGCCGAGGGGATCTTCGGCGCGGCTGACCCCGGCACAAGCTGAGCCTTGGGCACCCGCTTGGGCAACCCCGCTTGTGTCTTGGCGTCTGGCGTCTTGCTGAGCAGTGCCTGGGCAGCGGTCCAGCCTTCATCGGCCGGGGACTGCCAGGCGCTTTCGGCGGTCGGTTCCGCCTGCATCCGTGGGGCCTCCTGCTCCTCTGCCTGCTCGACCTCGACCTCGGCCACCGGCTCCGGTTCGGGGACGGGTGCGGCTTCGGTTCGCGGCGCCCGCTTCGGAAGACCCGAAGCCGACAAACCGTCGAGCCTTGAGGGTACGGAAACCTCGGTGGTGGTGGGAGCCACCGCGGGAACGGGTTTCGGCTTGCGGGTCGGCAGCGCCACTTCCTCGCGCTCCACGACCGCGGGCTCGGGCTCCGGGGTCCTCACCGGTTCGTGCTCCACGGCGGGCACGGCTTGCGCCTTGGCCGCCGAGGTCTCGCTGCCGACAGCCTGGAACCACTGCGACAGGACCGCCTCGTAGATCGGCAGGCGCTCGGTCGGGGCGTCGAGGTCGTGGTCGACCTCCTTGCGCGCGGGCGTGTTGCCGTTGCGCCGCTCCGGCTCGGGCTCCGCCACCGCGGCGCGGGGCACCACGGGCTCGAAGCGGGTCGTCTCGAAGCCCGCCTGGATGGGCGCCGAGGCGTCCTCGTGGCGGTCCTCGTAGGCGGTGAACAGGGTCAGCTCACCGGTGGAGGGACCGGGGTCGTGGGCGTTGGCGTGCTCGGGCCACACCTTCTCCGCGGGCGTCCGGTCGCCCGACAGGGGCAGCCAGACGTTGGAGTCCTCCTCCGGCCTCGTGACGCCGAACGCGGGCACCGCGTTGGGCTCGGGGACGGACTCGCCCCGCACGAAGCTGACCGGCACGTTCACGTCCGGCTGCGCGAAGCCGCCGGTCGAGCCGAACTCCTGCGACGGGAAGTCGCCGGTGTTCGTGAGGCTGCCGGACGAGTGGTACCCGGTCTCGCCCGCGCCGCCCTGCGACGGGAAGCCGCCACCGTCGTCGTCGAAGCGGGGCGAGCCGCTGAACGCACCGGCGATGCCGCTGGCGCGCTGGGCCGGGTTGAAGTCCGTGAGGGACTCGGTCGGTCCGCCCATCGGGGCGGGCGACTGGCCGGGCTGCGCGACGAGCGTGCCGGGGACGACGACGAGCGCGGTGGTGCCGCCCTCGATGTCCTCGTTGACCCGCAGGCGGACCTTGATGTCGTGGCGCTTGGCCAGCCGGGCGACCACGTACAGGCCCATCCGGCGGGACACGGCGACGTCGACGTCCGGCGGGTCGGCCAGGCGCTCGTTGGCGTCGATGATGTCCTGCTCGGCCATGCCCACGCCGCGGTCCTGGATCTCGATCGCCAGTTCACCCTTGCGGGTGCGGGCGGTCCGGACCGTAACCTTTGTCACAGGATCGGAGAACGCGGTGGCGTTGTCCAGCAGCTCGGCGATCAGGTGCACGAGGTCGTTGACCGCGCGGCCCTGGACCGTGAGCTCCGGGGTCTGCCCGACCTGGACCCTCGCGTACTGCTCGACCTCGGACACCGCCGCGCCCAGCACCTCGGCCGCGGGGACGGGCCGGGTGAGGCGGCGCGAGAGGTCCGTGCCGGAGAGGACCAGGAGGTTCTCCGAGTTGCGGCGCATGCGGGTCGCGAGGTGGTCGAGCTCGAACAGGCTGGCGAGCTGGTCCGGGTCCTGCTCGTCCTGCTCCAGCCGGTCGATCAGGTTCAGCTGGCGTTCGACCAGCGCCTGCGAGCGGCGGGACAGGTTGACGAACATCGCGTTGACGTTGTCGCGCAGCAGGGCCTGCTGGGCCGCCAGGCGGACCGCCTCGCCGTGCACCGCGTCGAAGGCGCGCGCCACCTGGCCGACCTCCTCCCGCGTCGCGATCGGCACGGGCGCGATGGCGTTCTGCGCCGCGAGCTGCGGGTTCGGGTCGGCGAGGATCCTCTCGACCGCCTCGGGCAGACCGTGGTCGGCCACCGCGAGGGCGGTGCGGCGCAGGATGCGCAGCGGGTTGAGGATCGAGCGGGCGACGAAGAGGGCCATGGCCAGCGCGAGCAGCAGTGCGGCGAGCACGAGGCCCGAGTCGCGGAACGCGTCGGCGCGGGCCGAGCCGGTCAGCTCGTCCGTGCGGTTCTGGAGCTGTTCGAGGAGCAGGTTCTCCACGTCGCGGGTCAGGTTGACCGTCAGGGTGGACGCGATGTCCCACCGCTCCGGGCTCAGCGACTGGAGGCTCTGGTTGGCCGCCGCCAGGTTCAGCGCCGACTCCTGCATGTCGTTCGCCGTGTCGACGATCAGACCCGTGACCGTGTCGTCGTAGATCTTCGCCTGGTCGGCGGAGGCGGACTTGCGGAAGTCGTTGCGAGCGGCTTCGAGCTCCGCGTTCGCCGCCAGGAGCAGCCGCTGCTGGCTCGCGGGGAAGTCGCCGCGCTGGAAGGTGTCGAGCAGGATGCCGCGCTTGCGGGACTCCTGCTCCTTGATGCGCGCGATGGCGTTGGTCGCCAGGTGCAACCGCACCAGGTCGGGGTCGTTGATGCCCGCGATGGCCTGTTCGCCGAGGTCGAGGAGGCTCTCCACCGACTCGGAGTAGGTGCGCAGGACGGCCTCCGAGGGGTACGCGGTGTCGCGCACGGCGTTGCGGAGGCTGTTGAGGCGCTTGAGCTGCTCGGCCGCGCGGCGGAAGCGGTCCGCCACGGCGGGCTCGAGGTCGCCGCTCAGTTCAGTGATCTTGGTCTGGAGCGCGTCCGAGTTGTCGTTCACCCGGCGCAGCTGCCGGTCGAGCACCACGCGGTCGATCTGCTTGCCAGACGCCACGTGGCTCACGCTCAGGTCGCGCTCGCGCTGGAGCTGCTGCACGAGGTCCGCGACGGAGCTCTCGAGCTGGACCTCGTTGGCCAGCTGGTTGAACTCGGTCGCGCTCTGAAGGTCCGCCTGCACCCGGAGGCCACCCAGCGCGAGCGCGCAGATGGTCGGGATGAGCAGGACGGCGAACAGCTTGGTGCGGAGGCGCCAGTTGCGCAGCCTCAGGCTCGACGTACGAGCGCTCTGCGCATCTGTTGCGCTGTTCTGCGGCACGTCGGTTTTTCCAGATCCCGTCGATTCGGTCACAGTTGCATCTCGTAGCGCAGCCAGTCCGTCACCCGTTTCGGGCCTACCGGAGTGCGGTGCGGTCCCCGCGCCGGACTGGCTGGGACCTCTCTCTCGTCGGGCCACCCTGGGCTTCCTCTTCCGGCAGCAGTGTCCCCGGCCTCTCCCCAGGACCGAAGTATGGACTCGCAAAATCGGGCAAAATGCAGTACAGGAACCCTAGCGCCGACCAAGCGCACCATTGTGCTCCAGGAACCCGACGGCCCGCCAGAACCTGTACCACCCGGCCGGCAGCGTAATGGTCTGCCCCTACTTCATGGAAGCCTCTAGGTGCACGCACCGTATCGAGTTGGGCTGTCGCTTCATACGTCCGGGTGGTTAACATCCCCGAACGTCGATACCTAGCTGCCTCTGCGCCACCATCCCCGGTGAGCTGATGGTCCGTACCGGCGCGTGACGACGAACACTGATCACTCGACTCATCGAGTCAACAGGCGAGAGGTGCCATGCCTACCCGAGCGCATGTTCTGCGACGTGCGGCAGCGCTGGTCGCGTGTGCCCTGACCGTCGTCTCCACCACGGCCGGGTGCAGCCTGCTGCCCGGCGGCGGCGACGACGGCGCCACCGACATCGAGCGCAACACGCTCCGCATCGGCGTCATGCCGGTCGTGGACGTCGCCCCGCTCCGCATCGCGATCAACGAGAAGCTGTTCGACAAGGCGGGGCTCCAGGTCCAGCTCGTGCCCCAGACCAGCGAGGACGAGGGCATCAAGCAGCTCGACACCACGCTGGACATCACCTGGGCGAGCCACGTGACCCTGTTCCGCAAGGTCGCCGAGGGCACCCAGCTCCAGCTCCAGGGCGAGGCCTACCAGGCGGGCGCCAACTCGATGGCGCTGGTCACGACGGACCCGGCCTACGACGGTCCCGCGAAGATCGCCAAGCCGCGGATCGCCGTGGTCAACGACGACGACATCGGCGCCCTGACCACCAGGGCCGTGCTGGACACCGCGGGTGTCGAGAAGCAGGGCATCGCGTTCCGCGAGTTCCCGTTCGACCAGATGGTCACGGCCATGCAGTCGAAGACCGTCGACGCGGCGTGGATGACCGAGCCGTTCATCACGAAGGCCCAGCGCGACATCGGCGCCAGGGTCGTGACCGACACCGCGATCGGTCCGACCAAGGACTTCCCGATGTCCGGGTACGCCTCCAGCAAGAAGTTCGCGGACGGCAACCCCAAGACGCTGGCCCTGTTCCGCTCGGTCCTGCGCGACGCGCAGCAGGCCGCGTCGAACAACAAGCTGACCGTCCAGGACGTCCTGAGCAGCTACGTCGACGTCGACCAGCAGACCGCGGCGCTGGTCTCGGTCGGCACCTTCCCTCTGTCGCTCAACCCGATCCGCCTCCAACGGGTCGCGGACATGATGGACACCGAGGACGTGCTGCCGGGCAGGCTCGACGTGCAGCAGCTGCTGCCACCGGGCACCACGAGCTAGGCGAGCCAGCCAGCCAGACGGAACGGGGCGGTCACCTTGGGTGACCGCCCCGTTTCCCTTTCGCCTGGTGACGTCAAGGCCCGTCGCTGGATCGGCCCAGCGCCAACTCCGCCCGATCGGCGGTACCCGCTCCCTGGCGCTGGGGTGGAAACCCACATTTCCGGCCACCGCGACGTCCAGTGGTCCAGACCCGACGGCCCTCCGGCCGCCGTCAGCCGCCCGCGGCGCCGGTGCCCGACCCGTCGGCCGCCACCCGGCACAGCGTGGTCGCGGGCTCGGAGTAGACCAGCTCGTTGCCGTCCGACCCGCAGGCCGCCTTGTCGGTGCTGCCGGTCACGACCTTCGAGACCGTGAAGTCGGCCGACGCGTCGCAGGTGACCTTGGTGGTCTTGCCGGCCACGAAGCTGCCCTCGGTCTTGAAGCAGTCGCCCTCGGCGGCGTTCAGCATCAGGCAGAGGGTGAAGCCGCTGCCGCGCCGTCCGCTCTCGGAGTACGAGCCGTAGTCGCCCGCCGGGCAGTCGTCCGAGGCGCTGTCCAGGTTCTTCGCGACCTTGTACGAGGCGTTCGGCGCGCCGCACTCGACCTTCTCGATCTTCGGGTCGGTGATGCTGGCCGAGACGATGTTGATGCAGTCGCCGGGCTTCGCGCTGGCGGGGGCGCTCTTGTTCAGGAAGTAGCCGCCGACGGCCAGCGCCGCCACCACGACCAGGGTCAGGACCAGCTTGACCTTGCCGCTGCCCTTCTTCACCGGGGGCGGCTGCCAGCCGAACGCGGGCTGGGCGCCGTGGAGCTGGCCCGGAACGGGCTGGGCGCCGTGGGGCTGGCCAGGAGGGGGCTGCGGCGGCGCCCAGCCCTGCGGGGTCGGCTGCTGCTGCGCCCAGCCCTGCGGGGTCGGCTGCTGCTGCGGCCACCCCTGCTGCGGGCCCTGCCGGCCGTGCGGCGGCTGCGGTGCCCCGTACGGAGGCGGGACCGGGCCGCCCGGCGGCGGGCCGTTCGGGCCTGCGGGCGGCGGGTAGTCGGGCGTGCTCACGGGTGGTCCTCTCGCTTCGCGGGAGGCCGAAACGTAGCCGGCGGCCCCGGTGGGCGCAGCGAAGTGACCACATCGTTGTCAGGCGCCGCCCTCGGCGAGGCAGAAGGTCACAGCGGGTTCCGGGTAGACCACGGCGCGCTGCTCCCCGCAGTTCGCGCCGCCGCCGAGGACCTTCGCGACCTTGACCGACTGGGCCGTGCCGCACGGCACCTTGAGCAGCCCGGAGGCGCGGTCCTGGCCGTAGCAGGAGCCCTCGACGAGGTTCGGCACGAGGCAGAGGGTGACGGTGGAGGTGAACGTCGAGTAGGTGGCGCCGCCGGTCGGGCAGCCCTCACCGGTCTGGGCCACGACCTTCGCGACCTTGACGTTCGCCTGGTCGGAACCGCAGTCCAGGGCCGTGAAGCGGGGCTCGTTCGCCGCGCGGGAGACGCTGGCGCACTGGCCGACCGCCACCGGCGACACCGGCGGCTCCTCGGTGTCGAACAGGCCGAGGGCGTAGGCGCCGAGCAGGACGAGGGCGGCCACACCGAGGCCGGTGACGATCTTGCGCATGATGCTGGGCATCGGCACGGACGCCCGGCGGGTTGACAGTATTCACCGAAAAGTGGCAAAAACTCGGTGGACTCCTACCACCATGTGGGCAGAATTGCCCACATGGTGGTAGGAAATTCGGCCTCGATCAGCTCTCGGCGGGGGCGAAGCAGTACGTCAGCTTCGGCTCCGGGTAGGACTCGCCCGCCCCGTCCGGGCACTGGCCGGTGTCGTCGGTGCCCTGGATGACCTTGGTGACCTTGAGCGCCTCGACGCCCTTGCACTCCGACTTGACGTAGTTGGCGCTCAGGTCGTCGAGCTTGTAGCAGGCGCCCTCGGCCAGGTTCGGCAGCAGGCACAGGCGGTAGCCCAGCGCGGGCTTCCCCTCGACCGGGTACTGCTGGTAGAAGCTCGCCTCCGGGCACGAGTCGGTGTCGTTGCCGATCACCTTGCCGACCAGGAGCAGCGCGTTGTCGGCGTCGCAGCCGACCGTCTCGACCTTCTCCGACTCCTCCAGCGAGGGGGCCGAGAGGGACACGCAGTCACCGGCGGACGCGTCTTTCGGGTCGCTGCCGCCGCTGAGCGCCGTGACCGCGTAGACGATGCCCGCGACCACGAGGAGCGCCACGACGACGATCGCGATGAGGCGGCCCTTGCCGCGCAGGGGACCGCCGCCGTCCTCCTCCTCGTCGTCGGGCTTGGGCTTGCGGTAGAGGACGTTGCCCGTGCCGTCCGCGGCGGCGGGCGGGGCCTCGGGGGCCGTCTGCGGCGGCTGTGCCGCGGGGACGGCCGCCGCCGCGGGCTCCGGCTCGCCCTCGGCCTTCGCGGGTTCCGCGGGCAGGTCGGTGGCCTTGACCGGACCGGGGGCCTCCGCCTGGGGGGTGGTGGCGGGCGTCGCGACGGCGTCGGCGGCCGGTGCTCCGGCCTTCGGCGCTCCGGCGGGTGCGGCGGGCTCGGCGTCCGGCGGCGTGAGGACCGGCAGGGCCTCGGTGACCGGCTCCTCGACCTTCGCCTCGGCCGCGGCCGGGGGCTCCGGGGTGAGGATCGGCAGCGCGTCGGTCACCGGCTCGTCCGGCTGCGCCTTCGCGGGCTCCGCCTTCGCGGGCTCCGAGGCCGCGGCGGGCTCGGGGGTGAGGACCGGCAGCGCCTCGGTCACCGGCTCCTCGGGCTCGACCGGGGCGGGGGCCGCGGCCGTGACGGGCTCGGCCTGAGCGGGCTCGACCGGGGCGGGGGCCTCGGCCTTGGCAGGCTCGGCCGGGGCGGGGGCCTCGGCCTTGGCAGGCTCGGCCGGGGCGGGGGCGTCGGCCTTGACGGGCTCGACCGGGGCGGGGGCCCCGGCCTTGGGGGCCTCGGCCTGGAGGGCTTCGGCCTGAGCGGGGGCGTCGGCCGTGACGGGCTCGACCGGGGTCGGGGCCTCGGTCGTGGCCGGTGGGGCGGTCTCGGCGGCCGTGGGGACCGGCACGGGCTCGGTGACCGGCTCGGGCACCGCCGCCGTGACCGGAGCGGCGGCCGCTGCCGCCGCCGCGGTGGGGGCCTTCTTGCGAGGAGCCCGCTTGGGCTTGGCGGCAGCGGGGACCGGTTCGGTCACCGGCTCGGAGGTGGCCGAGATCACCGGGGCGATCGGGGCCGCGGGGGCCGCCGTCGGGTCGACGGCGGCGTCCGGGGTCGGGTCGACGGCGGGCTTCACCGCGGTCTTCCTGGGCCTCGGGGCGCGTTTGACGGGGGTCTTGGCCGGGGCCGCGTCCGCCGCGGCCTCAGGGGCGGCGGCGTCGGTGCTCGCGGTCGCGGGCTTGGCGGGGGTCTTCCTGGGCCGGGGTGCGCGCTTCGCGGCGGGCTTGGCAGCGGGCGCCTCGTCCGGAGCGGGCGCGGGCGTGGCGGCGGCTTCCGATGCCGGTTGCGCGGTCTTCGGCGCGTCGTCGGCCTTGGGGTCGGGAGTCGACTCGTTGCTCATGATCACCTTTGCTGGAGGTCCCTTGGGTGTCCGGACCTAGCAGAACGTAGGCACCCGATTGCTGGTTTTGGAGAGTTTTACCAAACCGTCGCCGAGTGCGGGGCGTCGCCTCACGGCCACGACGAGCCACGGGACTGCCTGCGACTTGCGCGTTGTTGTGACAATGGCAGAACGCCAATCGACAGGAGCAGGCACCCGTGACCGACGGACCGTTGATCGTCCAGTCAGACAAGACCTTGCTGCTGGAGGTCGACCACCCGCTCGCTGACGAGGCTCGCACCTCCATCGCCCCGTTCGCGGAGTTGGAGCGCGCGCCCGAGCACGTGCACACCTACCGGGTCACCCCCCTCGCACTGTGGAACGCCCGCGCCGCCGGACACGACGCGGAGCAGGTCGTCGACGCGCTGGTGCGGTTCTCGCGCTACCCCGTGCCCCAACCGCTGCTCGTCGACGTGGTCGACACGATGAGCAGGTTCGGCAGGCTGCAACTCGCGAACAACCCGGTCCACGGCCTGGTGCTCAGCACGGTGGACCGAGCGGTCCTCGAAGAAGTGCTGCGGCACAAGAAGATAGCGCCGATGCTCGGGGAGCGCATCGACCAGGACACGATCGTCGTGCACCCGAGCGAGCGCGGGAGGCTGAAGCAGGCGCTGCTGAAGATCGGCTGGCCCGCGGAGGACCTGGCCGGTTACGTCGACGGCGAGGCGCACCCGATCGCGCTGGCCGAGGACGGCTGGAAGCTGCGCGACTACCAGCGGCTGGCCGCGCAGGCGTTCTGGGCCGGCGGCTCCGGCGTCGTCGTCCTGCCCTGCGGCGCGGGCAAGACGCTGGTCGGTGCCGCGGCGATGGCCGAGGCGCAGGCGACCACGCTGATCCTCGTGACGAACACCGTCGCGGGCAGGCAGTGGAAGCGCGAGCTGATCGCGCGCACGTCGTTGACCGAGGAGGAGATCGGCGAGTACTCGGGCGAGCGCAAGGAGATCCGCCCGGTCACCATCGCCACCTACCAGGTGGTCACCCGCAAGTCCAAGGGCGAGTACAAGCACCTGGAGCTGTTCGACTCGCGCGACTGGGGCCTCATCGTCTACGACGAGGTGCACCTGCTGCCCGCGCCCGTCTTCCGCATGACGGCGGACCTCCAGTCCCGGCGCCGCCTCGGTCTGACGGCGACGCTGGTGCGCGAGGACGGCCAGGAGGGCGACGTGTTCTCGCTCATCGGTCCGAAGCGGTACGACGTGCCGTGGCGCGACATCGAGGCGCAGGGCTGGATCGCGCCCGCGGAGTGCACCGAGGTGCGGGTCACGCTGACCGACAACGAGCGGCTCCTGTACGCGACGGCGGAACCGGAGGAGCGGTACAAGCTCTGCTCCACGGCCCACACGAAGATGCCCGTCGTCCAGGCGATCCTGGACAAGCACCCCGACGAGCCGACGCTCGTCATCGGCGCGTACCTGGACCAGCTCGACGACCTGGGCGCCGCGCTCGACGCGCCGATCATCCAGGGGTCCACGAAGAACAAGGAGCGCGAGGAGCTGTTCGACGCGTTCCGCAAGGGCGAGATCCGCGTCCTGGTCGTGTCGAAGGTCGCGAACTTCTCCATCGACCTGCCGGAGGCGTCGGTGGCCGTGCAGGTGTCGGGCACCTTCGGGTCGCGGCAGGAGGAGGCCCAGCGGCTCGGGAGGTTGTTGCGCCCCAAGGGTGACGGCCGCCAGGCGCACTTCTACTCGGTGGTCTCGCGGGACACCCTGGACACCGACTACGCCGCCCACCGCCAGCGCTTCCTCGCGGAGCAGGGCTACGCGTACAAGATCGTCGACGCCGACGACCTGCTGGGCCCGAAGCTGCCCGAGGTCGGCTGACGCGCCGCCGCCGTCCGGCCACCGGGCCGGCCGGCGGCGGGTTTGACAGGATGGGGTCGTGGACGTCTCCTCGATCCGGGTGTACGCGATCCCGATGCGCAACCGCTTCCGGGGCATCACCGTGCGCGAGGGCGTGCTGTTCGAGGGGCCCGCCGGGTGGGGCGAGTTCTGCCCGTTCCTCGACTACTCCGACGCCGAGTGCGTGCCGTGGCTGGAGTGCGCGGAGGAGGCGGCGGGCCTGCACTGGCCCGCGCCGCTGCGCACGTCGATCCCGGTCAACTGCACGGTTCCCGTCGTGTCCCCGGAGCGCGCGCACGAGATCGTGGCGGCGTCGGGCTGCACCACGGCGAAGGTGAAGGTGGCCGATCCGGGGGCGGTGCTGTCGTCCGACCTGGACCGGGTGGCCGCCGTCCGCGACGCGCTCGGTCCCGGCGGCAGGATCAGGGTCGACGCGAACGCGGCGTGGGACGTGGACGCGGCCGTGGCGGCGATCTCGGCGCTGGAGCGGGCCGCGGGCGGCCTGGAGTACGTCGAGCAGCCGTGCCGCACCATCGAGGAGCTGGCGCTGGTCCGCCGCCGGGTGGACGTGCCGATCGCCGCGGACGAGTCGATCCGCCGCGCCGAGGACCCGCTGAAGGTGGCCGTGGCGGGCGCGGCCGACATCGCCGTGATCAAGGTGGCGCCGCTGGGCGGCGTGCGGCGGGCGTTGAAGGTCGCCGAGGCGTCCGGCCTGCCGTGCGTCGTCTCCTCGGCCGTCGAGACCTCCGTCGGTCTGGCGGCCGGCCTGGCCCTGGCGGCGGCCCTGCCGTCCCTCGACCACGCGTGCGGCCTCGCGACCCTGTCGCTCATGGAGGGCGACGTCACCTCCAGCCCCCTGCGCCCGGTGGACGGCCACCTGCCGGTCCCGACGAGGGCCCCGCTGCCCGACGTCCACGAGCGCTGCGCCGCCGACGCCCCCACCACGGCCCGCTGGCTCGACCGCCTGGCCCGCGTCACCGCCCTGCGCTGACCCACCGCACCTCGCCGTCGACCACGACGTCGGACGCGACCAGCCCCACCCGCCGCGCCACCGCGGCGGACGCGCGGTGCTCCGGGTGCACGTGCGCCACCAGCCCTCGCACCCCGTGGGCCAGCAGCCACCGGGCCATCCCGACGGCCGCCTCGCCCGCGTACCCGCGACCCTGGTGCGCGGTCCCGACCACCCAGGCCACCTCGGCGACCCCGGCCTCCAGCGTCGCCTGCACCGTCCCCACGACCACGCCGTCGTGCCGCACGATCCAGTTGAACCACCCCCGCCCGATCCCCGCGACCTGCCGGGCGTACCTGTCCCGCAGCTGGTCCGGGGTCGGCGGCTCGCCGCCGGTGAACTCGTGCAGGCGCACGTCGTCCAGCAGGGCCGCCACCTCCTCGGCGTGCTCCACCCGCAGCGGCTCCAGCACGAGCCGCTGCGTGGTGATCGGTTCGGGCTGGAGGCTCATCGCGCCACCGCGGGGACCGATGGCCCTACCCCGCCAGGGAGGAGGCGCGGAGGTGGGTGAGCGGGAGGTCGCGGCGGGACGGTTCGGGGAACTCGACGTTCACCGAGACCTCGTCCCCGCCGATCTCGCGGGTGATCCACTGGCCGGTCTCGACCATCACCTTGAGCGTCTTGACGTGCAGGCCGTTGATCCTGTCGAGGTACCACTGGTCGTTCGGCAGGTGGCCCATGCGCGGAGCGAGGCGGTCCTTGACGTCGCGGACGCGGGTGAACAGCTCGTGGACCAGGGCCTGGCGGTCGAACGGGCCCTCCAGACCCGCTCGGACGCGGTCCTCGATGCCGCGCGGCACCCCGTTCTCGTCCGGCATGACCATCGTGGTCCACGCGCGGGACTTCTCGCGGTACTGGAGCTGCTGCATGGTGCCCTCGTGCGACGAGAAGTCGGACGAGCGGAAGTCGCGGCCCTGCCAGCGCCGCCGGAGGGTGGCGGCGAGCGACTGGGCGCTCTTGACGCCGGTGTTCAGGCCGCGGCCCGGCCAGAAGTGCAGCGAGTTCGCGGCGTCGCCGAGCAGGAAGCCCCAGGTGTTCGGGGCGAGCTGGGCGGTGAAGCGGGACTGCTGCCGCATCCCCAGCGTGAACGACGTCAGGCTGAGGAAGTCCGAGGGTGAGGCGCCGAAGAAGCGGATGCCGTCCTGGATGCGGGGCCACAGGAAGGACAGGGGGTCGATCGAGGGCTTGAACGTGGCCCGGTGGCGGTCGCAGACGAACCGGTCGCCCAGCGGGCGCATGGTGCACGAGTAGCGCTCGATGCACTCGACCGGGCCGTTCTCGCCGATCGCGACGATCTCGGAGGCCTCCTCGGCGGTGAGGCGCATGTTGATGAAGCCGCCGCCGAGGGAGTTGAAGAGGAAGCGGTTCTGGCTGACCGTCAGCGGGACCGTGTACTCGTCGGGCAGGTGGGAGCTGACCCGGATGCCGAGGACGGTCTCCTCCAGCGGGGTGCCGTTGATCGAGTAGAAGTCGCGGTCGGGCGTGCCGAAGTGGTCCTCGAGGCTCTCGCGGGTCCTGGACCTGGCGCCGTCGCAGATCGCCACGACGTGCGTGCCGTCCCACTTCTCGGGGACCTCGTAGGCCTCGGCGCGCAGCTCGACGCCGTACACGTCCTGCGCCACGTCCAGCAGGCAGTCCTCGATCCAGCGGATCTTGAGGTTGCGGGGACGGCCGCGCTCGGCCGGGGAGTCCGGGCCCAGCGGCCACATCTCGCCGAAGCGGCCCTCGGTGAACAGGCGCCTCTTCACCTTCTCCGGGAGGTTGGACCACACGTTGCTCTGGAGCGTCACGACCTGCTCGCGGCGGGTGTTGCCCTCCGCGCGCTCGCGCCACAGGACGCGGCCGTTGCGGGTGCGCCAGCGGGGGTCGTGGACGCGGATCACGACCTGGTCGCCCATCATCGCGCGCAGCGTGCACGCGAACGTGAGACCGACCGGGCCGCCGCCGACGACGTCCACGCGCAGCGGGCGGTCGGAGGACCGCCGGGGCAGCGGCATGACGGCGGCGAGGGCCCGCTCCGGCGTGGAGCCCACGACGGGCACACCGCCCGCGGTCGTGCTCCGCGACGGCAGGCGGAGCAGCGTCGTCCTGGCGGCGAAGAGGTTCGCGTCGTTCCCGGTCATGAGCGGCCGACCTCCGGTGCGTGGTTCCGGTGTGCAGCAGGGGCACGGACGCGCGGCCGTTCCGGTTCAACGGCGGGGGAACTACCTCCCGAGCCCCTTCAACGGCGGGGGAACTACCTGCCGAGCCCCGCGGCGGCGGCACCGAGGCGGCCGACGACCTCGTCGGTGCGCGCCAGGGCCTCCGCGCGGCGGGGTGACGGCGGGGCCGACGACAGGTCGACGACCCGGATCGGCGGTCCCAGCTCGACCAGGGTGGGGCGGTACCTCGCCTCGTCGACCCGCCAGCCCTGCGGCCCCTCGACGAACCGGAAGCGGGCGATCAGGCCCTCCTCCGTGGTGCCGCGGGGCTCCTCGTGCTTCGCGACCTCGTTGCCCATGCCGTACACGACCCACTTCTCGCCGATCCGCTCGATCGGCTGCACGGTGTGCACGTGCGTGCCGATGATCAGGTCGACCGCCGGGTCGGCCAGGATCGTCGTGGCCGCCGCGCGCTGCTCCGGCGTCGGGTCGGCCTCGTACTCGGCTCCCCAGTGCAGGCTGGCGACCACGACCTCGGCGCCCGCGGCCTTCGCGGCGCGGGCGGCGTCGACGACCCGCCGCGGGTCGAGCGTGTTCGCGATCCACGGCTCGGGGAGCGGGATCCCGTTGTAGCCGTAGGTGAAGGACACCTGGGCGACCTTCACGCCGTTCGCGTCCAGGATCAGCGGGGTCGCGGCCTCCTCGGGGCTGCGCGCCGACCCGGTGTGCTTGAGGCCGACCGAGTCCAGGACGTCCAGCGTGGTCCGCACGCCCGGCACGTCGCGGTCCAGCGTGTGGTTGGACGCGGTCGAGCAGCTGTCGTACCCGAGGTCCACCAGCGCCGCCGCGATCTCCGGGGGTGCGCTGAACGCCGGGTAGCCGAACGTCGGGGCTCCCGGCGCGGACAGCGGCGTTTCGAGGTGGCAGATCGACAGGTCGGCGGCCACGGCCTCGCGCATCCCCTCCAGCAGCGGCCGGAAGTCGGGGGTGCCGCCGCCGTCGGCCCTGGCCTGGTCGGTGAGCGCGGGGTGGATGAGGATGTCGCCGCCCGCGGCCAGCGTGAACGACCGCGGCGGCGGGGTGGGGGCAGGCCGTGCGGCGGAGGACCCGGTGGTCGGGGCGGGCGCCCGCACGGCCACCGGGTCGCCCCCGGTGGCCGTGCAGGCGGTGACCGCGGCCAGGACGGCGAGGGCGGCCACCGCCGCCGGTGCCCTCCCCGGCCGGTTCCTCAGCGGTGCCGCCGGAGCCGGGAGATCACCAGGACGAGCACGGCGAGCCCGAGCGCCAGCGGGAGGACCCGCTTGACCACGGGTACGCCCGCGGTGCCGATCAGGTCGATCGCCTCTGCTTCCTCGGCCTGGTCAGGAACGGCTCTGAGGTGCTGCTGGGTCACGGCGGGTCCCTCGGGGGCGTCGGTGGTGGGGGTGTCGTCCCCGCCAGCCTCCTCCGATCCGAGCCTACTCGCCAGGCAAGTCGCGAACTGGTCGATGATCTTGCCGCCGACCTCGGCGATCAGGCCCCTGCCGAACTGCGCGGGCCTGCCGGTGATGCTGAGGTCCGTCACGACGTGCGCCCGCGTGCCGCCATCGGCCTCGACCAGCGTCGCCGTGACCGCGGCCGCCGCCGTGCCGTTGCCCCGGACGTCCTTGCCGGACGCCTTGATCACGGCCGTGCGGGTCTCCTCGTCGGTCTCCAGGAATTCGCCCGATCCCTTGTACATCAGGGTGATCGGGCCCAGTTTCACCTTCACGGTGCCGGTGAACCCCGGCCCGTCGACCTCGGTCAGGGTGGCGCCGGGCATGCACGGCGCCACCCTCTCCGGGTCGAGGAGCGCGGCCCACACGGTCTCGACCGGGGCCGGGACCGCGAACTCGTGCTCCAGCCTCATGCGCCCACCGCGGTGGTGAGGGCCCGTCCGGTCAGCACCCGCGCGAGGTGCGAGCGGAACTCGGCGTCGGCGTTGCCGTCGGTCGTCGGGTTCGTGCCCTCCGCCGCGCGGGCGGCCGCCGCGGTGATCGACCCGGCGGTGGCGGGCTGCCCGACCAGGGCCTCCTCCACGCCGTGGGCGCGCACCGGGGTCGGCCCCATGTTGGTGAGCGCCACCCTGGCCTCGGCGATGGTCCCGTCGACCACCCGGACCGCCGCGGCCACGGCCACGATCGACCACGCCTGCGCGACCCGGTTGAACTTCTCGTAGTGCGCGCTCCAGCCGGTCAGCTTCGGCACGCGGATGTCGACGAGGACGTCGTTCGGCTCCAGCACGGTGGTGAAGTAGTCGACGAAGAACTCCGACGCCGGCACCTCCCGACGGCCGCCCGGCCCGACGATGACCATCGTCGCGTCCATCGCCAGCGCGGGGGCGGGCAGGTCGCCCGCCGGGTCCGCGTGCGCCAGCGCGCCGCCGAACGTGCCGCGGTGCCGCACCTGCGGGTCCGCGACCTCGTCGGTCGCCAGCGCGAGCAGCCGGGCGTGGTCGTGCACCAGGTGGTCGCGCTGGACCTCGTAGTGCGTGGTCATCGCCCCGATGAGCAGCGAGTCGCCGTCGTCGCGGACGCCGGTCAGCTCGCTCAGGTTGGACAGGTCCACGACCACGTTCGGCGCGGCCAACCTCATGCGCAGCACCGGGATCAGGCTCTGGCCGCCCGCCAGGACCTTGGCGTCCTCACCGGCCTCGGTGAGCGCCCTGACGGCCTCCTCCACGCTGGTCGGCGCCACGTACTCGAACTCCGCGGGGATCACTCCGCACCTCCCTGCGCGTCGATGGAGCCGAGGCCGCCCGCGGCGACCGGTGTCGTCGGCACTCCCCGTTCCCTGCCCCGGTGCACCGCTTTCCACACGCGCATCGGCGTGCACGGCATCTCGATGTCCTCGACGCCCAGGTGGCGCACGGCGTCGATCACCGCGTTCACCACGGCCGGGGTCGACGCGATCGTGCCCGCCTCACCGACCCCCTTGACCCCCAACGGGTTCGAGTCAGCGGGCGTCACGGTCCGGTCGGTGGTGAAGTGCGGCAGGTCGGCCGCCGTCGGCACCAGGTAGTCGGCCAGCGTCGCCGTCGTGAGGGTGCCCGACTCGTCGTGCACGGCCTCCTCGAACAGCGCCTGCGCGATGCCCTGCGCCAGCCCGCCGTGCACCTGGCCCTCGACGATCAGCGGGTTCACCACCTCGCCGATGTCGTCGACGCAGACGTACGAGCGGATCTTCACGGCACCGGTCTCGGTGTCGACCTCCGTCGCGCACAGGTGGGTGCCGTGCGGGAACGAGAAGTTCGTCGGGTCGAAGGTGGACTCGGCGTCCATCCCCGGCTCCATGCCGTCCGGCAGGTTGTGCGCCACGTGCGCCGCGAGCACGACGTCGGTCAGCGCGGTGCTGGTTCCCGTGCCCCGCACCGAGAACCGCCCGGACGAGAAGTCCACATCGGACTCCGAGCACTCCATCAGGTGCGCGGCCAGCGTGCGGGCCTTGGCGAGCACCTTGTCCGCCGCCAGCACGATCGCCGTGCCGCCGACGGCCAGCGACCGCGAGCCGTAGCTGTCCATGCCCTTGTGCGAGGACTGCGTGTCGCCGTGCAGCACCTCGACGTCCTCGAACGGCACGCCGAGCCGGTCGGCGACGATCTGGCTCCACGCCGTCTCGTGGCCCTGCCCGTGCGGCGAGGTGCCGGTGATCAGCTCGACCTTGCCGGTGGGCAGCATCCGGATCGCAGCGTGCTCCCAGCCGCCCGCGCCGTAGCGCAGCGAGCCGAGCACCCGCGACGGCGCGAGGCCGCACATCTCGGTGAACGTCGAGATGCCGATGCCGAGCTGCACCGGGTCACCGCTCTCGCGGCGGGCGGCCTGCTCGCGCCGCAGCTCGTCGTACCCGAACAGCTCCATCGCCCGGTCGGTCGCGGCCTCGTAGTTGCCCGAGTCGTAGGTGAGCCCGCAGACCGTGGTGAACGGGAACTCCTCGTGCTCGATCCAGTTCTTCCGACGCAGCTCCATCGGTTCCATGCCCAGTTCGACGGCAAGCTCGTCCATCATCCGCTCGATCGCGAACGTGGCCTCTGGCCTCCCGGCGCCGCGGTAGGCGTCCGTCGGGACCTTGTTGGTGAACACGTTGACGCAGGTGAACCGGTACGCCGGGAACTTGTAGATGGCGTTGAACATGAACGCGCCCAGGATCGGCACGCCCGGCGTGACCAGCCGCAGGTACGCGCCCATGTCGGCGAGCAGGTCGACCTTGAGGCCGGTGACCGTGCCGTCGCGGCGCGCGGTGATCGTCAGCTCCTGCACCTGGTCGCGGCCGTGGTGGGCGGACAGCATCGACTCGGTGCGCGACTCGGTCCACTTGACCGGCTTGCCGAGGCGGCGGGCGACGAGCAGGGTCAGCACCTCCTCGGGCGTGACCTGGAGCTTGCCGCCGAACCCGCCGCCGACGTCCGGGGCGATGACCCGCACCTTGTGCTCGGGGATGCCGAGCACGGCGGAGAGCATCCACCGCAGGATGTGCGGGACCTGGGTCGCCGACCACATGGTGATGGACCCGCCGCCGGGGTCGACCACGACCGACCGGGGTTCCATGAACGCGGGGATGAGCCGCTGCTGGCGGAACGTCCTGGTGACCACCACCTCCGCGTCGGCGATGGCCCGGTCGACGTCGGAGCCCGTCCCCGCCTCGGCGGAGTCGAACACCCACGTCGCGCTCTTGTTGGTGCCGAGGTCCGGGTGCACGAGGTCCGCGCCGTCGGCGAGGGCGGCCTTCATGTCCAGCACCACCGGCAGCTCGTCGTACTCGACGTCGATCGCGGCCAGCGCGTCGTGCGCCTCGTGGTCGCTGCGGGCGATGACGACGGCGACGCCCTCACCGGCGAAGTTGACCTCGCCCACGGCCAGCGACGGGGCAGGCGGGGCCAGCATGTCCTCGGTGATGGGCCACGCGCACGGCAGGCTGCCCTGCTCCTCGGCCACGTCGTCGCCGGTCAGCACCAGCAGCACACCGGGCATCGCCGCGGCGGCGCTGACGTCGATGCTGGTGATCTTCGCGTGGGCCATGGGGCTGCGGAGCACGGCCATGTGCAGCATCCCGGCCATCTGGATGTTGTCGGTCCAGCGGGTGTCGCCGGTGATCAGCCGCGCGTCCTCCTTGCGCAGCCTGGCCCTCCCGATCTCCGGTTCGGCGGTCGCGGTCATTCCCCGCCTCCGGCGTGCGACGGCGACCGGGTCTCCTCGGTGACCTGCTCGGCCTCCGGGCCCGCGCCCGGACGCATGTGGTGGGCCGCGTCCCGCACGGCCTTCACGATGTTCTGGTAGCCGGTGCACCGGCAGAGGTTGCCCTCCAGCCCCTTGCGGACCGCCTCCTCGTCCGGGTCGGGGTGGTCCGCGAGCAGGTCGAGCGACTGCATGATCATGCCGGGCGTGCAGAACCCGCACTGGAGCGCGTGGTTCTCGTGGAACGCCCGCTGCACGGGGTGCAGCCGCCCGTCCCGCGCCAGGCCCTCGATGGTGGTGACCTCGCGGCCGTTCGCCTGCACCGCGAGCACGGAGCACGACTTCACGCTGTGGCCGTCGAGGTGGACGGTGCAGGCGCCGCAGTTGCTCGTGTCGCAGCCGACGACGGTTCCGGTTTTGCCCAGTCGTTCTCGGAGGTGGTGGACCAGCAGCGTTCGCGGCTCCACCTCGTCGGTGTAGCTCACGCCGTCGACGTTGACGGTGATGCGCATGAAACCCTCCAGGTCAGTGGTGGGTGACCGTTGTCACATCACCCTAACGCCGCTACCTGTGGATCGCGCCGTCGAGAATCGTCAACCTCTCCCCCCGGCCGCCCCACCGCAGCGCGATGATCTCGGCCGCGATCGACACCGCGGTCTCCTCCGGCGTGCGCGCGCCCAGGTCGAGCCCGATCGGCGACGCCATCCCGGCCAGCTCGCCCTCGGTCATGCCCGCCTCCCGCAGCCGCCGCACCCGGTCGTCGTGGGTGCGCCGCGACCCCATCGCTCCGACGTAGGCGAGCTTCAGCCTCAGCGCGACCTCCAGCAGCGGCACGTCGAACTTCGGGTCGTGCGTCAGCACCGCGACCACGGTCCGCTCGTCCACCCGCCCGGCCTCGGCCTGCGCCACGAGGTACCGGTGGGGCCAGTCCACGACGACCTCGTCGGCCTCCGGGAACCGGCTCGCGGTCGCGAACACCGGCCGCGCGTCGCACACCGTGACCCGGTAGCCGAGGAACGAGCCGAGCCTGGCCATCGCGGAGGCGAAGTCGATCGCGCCGAACACCAGCATCCGCGGCGGCGGCTCGAACGAGTTCACGAACACCGTCATGCCCTCGCCGCGCCGCTGGCCGTCCGGCCCGTAGTGCAGCGACCCGCTGCGGCCGGTCGCCAGCATCCCCCGCGCGTCGTCCACGACCGCGTCCGTCGCGCGCGACGACCCGAGCGTGCCGGACACGCGGTCCGGCCAGATCACCACGCGACGGCCCAGCCGGTCGGCGTCGGGGTGCTCGATGACCGTCGCGATGGCCACCGGCACCTCGGCGCGCACGGCCTCGTGGATCTCCGCCAGCTCCGGGAACGTCTCGGCGCTGATCGGCTCCACGTACACGTCGATGATCCCGCCGCAGGTCAGACCCACCGCGAACGCGTCGTCGTCGCTCACGCCGTAGCGCTGGAGCACCGGCAGGTCCTCGGCGACGACCTGCTGGGCGAGGTCGTACACCGCCCCTTCGACGCAGCCGCCGGACACGCTGCCGGTGACCTCGCCGTCCGGGCCGACCAGCATCGCCGCACCCGGCGACCGCGGCGCGGAGCTGAAGGTGGCGACGACCGTGCCGACCCCCACGGTCTCCCCGTCGGCCACGCGGCGGGCCAGTTCGTCGAGCACATCACGCACGGTTGATCTCCTTGAGCAGGTGGCGCAGGGCGTCGAGGCTGTGGCCCGCCAGCAGGCGGTCCACGTGCGGCAGGGCCGCGATGATGCCGGACTGGGTCGGGGCGTACCCGGCCTTGCCGGCGTGCGGGTTGACCCAGACGACCGCGTGCGCGAGCCGCCGCAGCCGTGCGAGCTGCTCGCCCAGCAGGGCCGGGTCACCGCGTTCCCAGCCGTCGGAGAAGAGCACGACGACGGCGCGCCTCGCGACGCCGCGCTGCCCCCAGCGGTCCAGGAAGACCTTGAGCACCTCGCCGAGCCGGGTGCCGCCCTCGTAGTCGGGGACGGCGCGGGTCGCGCTGGTGAGCGCCACCTCGGCGTCGCGGTGCCCGAGCTGACGGCTGATCCTGGTCAGCCGGGTGCCGAGCGTGCACACCTCGGTCGGCATCGCCCGCGCGACGACGTGCGCGAACCGCAGCAGCGCGTCGGCGTACGGCGACATCGACCCGGACACGTCGACCAGGAGCACGACCCGGCGCGGCCGGGTCCCCTTGCGCCGGTGCTTCGGCCTCACCGGTTCCCCGCCGGACGCGAGCATCGCCCGCAGCGTCCGGCTCGGGTCGAGCCGACCGGTTCGGGCCCTCTTGGCCCGCACCGCCCGTCGTCGCGGCGGCACGGGCTTGAGGGTCGCGATCAGCTCACGCAGGTGCGCCTTCTCCGCGGGCGTGAGGCCCGCGATGTCCTTGTGCCGCAGGACTTCGGCGTCACTGGCGGCGGTCGCGAGCCTGCCACCCCTGCCGTCCTGCTCCGCACCGCCGCTGAGCGAGGCCAACTGGGTCGCCCGCGGCTTCCGCCGCTGGGCCCGGCGAGGCGGCTCGCCACCGAACCACGCGCCGAACGCCGCGTCGTACCGCGGCAGGTCGTCGGGCTCCCCGCACAACGTCAACCGCCCGGCCCAGTACAGGTCGTCCCGGCTACCGGGGTCCAGGTGCTCGACCGCCGCCACGTACGCCCGCACGCGCTCCGGGCCGCAGGCCACGCCCGCTTGCCGCAACGCACGGGCGAACCCGACGTACCCGGTGAGCACCGTCATCCTTCGATTGTGCGCCTCCGGCGGTCGGAGGATCATCCGAAGAATCTCAACTGGCCGGTCAGCCGAGGGCGGCCCGCACCGTCGCGACCTCGATCACCAGCGTGCGCGGGTTGTCCCTCACCGGCTGGAAGTCGTACCTCCGGTCGAACTTCGCGACCGTGTCGTCGATCGCGTCGACGACGATCAGCCCGCCGGACGCGACTTCGGCCGCTTGGACCAGCCTGGTCAGGGCGTCGCGGGGCAGGTCTCCACCGACGCCCTGGCCGTGCAGGTCCTGAGTGCGTCGAACTGCTCGGCGGGCATCACGGTGGCTTCCGCGCGCGCCAGGACGCCGTCCGCCGCGGCGGTGGCCGCGTGCACGACGAACGTGCTGACGGACTCGCCGGACAGCTTGGCCGCCCGCTCGATGCGGGCCTTGACCTCCGGGTCGAGCCTGAAGTCGAGGCGTGCTTCCTCGGTCGACGTGCCACCCCCGCTCATCACCACCACGGACACATCGCCCGTCGCACGGTGTTCGTACGGAGCGGATCAGCCCAGCACCCCCGACGCCACCGCGCGGGTCGCGTCCTCGCGGTACTTGAGCACCGCGCCGAGCGTCACGGCGGCCGTCTCGGCGTCCAGTTCGGTCCGGCCCAGCGCCTGCAACGCCCGTGCCCAGTCCAGCGACTCGGCGACCCCCGGCGGCTTGAGCAGGTCCAGCTCGCGCAGCTTCCCGACGGCCGCGGCGACCTGTTCGGCCAGCCGCTCGGACACCCCCGGCAGGCGGCGCCGGATGATCGCCACCTCGCGGGCCAGGTCGGGGTGTTCGACCCAGTGGTAGAGGCAGCGGCGCTTGAGCGCGTCGTGGACCTCGCGGGTGCGGTTGGACGTGAGGACGACGAGCGGCGGCACGAGGGCGCGGATCTCGCCCAGCTCGGGGATGGTGACGGCGCTGGTGTCGAGCACCTCCAGCAGGAAGGCCTCGAACTCGTCGTCGGCGCGGTCGACCTCGTCGACCAGCAGCACGCACGGAGCCTCCTCCAACGCCCGCAGCAGGGGCCTGGCCAGCAGGAACCGGCGGGTGTACAGCGAGGCCTCGGCGGCGTCGGGGTCGAGGGCGCCGTCGGACGCCGCCTCCAGCGCGCGCAGGTGGAGCAGCTGCCGGGGGAAGTCCCAGTCGTAGAGCGCCTGCGACGCGTCGATGCCCTCGTGGCACTGGAGCCTGATCAGCGGCAGCGACAGGGCCTGGGCGAGCGCGAGGGCCAACGACGTCTTCCCGGTGCCCGGCTCGCCCTCGCAGAACAGCGGCCGGTGCATCCGCAGCGCGAGGAACGCGGCCGTCGCCACCCCCGCGTCCGGCAGGTAGCCGACGCGGTCCAGGTCGGCGGCGAGCTCCTCGGGCGTCATCGCCTGAGGGTAAGGCCGGGGGTCGGGATCCGGGGGACGTCAGGGTCCGCCCCCGATGTTTCCGCAGCTCCGGGGCGGCATCGTGGTTCCCATGACGAACAACGTGCTCAACGGGACCACCGACCGGGTCAAGAAGCTCCGCCGCAGCCGCGGCGACAGGATGCTCGGCGGGGTGTGCGGCGGCGCGGCGAAGGCGCTCGGCGTCGACGCGGCCCTGCTGCGCATCGGCCTCGTCGCCGCCACCCTCCTCGGCTTCGGCACCGGGGCCGTCCTCTACGTCGCCTGCTGGGTGCTCATCCCGGAGGAGACCAGTACCCCCGACCTCTACCAGCCGCAGGACACCCCGCAGACCTTCTGATCACCGTGGGAAGCCAGGGACGCCCGGCATCGTCTGCCACGGGTGGGGACCGGACAGGGGCCGGTACTCCACCCCCAGCGCGTCCAGCCGGGGCAGGTGGTGGGTGGCGAGCCGGTCGAGGAACTCCGCCTCGTCGCGCTCGCCCCCGCTCCACACGACCTCGGCGAACGCGGCCAGCCTCGGGAAGGCCGCGTAGTCCAGCCGCCGGGACGAGTCCAGGTGCTCGGTCCACAGGTTCGCCTGCGCGCCCAGGACCCGGCCGGGCTCCTCGCCGGTGAGCACCGACGGCACCGGCTCGTACCGGTACACGTCCTCCAGCGACAGCACCGTGCCGACCGGGATCGGCTCGTCCGGCGAGTCGGACTGCCGGTAGTCCAGGTACACGTGCCGCTCGGGGCACATCACCACGTCGTGGCCACCGCGCACCGCGGCCACGCCCGCGTCCTCGCCGCGCCACGACGCCAGCACCGCGCCGTCCGGCAGCGGCCCGACCTCGGCGATCTCGTCCCAGCCGAACGCGCGCCGCCCGTGCGTCGCCAGGTGCTCGGCGATGGCCCGGATGAACCCGCCGTGCGCCCGCGTCGCGCCCGGCACCTCGTCGCCGCCCAGCCCGATCACCTCGCTGGGGAAGACGTCCACCAGCTCGTCGAACACCCCCCGGTAGAAGTCCGCGGTGGACTCCTCCAGGTTCAGCACGTTCTCGTTGATCCCCCAGTCCGTCCACACGCCAGGCACCGGGCCGACGCCCAGCTCCGGGTACGCCGCGACGGCCGCCTGGCTGTGACCGGGCACGTCGACCTCCGGCACCACGGTCACGTGCCGCTCCGCCGCGTACGCCACGACCTCGCGCAGGTCGTCCTGGGTGTAGAAGCCGCCGTGCGGCCTGCCCGTCGACAGCTTCGCCCGCCGGTCGCCGTAGCGCGACTCCGGCCGCCACGACCCCACCTCGGTCAGCCTCGGGTACCGCTTCACCTCGAAGCGCCAGCCCTGGTCGTCGGTCAGGTGCAGGTGCAGCACGTTCAGCTTGTGCGCCGCGATCAGGTCCACGTACCGCAGCAGGTCGTGCTTCGGCAGGAAGTGCCGGGCCACGTCGATCATGCAGCCGCGCCACGGGAACCGGGGCCGGTCCTCCACCACGCACACCGGCAGCACCGGCGGGTCGTCGTGGATCCGGGCGGCCCGGAACGCCTCCGGCCCGAGGAGCTGGCGGAGGGTCTGCGACGCGTAGAACGCGCCTGCCGCGTCCGCCGCCTCGACCGCGACGCCCTCGGTGGTGATCGCGATCCGGTAGGACTCCGGTGGCCCGTCGACGAACGACACCACGGGCACGACGCGCTGGGTGGTGCCGGTGCCGGGCGTGACCCGGACCGGGCGAGGCAGGAGCGTCACCCCTTCACCGCCCCGGCGAGACCGGACACGAGCCTGCGCTGCACCAGCACGAAGAACACCAGCACCGGAATGGTCATCAGCGTCGAACCGGCCATGATCGCTCCCCAGTCGTTCTGGTCGGGTTTGATGAACACCTGGAGCGCCAGCGGCAGCGTCTGGTTCTCCGCGGCCGAGATGATGAACGTCTTGGCGAACAGGAAGTCGTTCCAGGCGTGGATGAACGCGAGCACGCTCGTCGCCACCAGACCGGGCGCCACCAGCGGGAACAGCACCTGCCACAGGAACCGGAACCGGCTGGCGCCGTCCAGCGTCGCGGCCTCCTCCAGCTCCACCGGCACGGCGGCGACGAACCCGCGCAGCATCCAGATGGCGAACGGCATGCTGAACGCGAGGTGCACCAGCACCAGCGACCCGAGGTGGTTCAACCCGAACGCGGGCACCGTGTCGCCGAGCGAGCGCATCATGAAGAACAGCGGCACGGTCAGCGCCTCCACCGGCACCATCTGCACCACCAGCAGCATGACCAGCATCGTCGTGCGGCCCCGGAACCGGAAGCGCGTCAGCGCCGTCGCGGCGAGGAACGACATCAGCAGGCTCAGCACCACCACGACCAGCGCGACGACCAGGCTGTTCACGAAGTACCGGCCGAAGCTCTGCACGGTCAGCGCGCGGGTGAAGTTGTCCAGCGTGGGAGCGAGGGTCCACGGCCGGGGGTCGGCCGAGATGACCTCGTCGGCGGGCTTCAGCGCGGTGAGGACCATCCAGTACAGCGGGAACGCGACCACCGCGGCGATGACGACGGTGGCGAGTTCGGCGACCAGGCGGCCGGGGTGTTTCACAGCTCTTCTCCCGACTTCCGCAGCGCCCGCAGGTAGCCGATGGTGATCAGCAGGAGCAGGGCGGTCATGACGACGCCGATGGTGGCGCCGAGGCCGTACTCGGACGCGGCGAACGCCTGCTGGTAGGCGTAGACGTTGAGCACGAGGTTGCGGCCCGCGATGCCGCCGCCCCCGGTCATCACGTAGATCTGGGTGAACACCTTGAAGTCCCAGATGATCGACTGGATCGTGACGACGAGGATCAGCGGGCGCAGCAGGGGCAGCATGACGCTGCGCGCGGTGCGGGCGGTGGACGCGCCGTCGAGCGCCGCGGCCTCGATGACCTCCTGCGGGATGGCCTTGATGCCCGCGTAGAGGGTCACCATGACGAACGGGAACGAGCACCAGACCACCTGGGCGGCGACGAGGCCGAAGGCGATCCAGCGGTCGAACGTCCACGAGAAGCCGGTGCTGCCCAGCACCTCGTTGACCAGGCCGAAGTTGGCGTCGAACAGGAACAGCCAGATCGTCGAGCCCGCGACGGCCGGGGTCGCCCAGGCGCCGAGCGCGGCGAGGAACAGCAGCATCCTGGCCCACGGCCGGACCCTGGTGGCCAGGACGGCGAGCGCCGCCCCGACCACCAGGGTGCCGATGACGCAGGTCGCGGCGAAGCCGACGGTCTGCCACAGCACGGTCCAGAACTGCTGGTCCCCCAGCAGCCTCGTGTAGTTGCCGAGCCCGAGGAACTCCAGCGGCGCGCCGCCGCTGACCTGCTCCTGGCCGTAGTCGAACAGCGAGATGAGCACCAGCTGGTAGATCGGGTAGGCCATCAGGCCGCCGAGGACCAGCAGTGCCGGGGTGAGGTAGGCGAACGCGGTCCGCCCGTCACCCCTGGCCATGCGCTGCGTCACGAGGTGAAGGCCGCGTTCATGGACTCGGCGGCCGTCTTGGTGGCGGTGTCGACGTCCTGGCCCTCGGCCGCGATCTGCTGGAGCATCGTCGGCAGGACGGCCTGCGCGTCGATCTTGGCCCACGTCGGCGTGACCGGCACGAACCTGGTGCCCGCTTCGAGGGTCTTGATGAACGGCTGCTCGAAGGCGTCGTTCTTCGCGACCTCGGCCTGCACGTCGGCGAACGTGGGCAGGTTGCCCATGGCCTGGAACATCTTCTGCTGGTACTGCTTGCCGCCGAGGAGCTGGAGGAACTTGGTCGCGAGGGTCCTGCGCTCGGTGCCCTTCATGACGCCGAGCAGGTTGCCGCCCGCGAACGCGGGGGCGATGGAGCCCTCGGTGGTGCCGGGCAGCGGGACGACCGCGTACTTGCCCGCGGCGGTGCTGGCGTCGACGGACTTGCGGTTGAAGTCACCGCCGATGACCATCGCGGCCTTGCCTGCCCGGAACGCCTCGACGCTCGCGTCGCCGCCGTTGGCCGCGCACTGCGACGGCGGGCAGATGTCGTCGGCGAGCAGCTCGGTGTACTTGGCGACGCCCTTCTTCGCCTCGGCGCTGTCGATCTTCGCCGTGTACTTGGCGCCGTTCACGGTGGCGATGTCGCCCCCGTTGGCCCAGACGAAGGGCAGCATCCCGAACGTGTACTTGCCGCCCGCGGAGATGCCGAGCATGTCGGGCTTGGCGGCGCGGATCCTGCGGGCCAGGGGCGCGATCTCGTCGAGGGTCTTCGGCGGCTGGATCCCCAGCTCGGTGAACACGTCCGTGCGGTAGTAGAGGGCGCGGACGCCGACGTACCAGGGCAGCCCGTAGGTCTTGCCCTCGACCTTGGCGGTGTCGAGGACGGCGGGCAGGAAGTCCTTGCCGTCAGCCCAGGCCGACATCTCAGCGCTGATGTCGGCGAACCCGCCGGAGGCGACGTAGCCCGCGAGGTCGGTGTTGCCGAACTCGGCGACGTCCGGCGCGCTCTTCGGGTCGCTGAAGGCGGCCTTGAAGCGCTCGGCGCGGGTGGACACCTGGATGTACTGCACGTCCACGGTGACGCCGGAGTTGGCGGCCTGGAACTCGCTGACCGCCTGCTTCACGACCTCCTCCTTGGGGCCGCGGTTCACCTCGTCGAACAGCCACACCCGGAGCTGGCCGGTCTGCTGGTCACCGCTCTGGGTGGTCGGTCCCGACGACGTCACCGGCGCGCACCCGGCCAGCACCACGGAACACGCCGCAGCCAACAACACGAACCGCATCTCAGATCCCCTCAGCGAGACTTATTGCACCATGTGCAACGATCATTTCGCGGTGAGCAACGCGATTCGGCGATGTTAGGAGCGGCGTGTCCGTTTCGGCAAGGGTCTAGACCAGATCCGCCCAGGTGCGCACCGCCTCGGCCGACACCGGACCGCCCCAGCCGGACGGCCGGACGGCGCTGCCGACGTGGAACCCGGTGGCCCCCGCCGCCTTGAGCGGCGCCACCTGCTCGGCCCGCAGACCACCGCCCACCAGCACCCGCGGCCCGCCGGTCCCCTGCCGCGCGATCAGCTCGTGCAGCACCGGCAGGCCGTCCTCGACGCCCTCGGGGCTGCCGCTCGCGAGCACGGTGTCGCAGCCGAGCCCGGCGACGACCGACCACGCGGCCAGCGGGTCGGCCGAGTTGTCCAGGGCGCGGTGGAACGTCCACCGGCACCCGTCCAGCTCCGCGAGCACGGCCTCGCACGTCCGCACGTCGACCTCCCCCGCGTCGGTGAGGAACCCGAGCACGAACTCGGTCGCACCCAGTTCCCGCAGCGCCGCCGCGTCCCGGCGCAGCCCGTCGACGCTGCCGGGCCCGAAGCCCCCTGCGTCGCGGAGCATGACCCGGACCGGCAGGTCCGTCGCGGCGAGCACGCTCGTGAGCACCGACGGGGGTGGGGTGAGCCCGTCCGATGCCATGTCGGCTACCAGTTCCAACCGGTGTGCTCCACCGGCTTGCGCGGCTTCGGCGTCCGCCGCGTCCAGAGCGATGACTTCCAGCATGGTCTGGACCATAAGGCCTCGAAGCCCCTTCCCACCTCGATCACCCGTGCGCTCCGGCCCGTCACCCGCCCGGCGGCACCGACCGTCGGCCGTGTGCGCAGCGGAACCGATTCGGTGCGGGGAGTGAGCCAAATCAATTCCGGATGGGTGTATCTACTCAGGCCGACCACGCTCTTGTGCTGGTGACAGACCCTCAACGACCTGAGCGAGGAGGACTCGGATGACCGCCAATCCGCCTGGCGACACGCCCGAGAAGCCCGAGAACCAGTTGTCACCGGCCCCCTCGACGCCGGTGAACCCGAACGGCCAGCACCAGACGCACGACGACCCGGTGCCGACCGACTGACGAACCACGGGGGGAACGGGTGGTGAGTCGGTCGACTTCGAGGGGTGTCGATCGGGGAGACCGCCGCAGAGGAGCGGCCCGCGGCGTTTCGGGGGAGGCGCCGCGGGCCGCTTCGGCGATCATCGGAGCGGGTAGACCGACTACACCGGGAGGTGAGGACGTGGGTGAGCTGCGCACGACCGGCGAACACCCGCCGTGGGAAGGTTTGGCGGGCACGGACAGACACGCCGCCTGCGTGATCGCCGCCCGCACGGGCGATCGGAGGGCGCTGGACGTCCTCGTCGCCGAGCTCACCCCGCTGGTGTGGCACGTCGCCAGGGGGCACGGACTCGACCGCGCGACGGCCGAGGACGTGGTGCAGACGGTGTGGCTGGCGTTCCTGCGCCACATCGACCGCCTGCACGAACCGCGCGCACTGGTGGGGTGGCTCGTCGTCGCCACCCGCCGGGAGGCGCGGCGCACGTGGACGCCCGCCAAGCGGGAGACCGGGCTCACCGACGAGCTCGCCGACCACCTGGAGAGCACCCACGGGCTGCCTGAGGACGCCGCGCTCGTCGACGACCGGGACATCCGGTTGTGGCGGGCGTTCGGGCGTTTGTCGCAAAGGTGCCAGGAGCTGCTGCGGCTCACCGTCCTGGCGGGACGGGCCGAGTACCGCACGGTCGCCGAGGCGCTGGCCATCCCGCGCGGCAGCATCGGCCCCACCAGGGGGCGGTGCCTGACGACGCTGCGCACACATCTCGATGCGGAAGGAGGATCGCGGTGAACGACATCGACCCGCGCGATGACCCCAGGGGCTTCGAGGACACCGCCGTCCTCTCGGAGCTGACCCGACTGGTCTACGAGCTCGACCCGCCGCCCGCGGATCTCGTGGAGCGCGTCCAGTTCGCCATCGCCTTGGAGGACCTCGACGTCGAGGTGGCCAGGTGGGAGCGTGCGGGCTCGCTCGCGGGCGTCCGCGGCGGGCAGCCCGGAACCATCACGTTCACGGTGGACAACCTGACGCTGATGGTCAACTTCACCTCGACCGGGGCCAGACACCGGATAGACGGCTGGTTGGTGCCCGCGGGCGAGCACACGGTGGAGGTCAGGGTGGCCGAGCACGAGTCGTCCACGACGACGGCCGACGACGGGGGCCGGTTCGTGCTGTCCGACGTGCCCACCGGCACCACGCAGATCGTCGTGCACCTGGTCAACGCCCGAGGTGAACGCGGGCGCACGGTGGTGACACCCACGATCATGTTGTAGCCGCCGCCACCCTGCGCGGAGCGGTGCTGGACCATCCGAACGTGACCCGTTCGGACCAGGAGGACCAGCCGACCGCAACCCCACCGACCGCGTTCCGCGTGCTGCGATTGACAGGTGCCCCTCCTCCACGACGCGGACGTCACCGCCGCGACGTCCCGTGCGGGTGTCGAGTCCGCCACGGCTCTGCGCGGGCAGGGCTACCGGGCGGCGTCAGCGGGCCGCCCCGCTGACGCGGCGAAGCTGCTCAGAGCCGCTCTGCGAGAGCTGCCGATCGGGTCGGGGGACCCCGACGTGGTCGCTCTGCGCGTTCGGATCCTCATCACGCTGGCCTACGCGGAAGCCGAGACGGGCTCCGTCCCGGACGGCCTGGCGCACCTCGGTACCGCCCACGACCTGACGGCCGCGCTGCCGGACGGCAGCGGCCTGCGCGCCATCGTCCAGGACCAGCGGGCGCTGATCCTGCACCGCGCGGGCCGGACCGCCGAGGCCCTCGCGCTCTACGACGAGTCGGTGGCCCGGATGGAAGCCGCCGGTGTGGACGCCGCCGCGCTGTGCACGGCGCTGCTGAACCGCGGCCTCACCTCGATCGGGTTCGGGCGGCCGGAGGAGGCCGCCGCGGACGTCCGGCGAGCCATCGCGCTGGCCGAGGCCGACGGCCTCCCGCTGATCAAGGCCAAGGCGTGCAGCAACCTCGGCGACATCGCGCTGCTGACCGGGGACGTGCCCACCGCGCTGCGGCACTACGAGGACGCGGACCGCGCCCTGCGGACGCTGGCCCCCGACCTGGTGCCCCGGCTGAGGATCGACCAGGCGCGCGCGATGCTGACCGCCGGTCTGGCCGCGGAGGCCGCCCGGTACCTCGACGAAGCCCTCGCCCTGCTGCGGAGGCGCAGGGTCGGGCAGGACCTCGCCGAGGCGGAGCTGGCCCGTGCCGCCGCCGCGCTGCTGCTGGGCGACCACGAGGCCGCGGTGGAGTTCGCGGGCCAGGCCAGGAGGCGGTTCGCCCGGCGCGGGAGCGGGTCGTGGGCCGAGGTGGCCGCGCTGACGAGGCTGCGGGCGGAAGCGGCCCGCTCCGAGGTGGCGCCGAAGCGGTTCGAGCGGCTGGCCGACCGGCTGCTCGACGTCGGCCTGGTGGACGAGGCGGCGGTCGCCACGATGGCGGCGGTCAGGACGGCCGTGCGGCGCGGACTGCCCGTCGACCACCTCGCGGCCCGCGTCCCCGCGCTCACGCCCACCGCGCCGATCGACCACGTGATGCTGCTGCGGCTGTGCCGGGCGGAGGTGGCCGTCGCCTCGGGCGATCCGGGGTCGGCGCTGGTGCAGGCGCAGCTGGGACTGGCCGAACTGGGGCGGGTCCGCGACCGGGTGGGCGGCCTGGACCTGGTCTGCGGCACCGCGGTGCACGGCCGCGAGCTGGGCGAGCTGGCGGTGGGGCTGGTGCTGGCCACGGTGCCGCCGTCGCCGACGGAGACCTTCGAGTGGCTGGAGCGGACCAGGGCGCAGGTGTACCGGTACGAACCGCTGCCCGCCATCGACGACCCGGTCCTCCGGCGGCGGATGGCGGAGTCGCGGTCGCTGGGCCGGAGCCTCCAGCAGGCGCGGCTGGAGGGGCGACCGGTCCGCGAGCTGGAGGACCGGCTCGACTCGGTGCAGCAGGAGGTCACCCGGCTCGGCTGGCACACCAGCCCCTGGGGTCGGCCCCGGCCGGTCGCCAAGGTCCCCGACGTGACGTCGCGGCTCGGGGCGCGGGCGATGGTGAGCTTCGTCTGCGACGCCGGGGCCCTGTCGGCGGTGGCCCTGGTGGACGGCGGGGCCACCCTGCACGCCCTCGGTCCGGCCGCCGACGTCCTGGAGGCAACCCGGCAGCTGCACGCCGACCTGGACGTGCTCGCGCCCGACCACCTCGCGGGCGCGCTGGCGGAGACCGTGGCCGCCTCGGCCGCGCGCCGGGCCGCCGCGGTGGACGCCGTGCTGGTCCAGCCGCTCCTGCCGGTGCTGGGGAGCCGGGACCTGGTGGTCGTCCCCACCGGTGGCCTCTACGCCGTCCCCTGGGGAGTCCTGCCGTCGCTGCGGGGCCGGTCGGTCGTGGTCTCGCCGTCGGCCACGGCCTGGGTGAGCGCCGCGGAGGCGGTCCGGGGCGGACGGATGGTGCTGGTGGGCGGCCCCGACCTGCCCGAGGGGTCGACCGAGGTCGAGGAGCTGCGCGCGGTCTACCCGGACGCGGTGGTGCTGGAGGGCGGGGAGGCGACCGCGGACGCCGTGCTGGAGGCGTTGGACGGGGCGGGCTCCGCCCACATCGCCGCGCACGGCACCCACACCGCGGACAACGCCCTGTTCTCCCGCCTCGAACTGTTCGACGGGCCGCTGTTCGCCCACGAGGTGACGCGGCTGGAGCGCTGCCCTGGTCTGGTCGTGCTCGCGTCGTGCGAGCTGGCGCTGAGCCGCATCCAGCCGGGCGACGAGGCGCTGGGGTACGCCGGAGCGCTGCTGGCGGGCGGCTCGCACACCGTGGTGGCCGCGGTGAGCAAGGTCGGCGACCGGGCCGCGGCGGCGACCGTGTCCGCGTTCCACGCCGGGCTCGCGGCGGGCGCGCCCGCCCCGCTGGCGCTCGCGCGAGCCGTGGCGGCGGACCCGCTGCGGCGGCCGTTCGTGTGCTTCGGGTCCTGATCACGTTCGAAGGCCCCGAACCGGGAGCCGGTTCGGGGCCTTCGAGGTGGTGCGGTGGTGCGGTGGGGCTAGGACCTGATCAGAAGTCCATGCCGCCGGCGTCGGGCGCGGCCGGGGCCGCGTTCTTCTCCGGCTTGTCGGCCACGACGGCCTCGGTGGTGAGGAAGAGCGCCGCGATGGAGGCGGCGTTCTGGAGCGCGGAACGCGTCACCTTGGTCGGGTCCGGCACGCCGGCGGCGAGCAGGTCCTCGTAGACACCGGTCGCGGCGTTGAGGCCGTGGCCGATCGGGAGGCCCTTGACCTTCTCCACGACGACGCCGCCCTCAAGACCGGCGTTGACGGCGATCTGCTTCAGCGGAGCCTCGACGGCCACCTTGACGATGTTGGCGCCAGTGGCCTCGTCGCCGGTGAGCTGGAGGTTCTTGAAGACGGCCTCGGCGGCCTGGAGGAGGGCGACGCCACCACCGGCGACGATGCCCTCTTCGACGGCGGCCTTGGCGTTGCGCACCGCGTCCTCGATGCGGTGCTTGCGCTCCTTGAGCTCGACCTCGGTCGCGGCACCGGCCTTGATGACGGCGACGCCACCGGCCAGCTTCGCGAGGCGCTCCTGGAGCTTCTCGCGGTCGTAGTCCGAGTCGGACTTCTCGATCTCGGCGCGGATCTGGTTGACGCGGCCCTGGATCTGCTCGGCGTCACCCGAACCCTCGACGATGGTCGTCTCGTCCTTGGTCACGACGACCTTGCGGGCGCGGCCCAGCAGCGAGATGTCGGCGGTGTCGAGCTTGAGGCCGACGTCCTCGGTGATGACCTGGCCACCGGTGAGGGTGGCGATGTCCTGGAGGATCGCCTTGCGGCGGTCGCCGAAGCCCGGAGCCTTGACGGCGACGGACTTGAAGGTGCCGCGGATCTTGTTGACGACCAGGGTCGCCAGCGCCTCGCCCTCGACGTCCTCCGAGATGATGAGGAGCGGCTTGCCGCCCTGCATGACCTTCTCCAGCAGCGGGAGCAGGTCCTTCACCGAGGAGATCTTCGAGCCGTAGAGCAGGATGTAGGCGTCCTCGAGGACGGCTTCCTGGCGCTCCGGGTCGGTGACGAAGTAGGCCGAGGAGTAGCCCTTGTCGAAGCGCATGCCCTCGGTCAGTTCGAGCTCAAGGCCGAGGGCGTTGCTCTCCTCGACCGTGATGACGCCTTCCTTGCCGACCTTGTCCATCGCCTCGGCGATGAGCTCACCGATCGTCGAGTCGCCCGCGGAGATGGACGCCGTGGCGGCGATCTGCTCCTTGGTCTCGATCGTGGTGGCGGTCTTCAGCAGCTGCTCCGTGATGGCCTCGACGGCCTTCTCGATGCCGCGCTTCAGGCCGAGCGGGTTCGCACCGGCGGCCACGTTGCGCAGGCCCTCGCGCACGAGCGCCTGGGCCAGCACGGTGGCGGTGGTGGTGCCGTCGCCCGCGACGTCGTCGGTCTTCTTCGCAACTTCCTTGACGAGCTCGGCCCCGATCTTCTCCCAGGGGTCCTCGAGCTCGATCTCCTTGGCGATCGAGACGCCGTCGTTCGTGATCGTGGGGGCGCCCCACTTCTTCTCCAGAACGACGTTGCGACCCTTCGGGCCGAGCGTCACCTTGACGGCATCCGCGAGGATGTTCATGCCCCGCTCGAGGCCGCGCCGGGCTTCCTCGTCGAACGCGATCATCTTGGCCATTGCGGTGTGTTCCTCCGCCTTTTAAAGGATATGGGGCCACTGCGGGCGTGCGCCCACAGCGGAACACGGTGCTTGGCCAGGATGGTGCCCGCGACGGACGACCTGCCCCGGAGAACCGGAGCGAGCCTCACCGTCCTAGCCCGCGTGCTGGCACTCAGGTGGTCCGAGTGCCAGTTCGGTTTTAGCACTCGACAGGGTCGAGTGCAAGAAGTGCAGGTCAGGAGGTGGGCTTCACCGGCACACTCGTGGGCAGCGGCCTGCGGCTGCCCGGCGTCTCGCCGACCTGGATGGACTGGGTGGTCGACGTGGACCCCGGCGAGTCGCTCGGCGGCTCGTCGCTGGGCGACAGCAGGATCACCACGATCACGACGAGGGTGATAGCGATCACACCCACGATCACCGGCGCGAACCAGGTCGGCCGGGAACTGCTGGACGTGCTGCCGAACGCGCTGGTGCCCACCGGGGCGGGCGGGCGCAGCCGGACCGGCTCCTGGTTCGGGTGCTGCTGGAAGGACTGCTGCTGCGGGTACGCGGGCGGCCGGACCTGCTGCTGGGGCTGGGACTGGGGCTGCGGGGGCTGGTACTGCTGGACCGGTACTCCCCCGGAGTTCGGACCCACCACCGGCTGCTGCACCGGGATCGAGCCGGACGGCGGCTGCGAGCCGCCGGGCTGGCCCGCCGAGCCCTGGCGGCGCTCCGGCGGGTTGCCGGGCCGCTGGACCTGCGAGAGCGCGCCACGGGCCGCGTTGATCAGCTCCTGGCAGTTCGCGAACCGCTGGTTCGGGTCCTTCGCGGTGCCCTTGCGCAGCACGTCGTCGATCGCGGGCGGCAGCACCACCAGCGAGGTCAGCGGGGGGATCTCCTGGGCGAGGTGGCCCTGGATGACGTCCTGCACGCCGCCCTGGAACGGCGGCCTGCCGCTCAGGCACGCGTAGAGCATGCACGCGAGCGCGTAGGCGTCGGTGCGGCCGTCGACCGGCTCGCCGCGCAGGTGCTCCGGCGCCGCGTACGTCGGCGACCCGAGGAAGTCGCCGGTGCGGGTGCGGTGGCCGGTGGCCCCGCGCCTGGTCAGGCCGAAGTCCGCGAGGTACACGTGCTCCCGCACGGCCTCCTTGGTCGTGACCAGCACGTTCGCCGGTTTCACGTCCAGGTGCACGAGCCCCTTGCCGTGCAGCATGTCGAGCGCTTCGGCGACCTGGCCGAGCAGCGTCAGCGTGCGCGCGGGCGAGAGCGGCCCGTCCTTGATGTGGCTGGCGAGGTCCGAGCCGTCGACCAGCCGCATGGCGATGTAGAGCAGCCCGTCGACCTCGTCGAAGTCGTAGAGCGGCACGATGTTCGCGTGGTCGATCGCCGAGGTGTTGCGCGCCTCGTCCACGAACCGCTCGCGGAACTCGGCGTCGGCGGTCAGGTGTTCGCCGATGACCTTCAGCGCCACCTTCCGGCCGAGTCTCACGTCCGTGGCCCGGTAGGTCACGGACATGCCGCCCCGCCCGAGGACGCCGTCGATCCGGTAATGGCCTAGCCGTCGCCCGCTCAGGTCCTCCGACACGCGGGGAAGCCTAACGTCCGCCCCCGGCGGTCACGACGCGCGGCGCACTTCCGAGGCCTGACTGCGACCGTCCCTGCCTGCTTCGATCGTGAATTCGACCCGGTCGCCCTCGGCGAGCGTGCGGAACCCCTCCATCTGGATGGCGGAGTAGTGCACGAACACGTCAGGGCCTCCGTCTGTCGCGATGAAGCCGTAGCCCTTTTCCGAGTTGAACCACTTGACCGTGCCGATCGCCAAGACGTCCTCCTAAGCGCAAAAAACGCGAGGCAAACCGCAACGCTAGAAGAACAAGCAGTCGGCGTGTACCTCCTTACGGAGTCATGAACGTGAGCCGATCGCGCCGTGCAGCCACCCGCCGAGCTGCTGCGGGCTGCGGGTCTGGGTCAGCACCACGCCGGGGCCCGCGAAGTCGAACGCCAGGCCCTCGCCGGTGCGCATGGACTGGGCGCCGTCGGGCGCGAGCGCGCGCAGCCTGCACTGGAGCGACTCGCCGAAGCCGACGACGTGGCCGCCCGCGATGCTGACCAGCTCACCGGGGGCGAGCACCACGATGTCGAGGGTGCCGTAGCAGGTGAGCACGACCGGTCCGTGGCCGACGACGTAGGTGAGGAAACCGCCGTCGCCGCCCTGGAGCGCGCGCAGGGGCGGGGCGACCGGGTCCATCCCGACGGTGCCCGCCGACGCGAGCCAGCTCGTCTTGGCGACGCACCAGCCCGTGATGCCGTCCAGCTCCAGCACGTGCAGGTCGCCCGGCAGGGGCGGGGCCACGTCGACCCAGCCGCCCTCGGGCCCGGCGGTGCACCCGGCCGCGGTGACGCCCTTGCCCTGGGCCTTGAGCGGCGGGCCCGGCTTCGGCTCGTAGACGACCCCGTAGCTGCTCGCGACGAGCGAGGACCGCTCCACCAGCACCGGCTCGCCGGGGGCCAGAACCAGCCGCGCGACCCCGAAGGTGGGTGTGTGACGCGTGCGGACCTGCACCGTTCTCCCCCTAGTTCAACGCTGTGTCGGTGGCAGCAGTCTGACACGGGCCCGGCAGGATGGTCGTCGTGCCGAAACCACTCACGAGCGTCGCCGAGCACCAGGCCACCGTGTCCGGGCTGGTGGGGCTGATGCCGGTCCGCGCGACGCCCATCGCCGACTGCCTCGGGCTGGTGCTGGCGGAGGACCTGGTCGCGCCGATCCCGCTGCCCCCCTTCGACAACTCCGCCATGGACGGGTACGCGGTGCGCGCGGCGGACGTCGCGGCGGTGCCCGTGGTGCTGCCCGTCGCGCAGGACATCCCGGCCGGGAAGACCGACGTCGCACCGCTGGAGGCGGGCACGGCGCACCGGATCATGACCGGCGCGCCCGTGCCCGCGGGGGCCGACGCGGTGGTCCAGGTCGAGCACACCGACGGCGGCACGGACCGGGTGGAGCTGCGCTCGTCGGTCGCGGAGGGCACGAACATCCGCCGGGCCGCCGACGACGTGGCCCTCGGCGCCACCGTGCTGCGCGCGGGCCGCGTGCTCGGTCCGGCGCAGCTCGCGCTGGCGGGCGCGCTGGGCTTCGGCGAGCTGCCGGTGCGCAGGCGGCCGAGGGTGCTGGTGCTGTCGACCGGTTCCGAGCTGGTCGGGCCGGGACAACCGCTGCTGCCGGGTCAGATCCACGAGTCGAACGGCCTGATGCTGGCGGCCGGGGTGCGCGAGGCGGGCGGCGAGGCCGAGCTGCTGAGGTTCGTGCCGGACGACGTGGCGGCGTTCCACGCGGCCATCGAGCCGCACCTGGCGGACGTGGACCTGGTGCTGACGTCCGGCGGGGTGAGCGCGGGCGCGTACGAGGTGGTCAAGGACGCCTTCACCGGTCGGGGCGTGGAGTTCCTGAGGGTCGCGATGCAGCCGGGCGGACCGCAGGGCGCGGGCCGCTACCGGGGTGTGGCGGTCGCGACGCTGCCCGGCAACCCGGTGAGCGCGCAGGTGTCGTTCGAGGTGTTCGTGCGGCCCGCGCTGCTGGCGTCCATGGGTTTCCCGGTGGTCGAGCGGCGCTCGGCCCGCGCCCGGATCAGCACCGCGATCACCTCGCCGCCCGGCCGCACGCAGTTCCGGCGGGGCGCGTACGACGCGGACTCCGGCGAGGTCGTGACGCCGGTCGGCGGGCCGGGCTCGCACCTGCTGTCGGCGCTGGCCGTCGCGAACTGCCTGATCGAGGTGCCGCAGGACGTGACCGAGCTGGCCGCGGGCGACCTCGTGACGATCCGCTACCTGGACTGACCCCCGGCCCGCGCCCGCTGTGACCGAACGCTCACCCGCCGCCGTTGATCACGGCGTGTGACCCGCATTACAGTGCGGGAACGTGACGTGCGGCCCCAGTGGCACGCCCAACCGCAGCGGTCACCCTCCAGCAGGCCGTCCGGCCGGTCCGCGCGTTCAGTCGGGGGACGCGCGGGCGGGCCGGACGACCGTTTTGGGCGCTTGGCGTAGCGTGTGGCCGGCCCAAGCACAGCCCGACCACGGAAGAGCAACGGATTCCCCACGAAATGAACTCCGACCGCGATCAGCACAGTGGTGGCGTTTCCCACTTCATCGAACTCGCTCGGGGCATCGTGCCCCCCATGCACCCCGCAGGCCGCCCGTTCGTCGCGGGCGCCGCGGTCGCCAGTTTCCTGCTCCGGCGGTTCTCCAAGCGCGCAGGCGTGCTCGGTTTCCTCGTCACGGCCTGGGTCGCCTGGTTCTTCCGTGAGCCCAAGCGGGTCCTGCCGACCCGGCCGAACATCGCGGTCGCGCCCGCCGACGGCACCGTCTCGCACGTCGTCGAGGTGGCCCCGCCCGCCGAGCTGGGTCTCGGCACCGAGCCGATGATCCGGATCAGCGTGTTCCTGTCCGTCTTCGACGTGCACGTCCAGCGGATCCCCGCGGCGGGCGAGGTGCGCCGGGTGTCCTACCACGCGGGCAAGTTCCTCTCCGCGGACCTGGACAAGGCCAGCGAGGTCAACGAGCGCAACACCGTGGTGCTGCGCACGCTCGGCGGCCACGACCTGGTCGTCGTGCAGATCGCGGGCCTGGTGGCCCGCCGCATCGTGTGCCACGTCGCCGAGGGCGAGAAGGTCGAGGCCGGTCAGACCTACGGCCTGATCAGGTTCGGCTCGCGCGTCGACCTGTACGTCCCGCGCGGCAGCCGTCCGCTGGTCGAGGCGGGCATGCGCACCATCGGCGGCGAGACCGTGCTCGCCGAGCTCCCGGAGGACTGATCCTTGGCACCCAGCACGCCGGGCATCCGGCTGCTCCCCAACGCCATCACCGTGCTCGCGATGAGCGCGGGCCTGTCGGCGGTGCAGTTCGCGATCGTCGGCATGTGGGGGGCGGCGGTCGGCGCGATCGCCGCCGCGGCCCTGCTCGACGGCCTCGACGGCCGGATCGCGCGGATGCTGGACGCCACCAGCAAGATGGGCGCCGAACTGGACTCGCTGGCCGACGCCATCTCGTTCGGCGTCGCGCCCGCGCTCGTCATCTACATCTGGCAGTTCGAGGGCGACCGGGGCGGCTGGGTCGTCGCGCTGGTCTTCGCGGTGTGCATGGTGCTCCGGCTGGCGCGCTTCAACACGCTGCTGGACGTCGACCAGCCGCCGTACGCCAAGGAGTTCTTCGTCGGCGTGCCCGCGCCCGCGGGCGGACTGCTGCTGCTGCTGCCGCTGATCCTGGAGGAGCAGATCGGCCGCCCCGGCTGGTGGTCCTCGGTGCCCGTCGTGGTCGTGTGGACGGTCGCCGTGGCGCTGCTGCTCGTCAGCCGCATCCCCACGCTGTCGGTGAAGTCGATCAAGGTGCCGCCGCGCGCGGTGGCGCCGCTGCTGGTGATGGTGGCCCTGCTGGGGGCCGCGATCATCACCTACCCGCTGGCGGCGCTGATCGCGGCGATGGTCTTCTACCTGGGCCACCTGCCGTACTCCGTGCGGCGCTACCTGTGGCTGGCCAAGCACCCCGAGGCGTGGGAGGTGCCCGCCGCGGACCGCAGGGCGATCCGGCGGGCGCACGGCGTCGCCAACCGCCGCCTCGGGCTGCACCAGCCGCTGCGCGGCCGGGTGGCCGGTGCGGCGCTGCGGGTGGCCCGGCTGCCCCGGCGCAACGGCGTCGACCCGACGAGGTACGCGGTGGACACCGGTCCCCGGCGCCGGAACTGGCGCAAGCTGGGCCTGCGGCGCAACCAGCCGCCGAAGGACCCCGGCCAGGACTAGTGCGAACACCCGGAAGCGCGGGTCCCTCCCCGGAGGGGCCCGCGCTTCCGCCTCACACCGGTCAGGAACTCGGGGCCTCGGGTCGGCCCGGCCGGGGGTCGGCGCACCGGTCGTGGGTGCCCGCGGCGGAGCGGGCGGGGTTGCCGCACGGCGCGCGAACTCGTCGAGGAGGCTCGCCGGTCGGCTGACCCGGTCCCTGCCTGCCCGGCAGCCACGGCGCGTGCCGTCGTCGGACCGGCGGGAGCACCGGCTGGACCCGATCCGACGGGGCGCCGCGGGCGCCAGGTCGCTTCGCCCACCGGTTCCCGCCGGCAGGGCGTCGACGTTCTCGGCGCGTGACCACGGGCACACCACCGGGCCGCCTCACGACCTCCGCCCGCCGAAGGACCCGCGCCGCGCGGCGACCGGCACTAGGCTCGTGGCGTGATCACGCTGACCGCTCGGCTGACCCCGTCCGCACTGGACACACGACGCGGTGTCGTCCGGCTGCACCCCGAGGTGCTCGACGCCCTCGGCCTGCGCGCGTGGGACGCGGTGAAGCTGACCGGTGCGCGGGTGAGCGCGGCGCTCGCCGCCGCGGGCGACGGGCCGCCAGGAGTGGTGCTCGTGGACGACGTGGCGCTGTCGAACCTGGGGGTCGTCGAGGGCTCCGAGATCGTCGTGGCGCCGGTGGACGTGGCGGCGGCTCGGTCGGTGACCGTGTCCGGCTCGCGGCTGGCCACGACGTCGCTCACGCCCGAGACGCTGCGGATGGCGCTGACCGGCAAGGTGCTGACGGTCGGCGACGCCGTGTCGCTGCTGCCGCAGGACCTCGCGCCGCCGCCCGGCACGGACGTCGGCTCGACCCGCAGCAAGCTGTCGAACGCGATCGGCATGACGTGGACCAACGAGCTGCTCACGATCACCGCGACCGACCCGTCGGGCCCGGTGGCCGTGCAGCCGTCCAGCGTGGTCGGTTGGCGGGACGGCGCGCGGACCGGCGACGCGCGGCCGGTCGTCGCCGAGAACGCGCTGGTGCAGGTCGCGGTGACGGGTCGCGCGGTCGCGTCGACGTCGACCTACGTGCCGCCCGCGGAGGTCTCGTTCGTGCCGCCGGTCACCGACCTGGTCGGCCAGCGGGACGCGGCGAAGCGGCTCGCCGAGTGGCTGGACCTGGCGTTCCTGCGGCCGGACCTGCTGGCGAGGCTCGGTGCGTCACCGAGGCTGGCCGCGCTGGTCAGCGGTCCGGAGGGCGTCGGGAAGGCCACGCTGGTGCGGTCCGTGGCGCACAGCGTGGACGCCGAGGTCGTCGAGCTGGCCGCGCCGAGCATCGCGGTGCTGGAGTCGAACGCGACCGCGCAGCGGCTGACCGACGCCGTGGCCGCCGCGTCGGCGAAGGACCGCCCGGTCGTGCTGCTGCTGACCGACGTGGACGCGCTGCTGCCCGCCTCGTCCCCGCCGCCGGTCGCCACGGTGGTGCTGGACGTGCTCCGCTCCGCCGTGCGCACCAAGGGGTTGGCGCTGGTCGTCACGACCGCGCACCCCGAGGCCGTCGACCCTCGGCTGCGCGTGCCGGAGCTGGTGGACCGCGAGCTGACGCTGGCGCTGCCGGACGGCCGCTGCCGCACCGAGCTGCTGCGGATGCTGATGCGGGACGTGCCGATGGAGTCCGACGTGGACCTCGGCGTCATCGCCGACCGCACACCGGGTTTCGTCGTCGCGGACCTCGTCGCGCTGCGCCGCGACGCCGCCGTGCGGTCCGCGCTGCGGCAGCGCGACCACGACGAACCCCGTGTGGCGCAACAGGACCTGATCGGCGCGCTCGACACCGTGCGCCCGGTCTCGATGTCCACTTCGGACACGCTGCAAACCGGCGGGCTGACGCTGGACGACGTCGGCGACATGACCGAGGTCAAGCAGGCGCTGACCGAGGCGGCGCTGTGGCCGTTGCAGTACCCCGATTCCTTCGCCCGCCTGGGTGTCGAGCCGCCGCGCGGCCTGCTGCTGTACGGGCCTCCCGGCTGCGGCAAGACGTTCCTGATCCGGGCGCTCGCGGGCAGCGGCAAGCTCAACGTGCTGTCGGTCAAGGGCGCCGAGCTGATGGACAAGTTCGTCGGCGAGTCCGAGCGGGCCGTGCGGGAGCTGTTCCGGCGCGCGGCCGAGGCGGCGCCCGCGATGGTGTTCCTGGACGAGGTGGACGCGCTGGCGCCCCGGCGGGGCCAGTCGTCGGACTCCGGGGTGGCGGACCGGGTGGTGGCCGCGCTGCTGACCGAACTCGACGGCGTGGAGCCGTTGCGCGACGTCATCGTGCTGGGTGCGACGAACCGCCCGGAGCTGGTGGACCCCGCGCTGCTGCGGCCGGGCCGGTTGGAGCGCATGGTCTACGTGCCGCCGCCGGACGGCGAGGCGCGCGGCGCGATCCTGCGCGCGACCTCGCGCAACACCCCGCTGGCCGACGACGTCGACCTGGACGAGCTGGCCGAGTCGCTGGACGGCTACTCGGCGGCGGACTGCGCGGCGCTGATCCGCGAGGCCGCGCTGACCGCGATGCGCGAGTCGCTGGAGGCGGCCGTCGTGACGGCGGAGCACCTGGCCACCGCGCGCAAGGCCGTGCGACCGTCGCTGGACCCGGCGCAGTTGGCCGCGCTGGCCGCCTACGCCGAGTCCCGCGAGCGGTGAGGCCCTACTTCTTCGTGGACTGCAAACCCTTGTAGTCGTTCGTGACGATCACGATGATCCCGTCGTGCGCGCCCTGGATCCCGTCGAACCGGGCTTCCACCCGCGCCTGCATGACGGTGGCGAGGGCTTTCGCCGACTCCTCCTCGTCCGTGCCGGGGCGGTAGTAGACGGTCGTCGTCGGGATCTGGCCCTGGGAGTAGTTGCCGGTGTCGGCGACGTCCCATCCGGACCGCTCGACGTCGTCGGCCGCCTGCGCCGCGAGGCCGGAGATGGTGCTGTTGTTGTAGACCCGCACCGGCGGCTTCGCGACGGTCGGCTGGCCGTCCGGCGGCGGCGTCGCGGCGCCGCTCTGCGCGGGCGCGCTGGTCGCGGGCGGCGGGGTGTCCGTCGTCGTGGTCGGCGCGGGTGTGCTCGCGGGGGGCTGCTCCGTCGAGGCGGGCGGTGTCGCGGAGGGCGACTCGGACGCGGTCCCGCTCGTGGGCGGCTGGCTGGACGGACCCGTCGCGGTCCGGTCGCCGTCTCCTCCGCCGCTGAACAGCGTGAAGACACCGATCACGAGCGCCACCAGAGCAACGCCGATCAGCGCGAACCCCGCGGCGCGGGCCGGGTGCGACGTGCTGGGGGAATCGGGAGAACTCATCGGTGCTCGACACCATTCGGCTCGAAACCGAAGCGGCGCGCCGAACGGGCGCGCAGCCGGACCGTGCGAAGTTTGCGAAGACGTTTCACGAGCATCGGATCGGCCGCGAAGGCCTCCTCCTTGTCGATCAGGCCGTTGAGCAACTGGTAGTACCGGGTCGCGGACATGTCGAACAGCTCTTTCACGGCCTGTTCCTTGGCGCCCGCGTACTTCCACCACTGGCGTTCGAAGGCAAGGATCTCGCGCTCCCTGCCGTTCAAGCCGTCGGCAGGACCCTCTGCCGGCGGCGGTGCCCCTGCGGCGTCCATCAGGCTCCTCGCCTCACGGGCCGGGGTACCTGCGGATGCGGGCATCCGTCCCGTGTGATTCCCAAGGGTCAATTACATCACGTGATCGTGATCGGGGTCGCTTCCGCAGTCGGCGCGTCCGAACTGACACGCCGATTAAGCTCGTCGACATGGCTGTACACCACATCCGGATCGCCGGTGACCCGGTTCTGCACAACCCGACGAAGCCGGTTGAGGTCTTCGACGACGAGCTGCGCACGCTCATCGACGACATGTTCGAGACCATGGCGGCGGCGCACGGCGTGGGCCTGGCGGCCAACCAGATCGGCGTGGACCTGCGCCTGTTCGTCTACGACTGCCCGGACGACCAGGGCGTCCGCCACCGCGGTGTCGTGGTGAACCCGGTGCTGGAGACGAGTGCGGTCCCGGAGGGCATGCCCGACCCGGACGACGACTTCGAGGGCTGCCTGTCCGCGCCGGGCGAGTCGTACCCGACGGGCCGCGCGGACTGGGCGAAGGTCACCGGCCAGGACGGCCACGGCAACCCGGTGGAGGCGGAGGGCACGGGCTTCTTCGCCAGGTGCCTCCAGCACGAGACCGACCACCTCGACGGCTACCTGTACCTGGACCGCCTGGTGGGCAGGTACAAGCGCGAGTCGAAGCGCATGCTGCGCGCCAACAGGTGGGGCGTCCCAGGCCTCTCGTGGGACCCGGCGACTTCGGAAGACCCGTTCGCGGACGACGAGGACTAGCCCTTCCACCACACGGCGCGGTGGCACGACGCGGTAGCGCGAGCCGGGCGTCGCGGCGGCGGCACGACGCGGTAGCGGCGCAAGCCGGGGCGTCACGGCAGCGGCAGCGGCAGCCGACAAGCCGGGGCGCCGCGGCAGCGGCGGCACGACGCGGAAACGGCGCAAGCCGGGGCGTCGCGGAGGCAGCGGCGGCAACGGCGGCGTTGACGTTGGCACAACGAAACCCGAGCCAGCGGCAGCGAAAGCGCCGACAACGCGGACGACCCGACCGGCGGAGGGCACTTCCCCTCCCTGCCCCCGATCCCCAGCGCCTTCGTGCCCGACCCCCGTTTGTCAAGGCATCTTTCCCGCCTTGACAAACGGGGGTCGGGCATCGAAACAATCGCGCAGCGGGGGCGCACCAGCCACCCACAACCACCTACGCCCCTGAACCCGACCCCGACCCGACCCCGCCCCACCACCCGCCGGCCTTCGCGGCGTAGATGGCCGCGCACCCCGGCACCCGCATCCGCCCGGCGGCGATCAGCGCCTCGCCCCCGTCGAACCGCTCGAAGTGCTGGAACCGCTCGAAGTGCTCACGGAGCACGCACTTCGAGCAGGAGCCCGCGGAACCCCGCTCGACGCGGTCAGCGCTCGAAAAACGACTTGCCACCCCCGGCCACCATGGAGGACGTGCTGGACAACCTGGCCGCCCTCGTCGCGGCGTCGTTCCTGATCGCGCTGTCCCCCGGCCCCGGCACGGCGCTGGTGCTGCGGCAGTCGGTCCGCGGACGCCGCGGCGCGCTGGCCACGGTCGCGGGCATGGAGGTGGCCGTGGCCTGCTGGGCCGTGGCGGCGGCCCTCGGCGTGTCGGTCCTGCTGACGGCCTCCGAGGTGGCCTTCCACACGCTCAGGATCATCGGCGCGGTCTTCCTGGTCCACCTGGGCGTGAAGGCCCTGCTGTCGGCCGGCGGGCGCACCCCGCCCACCACCGAGGAGCCGACGACCAGGGCGTTCCGCTCGGGCCTGATCGTCAACCTGGCGAACCCCAAGCTCGGCGTCTTCGCGATCTCGTTCCTGCCCCAGTTCGTCCCGGCCGACGGGGCGGGCAAGGGCGTGCTGCTGCTGTTCGCCCTGGTCTGGGTGCTGGTCGACACGCTCTGGTACCTGGTGGTGGTCAGCGTCCTGCACCGCCTCCGCACGTGGCTGTCCCGGCCGCGGGTGCGCCGCACCCTGGAGACCGCCTCGGGTGGCGTCCTGGTGGTCCTCGGCGCCAGGCTGGTCCTCACGCCTCGCTGGTGACCTGCTCCACCGGTGACGGCGCACGGGGTCCGCGCGGGTGGTCGAGCCGGACCTGGTGGTCGCCCCTGGCGTCCTCGTCGCGCCGCCAGTAGATCTCCGGCAGCCCCACCAGCCGCTCGTGGGTGGCGCACGCGGCCAGGTCCTCGTACTGGCCCGCGAGGACCTGCGCCCGCAGCCGCTGCACCTGCCCGGCGGTCGCCAGCTCCCCCACCAGCAGGAACGGGATCAGCAGCCGCCAGGTGGCCGCGACCACGTCGCGGCTGCGGTGCGGGGCGCGCAGGACGGCGCGGGCGACCCGGAGCGCGTGCTCGGACGGCGTGATGCGGCCCGACGACGAGTGGTCCCACGACCACCGGGCGGCCTCGGCCATCGAGCACCGGAGGCAGTCCACCGGCCCGGTGGCGGGCTCGGCGTCGCAGGCGGAGCACCTGACCAGGGTCATCGCCCAGTCGGTGCACGTCCACGAGTACCGCCCGACCTCGTCCTCCAGGACCAGTTCGGCCAGTTCGCGTTCGCCCGCACCCCCCTCGCTGAGCTGCTCGGCCGCCAGCAGCGCCTGCCAGTCCGGCAGCCAGACCTGGTCGACCAGTTCCACGCAGAACCGGCACTCGGGGTACCCGCGCCCAGCCAGGTCGCCGCACGACGGGCACGCCGAAACGGCCGCGGGTCGTTCACCGCGCCGCGCGCCGGGTGGGAACGGCTGGTGATCAGCCACGCGGAGAAAGGTACGCGCAAAAGAGCGCCGGCGCGCCGGCTGATGCCGATCAGTTGTAGCCGGCGCACCGAAACCCTGGCTATGGTCGGTCGGACAACTCAACACACGCGGGAGCTCGCGCCGGAAGCGGGCTGAGAGGGTGGTTGTGCCGAGGGGCACGGTGCCACCGACCGCTCGAACCTGACCGGGTAATGCCGGCGTAGGGAGGAAATGTCGTGACGGCACTTGACGACCGCTCGGTCCGACCATCAGTCACCACCGGCCCGATCTCGGGCTCCCGCAAGGTCTACCGCGACGCGGGCGACGGCGTGCGGGTCCCCTTCCGCAGGGTGGAACTGACCAACGGCGAGCACGTCGACCTGTACGACACTTCTGGTCCGTATACCGACTCCAACGCGACCATCGACGTCCACAGTGGACTTCCGAAGCTCAGGGCGGACTGGATCGCCGCCCGCGAGCCGGTGAACGGGGCGGTGACCCAGCTGGCGTACGCCAAGGCCGGGATCACGACCCCCGAGGTGGAGTACATCGCGGTCCGCGAGAACCTGGACCCCGAGTTCGTCCGGTCCGAGGTGGCGCTCGGGAGGGCGGTCATCCCGCTCAACCGCAAGCACCCCGAGGCCGAGCCGATGATCATCGGCAAGAAGTTCCTGGTCAAGATCAACGCGAACATCGGCAACTCCGCCGTGTCGTCGTCGATCGAGGACGAGGTCGACAAGATGGTGTGGGCCACCCGCTGGGGCGCCGACACGATCATGGACCTGTCGACCGGCAAGCGGATCCACGAGACCCGCGAGTGGATCATGCGGAACTCGCCGGTGCCGGTCGGCACCGTGCCCATCTACCAGGCGCTGGAGAAGGTCGACAGCGATCCGGCGAAGCTCACGTGGGAGCTGTACCGCGACACCGTGATCGAGCAGGCGGAGCAGGGCGTCGACTACATGACGGTGCACGCGGGCGTGCTGCTGCGGTACGTGCCTATGACGGCGAAGCGCGTGACGGGCATCGTGTCGCGCGGCGGGTCGATCATGGCCGCCTGGTGCCTCGCGCACCACCGGGAGAGCTTCCTCTACACGCACTTCGAGGAGCTGTGCGAGATCCTGCGCGCCTACGACATCACGTTCTCCCTGGGTGACGGCCTGCGGCCGGGCTCGATCGCCGACGCCAACGACGAGGCCCAGTTCGCCGAGCTGCGCACGCTCGGCGAGCTGACGCACGTCGCCCGCGCGCACGACGTGCAGGTGATGATCGAGGGCCCCGGCCACGTGCCGATGCACAAGATCGCGGAGAACGTGCGGCTGGAGGAGGAGTGGTGCGGCGAGGCGCCGTTCTACACCCTCGGACCGCTGGCCACGGACATCGCGCCCGCGTACGACCACATCACCTCCGCCATCGGCGCGGCGCAGATCGGCTGGCTGGGCACGGCGATGCTCTGCTACGTCACGCCGAAGGAGCACCTGGGCCTGCCGAACCGGGACGACGTCAAGACGGGCGTGATCACGTACAAGATCGCGGCGCACTCGGCCGACCTGGCCAAGGGCCACCCCGGCGTGCAGGACTGGGACGACGCCCTGTCCAAGGCGCGGTTCGAGTTCCGCTGGGAGGACCAGTTCAACCTGTCGCTCGACCCGGACACGGCCCGCTCGTTCCACGACGAGACGCTGCCAGCGGCCCCGGCGAAGACGGCGCACTTCTGCTCGATGTGCGGGCCGAAGTTCTGCTCCATGAAGATCACCCAGGACGTGCGGAAGTACGCCGAGGAGCACGGCCTGTCCACCGTGGAGGCGATCGAGGCGGGCATGGAGGAGAAGTCCGCCGAGTTCGGCGACCACGGGAACAAGGTGTACCTGCCGGTCGTGGAGACTTCCTGACGTGAACAACGAGACTCCACCGAGGGTCCTCACCATCGCCGGGTCCGACTCCGGCGGTGGTGCGGGGCTTCAGGCCGACCTCCGGACGCTGTTCGCCTGCGGCGTGCACGGCACGACCGCGGTCACCGCGATCACCGTGCAGAACTCGCTCGGCGTCACGGGCTTCGTCGAGATCCCGCCGGAGGTGGTGGCCGCGCAGATCGTCGCGGTGGTCACCGACATCGGGGTGGGCGCGGCGAAGACCGGGATGCTCGCAGGCGCCGGGATCATCGAGGCCGTCGCGCAGGCGTGCGACCAGGTCCACATCGGACGCTCGGGCGACGTCCCGTTCGTCGTGGACCCGGTGGCCGCGTCGATGCACGGCGACCAGCTGCTGACCGACCAGGCGCTGGAGGCGGTGCGGACGCTGCTGTTCCCGAGGGCGACGCTGGTGACGCCGAACCTGGACGAGGTGCGGCTGATCACCGGCATCGCCGTGGAGAACAGGGCCCAGCAGCGCGACGCCGCGAAGGCCCTGTTCGACCTGGGGCCGCAGTGGGTGCTGGTGAAGGGCGGGCACATGTGGTCCGACCCGGAGTGCCTCGACCTGCTGTTCGACGGCGAGGACTTCCTCGAACTGCCCGGTCCCCGCTACGACACCAAGCACACGCACGGCAGCGGCGACACGCTCGCGTCGTCGATCAGCTCCCGGCTCGCGCGCGGCGAGGACGTGCCGACGGCCGTGCGGTTCGGCAAGGACTTCGTGGTCCGCTCGGTGGCCGCGTCGTACGCGCTGGGTGCCGGGGTCGGGCCCGTGTCACCGCTGTGGAGGCTGGAGCGGCCCTGACGGCGCCGCGGCCGGGACCCGTCCCGGCCGCGGCGACCGGGCCCGCTCCGGCGGACGGGTCCGGCCCAACCGGAGCGGGCCCCGCGCGTCTCAGCAGATGTGCACCGGTACTCGCAGGACGCCCACTTCGCCGAGATCATCCTCAAGCAGCCCCTGGTCGTCCTGGCGCTGGTGCTCGGGTGCGCCACGGCGGGCGCGGCGGCCCTGGTCCTGGCGGGGTGGCGCGGCTGGCGGAGGGTGCCCGCCGTGCTGGCGGGCTGCGGCCTGGCCGTGGCGCTCGCGGTCACGCTCGCGCGGCCGGAGCTGGCGCTGTACTCCCTGTTCGACCCGATCCACTTCCCCTGCGTGCTGAACGACTTCTCGCTGGCCGACTCGATGGCCAGGCTGAACTTCCTGATGCTCGCGCCGTTCGCGTTCTTCGGCACCCTCGCGACCCGGCGGCCGGTGCCGGTGCTGGTGGCGAGCGCCGCGGTCAGCGGCTTCGCGGAGCTGTTCCAGACCGTCACCAGCGTGGGCTCGTGCGAGGCGCAGGACTTCTACAACAACGTGGTCGGCGCGGCGTGCGCCGTGGCGCTGGCCTGGCTGGTGAACCGGCTGGTCGGCGGCCGGGGCCCCGCTCCCGTCGCCGGGCACGGGTCCTCGGCGGGCTAGCGGTTCTCCTCCGCCACGATCTCCTCCAGCGCACCCAGCGCGGCGATCAGCGCGGCCTGGTGCTCCGGCGACAGCATCTCCATCCGGCGGCGCAGCTCCGTCATCCTGGCCGACCGGACCCCGGACACCATCTCCTCGCCCTCGGGCGTGGGGGTGGCCAGCCAGGCCCGCCCGTCCTGCGGGTCGGGCTCGCGCCGCACGTACCCGGCCTCCACGAGCGCCGCGACGATCCGCGACAGCGTGGGCGGGGCGACGCCCTCCTTCTGAGCCAGGTCGCCCAGCCGCATCGGACCGCAGCGGGCCAGCGTGGCGAGCGCGGACACCGCACCGGGGCCCAGGCCGGGCGAGCCCGTGCGGCGCAGCAGTCTGGACAACCTGCCGATGGTGAGGAAGAGGCGCGCGGTGGCGTCTTCGACCTCATCGGCCTTCGGGGCCGTCACGGCATGTCCTCCTCGGTGCGGCGTGGTGGAAGCGTTCAGCATCCATCATGCCGCTTCCGCCCACCAACCCCGGCGGGTGATCAGCCGTCGACCGCCGGGCTGGACGCCTGCGCCCAGAACCGCTGCGGGATCCGACCCGCCAACCGGGCCAGCCTGCCGCCTTCCACACCCGCGCGCATGGCCGCCGCCATCCGCTCCGGGTCGCGGGCCCTGGTCACGGCCGTGGCCAAGAGCACAGCCGAGCACCCCAGTTCCATCGCCAGGGCCGCGTCCGACGCGGTGCCCACACCCGCGTCCAGGACGACCGGCACCGTCGCGCGGGACACGATCAGCTCGATGTTGTGCGGGTTGCGGATGCCCAGCCCCGTCCCGATCGGCGAGCCGAGCGGCATGACGGTGGCGCAGCCGACGTCCTGGAGGCGCTGGGCCAGCACGGGGTCGTCGTTGGTGTAGGGCAGGACCACGAAACCGTCGTCCACCAACGCCTCGGCGGCGGCCAGCAGCTCGAACGGGTCCGGCAGCAGGGTCTTCTCGTCCGCCACGACCTCCAGCTTCACCCAGTTCGTCTCCAGCGCCTCCCGCGCGAGCCTGGCCGTCAGCACGGCCTCCGCCGCGCCCCGGCAGCCCGCGGTGTTGGGCAGTGTCGCGATCCCCAGCCGCCGCAGCAGCTCCAGCACACCGGTGCCGCCACCGGCGTCCATCCGGCGCATCGCGACGGTGGTCAGCTCGGTGCCCGACGCGACGAGCGCGCGCTCCAGCACGGACAGGTTCGCCGCGCCCCCGGTCCCCATGACGAGCCGGGACCCGAACTCCCGGCCTGCGATGATCAGCGGGTCGTCCACGTCATCCTCCCTGGACAGCGGTGAGCACCTCGACCGTGCCGCCCTCGGGCACGACCGTCCGCCGCCACTCCGCCCGCGGCACGACCTCGCCGTCCACGGCGACCGCGACCCCCTTCTCGGGGGCGCCGAGCAGCTCCAGCACAGCCCCGACGGTCGCCCCGTCCGGCAGGTCGCGCAGTTCGCCGTTGACCCGAGCCTTCACCGGGTTCCTCCTTCGCGCAGCAGGTCCAGCACCTTCTCGGCGGTCACCGGGGCGAGCAGCAGCCCGTTGCGGTGGTGGCCGGTCGCGGCCAGCACACCGGGTTCCAGCCACCCGATCACCGGCATGTTGTCCGGGCTGCCCGCGCGGAACCCCGCGGCGGACTCGACCAGCTCGTACTCGGCGATGCCGGGCAGCACGACCTCCGCGTCGCGCAGCAGGTCGCGCACCCCGCCGACGGTGACGGCCGGGTCGAACCCCGCCTCGTACTGGGTCGCGCCCACGACGAGGCCGTTCTCCTTCGGCACCAGGTAGACCGGGCGGCCCTCGACGTGCGCGCGCACGGTCCTCGTCGGTGGCGGCAGCGCTCCGCGCCGGGCGGCGAGCCGCAGGATCTCGCCCTTCACCGGGCGGATCACCGGTGCCAGCGCGGGGTGCAGGTCGCCGCTCCACGCGCCGGCCGCGATCACCACCACATCGCCATCCACAGTGGACAGCGAGGCTCGGCGCGGCTCGACCTCGACCCCTTCGGCGGCGCACGCCCCGCGCAGCGCGGCCAGCAGCGCCCGGTTGTCCAGCGCGAGGTCCCCCGGCACGGACAGCCCGCCGCGCACCCTCGGCCCCAGACCGGGTTCCAGCGCGCGCAGCTCGCGGCCGGTCAGCCGGTCGGCCTCCCGACCGAGGCCGCGGAGGTGCTCGCCGAGCACGTCCAGCACGCCCACGTCCGCGGAATCCAGTGCCACGGCGAGCGTTCCCTCCGTGCGCAGCCCCACGTCGCCCAGCTCGCGCGCGAACTCCGGCCACAGCGCCAACGACCGGGAGCCCAGTTCCAGCAGGTCCTCCTCGCCGGGCCACGACTCCGTGACCGGCGCCAGCATCCCGCCCGCGACCCACGAGCCCGCGGCGCGGCACCCGTCGTCGAAGACCGTGACGGCACAACCGCTCGCGGCCACCCGCCAGGCGACGGACAGGCCGATGACACCGCCACCGAGGACGGACACCCGTGGAACCAAGGCACTCACGCTCCCTGCGCCGGCATGACCCGGATCAGGTTCGACGGTCGGAGCGCACCACGCTCCCTCTCAGCCCGGTACATCCCAGGCTCCCGTGCGGACCGCCTCCACCGTAGCGCACGAATCGTTGCCGCGGTTAACGTCCTGACCGTGCCAGGACTCGACGGACCCCAGATCAGGCAGCGGCTCGCCGCCGCGAAGCTCTACCTCTGCACCGACGCGCGGACCGACCGGGGCGACCTCGCCGCCTTCGCCGACGCCGCGCTCGCGGGCGGCGTGGACGTCGTCCAGCTGCGCGACAAGGGCCTGGAGGCCAAGCAGGAGATCGCCGCGCTGGAGGTGCTCGCCGAGGCGTGCGCGCGGCACGGCGCCCTGCTGTCGGTCAACGACCGGGCGGACGTGGCGGCGGCGGTCGACGCGGACGTGCTGCACCTCGGGCAGGACGACCTGCCGGTCCGCGCGGCGCGGAGGCTGCTCGGCGACGGCGTGGCGATCGGGAGGTCGACGCACGACGCGGAGCAGGTGCGGGCGGCGGCCGTCGAACCCGGCGTCGACTACTTCTGCACCGGTCCGTGCTGGCCGACGCCGACCAAGCCCGGCCGCCCGGCGCCGGGACTGGACCTCGTGCGGGCGACCGCCGCGGACCTGCCGGAGCGCCCGTGGTTCGCGATCGGCGGGATCGACCCGGCCAACGTGGGCGAGGTGCTCGACGCGGGCGCGACGCGGATCGTCGTCGTCCGGGCGATCACGGCGGCCGACGACCCGGAGGCGGCGGCCCGAGCGCTGCGGTCCCGGCTCGGCTGAGGGCGGGCGCCGACGTGGAAACGCCCCCCGTCCCGGCGCAGGGAGCCGGAGCGGGGGGCGTTTCAGCGGGGTCGACGTCGAGGGGGCAGGGAGTCGGTTCGACGTCGGGAGCGGTCAGCCCCTGGTGAGGCTCAACCCGTAGGCCGACAGGATCTCGCCGACCGGCTGGAAGTAGGTCGTGCCGCCGGAGGAGCAGTTGCCCGAACCGCCGGAGGTCACGCCCTGGGCCTGGCTGAAGTTGGTGCCCGCGACCCACGAGCCGCCGGAGTCACCGGGCTCCGCGCAGGCGTTGGTCCTGGTCAGGCCCGACACCGTGCCCTGCGGGTAGTTCACGGTCGCGTTCTTCTGCTGCACCGTGCCGCAGCGCCAGCCGGTCGTGGAACCCGAGCGGCAGATCGACGCGCCGACGGCGGCGGACGTGGAGCCCGTCACGGTGACGTTCGAGCCGTTGTAGCGGTTGACCCACGGGCGGGAGGTCCAGTTGCTGTTCGTCGCGACCCAGGCGTAGTCGTTGCCGGGGAACGACGAGCCGCGGAACGTGCCCTGGGCGACCCGGTTGAAGCCGGTGGTGGCGTTGCCAACGCGACCGCAGTGGCCCGCGGTCACGAAGCCGCCGGACACCGCGAAGCCGACCGAGCAGCGACCGCCGCCGATGTAGTACGCGTCACCGCCGCGCGTGTCGTAGAGCGGCGTGGGCGTGTCCGTGGTCTCCGCGACGGTGACCGCGGGGCTGATGCCGCGGGCCGTGGCCAGGAAGGCCTCGGCCGCCGCGTCCCGCTTGTCGCGGTTGACCTCGACGACCACCGTGTTCGACGCGTCGTCGACGCGCCAGCTCGTGATCGAGGCCGGTGCCGACAGCGTGTCGAGCGCGGCCTTGGTGCCCGCGAGCTGCTGCTGCGAGAACCGGACCACGCGGACGTCCGCGCCGAGGGCGCGGGCGGTGTCGGACTTGGCGGAGTCGGTCGTGCCGACGGTGAGCTTGCCCGACACCGAGTCGATCCAGGCGCCCGCGAACTGGTCGCCCAGGGCGTCCTTCACCTTGGTTTCGAGCTGTCCCGAATTGGCGTCGTTGGCCAGTCGGGTGCGTGCCTGGTCGGCGTTCAGGCCGAGGTCCCGCTGGACCGCTTGGAGCAACTCGGGCGAGTAGCTCTCCGTGTCGGCGGGACTTGCCACGTTCACCGCAGCGGGACCGGCGATGGCCGGTACGCTGAGGGCAATCGCCGCGCCGGCTGCCAGCAGGGCAACTCCGGTCAGGCGGGCCGCACTCGTGCGGATCATTAGACGTCTCCCTCATCTTCGGGTGCAGGGAACCCGTGAGCTGGTTGCAGGGACCGCTCACGGGGGCCTTTAGGGGGACGGGTGGTGGGGCGGCGGCAGGGGTCGCCCCACCCTCCTCCTACTTCTTCCATCCCGTCCTCGGTGCCAAGCCCGATCGGATGAGGGTCGAGAACAGACCTCGGAAAGCCTCGGAGTGACGCGTTCGCGCGGGGTCTCCACGGTTCGCACAGCCCTCCTCCCGGTCGTCTACTGACCGGTAATCACCCGATCGAGCGACGTTATCAGCCTGTGACCTATGACGGTCGCGGCCATCTGAGGGCGAAGTGTGTCACAGCTCACGACCGTTCAACTCCGGTGCGTAGCCCTTGACTGTTAACTCTTACTCAAAGTAATGAAACGATCACCGGATCGGGAATGTTGCCAGTTGATCACTGCGGTGATCAGCCGGTTGTTCCCGGGGTCGACGGAGGCGCGGTCGTCGTCCGCTCGGTCGTCTCCGGACCGGACTGCCCGGTGGTCGACGGCGCAGGCGTGGACGGCCGCGTCGTGCCGCTCGGCGAACTCGGCCCGGTCGTCGTCGGCGGCGGCTCCGCGGTCGACGTCGTGCTCGGCGGCGCCGTGGTGCCCGAGGGGTCCGGAACGTCCGGTGTGGACGTCACCGAGGGGGCGGGCGGGGTGTCCCGGCGCTCGGTCGGCTGCCCCACGACCGCGCCCAGGCTCGTGCCCTCATCGCCCCCGGAGAGCGGGGCGCCGCGCACCCACTCGATCCCCGTGACGGCCAGCATCCCCAGCACGAACACCAGCACCGCCCCGGCCGCGACCTTGGGCCAGCGCCGGGTTCGTGACGTCTTGTCCCCTGTGTCCACTTCGGTCTCGGGAGTGCCCCCGTCGGCGTCGGTGGCCTCGCTCTCCGACGCCGTCTCGCCCGCGACGGGCTTGACCACCCACGCCTTGCTGCCGACCCGCCGCACCGACTCGCGGGTCCGTTCGATCGAGCTCTGGTACAGCGCGCCGCCGATCGTGCTGACGACGCTCGCCACGGCGGCGCCCGCGATCGTGCCCGCGACGTTCAACTGCGATCCCAGGAAGGCCGCGGTCACCGCGGCCAGCGCTCCCGCGGCGATCTGCGCGGGCTTGAGGTCCAGACCGGTCTTCTTCTCGTTCTCCTCGCTCATGATCCTCAACAGATAGGCGGTTTCCTGCTCGTCCGAACACTGGACGGGTCGGCCGCCGAACCGGTTGGCCCAACGTGAGGACGACCACGCATCATCTCCTCGTGCGCCTGGTCACGATTTCCGACATCCGGGCGGCGGCCGAGATCGTGGCCCCCGCCGTGCTGCGAACCCCGCTGCTCCCGTGCGCGTGGGGCGACCCCGACCGCCCGCTGTGGCTCAAACCGGAGAACCTCCAGCCCGTCGGCGCCTTCAAGATCCGCGGCGCCTACCACGCCCTGGCCCGCCTCCCCCGAGACGTCCGAGCGCTCGGCGTCGTCGCCTACTCCAGCGGCAACCACGCGCAGGCCGTCGCCTACGCCGCGAAGCTGTTCGGCGTGCCCGCGGCGATCGTGGTGCCCGACGGCACGCCGCAGGTCAAGATCGACGCCACGCTGTCGCACGGCGCCGAGGTCCACGTCGTACCGGTGACCGAGCGCGAGTCCCGCGCCCGCTACCTCGCCCACCAGCGCGGATCGACGCTCATCCCGCCCTTCGACCACGTCGACGTCATCGCCGGGCAGGGCACCGCGGGCCTGGAGGTCGCCGAGGACCTGCCCGACGTCGAGACCGTCCTGGTGCCCGTCAGCGGCGGCGGCCTGATCGCGGGCGTGGCCGTGGCGATCAAGGCCCTCTGCCCGGACGCGCGCGTCATCGGCGTCGAGCCCGCGCTGGCCGCCGACGCCGCCGACAGCCTCCGCGCGGGCCGACGCTCCGCCTCCTGGCCGCCCGCGCTGCGCGCCAGGACGATCGCCGACGGCCTGCGCGCCGAACCGTCCGAGCTGACGTTCGGGCACATGCGCGAACTGGTCGACGGGATCGTCACCGTCACCGAGGACGAGATCCGCGCCGCCGTGGCCCTGCTCGCCAACCGGTCGCGGCTGGTCGCCGAGCCGAGCGGCGCCGTGGCCGTCGCCGCGTACCTGAACCGCCGCGCCGAGCTGCCGCTGGGCAGGACGGTGGCCGTCGTGTCCGGCGGCAACCTCGACCCGGCGCTGCTGGCCGAGCTGCTGGCGGTCTAGCGCCGTCAGGCCCGCACGTGGGTGGGCGGCGCGTCGACGCCGCAGGAGTGGCAGTCGCCCGGTCCCGGCCGCTCCGGGTCGGGGCGCGGGGTGTCGCGCATCGTCGAGTTGTCCGTGCCGAGGGCGAGCAGGCCGCCGAGCGCCGCGGCGGCGGCGCAGATCAGCAGGGCCCTCTGCCAGCTCGCGGTCATGGCGACGGGGTCGGTGTAGCCGGTGCCGGTGAGGCCCGAGAGAGCGGGCAGGGCGGCCACGGCGACGAGGCTGCCGGTGCGGGCCACGGCGTTGTTGACGCCGGACGCGACGCCGGCGTGGCGGTCGGGGGCGGCGGCCAGGACGGTGGCCGTCACGGGGGCGACGACGGTGGCCAGGCCGAGGCCGAAGACGGCGATGCCGGGCAGGACACCGGTGAGGTAGGTCGCGCCGGGCTCGGCGTTGCGGAGCAGGAGCATCCCGGCGGCGACCAGGAGCGGGCCGACCACGAGCTGGGCGCGGGGGCCGACGCGCTGCGCGAGCCTGCCGGAGCGGGCGGACAGGAGCAGCATGACGACCGTGATCGGCAGGCCCGCCAGCCCGGCCGCGGTCGGCGAGTAGTCCAGCGACACCTGGAGCTGGAGGATCATCAGCACCATCACGCCGCCGAGCGCGGCGTACACCAGGAACGTCAGCGCGTTGGCCAGCACGAACGTCCGGTTCGCGAAGAGCTCCGGCGGCACGAGCGGCGTGCGGCCCCTGGCCTGGAGCAGGCCGAAGGCGACCAGGCCCGCGATGCCGACGACGGCCGCGCCGACCACGAGGGGGTCACCGGCCCCGCGGGCCGGGGCTTCCACGAGGGCGCCGGTGACGCCCGCGAGCCCGAGGGCTCCGACGACGGAGCCGAGGACGTTCGGGTGGCCGGTCAGGGTCTCGTCGCGCGACTCCGGCACGTACCGGCGGGCCATCCACACGCACACCAGCGCGATCGGCACGTTGATCAGGAACGCCAGCCGCCACGACCCGGCCTGCACGAGCAGCCCGCCCGCGAGCGGGCCGACGGCCGCCGCGATGCCGCCCAGGCCAGACCACGCCCCGATGGCTCGCGACCGGTCCTGGCGGGCGAACGTCGACTGGAGGATCGCGAGCGAGCCCGGCGTCAGCAGCGCGCCGCCGACGCCCTGGAGGATCCGGGCGGCGACCAGCAGCTCCGTCGTGGGCGCGAGGCCGCACAGCAGCGACGCCGCGCCGAACCACAGGACGCCGAAGGTGAAGACCCGGCGGCGGCCGTACCGGTCGCCGAGCGACCCGGCGACCAGGATCAGCGCCGCGAGCGACAGCAGGTACCCGTTGAGGATCCACTGGAGGCCCGCGACCGACGCGTCCAGCTCCTCGCCGATCTTCGGCAGGGCGACGTTGACGATCGTGCTGTCCAGCATCGCCATGCCCGAGCCGACGATGGTGGTCGCCAGCACGGCCCTGGCCCTCGGCGTGCCCCAGACGATCACTTCGGTGGTCCCCACGGCGTCATTGTGACCCCGTTCGGCCGCTCGGGCTGCGCCGGGACGACGTCCCCGGTATTCGGAATCCCTATGGGTCGACGGGGATCGGTCGCGTGTTTTTCACCCTTTGAGACGCCTCGGAGGACTGGCGGCCAGTTCGTCGGGAGCCGAAGCCCCAGCCGGACGTGGTGCGTCGACGTGTCCCGGACGAGCCGAAACCGGCGGGCGACCCCGGTCGGAATCGGGGCGCACCCGACCGGGAAGGTCTCCTGATTCGACGGCACCGGGAAGGTCCGACGGTTTCGAAGTCCATCGTCAAACCGGATAGGCGAATTTGTGTCACATTGCCCGAAAGGTCGCGGCACCGCGTCAACCGGATCGATCTGACCAGCGTCGACACTGGTTATTACCATTCCACCGAATGGCCGCCCGGCGCGGGGAAAAGCCGCCCCGCTCGTGAGCGGGGCGGCTCTCCGGTAAAACCGGAAATCAGCCCGCGGGCCTGTTCAGCGTGGCCACGAACTTGTACCGGTCCCCCCGGTACACGCTTCGCACCCACTCCACGGGATTGCCCTCGGTGTCGAACGAGTGCCGCGACAGCAGCAGCATCGGCAGGCCGATGTCCGCGCCGAGGAGCTCGGCCTCCTCGGGACTGGCCAGCGCGGTCTCGATCGTCTCCTCGGCGTGACCCATCTCGACGCCGAACCGCTCGCGAAGCACCTGGTAGAGCGAGGTTCCAGGGGCGAGGTAGCGGCGGAGGCCGCGGAAGCGGCCGAGCGCGAGGTGGGTCGTCTCGATGGCCATCGGCTCGTCGTCGGCCAGCCGCAGGCGGTGCAGCCTGAGCACCTTGGCGCCCGCCCGGACGCCGAGGAACCTGGCCAGCTCCGCCTCCGCGGGCAGCTCGGACGCCTCGATCAGGCGTGACGACGGCTTGCGGCCCTGCGCCCGCATGTCCTCTGTGTACGAAGACAGCTGGAGGCGCTGCGCGACCTTGGGCTCCGCCGCGAAGGTTCCCTTGCCCTGCACCCTGAGCAGCCGTCCTTCGACGGTCAGCTCCGCAAGCGCTTGGCGCACCGTGGTGCGGGAAACGTCGAAGTCAGCGGCCAGGGACCGTTCGGTCGGAATGGGGGATCCCGGCGGCAGCGCGCGCAACAGGTCCAGCAGGTGCCGCTTGAGTCCCCAGTACTTCGGCTCGCGTTGCGCACGAGACCTGGCGTCCACGCCTGCTCCAGGCGTCGTCTCCAGCATGGCCTTCCTCCTCGTACAGCATCGCGGCTCCACCCACAGGATGCCTTGTCCGCGCCGGATCGTGCGTTCGAACCCCCGACAAGCCATAGGAAATTCGTCGGATGACTTTGCAACGTCTCGGCAACGTCCTTGACAGGGGCTGTGGCGCGGCACACTCTAGGCCGCATTGGTCTACACCACTTGGCTGGTCCCGGTCGACGGTTGACCGGGCTTCTGAAAGGGCGCAAACGTGAAGGGCTGGAGAGGACTTGCCGTTGGTGCCGCCGCACTGGCGGTAACCGTGGCCGGATGTGGCACGAGCCCGTCGGGTACGACGGCCGCTGAGTCGAGCGGCCCGAAGACCCTGACGGTCTGGCTGATGGACGGCTCCGCGCCGACCACGCTGACCGACGCCTTGCACAAGGAGTTCCAGGACTCGAACAAGGACGTCACGGTCAAGTACGAGGTCCAGAAGTGGGGCGGCATCCAGGAGAAGCTGACCACCGCGCTGACCAGCAACACCCCGCCGGACGTCATCGAGCTCGGCAACACCCAGACGCCGAAGTTCGCGTCCGAGGGCACGCTGCTCGACCTGACCGGTGACGCCGCCAACCTCAACGGCGGCGAGTGGCTCGGCGGCCTCAAGGACTCCCTGACGTGGGAGGACAAGCAGTACGGCCTGCCGTTCTACGCGTCGAACCGCACCGTCATCTACCGGACGGACCTGTTCGAGGCCGCGGGCATCACCGCGCCCCCCACCTCGCGCGACGAGTGGCTGGCCGCGATCGAGAAGCTGAAGACCGCCAACGCGTCCAACCCGGACTTCCAGGCGCTCTACCTGCCGGGTCAGTCCTGGTACTCCCTGCTGTCGTTCATCTGGGACGAGGGCGGCGACGTCGCGAAGAAGGACGGCGACAAGTTCGTCGGCACGCTGGACAGCGCCCAGGCCAAGGCGGGCGTGGACTTCTACAAGAAGCTCGTCGACGCCTCCGGCACCAAGGCCCCGAAGGACACCGACGAGGCCAAGCCGCAGCAGATGGAGGTCTTCGGCACGGGCAACGTGGCGATGATGATCGGTCTGCCGTGGGAGCTGGGCGGCGCCGTCAAGGCCAACCCGGACCTGGAGAAGAAGACCTCCGCGTTCCCCGTCCCGTCCAAGACCGCGGGCAAGACCGCTCCCGTGTTCCTCGGCGGCTCGAACCTGGCCATCCCGGCCGGTAGCAAGAACGTGGACCTGGCCAAGGGCTACCTGAAGCTGCTCAGCAGCAAGAAGTACCAGGACCAGCTCGGCGCCGCGGGCACCGTGCCCGGCACCTCGAAGGACACCGCTTCGCTGTCGGCCAACCCGGTCGGCAAGGCGCTCGCCGCCTCCTCGGTCAACGGCAAGGTCACCCCGGCCACGCCGAAGTGGGCCGCTGTCGAGGCCGGTCAGAACCCGCTGAAGGACATGCTCACCGCGTACCTCACCGGCGCGAAGAGCCTGGACCAGGCGACCGCTGACGCCAACACCGCGCTCAACGCGTTGCTCGGCGGCTGACGACCAGCGATGACGGCCGTTGAAACGACCGACGCCGCGGTGCCGGTGAGGAACTCCTCACCGGCACCGCGGCGTGCCGTTGCGGGCGGCGCGAGGCGCCGCCGGGGTAGCGCCTTCGACCGGCTGCTGCCGTACCTGCTGCTGGCCCCCGCCGTGCTCGGCATCCTCTGGCTGATCGGTTTTCCGGTCGTCTCGGTGGTGGTGACCAGTTTCCGCAAGCTCGACCTGGGTGAGCTCGTCCGGGGCGAGATCGTCTGGGTCGGCCTGGACAACTACACCAAGGTCCTCTCCGACCCGCGCTTCTGGGAGATCACCGTCCGCACGGTGGTCTTCACGGCCGCCGTGGTGGCCGCGTCCGTGGTCGTGGGCCTCGCCATCGCGCTGCTGATGCGCCAGCTCAGCACCCCGATCCGCATCCTGCTCCAGGTCTGCATGCTGCTGGCGTGGGCGATGCCGATCATCGCGTCGACCACGGTCTACCAGTGGATCTTCGACCAGCAGTACGGGATCCTGAACAAGATCCTGGTGAAGCTCGGCTTCGACTTCGCCGGGTACTCGTGGTTCTCCACGGGCACCGCGACCCTCTCGGTGATCGGGCTGCTCATCGTCTGGCAGGCGATCCCCTTCCTCGCCTTCTCCCTGTACGCGGGCGTCATCGGCGTCCCCGCCGACCTCTACGAGGCGGCGGGCATCGACGGCGCGACGGCGTGGCAGACGTTCCGCGCGGTCACGTGGCCCGAGCTGAAGCCCCTGCTGATGATGGTGACGTTCCTGTCGCTGCTCTGGGACTTCAAGGTCTTCACCCAGATCTGGGTGTTCAAGGAGGGCGGGCCGAGCGGCGGTTCCACGACGCTGCCGGTCCTCCAGTACCTGGAGGGCATCTCGCAGAGCCACTTCGGCGTGGCCGCGGCGGTGAGCGTGCTCATGGTCGTCATCCTGACCCTGCTGACGGTGACCTACCTGCGGAAGCTGCTCCAGACCCAGGAGGGCAAGCTGTGAACGCGAAGAAGGTGTCGGCGAACGTCGTCGCGGTGCTGATCGCCGCGTTCTTCGCCTTCCCCACCTACTGGATGGTCACGACGGCCCTCAAGCCGAAGAAGGACCTGCTCTCCAGCGACTTCGACCTGATCCCGTCGTCGGTGACGAACAGCAACTTCGTCACCGCGTGGACCAAGCCGGGCTTCCTCCAGTCGCTGGGCAACAGCCTGCTCGTCTCGCTGTCCGCCGTCGTGGCGGCGCTGGTGATCGGCCTGCTGGCCGCGCTCGCGCTGTCCCGCATGCGCTTCCGCGGCCGCAAGGGCTTCGTGATGCTCATGCTGGTCGCCCAGATGGCGCCGTTCGAGGCTCTGCTGATCCCGATGTTCCTGATGATGCGCGACCTCGGCCTCTACGAGCAGCTGTCGTCGCTGGTCCTCATCTACTTCGCGGTGACGCTGCCGTTCTGCGCGTGGACGTTGCGCGGTTTCGTGAACGGCATCCCGATCGAGCTGGAGGAGGCCGCGATGGTCGACGGCTGCGGCCGGTGGGGCGCGTTCCGGCGCGTCACGCTGCCGCTGCTCGGCCCCGGCCTCGTGGCCACGTCGGTGTTCGCGTTCATCACGGCGTGGAACGAGTTCCTGTTCGCCAAGGTCATGGTCCGCGCCGAGGACAAGGAGACCCTGCCCGTGTGGCTGAGCGGCTTCCAGTCCGCGTTCGGCACCGACTGGGGCGGCGCGATGGCCGCGTCCGCCCTGTTCACCGTGCCCGTGCTCGTGTTCTTCCTCATCGTCCAGCGGAAGATGGTCACCGGTGTCACCGCCGGTGCCGTGAAGGGATAGAGAGCGCATGTCGCTGCACCGGCTCGCGGCCGCCGTACTGCTACCGGGTTTCCACGGGACCACCGCTCCGGACTGGTTGCTCGAGCGCGTGACCGGCGGGTTGGGCGGCGTCGTGCTGTTCGGCCGCAACGTCGTGGACGACGAGCAGGTCACCGCGTTGAACGCGCAGCTGCGCGCGGCGCGCGGCGACGTGGTCATCGGCATCGACGAGGAGGGCGGGGACGTCACCCGCCTGGACGCGGGCAAGGGCTCGGAGGTGCCGGGCAACCACGCGCTGGGCGCCACCGGCGACGTGGACCTGACCAGGCAGGTGGCGGCCAGCATCGGCGCCCGCCTGGCGGCCTGCGGCGTCACGGTCAACCTGGCGCCTTCGGCGGACCTCGTGCTCACCCTGGACGACCCGATCATCGGCGTCCGGGCGTTCGGCTCGGACCCGGTCGTCTCGGGCGAGCACGTGGCGGCGTTCGTGGAGGGCCAGCAGGTCTACGGCGTGGCGGCGTGCGCCAAGCACTTCCCCGGCCACGGCGCCTCCACGGCCGACTCGCACCGGGAACTGCCGGTGCTGCCCAGGACCGTCGCGGAGCTGAACGCGGTGGAGCTGGTGCCGTTCCGCGCGGCCGTCGCGGCCGGTGTCCGCTCGATCATGACCGGCCACCTGGTCGTCCCGGAGTGGGGCGAGGCCCCGGCCACCCTGAACCCGAAGGCCGTCGCGGTCCTGCGCGACGAGCTGGGCTTCACCGGCGCGATCATCACCGACGGCCTGGACATGAAGGCCGTGGGCGGCGACCTCGCCCAGGGCTCCGTGCGGGCGCTGGCCGCGGGTGTGGACGCCCTCTGCCTCGGTGGCGAGCCGCTGGACGACGACGGCCTCCAGCGGCTGGTCGACAGCATCGTGGCCGCCGTGGAGGCGGGTGAGCTGTCCCGCGAGCGCCTGGAGGAGGCCGCGGCCCGCACCGCGGCGCTGGGCGCCCCGCCCGCGCAGGTCGAGGGCCACGACGCCGAGATCGGGCTGCTGGCGGCCCGCAGGGCAGTCGAGGTGACCGGTGAACTGGTCATTACCGGTCCAGTGCTGGTGGTCGACCTGGTCGTGGCACCGTCCGAAGCCGTCGGCGAGGTGCCGTGGGGTCTCGGCCCGTACCTGACCGACCTCCTCGACGGAACGGAAGTGCTGGCCACGGCCTCGGCGAGCGCCGAGCAGATCGCCGGGGTGGCCGACGGCAGGACCGTGATCGTGGTGACGCGGGAGGCCCACCGCCACGCCTGGGCTCGCGATCTGGTCACCGACATGCTTAAAATTGGTCTGGACCTAGTGCACGTCGAAACCGGCGTGCCCGGCCCCGACCTGGGCACAGTCGCCCGCGTGAACACCCACGGCGGTTCACGGGTGTGCCTGCGCGCCGCGGCAGAGCGCATCGCCTCCAGCCGCCTCTCGACCACCTGACAGGGGTTTATTGGGATGACCGAGCAGCAGCCCGGCAGGCACATGGCAGCGGAGATCGCGCAGCAACCGGCGATCTTCTCCGGCCTCATCGAGCGGCGCGCGGAGATCGCCGAGGTCGCGGCGGTGGTCCGCGAGCGCGCACCCCGGTTCGTCCTCTTCGCGGCCAGGGGCTCCAGCGACCACGCCGCCCTCTACGCGAAGTACCTCACCGAGGTCCTGCTGCAACTCCCGGCAGGCCTGGTCTCCCCGTCCACCACCACGCTCTACGGCGGCAAGCCCGACCTGCGCGACGTGCTCGTGGTGTCGGTCAGCCAGAGCGGCGGCTCCCCGGACCTCCTGGAGGTCACCCAGGCGGCCCGCGCGCAGGGCGCGCTGACCGTGGCCGTCACGAACACCTCGGACTCCCCGCTCAACGGCGCGGCGGAACTCTCGGTGGACGTCGGCGCGGGCGTGGAGCACGCGGTGGCGGCGACCAAGACCTACTCGGCGACGCTCCTGGCCCTGTACCTGCTCTTCGACGCCATCCGCGGCGGCGACGGGAAGCACGCGGCGAACCTCGGCGACCTCGCCCGGTCCACCCTCGACGCCTCGACCGACGCGGTGACCGAGGCCGTGCGCCGCTACCGCTTCGTGGACCGCGTGCTCACCACGGGCCGGGGCTTCTCGCTGCCGACCGCGCTGGAGGCCGCGCTGAAGCTCGCGGAGACCAGCTACCTGGGTGCCCGCGCCTACTCGGGCGCGGACCTCCTGCACGGTCCGGTGGCCGCCGTGGACGGCGAGACGGCCGTCCTGGCGGTGACCAGCACCGGCAAGGGAGGCGACGCCCTGCACGAGGTCCTGGACGTGGTCCACGGGCGCGGCGCGGACGTGCTGGCCGTGGGGTCGGCGGCCGACAAGGTGTCGGCGGCCCTGCGCATCCCGGTGGCGGAGACCGCCGAGGAGGTGGCCCCGATCCTGGAGATCCTGCCGATCCAGAGCCTCGCCCACGGCCTGGCGCTGGCCCGCGGCGGCGACCCGGACAGCCCGAGGGGTCTGAAGAAGGTCACCCGCACCCGCTGAGCGCACCGACGAGGGCGGGGTCTCCGGTGGAGGCCCCGCCCTCGTCGTTCGAGCCGGGAGGCCCGCGACGAAACGGGGGCCTGGCGACCCCGAGGTCACCAGGCCCCGTGAGGGCGGAGCTCACTGACCGGCGGTCGCGTACCCCACGGCCGCGGCCACCACGGCGCCCGCGTCGGCGTCGAACACCACCCGCCCGTCCACCCACACCTTCCGGGGGTTCAGGTCCTCGTCCCACCAGACCAGGTCGGCCACGGCGCCGGGCGCCAGCCGCCCGAGCCCCGACTCACCGATGGCCTCGGCCGGGATGATCGTCGCGGAGGCCAGGGCGTCGGCCACGTCCACGCCGACCGACACGATGTTCCGCACGGCCCGGTCCAGCGTCAGGGCGCTGCCCGCGATGGTGCCCTCGGGCGAGCGGGGCACGCCGTCCTCGGTGAGCAGCACGTCGGCCCCGCCGAGCTGGTAGCGGCCCGGCGGCATCCCGGCCGCGGCGACCGCGTCCGTGACCAGGGCGACCCGGTGCCCGGCGGCGTTGAACACCAGCCTGCACACGTCGGGACCCACGTGGGCCAGGTCCGCGATCAACCCCAGGGTGAAGCGCTCGTCCACCAGCGCCACGCCGGGCACGCCCGGCTCGCGGTGGCCCAGCGGGCGCTGCGCGTTGAACAGGTGCGTGACCATCCGCGCACCGGCGTCGGCCGCCGCGCGGGTCTGCGACCCCGTGGCGTCGCTGTGCCCGACGGCGACCAGGACCCCGGCCTCGGACAGCCGTCGCACGGCCTCCATCCCGCCGGGCTGCTCGGGCGCGAGCGTCACCATCCGCAACGCCCGCCGCAGGGTCTCGTCGGCCAGGAGCTGGTCGATCTCCTCGACGCCGGGTTCGACCATCAGCGCCGGGTCGTGCACCCCCGGCCTCTTGGGCGACAGGAAAGGCCCCTCGAAGTGCACGCCGAGCGGCCGGGCTCCCACGCCCTCGGGCAGGGCCGCGGAGGCGGCCAGCACCGCGCGGGCCTGCCGGATGGCCACCGGCACGGGCGCCGTGATCAGCGTGGGCAGGAACCGGGTGACCCCGGTCTGCGGCAGCGCTTCGGCGACGACCCTCATGCTCGCGGTGTCCACTTCGGCGAAGTCGACTCCGACCGCCCCGTTGATCTGGATGTCCACCAGACCGGGCGTGAGCAGTCCGTCGGCCAGCACTTCGGCGCCCACCGGCGGTTCACCGGCGACCACCTCGACGATGCGCCCGGCCCGGATTCGCACGTAGGCGGGACCGGTGATGGTGCGACCGAGTAGTGCTCGCGGGGCTGCGACAACCGTGTCCAAGGTCCCTCCTCAAATGGTCCAGACCATTATGGCGGCAAAGCACTGGTTTAGTCACGCTCGGTCGAAAGATAACCAATTAGACCATCACTGAGTGAAAGATCGCCATGGCTGGACCACGCGGACCCCACACCGATGTCTCATACTGGACACCAGACATCCGAGGTCTACTACCGAGTCGAGGGTGCCGTGGCAGTCACGGACGACGCGATCCTGCGTGTCAAAGAGATGATCGTGAGCGGGGAGCTGAAGCCGGGCGACCGCCTTCCGCGCGAAGCGGACCTGGCTGAGCGGCTGGGACTGTCGCGGAACTCCCTCCGCGAGGCCGTCAAGGCCCTGTCACTCGTCCGAGTGCTCGACGTGCGGCAGGGCGACGGGACGTACGTCTCCAGCCTGCGCGCGGACGACCTCCTCGGAGCCCTGTCGTTCGTGCTGGACCTGCACCGCGGCGAGGACTCGGTCCTGGAGGTCCTCCAGGTGCGGCGGATCCTCGAACCGGCGGCGTCCGCGCTCGCCGCCCAGCGGATCACCCCGGAGGAGGTCGCCGTCCTCCGAGCGATGTGCGACGCGGGCGAGAACGCGAAGTCGGTCGAGGAACTGGTCGAGCACGACCTGGAGTTCCACCGCGCCATCGCCCGCGGCTCCGGCAACGCCTACCTGGCCCAGCTGCTGGACACCCTCGCGGGCCCGACCGTCCGCGTGCGGATCTGGCGCGGCATAGCGCAGGCGGGCGCGGCCGAGCGCACCATCGCCGAGCACCGGGCGATCGTGGACGCGCTGGCGCTGCGGGAAACCGAACTCGCCCGCTCCTGGACCACGGTGCACGTCGCGGGAGTGGAGCAGTGGCTGTCCGACCTGGCCTAGCCGTGGGGCGCCGGTCCCGGCGCCCC